>NZ_JBICYQ010000014.1:21293-307990 GCF_043201055.1 Streptomyces sp. NPDC048338
CGTGCGGCTTCGTCCTCCCCCAGCGCGGCCAGGTCGATGGCGAGGCTGTGGGCACTGCGCAGCGTGTCGGGGTGGTCCTCACCCAGCACCCGCCGACGGCGGGCCAACGTGTCCTCGGCCAGGGCGCGTGCGGCTTCGTCCTCCCCCAGCGCGGCCAGGTCGATGGCGAGGCTGTGGGCACTGCGCAGCGTGTCGGGGTGGTCCTCACCCAGCACCCGCCGACGACGGGCCAACGTGTCCTCGGCCAGGGCGCGCGCCTGCGTGGGGTTGAAGGTTTCGCTGTAGGCGCGGGCGAGGTAGTTGACGGCCCACCGGGTGTGCTGGTGGTCGGGGCCCAGTTGCTGTGTCCAGGTGTCGTGCAGCTGTTGCAGGCGGGGCAGGGCGATCGGGGCGCTGCCGCGGTCCATGAGGTACCAGCATGACTCGCAGGCCGCGAACCGGCCGTCGGCCGTGGCGAAGTCGCCGGGATCCAGGGCCATCAGGTGGGGCACCATTGGGGGCCAGGCAGGCCAGGTCGCAGGGTCCGCTGCGCCACCGGGGTAGGCGGTGGTCAGGAGGGTTTCGGCGGCCTGGACGGCGTCCGCGTGTTCGGGTGGGGTGAGCTGGTCGCGGATCACGGCCTGGGTGAGGCGGTGCAACTGGATTGTGCCGTCCTGGATCCGGGCCAGACCCTGCGTAGCAAGGGCCCGCAGGGCGGTGCGGAGTGCGAGCGGGTTGCCGAGGAGATTGGCAAGCGACGGCGACGGGTCGGTGACGGTGCGGGTGCAAGCATGCAGGGGGAAGGGTTCGGGTGCCAGAAGCGTGCAAGCCCGCAGCAGAGCCAGCGCGTCAGGCTGGGTGGCGGCCAGGCGCTCGGTGGACAGGCGGATCTGTGCCGCCAGCGAGGCCGGATAGGTGTCGGGGCAGCCCTCGTCCAGGACCTCGCTGATCCGCTCCCGCAGCAATTGCAGGTACTGGGGGACGGTGAGGCCGTCGACGAGGAGGGCGGCGGCCTGGACCAGAGCCAACGGCAAATCCTCCAACTCCTGAGCCAGCCGATCCGCATCGGCCTCGCCCAGGCCCGCAACGCGGGAGCGCAGCAGGGCGATCGATTCGGTGCGGGCGAAGGCGTCCACCTCCACCGCCACAGCCTGGGAATGCCAGCGAGGATTACGGGAAGTGATCAGCACATGCCCATTCCCGCCAGGCAGATAGGGGCTCAGCGCGGCGGGGTCCTCGGCGTTGTCGAAGACCAGCAGCCATCGCCCCCGGGTGCGCAGTTCCTCCGCCAGCGCCGCGCACGCCTCAGCCGGCGAGGTGTCGCTCTGCGCCGCTCCGGTCTTGACCGCAAGCTCAGCCAACTGGTCCGGAATCAGAGCGGGTTCCTCGGAACGGACCCACCAGACCAGCTCGTACTCCCCGGCGAACCGGTGCCCGTACTCGATCGCCAGCTGCGTCTTGCCCACCCCACCCCGGCCCCGCAGCGCCTGCACCGCCACCCGAGACCCCGACGCGAGCGCCTGCCGCAGCCGCACCAGCAGGTCGTCCCGGCCGGTGAACCCGGCGTTGCGCCCCGGCAGGTTCCACACCCGCGGCAGACTCCCCGGCAACCGCGGACCCGACCCGCCCATCCCCCGTAACCGGCCCGCATCACCGGGGAATCCGGGCCGTCCGTCCGGACGGCGCGGCCCGCCCACCGCCTGCAGGAGCACCGTCCGTGCGTCGTCCTCGCCCAGGCCCGCCAGCGAGGGCGCGAGCAGCGGACCCAGGACCGGCGGGGCGGGCGCGGAGTCGATCCGCACCGGTATCAGCCTCTGCTTGGCCGCGAGGACGGCCGTCCACTCCTCGGTCGTGAACCGGTCCGGATCGAAATACGCCTCCGAGAACACCGCCAGCATCCGCCCCGAGGCCAGCGCGGCATTCATCTTCAGGACGAAGTTCTCACCCGCGCCCCAGTCCCAGTAGTCCAGCTCCACCTCATAGCCGGCATCCACCAACTGCCAGGCCACCCACTCCGCCCACGCCCGGTCCGCCCCCGCATGACTGACGAACACCCGACCACCATCGCCGACCAACCCACACCCCCGACGCAAGCCCGGCACCAGACCATCGACAGTAGGCCAAACAACCCCACACCCGCCCACACATCACCCCACTCCCCCACCGAGCACAGCCGAGAAGAGACCACCGCCCCGCGCGGTGGCCTCCTCCGTGCCTGCAGGCCGAGTCACGGCGTCATGGCGAGATCGGAACCCTCCTCCGGGAGGTCTTTTTGCTGGTCAGGGGATGTATCGGGCGAGTGGCGCACGGGCCGGACGCGCCCCGGGGCCGCCGGTCAACCGCGCAGCTGCGCGTTGAGCCGGGCCGCCTGGCGGGTGAGGTGGTCGCGCTCCGGGAGGTTGGGCGCGGACCGGGCGGCCTCGGCGTAGAGGCGTGCCGCGGTCACCGTGTCACCGTCCCGCTCGTGCAGGTGGGCCGCGACGGCGGCGTGCCGTGGCAGGGACGGGTCGAGGCCCTCCAGCGCGGCGAGGCCGGCCCGCGGGCCGTCGGCCTCGCCCACCGCGACCGCACGGTTGAGGCGGGCCACCGGGTTGTCGGTGAGACGCAGCAGTTCGTCGTACCACTCGACGATCTGCACCCAGTCGGTCTCCTCGGCCGTACGGGCGTCGGCGTGGAGCGCGGCGACGGCCGCCTGGGCCTGGAACTCGCCCAGGCGATCGCGGGCGAGGGCGGCCTGGAGCACCTCGACGCCCTCGGTGATCAGCCGGGTGTCCCACAGACCGCGGTCCTGCTCGGCGAGGGGCACGAGCCTGCCGTCGGGGCCGGTCCGGGCCGGGCGCCGGGCGTGGTGGAGCAGCATCAGGGCCAGCAGGCCCGCGACCTCCTCGTGGTGGTACTTGACCGCCAGTTGGCGGGTGAGCCGGATCGCCTCGGCGGACAGGTCGACGTCGCCGGAGTAGCCCTCGTTGAAGACCAGGTAGAGCACGCGCAGCACCGTGGCCACATCACCGGGCTGGTCGAACCGGACGCCGGAGACGGTCCGCTTGGCCCTGCTGATCCGCTGGGCCATGGTCGCCTCCGGCACGAGGTAGGCCTGCGCGATCTGGCGCGTGGTCAGTCCGCCGACCGCGCGCAGCGTGAGCGCGACGGCCGAGGCCGGCGTCAGGGACGGGTGCGCGCACAGGAAGTACAGCCGCAGCGTGTCGTCCACCGCCTCGCCCGGGTCGGGCGTGGGCTCGGCCTCGACCAGCTCCTCCCGCCGCCGCCGCGAGGTGTCGGCGCGGACGGCGTCGAGGAACTTGCGCCAGGCCACCGTGACCAGCCAGCCCTTGGGATCCCGCGGAGCGTCGTCCGGCCACCCGCGTACGGCCTCGACCAGGGCTTCCTGCACGGCGTCCTCGGCCGCCGCGAAGTCGGCTCCGCGACGGACGAGCACACCGATCACCGCGGGTACCAGCTCCCGGAGCAGCGACTCGTTCACTCGGTGGCCGTGGGCCGCACGCCGTAGAACGGGCGCAGCTCGAGCCACTCGTGGATCGGCTTCCCCCCCGCGCCCGGAGCCGCGGACAGCTCGCCCGCCAGCTCGAGCGCGCGCTCGTAGGTCTCGACGTCGATCACCATCCAGCCGGCGATCAGGTCCTTGGTCTCCGCGAACGGGCCGTCGGTGACCGGCGGCCGGCCCTCGCCGTCGTAGCGGACGAACGTGCCCTCCGGGGAGAGCGCCTGGCTGTCGACGAACTCGCCCGTGCTTTCGAGCCGAGCGGCGAAGTCACGCATGTACTGCAGGTGGGCCGAGACCTCCTCCGGCTCCCACTGGTCCATCGGCACGTCGTTGACCGATGCCGGCGCGCCCCGGTAGTGCTTGAGCAGCAGGTACTTGGCCATCGTCTTCTCCTCGCTGAGGTACGGCCCATTGTGGCCGTGTTCCGCTCCTGGGACGGAGCCGCGCGCGGGTTCTCGACATCCCCTCGCGAAAAACCTCCGCCGGACTTCGAAGAGCCCGTGCCGCCGGGCCGGACCGCACGCGTCGGCGGCCCGCAGTCCCGGGGCGAACTCTCCGGAGAACCGGGGACAAATCGGCATTCAGGTTGAACCGGCAACCACGTCCGGATCATCCTTACCGTCATGCTTCCCGTAGCCCCCGCTCTCGACGTGTCACACCTGCCCGACTACGCGTACGACTGGGCCTTGGTCGACGTCGAGACGTCCGGTCTGGTAGCCCGGCGTGACCGGGTCCTCTCGATCGCGGTGCTGACCTTCGGGCCGGACGGGACGCCGACCGGCGAGTACTCCACCCTGCTGGACCCGGGCTGCGACCCCGGCCCCGTGCACATCCACGGGCTGACCGCGGAACGGCTGCGCGGCGCCCCGACCTTCGGGCAGGTCGCCGGGCGGATCGGCGCGCTCCTGCAGGACCGCGTGATGGTGGCCCACAACGCACAGTTCGACTACGACTTCCTGGCCCACGAGTTCGCCCGCGCCCGGCTCCATCTCCCCGTCACCCAGCGCCTGTGCACCCTCGCCCTCAACCGGCGTGTCGAGCCGCCCGGCGCCGGCCTCAGCCTGGCGTCCCTGGCCGCCCACTACGGCGTGCCGCAGACCAGGGCACATGATGCCCTGGACGACACGCGCGTCCTCGCGGGGATCTTCCGGGCCTCCCTCTCCGAGGCCGCGCGGCTGGACCTCCCGCTGCCGCTGGTGCCCTGCCCGCCCCGGCAGGATCCGCGGTTCGCGCCGAATCCGCCGAAGACTCCGTGTGCGTACCGCAACCCGGGCCGCCCGGCGCCCGGCGGCCCGCTCGTCCAGGGCATGAAGATCGCCATCACGGGCGAGACCGCTACCTCCCGGGCCGAGCTGGTGGCCCGAGCCGTCGCCGCCGGCCTGAACGTGATGTCGTCGGTCAGTCGACACACCAGCGCCCTCGTCACCAACGACACGGCCTCCGGCTCGGCGAAGGCACGGCGCGCCCTCGCCGAGGGCGTACCGGTCCTCGACGAACGCGCCTTCCTCGGTCTGCTGGGCGACGTACGCCCTGGAACGCCTCATGAGAAGCAGACGTCGCAGACATCCGCGGCGGCGCCTGTGCTTGCCGCTCCACCGGCGGAAGCGGCCTCGCCGGCACCCCTCCCGGCCCCGCCCGCGGCGACGGTGGACGGGCACGTCATGGGCGTGCCGACGCCCCGGCAGGCCGAGACCGCACGCTCCGCCCGTCCGTTCGGGCGGCGGCGGATCCTCGTCCTCGGCGGCACCCACGAGGAGGCGTCCGCCGCCCGGACCCGGGTCGTCGAGCTGGGCGGCGCCGCCGCCATCAACCTGTCGGCGAGCGTCACCGACGTCGTGCTCTTCCCCGGGGGCGAACGCGACCGCCGCATGACCCGCATCACCACGCTGGGGCTGCCGGTCCACGCGCCGGTGTGGCTCGGAGCCCCCGCGCCCGAGGCACCCGGAGTCGCCGCCCGCGACAGCGCGATGGCCGACGTCCTGCCGCGCGGCGGAGTCGTGGACCTCCCCGCCCTCCCCACCGGCGGCCACTGGCACGTGGGTGCCTCCTGGGCGCAGCAGACGGACTGCGAGATCGACGTCGTCGCGTTCGTCCTCGACGAGGACGAGCAGGTCTCCAGCGACGGGGACTTCGTTTTCTACGGCGCGCCGGAGAGCCCCGACGGAGCCGCCCGCCTGCTCTGCGACGGCCCGACCGAGCAGACCATCGCCGTCGACCTCGCCGCGCTCCCTGCCGGCGCCCGCAGGGTCGCCGTCGCCGCCGCCATCGACGGAGCCGCCACCTTCGGTGGCGTCGGAGCCGTGCAGATCACCCTCGCGCCGGGCGTCGACGCTCCGCCCACGGCCCAGGCCACCCTGGACGCCGCCACCAGCGAACGCACTCTGCTCCTCGCAGAGATCTACCGCCGGGGCCCGCTGTGGCGCTTCCGCGCCGTCGGCCAGGGCTACGACCACGGACTGGAGGCTCTCGTACGTGGATACGGCGTCGACGTGGCGTAGGCATCGCCCGGGCAGGGAGTCGAAGCCGGACCGCACGCGTCGGCGGCCCGCAGTCCCCGGGCGCCGCCCCGCCCACGGTCAGTCCTCGTAGGTGCGGGCCACGAGTCTGTGTGCGGCCTGCGGGGCGATGCGCAGGGAGAAGCCGTGGTTCGCGGCGACGGCCCGGGTGTGGTCCGCGGAAAGGGAGCCGTGCCGTTCGAGGGTCAGGGCGGGCGGCTTCGAGCCGCCGTCCGCGGGCACGTGGTGGAAGGACAGCACCGTCGTCGACATCAGCGCGTGATGGGGGTGCCGGGCGCGGGCGGCGGTCTCGTCGTCGTGGCCGAGGACGCGGACGCCCGACTCGTGGCCGAACTCCGCGAGCACCCCGGCGGCCCGCCAGTGGGCCGGCTCGTGCGCCGCCCCGGTCAGGTGCCGCGAGCGGTTCACCGAGGTGATGGAGAGGAACCGTGTGCTCGTCCGCTCCAGCGCCGCGGCGAGGAAGGCGTTGGACGGGCACCGGTAGCCGGGGCCGATCAGCTGAACGGTGGGCATACCGTCCCGGACGACCGTCAGATGCGGCGGAACGCGCGTCGCCGCGGGGCCGCGGAAGCCGAACGGACCGAGCAGGAACAGCTCTTCGACGAGGTCCTCGATCTGCCGGCGCGGCAGCTGCGGGGGCAGCAGGCTCCAGTCGAAGACGGATCGGACCCGCTCGCGGACGGTGGTGACGCTGCCCGCCTGCTCCGCCGGGCGGCCCTTCATCCGGTTGACCCGCTCGACGACGGCCCGGTCGGCACGCGCGGTGAGGGCGTAGAAGTTGCCGAACCCGTGCGCCACCGCGCACCCTTCGGCCAGGCCCCCGACCGCTCTCCGTACGTCTCCGGCATCGCCCAGAGCCGGTACCTCGGCCGCCGTGTTCGTGCGCGGTCCGTTCACCATCCACCTCCACAGCTTGATCGTTACGACCGGGCAACGAGGTGGCGCGGTCCCGGTCACCCCGCCGGAAGGGGGTGGTCGGGACGGGGTGTCGGGACGGGTGGCTCCGGCAACGCGGGCGGAGGCCGCCGTCGCGCGGGAGACGACGCGAGCCGGTGGGCGCCGGGGGTGCCCGGAGCCCCGGCTCCGTCCACCGGTCGAGACGCCCGGTGGGGCTCTTTCGTCCGTTCCTCCGAGGAATCTCGCATCCGCGATGGACGGACGCACAGACTTGTTGCAGATGCCAGCCGGATCACTCTACGGTGGCGCACATGCAGTCCTACACCATCGGGCAGGCGGCCCGTCTGCTCGGCGTCAGCCCCGACACCGCTCGTCGCTGGGCGGACGCCGGCCGGGTCGCGACCCATCGCGACGAGAGCGGCCGCCGGCTGATCGACGGGCGGGCGCTGGCCGCCTTCTCCGTGGAGATCGCCCAGAGCGGCACCGAGGAGGACGCGTCCTACACCTCGGCGCGCAACGCCTTCCCGGGCATCGTCACCGCGGTCAAGCTCGGCGACGTCGCGGCCCAGGTCGAGATCCAGGCCGGGCCGCACCGCCTCGTCTCGCTCCTCACCCGTGAGGCCGTCGAGGAGCTGGGACTCGAAGTCGGCATGCAGGCCACCGCCCGCGTGAAGTCGACCAGCGTGCACATCGACCGCACCTGAACCCCTCACGCACCACGAGCGGCGGCGCCCGTCACCGACGCGGCTCGATCTCTTCCGCGCCGGACGGCATCCGCCGGCCACGTCCCCAAGGAGTTCCGCCGTCATGCCCTTCACCCCGACCCTCACCGGCCGCCGCGCCGCGGCCGCCGCCCTGACGGCCGCCCTGCTCGTGCCGCTCGCGGCCTGCTCCAGCGACGACGCCAAGGAGGACGCCGCCGGGTCCACCGCCTCCGGTACCGCCGCGCCCCGGGCGAACCTCACGGTGCTCGCCGCCGCGTCCCTGACGGACGTCTTCAGGACCGCGGGCGCCGCGTACGAGAAGACGCACCCCGACACGAAGATCACCTTCTCCTTCGCCGGCTCCCAGGAGCTCGTCGCCCAGGTCGCGCAGGGCTCCCCGGCCGACGCGCTGGTCACCGCCGACACCAAGAGCATGGACAAGGTGAAGGCGGACACCGGGACCCCGACCGTCATCGCGAGGAACCGGCTCGTCATCGCCACCGGCGAGGGCAACCCGCACAAGGTCGACAAGCTGAAGGACCTGGCCGACACCAGGCTGAAGGTCGTCCTGGCCGCGCCCGAGGTGCCCGCCGGCAAGTACAGCCGGAAGATCCTGGACGCCCAGAAGATCACGGTGAAGCCGGTCTCCCAGGAGCCGAACGTCCGCGCCGTGCTCAGCAAGGTCGAACTCGGCGAGGCCGACGCCGGCCTCGTCTACAGGACCGACGCCGAGAGCGCGAAGGACAAGGTCGACGGGGTGGAGATCCCGGACGCGCAGAACGCGATCGCGCAGTACCCGGCCGCCACACTGAAGGAGTCGAAGAACGCCGAGGCGGCGGCCGCCTTCGTGGCGTGGCTGTCCTCGCCGGAGGCGCAGAAGATCCTCCAGGACGCCGGCTTCCAGCACCCGTAGCCCCGGATCGCAGGCGGCTGCCCGTCCCGGGGGATCGGGCAGCCCCTCGCACCACCTCCCCCGACCCAGGGAGCATCGATGAGACGAGCAGGCGTCCGTACGCCGGGCCCGCGCGTGCCGGTCACGCTGGCGCTCCCGGCGCTGGTGGCCGTGGCGTTCCTGCTGCTCCCGCTGGCCGGCATCCTCGTCCGCACCCAGTGGAGCGAGCTGGCCGGCCATCTCGGCGCGCCGGGCACGCTGCAGGCGCTGCGCCTGTCGCTGCTGGTGTCGTTCTGGGCGCTCGGTCTCTCGCTGGTCCTGGGCGTGCCGCTGGCCTGGCTGCTGGCCCGGGTGTCCTTCCCGGGCAAGGCGGTCGTCCGCTCCCTCGTCCTGCTGCCCATGGTGCTGCCGCCCACGGTCGGCGGTGTCGCGCTGCTGCTGGCCTTCGGCCGGCGCGGGCTGCTCGGCCCCTGGCTGGAGAACACCTTCGGCGTCACGCTCCCGTTCCACACCTCCGGCGCCGTGCTCGCCGCGACCTTCGTGGCGATGCCCTTCCTCGTCATCAGCCTCGAAGGGGCGCTCGGCGGACTGCGCCCGCGGTACGAGGAGACGGCGGCCTCGCTCGGAGCCTCACCGGTCCGGGTCTTCTTCACCGTCACCCTGCCCATGGTCGCGCCCGGCCTGATCGCGGGCGCCGCGCTCACCTGGGCCCGGGCCCTCGGCGAGTTCGGCGCGACGATCACCTTCGCGGGGAACCTGCCCGGCACCACCCAGACCCTGCCGCTCCAGGTCTACCTGCTGCTCCAGGAGGAGCCGGAGGCCGCCACCTCGGTCTCCCTGCTGCTCCTGGTGATCGCCATGGCCGTGCTCATCGCCCTGCGCGGCCGGTGGACCGGTACCCCGGCCGGTCGCGAGCGCCGCGCGAAGGAACCGGCGGACCCGGGCGACGCGGGCGGCTCGGAGAGCGGGGCCCCGGGCGCTCCCGGACCGCGGGGGGTCCCCCTCGCGAAGACAGGCGGCGTCGAGACGGCCGACCCCCCCGACCCCGCGGCGCGCTGGCCGCTGCACGCCGAGGTCACGGGCTTCACCCGCCTGACGCTGGACGCCGAGCCGGGCACGACGATCGCCGTCGTCGGCCCCAACGGCGCGGGCAAGACCACCCTGCTGCGCGCCCTGCTCGGCCTCACCCCCCGCGCCCACGCCGTCCTGCGGCTCGGCGGCGCCGACGTCACCGAGCTGCCGCCGCACCGCCGTCAGGTCGCGTGGGTGCCGCAGGACGGCGCCCTCTTCCCCCACATGACGGCGCTGGCGAACACCGCGTACGGGCTGCGCGTGCAGGGCGTACGCCGCGGCGAGGCACGGCGGACCGCGCAGGACTGGCTCGACCGGCTCGGCGTCGGTCACCTGGCCCACCGCCGGCCCGCCCAGCTCTCCGGCGGCCAGGCCCAACGCGTCGCCCTGGCCCGCGCGCTGGCCGCCCGTCCCCGGCTCCTGGTGCTCGACGAACCGCTCGCCGCGCTCGACCAGACCACCCGCGCCCACGTCCGCCACACGCTGCGCACCCATCTCCGGCGTTTCGGCGGTGTCTGCCTGATCGTCACGCACGACCCCGTCGAGGCCGTCTCCCTCGCGGACCGTGTCCTCGTACTCGACGAGGGCCGGGCCCTCCAGGACGCCCCGCCGGCCGAGGTCAGCCGCCATCCCCGCTCGCCCTGGGTCGCGCGCATGCTGGGCCGCAACGCCTGGCCCGGCACCGCCACCGCCGACGGGCTGGCGCCGGCCGGCGGCGGCACCCTCGTCACCGCCGACCCGCTGCCGCCGGGCACGGACGCCCTCGCCGTCATCGCGCCGGAGGCCGTCGCGCTCCACCGCGAGAAGCCGGGCGGCAGTCCCCGCAACGTCTGGCCGGGCACGGTGCGGGAGATCACCGCGAGCGGCAGCCGCCTCCGGATCCTCGTCACCTCGCCGAAGGCGCCGGACCTCGTCGCCGAGATCACCCCGCAGGCCGCCGCCGAACTCGGCCTCGCCGAGGGCACGCCCGTGTGGACCAGCGTCAAGGCGACCGAGACGACGCTCGTCGCGCTCTGACGGCGCGGGCGGGAGCCCGGGGGACCGGGTGGCGCCCGCGGTGCCCGGCCGGCGCCGTACGTCAGACCTCCGGGCCCTCCGTCAGGTCGGCGCGGCTCAGCGTCCCCGGTGTCGCGTGGCCCGACAGGGCCAGGGTCAGGTCGAGTTCGGCGAGCAGGCAGCGGACCACGTGGTCCACGCCCTGCTCCCCGTCCAGCGCCAGCCCGTAGGCGTACGGGCGGCCGACGAGCACGCCGTCCGCGCCGAGGGCCAGCGCCTTGGCGATGTCGTCCCCGGTACGGATGCCGCTGTCGAAGAGGACGGTCAGCCGGTCGCCGACCGCGTCGGCGACGCCCGGCAGCGCGTCCGCGGCGGCGACGGCTCCGGCGACCTGCCGGCCGCCGTGGTTGGAGACGACGACGCCGTCCATACCGGCCTCGGCCGCCGCGCGGGCGTCGTCGGGGTGCAGGATGCCCTTCAGGACGATCGGACCGTCCCAGTTCTCCCGCAGGAACGCCAGATCCGGCCAGGTCTTCCCCGGGTCGGCGAACATCGACACGAAGTGCATGACCGCCGCGTTCGGGTCCTCCTCGACGGGCTTGGCCAGGCCCGCCCGGAACGCCGGGTCGCTGAAGTAGTTGGCGGTGCCGACCCCGTGCAGGAACGGCAGGTACGCCTGGTCGAGGTCACGGGGGCGCCAGGAGAGCAGCGGGGTGTCGAGCGTGACGAACAGGGCGGTGAATCCGGCCGCCGCGGCACGGCGCAGGAAGGACCGGGCGACCTCGACGTCCTTGGGCCAGTAGAGCTGGAACCACCGTTCGCCCTCCCCCATCGCCTCCGCGACGGCTTCCATCGGAGTGCTGGAGGCGGAGGACAGCACGTACGGCACACCGCGTGCCGCCGCGGCGCGGGCCGCCGCCGGTTCGGCGCCCGGGTGCAGGATCGACAGGACGCCGACGGGCGCGAGGGCGACCGGGGCCGGGACGGGCCTGCCGAGCAGTTCGCAGGAGAGGTCCCGTTCGCGCACGTCGCGCAGCATGCGCGGGACGATCCTGCGGCGTGCCAGGGCGGCCCGGTTGGCGCGGGCCGTGGATCCGTCACCCGCGCTGCCGGCGACGTAGCCGACCGGGCCCGGGCCGAGCCGCCGGGCGGTCAGCTCCTCCAGGCGGGTCAGGTCGGTGGGCAGCCGGGGAACCGCCCCGGTCATGCCGTTGAGGTAGATCTCGTACTGGAAGTCCGCCCAGGCCATGCGTCCCGTCCCTCATCTCGGAAGATCGTGGGCAGCACACTGCCACCGAACGGCCCGGTTGCGGAGACCTCAGACCAGGACGGCTGCCTCGACGCCCAGCCAGACGGCGCCGAGTCCGGCGGCGAGGCTCCCGGCGACGTTGGCCGCGGCGTACCCGCGGGCCCCGCTCTCGTAGAGCCTCAGCGTCTCGTAGGAGAAGGTCGAGTACGTCGTCAGCGCCCCGCACAGGCCGGTGCCGAGCAGCAGCCAGGTGTGCGCGGAGGAGACCCCGGTGAGGAGACCGAGCACGAACGAGCCGGCGACGTTGACCGTGAACGTGCCCCAGGGGAACACCGAGTCGTGGCGCCTCTGGACGGCACGGTCCGTCAGGTAGCGCAGGGGCGCGCCGACCGCCGCGCCGGCCAGCACGAGCAGCCAGTTCACCCCGTCGTCTCCCGGGAGGCGTAGCGGACGACCTCGCAGTCGTCGAGGATGACCAGACCCTCCGTCACCAGCTCGTCCAGCTCGGGCAGGAAGGCCCGGACCCGCTCCTCGGTGTCCACGATGAGGATCGCGACCGGGAGGTCCTCGCTCAGCGACAGCAGCCGCGAGGTGTGGATCAGGGAGGAGGCGCCGAAGCCCTCGATCCCGCGGAACACGGAGGCTCCGGCGAGGCCGGCCTCGTGCGCGCGGTGGACGATCTCGGAGGAGAGGGGCCGGTGGTGCCACGTGTCGCTCTCGCCCACCAGGATCGTCACCCTCAGGGCCCTGCCCGCCAGTCTCGTCATGCCGTCCTCCTCGCCAGTAGGCCGCGGGTGGCCGCGGTCGCGGCCCAGACGGCGGCGAGCGCCGCCGCCACCGTCGCCCCCATGTATGCCAGGCCCCGGGCCGTATCCCCCGCGCCGAGCAGACGCTGCGTGTCGAGGGCGTAGGTGGAGAAGGTGGTGAAGCCGCCGAGGATCCCGGTGCCGAGGAAGGGGCGGACGAGCGGATGGGGGGCCGTACCGGTCTCGGTCACCAGGACGACGAGGGCGCCGATCGCCGCGCAGCCGAGGATGTTGACGCCGAACGTGGTCCACGGGAAGGCGCCCGCGGGAGTGGGCCAGACGAGCGCGGCGCCGTAGCGGGCGGCGGCGCCGAGGGCCCCGCCCGCGGCGACGACCCCGACGAACGGAAGCTGCCCTCGAAAGCCCATGTCCCCAGGCTAGGGGGTGTCTTGCCGATCAGACCGGATGAGTGAGCGATGGACCGGAGCTTCGGATCCACGGCGGAGGATGGGATCCCTCCCACGCCGCAGGCTGTGGGGGCGAGGCATGGCGGAGCCGTGCCGACCGACGACGACGCGGGAGACGGCGTCGCAGGAGACCGCGAGCCCGCCGAGATCGGCAGGACACCCCCTGAGGGCGGGCGGGGAGCGAGGCGGCCAGGGGGTTCCTGGCCTGGGGCATTAACCAGGAGCCGGCCCCGAGCCGCCTCGTTCTGCGATGTTCGGCCGGGGTGACATCCGGGTCAAAGGCGACGCGCCGAGTGTGTCAGTTCCCTCGCACACGGGACGAAACGCCGCCGACGTACCGTTGGCCGGTTTCCGGCCCCTGGTGGTCGGGCCACACCCCCTCCCCCTGCCGGGACGTCGGCCGACCTGCCGCGCAGGACCGTCAGGGGTGGCACCGGTGGTCCGGCCACCATCGACGGGGCGAGACCGGTGCCGGGTCCACCTCGTCCCCGGGGCGCGGAGGCGCGAATGTGGAGGGGCAGCTGGAGGGAGCTGTGAAACCGTAGGCAGGAGTGTCGTGAGTACATCCGTCGCAACCACACGCAGGCCCGTCACCGACCAGCTGGGCCCCCGGCACCGCACCGGGCACGGACCGCAGTGCGCGCCGTACCTGAACGCGGTGGCCGACGATGTCCACGACGTCTACGACGAGCTCTGCGCCACGCTCTTCTCGGGCTTCCCGCGCCGGGACCAGCGGATGAAGGCCGCGCAGTACCTGCAGGGGCTGCTGAACGCGCAGGGCCGCAAGTCGATCCGCAACATCGCCGCGCATGTCGGCGGCGCGGCCGCCGAGCAGAGTCTGCACCACTTCATCTCCAGTTCCACCTGGGACTGGCGGCCGATGCGTTCCGCGCTCGCCGGGTTCATGGAGCAGGTCAGCTGCCCGCAGGCGTGGGTCGTGCGGTCGATGCCGATACCCAAGGCCGGGCAGCACTCGGTGGGTGTGGACCGCCGGTTCGACCCCGAGCGGGGGCAGGTCTTCCGCGGCCAGCAGGCGTTCGGCGTGTGGTTCGCCGCCGAGGAGCTGAGCGTGCCGGTCAACTGGCGTCTCTTCCTGCCCGATCCGTGGGTGAAGGACCGGACCCGGCGGGACCGGGCGGAGGTCCCGGAGGAGGCGCACGAGGAGACGCAGGAGGAGTGCGCGGTCGCGGCGGCCCTCGACACCGCCCGCTGGCAGGGTGTCACCCGCAAGCCGGTGGTGCTCGACATCCGGGGCGGCGCGGGACGGGCGGCGCTGGGCCGGCTGGCCGCCGCGGAGCTGCCGGTCGTCGCCCGGATCGGCCCGGGCTGCCGTCTCACGATCGCGGACCGCGCGCTGCCCGGATTCGGTGCCGGGCCGCTGCCCGCCCAGCACATCCTGGAGTCGCTCAAGGGTCTGCGCCGACCGGTGAGCTGGGTGGACGCCGCGGCCGGCACCCGGACCTCGCGGACGTCGCTGGCGACCGCCGTCCGGGTCGTCCTGCCGACCCCCGCGGGGGAGCGGATGCGTCCGATGACGCTGCTCGGCGAGTGGGACGACCCGCAGCAGCCGCCGGCCCGGCTGTGGATCAGCGACGTGCCGGGCGCGACGGTCGGCTCGCTGCTGCGGCTGACCAAGCTGACGCGCCGGGTCGCCCGGGACTTCACCGAGGTCGGCGAGGGCGCGGGCCTGCGGGACTTCGTGGGCCGTTCGTTCCGCGGCTGGCACCGTCACATCACGCTCGCGTCGGCCGCGCACGCGGCGACGGTCCTGGCGACGGACTGGGACTCGGTGTACGGCTCGCGCACCGCGGGCTGACGGCCCGGCCGGTCCCCCACGACCGGATCCCTCCGACGGCCGGTCCCCCACGACCGGCTGCACCTCCCGCGGCCGGCTCCCCACGGCCGGTCACCGGTCCGGCTCCCCTGGGCCCGCCGCTCAGATGCCTTCGAGGGGCCCAGGGGTGTCCGGTCGACCGGCCGGGAAGGCGGGCGACGCGGGCGTTCCCGTCACTCCCGGCGGGTCACGCCGCCGGGAGACCGGTGGGTCGTGCTCAGGGTGCCGGCCGCTCGTCCGTGGCCCGCTGCCCGGCGAGGACGGCGCGGGTGCGCTGGAGGCGCAGGGCCAGCTGGACCTCCAGGATCTGGCCCGGCTTCTGCCACTGCGGGCCGAGGAGTTCCCCGATCCGTTCCAGTCGGCGCGAGACGGTGTTGGGGTGGACGTGCAGGGCCTCCGCCGCGTTGGTGGGGCTGCCGCCCGAGGCGAAGTACGCCTCCAGCGTGCGGGTCAGATCGGTGAACCGTTCGGCGTCGTAGTGCAGTACGGGTCCGATCGCGGAGTCGATGAAGCCGTCCACGTCGTGGTCGTCGGAGAGCAGCAGCCCGAGGAATCCCAGGTCCCGCACCGACGCGGCCGAGCCGGCGCCGCCGAGGGCGCTCATGGCGTCCAGGCAGCGCATGGCCTCAGCGAACATCCGGGCGGCCCCGTCCGGGCCGTGGCCGGGTCCGGCCGCGCCGACCGAGACCGGGTGCCCGAGCAGCGGGGACATCTCGCCGGACACCGCGCGGGCCGCCGCCGAGGCGTCGTCGCCGGGCAGGAGCAGGACGATGCAGCCGCCCTGGACCGTCTTCAGTCCGGACATGCGGTACGCGTACGACGACGCCCACACGACCGCCCGGCCCTGCTCACCGCCTTCCGGCCGTGCGACGACCAGCACGTGGGGCTTGCGCAGGTCGATGCCGAGGCGGCGGGCGCGCTGGGTGATCTGCTGGGGGGCGTGCTGGGGGTCGGCGAGCAGGTCGTCGAGGAGTTCGTCGCGGACGGGTCCCTCGGCGACGGCGGTGGACCGCTGCATCAGCAGCAGGAAGGCGATGGACTGGGCGGCCAGTTCGAGGAGCCGCTCGTCCTCGCCGGTCAGTCCGGTCGAGGCCCGGATGACCAGGACGCCGAGATCCTCGGAGCCCGCGATGACCGGCGCCACCCAGGTGTTGTCGCCGGCGAGCACCGGCCGCCGGCCGGCGTGCGCGTCGAGGGACGCCTTCGCCACCGCCTCCTCGTCGAGGCCGGGGATGTCGCCGCAGGTGGCGAGGCTGCGGCCGCCGGGGTCGCGGATCATCACGGTGCCGTCGAGCGCGTCGCCCGCCGCCGTGGCCACGTTGCACAGGTCCCCGCCCGCCAGGACGAGGTTCATGATCCGGCTGTGCGCCTCGCTGACGTGCCGCATGCGGGTGAGGCGGGTCCGCGCGCGGGAGCTGTCCCGCTCCAGTTCGGTGACCTCCGCCCGGGTCTGGTCGAGCAGGCCGGCCTTCTCGATGGCGACGGCGGCCAGATCGGCCAGCGAGGACATCAGCGCGACCTCGTCGTGGGTGTAGTGGCGGACCCGGCGGTCGGCTCCGTACAGCACGCCGACGGTCGTGTCACCGACCCGCAGGGGGGCGGCGATGACCGCGTGCAGCCCCTCGGCGCGGACGAGTTCGTCGACCTCCTCGGAGTGCGGGAAGCTCTCGTCGACGCGGTAGTCGGCGGTCCAGGCCGGTTCGCCGTGGGCGTGGGCGCGGGCGCCGAGGCCCCGGCCGTCGGGGACGAGGATGCCGTCGGCGAGCCCGGTGCGGCCGCCCTCGGCGGTGTGCACGTGGGACGACAGGCCGTGCGCGTCGCGCAGGCTGACGCAGGCCGTGTCGCAGTCGAGCAGGCGGGCGGCGCGACGGGCGATGACACGCAGCAGCGTGTCGAGGTCGTACGGGAGGGTCAGGTCCCGGGCGGTGTCGACGAGGGTGGCGAGTCCGGCCTCGCGCTGTTCCCGGCGCTCCAGGGTGGCGCCGATGTCGGCGGCGAGCCGTACGGCCCGTCGGAGCCGCTCCAGTTCGGCGCCGTCCGCGCCCGCGCGCCGCGCCTCGTGGAGCAGTGCCTCGAAGCGGTTCGGCGGTGCCTGCCGGGCCAGTAGTTCCAGGACGGCGAGCGCGTCGGTACCGCCGGTCTCCCCTTCGTCGTCCGCGCCCGTGCCTCCGGCCGTGCCGTGCAAGGACATGTGCCCCAACCCCCGTTGTCGAGCGAATCGGGCGCCGCGAGGGAGCCCTTACTGCCGTCCGGAGCCGGTCGAGCTCCGGGATGGCGGTCGATGATGGTCACGGGCGGTGTGATCCGGCCGTCCGCCCGGGGTCGTGGCGGGCCGTCGACCGCCGAGCGGGCCCGCCCCGGGCACTGTGCAGTATCTCCTCCGCCGGCCGGCCGGGCATCCCCTGGCGGAGGAGGCCGCCAGGGTGGAACTCCCGTGATCCCGGGCCGAGTCCGGGACTTCCGTCCGGCGCGGCGGCCCGGCGCCCCGTCAGAGGGAGAACCCCGCCGGTACGAGCCGGGGGCGGGCGGAGGGACCGGGCACGAACAGCGGTCGGGCCGCGCGCGCCGTGTCCCGGATGGCCAGGATCGACCGCTGGAGGCGGCGCAGCCGCGCCGAGGGCTCCCGCCCCGCCTTCTTCTTCAGACCCTCGCAGAGCCGCTGGTAGACCTCCAGCGCCTCGTCCTGCCGGCCGCAGCGGAGCAGCGCGACCATGAACTGGCCGTGCAGGGGTTCGTCGGTGCGGTACTGGGCGACGAGTTCGGCGAGTTCGCCGATGATCTCGAAGTGGCGGCCGAGGGCCAGCTGGGCCTCGGCCCACTGGTCGAGGACGCTCAGCCGGGAGGTCTCCAGGCGTTCGATCTCGGTACGCAGCCGGGGCCCGGCGGCCACCCCCGCGTAGGGGGTGCCCCGCCAGAGGGCGAGGGCTTCGGAGAGGCGTCGTGCGGCCCGCTGGAGGTCACCGGCCTCCATGGCCCGGTAGCCGGCTCCCGCCGCCCGTTCGAACTGCCAGGCGTCGTGGGATCCACCGCCGGTGTCGAGGCGGTAGCCGCCGGGCAGCGAGACGAGCACGGAGTCGGCGGTGTGCCGTTCCGGCCAGCCGGCGTCCGCGGTCCGCGGCGCGGCGTCGCGCAGCGCGGTGGTGATCAGGGCCCGCAGATCCTGGATGTGGGACTGGAGTTCGACCCGCGCCCCGCGGGGGGCGCCGGACGGCCAGAGCTCCTCCATCAGGACGGTCACCGGCACGACCTGGTCGGCGTGGGCCGCGAGCAGGGCGAGGAGCTGGCGCGGCGCGGCGGCGGTCGGGGTGATCGACACCCCGTTCTCGGCCACCGCGAGTCCCCCCAGGATGCGGACGTCCACTTTGCCCCCTCAGTGTCTACGCGCGGCATGCACGGGACGATTAGAAAAGAGACCCGGGGGCATGTCAATAAGAAACCGCTGGGTATGGAATGCCGGGACGCGACAACCAGGAGATATGCCCGGTTTGCGAGGATCTGAGTCCATCAAGGCTCGGCAAAGGGCGAGAGGAAGCGTACCCGGCGGGGCCATACTCCGACTCGTGGGTACGCTTTCGTTCGGGCTTCTCCGCGATCAGGTGGACGACGGGGCCGTCTTCCCGTGTGGAAACCAGCAAGTAGGTATGGTTTTCAACGAAAAAGAAGGGGTCCGGAAATCGCCGGTCCGGCTAGCCGGCCGCCGACTCGGCCGCGCCGAGCGCGCGGGCGCCCCGACCCGGCTCCATGTCGAGGGTCGCCAGGACGGCGGGCACGGCGATGCTGGGCAGCACGTGGCGGTAGAGCACCGAGGCCCACCGGTCCATCGCGGAGCGGTTGTGGCCCAGCGCCTGCGTCATCAGGTTCAGCCCGGCGTACGAGCCCACGATGAGCGGGGCGACCTCCTCCGGGTCGGCGTGGGGCAGCAGCTCCCCGCGCGCCTTGGCCTCGTTGAGGATGCGCAGGCTCAACTCGGTCCACTCCCGGTACGGCCCCCCGCGGTTGAGCTCGTGACCGCCCTGGTCGAGGGTGAGGCGCACGCTGCCGCGCAGCAGTCCGTCATGGGTCAGCCGGTGCGCGAAGACCATGCCGACGTCGACGAACTCCTGCAGCTTGGAGACCTGCGGCATCGGCATCGGGGCGGCCGAGACCTGGGCGTCGATCACCGCGTGCGCGAGGTCCTCCTTCGAGTCGAAGTGGAAGTAGAGCGCGCCTTTGGTGACCTGGGCCAGCTGGAGGATGTCGGTGAGTTTCGCGGCCTCGTAACCACGCTCGTCGAAGACGGTGGCGGCCGCTTCCAAGATCGCCTGGCGCGTCCGAATCGCGCGATCCTGCTTCGCCATTGGGGGTCACGTCCCTCTCATCGCCCGAGGCCCCCGCGGGAGCCTCGGGCTCGCTCCGTGCCTGCGCGCACGTCACGGTCGAAAAAACCAAGTATGGACGGATACGTGCAGTGGCCACAAGAAGCCGCCCGCCGACCGTTCCGCCCCCTCATGATGCGGTCCGGTACGGGGCTCACACCATCGTGAAGCCACCGTCCACCGGCATGACCGCGCCGGTCACGAACGACGCCCGGTCGCTGAGGAGCCAGGCGGCGGCCTCCGCGATCTCCTCCGGCTCCGCCGTGCGCGGCTGCGGGGTGGCGGCGTGCAGCGCCTCCTCGGTCCCGGGCACCGCGGCGAACCACTCGGCGACGACCTCGGTGCGGGTGGTCCCGGGCGCCACCGAGTTGACCCTTATGCCCTGGGCCGCGTACTCGGCGGCGGCGGCCCGGGTCAGGCCGATGACCGCGTGCTTGGCGGCCACGTAGGGCGCGGCGACCGGGGTGGCGAGGAGTCCCCCGACGCTGCTGTTGTTGACGATCGCCCCGCCGCCGGTGGGCAGCATCGCGGCGATCTCGTCGCGCAGGCAGTTCCACACCCCGCGCACGTTGACGTCCATGATCCGGTCGTAGAGCTCGTCGCCCATCTCGTGCAGGGGCTCGCGGCCCGTGCCCCACCCCGCGTTGTTGAAGGCGACGTCGAGCCGGCCGTACGTGTCCACCGCGTGCGCCACGGCGGCGCGGGTGTCCTCTCGGCGGGTCATGTCCGCCACGACGTACTCGGCCTCGGCGCCCTGTTCGCGCAGCTCGGCCACCAGGGCCTTGAGCCGGTCCTCACGGCGGGCGGTGAGCACCACGCGGGCGCCCTCACGGGCGAAGACCCGGGCCGCGGCGGCCCCGATCCCGCTGCTGGCTCCGGTGATGAGGGCGACCTTGTCGGTCAGCAGTCGGTGGTCGGCGCTCATGGAAATGCGGTCTCCCTCGGAGGTCGGGTGGGCGACGCCGCACGGCGGGGCGTCGTTCTCGGCAGGAACACGATGTCGGACCCGCGGATGGTTCCGGGTCCGGGGGTCACGTGGAACTCACTCGCCCCAGAGCCGACCGTCGGCGGCCTCCGCGTCCAGGGTGCGCAGCAGGGGTTCGTCGATCTCCTCCAGCGAGCGCACGACGTGCCGTACCCCCGCCTTCCGCATCAGTTCGCCCTGGAACCCGTGGGCGAAGTCGCTGGGGTGGCCGATGAAGGGAACGCCCAGTTCCCTGGCGGCCTCGGCGACGCGGGCGACGTCGTCGATGAAGAGGACCTCGTCGTTGCGCAGACCGAACTCCGCGACGATCTCGCGCACTCCGGGACGGATCTCATCGGTGCAGACGTACCCGGGGCCGTCGAAGAGCCCGGCCTGCTCGTGCAGGTGGCGGTCGAAGTGGCTCTTGTCGAGCCCGCCGTAGCAGACCGTCCGCAGCCCCAGCCCGCGCAGCCGCAGCAGCAGTTCGCCGGCGCCGGGCAGCAGCCGCAGCGGATGCTCGGCGAGATGGGCGGCCCGCTCCTCGAAGTAGGCGGCGAGCACCTGCTCGGGGCTCCAGTCGAGGCCGGCGGCGGCGCCGAGCGCGGCGGCGGCGGTCAGCCGGGTCTGGGAGAAGATCTCCCGTTCGACCTCGGCGTCGTAGTGCCCGCCGCGGCTGGTGACGAAGTGGTGGATGACCGGACTGAAGGTGTCGTTCAGGAGGACGCCGTCGATGTTGACGGCGGCCAGGGATATCCGGCGCAGGTGTTCCACGAAAGCTCCCAGGGACGACCGACGAGGGGCCGGTTGGCATGGGGCGAACCGCGCGCGTGCTGGCGTGTTCGCCCGGACCGGCGTCTCGGGCGTCCGAGAAACAAACCCGGCGGTACAGATTTTCCGGCAGCGCGAAGATACCCGAAGCCGTCCCCATCGTGAACCCTGGTGTCCCAACAGTCGGACATCTGCCGTTCTGGCGATCTCTCCCGGCCCGCCGGGTGTCCGGTAAGCGGTGCCGACCTGACCGGAGCGACCTGACAAACACGTGCGGAAATCCTTGCGAAACCGACTCGCGGGTTCGTATCTTGCGCGGTGCTCGTCGTCCCACAACCGCTCAGAAGCTCCCCTGATCGAGGGTTCCCATGCTGCAGTCGCCCGCTCCGACCGACATCGCGGCCGACGGGGCCTTCCGTCCGCTCACCACGACGGCCCCCCGCGAGTACGTCCACCGGGCCGCCCTCGCCGAGGTGTTGCTGACCGCCGACTGGTGCCGGACGGACGAGACCCGCTTCACCTTCCACGCCCAGTGGCCGCGCGGGCATTCCTTCTTCGCGCCCGTCGGGGGAACCCACTACGACCCGATGATGGCCGCGGAGACGATCCGTCAGGTGGGCGCGATCCTCGCCCATGTGGGCTTCGAGGTCCCCCTGGGCCACCAGTTCCTGATGTGGGAGCTCAACTACCGCGTGGAACCGCTTCTGACGGAGATCGGCGGCGCCCCCGCGGAGCTGCGCCTCGACGTCACCTGCTCCGACATCCGGCGCCGGGCCGGGCGCCTCACGGGTCTGCGGTACGAGGTCGTCGCCCGCCAGGGCGGCCGCGTCCTCGCCACCGGCAGCGCCCGCTACACCTGCACCAGCCCCGAGGTCTACCGCCGGCTGCGCGGCGACCGGCTCACCGACCCGCAGCCCGGGACCGTGCCGCCCGCCGCGCCGGTGGAGCCGGGCACCGTCGGCCGGGACCGGACCGCCGACGTGGTGCTGAGCCCGACCGGGCACGCGAACCACTGGCGGCTGCGGGTGGACACCCGCCACCCGGTGCTCTTCGACCACCCCGGCGACCACATCCCCGGCATGGTCCTGCTGGAGGCGGCCCGCCAGGCCGTGCACGGTCAGGCGCCCGCCGGCCGGACGGCGCTTCCCGTGGCGATGGATTCCGCCTTCCATCACTACGCCGAGTTCGGCAGCCCCTGCTGGATCGAGGCCGAGCCGGCGGTGGACGACCCGGGCGGCCCGGAGCGGCTGATCCGGGTGACCGGCCGCCAGGACGGGCAGGTGGTGTTCACCGCCATCACGACGGTCGCGGAACTGCCCGCGTAGCTGTCCGGGCGGGCGGCGCGAGCGCGTCAGGTGAGGGACGCGGCGATCAGCAGCCCGAAGGACGCGGTGACGAGCAGCGTGCGGATCAGGTGGAAGCCGTTCCAGCGCTTCTCGAAGGCGGCACGGACGGCGGCCGGCTCCTCGCCCGTGGTCTCCGAGGCGGCCAGCGCGGTGTTCAGCGGGATGTTGCCGGCCACGGTGACCAGGTGGTTCAGGGCCGCGCAGACCAGTCCGGCGAGGATCAGCCACTTCTGGGTGTCGCTGCGTCCGTCCACCGGCACGAGGAACGCCGCGACGGGGAGGACCAGGATGCCCAGGAAGACGGTCAGGAACACCGCCCTGGGCACGCACTCGTTGATCCGCCGCATGGCGTCGACGAACGCGGCGTCGCCGAGCCGGCCGAGGGCGGGCATGATCCCGGTGCGGAAGATCAGCATGAATCCGGCGTAGAGGCCGGTGGACGCGACGGCGAGGGCGAGCAGCAAGGTGGCCATGGGCCCATCATGACGGGCCTCACGGCCACCTCGGGGGCGTTGTGGATCATCCGCTGTACGGATCCTCCGATTCCGCGCCACGGGAGGGACCGGCGGCCGGCAGACCCAGCTTCTCGGCCTGCCGGATCGACTCCGTCAGCTCCCTGACGACCTTCGAGCCCGACCGGTCGGCGATGGCTCCGGAGTACTCGGCGAGCGCCGAGAGGCGCGGGGCACCGGGCAGGTCGCCGCCGCGCAGCCGGTCGGCGAAGTAGGCGGCGACGGCGGTCAGCTGGAGGCTGTCGTGCCCGGCGGACCAGACCGAGGAGGTGAGCACGCCGGTGTCCACGGTGCCGGACTGCTCGTGCGGGGCGCGGCTCTTGGGGTCGAGCCAGCGGACCGTGGCCGTGGCCAGCCGGCCCGTCCGGCCGGGGCGGGTCTTCACGGCGTAGAGCGCGGTGACGGTGTGTCCGGCCCCTACCTCGCCGCCGTCGACCCGGTCGTCGCGGAAGTCCTCGTCCGCGACCGCCCGGTTCTCGTACCCGATCAGCCGGAACCGCTCGACCGTCGCGCGGTCGAAGGCGACCTGCGCCTTGGCGTCGCGCGCCCGCAGCTCGACGTTGACCGGAAGCTGCTCGACGAAGACCTTGCGGGCCTGCTCGGGGGTGGAGACGTACGTGGTGTTGCCGTCGCCCTTGTCGGCGAGCTGCTCCATGAAGGCGTCCCCGTACTCGCTGCCGACGCCGACCCCGAAGAGGGTGATGCCGTGTGTCCGGCGCGCGTCGTCGATCCGGTTCAGGATCGACCGGGCCTCGGTGTCACCGGTGTTGGCGAGGGCGTCGGAGAGGAGCACGACCCGGTTCGTGGCACCTGCGCGGCGTCCCCGGACGGCGACGTCGTAGCCGGTGCGCACGCCGGCCTCGACGTTGGTGGACGACGTGGTCTCCAGGGCGGAGACGACCTGGTGGATCCGGTCGCGGCCGGTGCCGACGCGCGTCATGGGCAGCCGGGTCTCGGCCTCGTCGCTGAAGGTGACGAGGGCCACCGAGTCGTCGTCGCGGAGCTGGTCGGTGAGGGTGCCGAGCGAGGTCTTGACGAGGTCGAGCCGGCCGGGCTCGGCCATCGATCCGGAGATGTCGACGACGAAGGTGAGGGCGGCCGGCGGGCGTTCGCCCGTGCGGTCCGTGGCGCGGGTGGCGAGTCCGACGCGGACGAGGGACCAGCCGTCCTCTCCCGTCTTCGCGCCGTCGAGCGTCACGCTGAAGCCGTCGCCCTTCGGCCGGGGGTAGTCCGGCCGGAAGCTGTTGACGAACTCCTCGGGCCGCACGGTCGCCGGGTCCGGCAGCCGCCCCTCGGACAGGGTCCGGCGGGCGTAGCCGTACGAGGCGGTGTCCACGTCCAGGGCGAAGGTGGAGAGGTAGTCGGGCGCGGGCGGGCGGGAACGCTGCTCCCCCTCGGGCGTGTCGGCGTCCGTCCTGGCCCCTCCGTCGGGCACGGCGGGCGCCCGGTTCCCGCCCTCCCGGGTGGAGCTCCGGTCCGCGGAGGTACCGCCTCCGCACCCGGTCGACACCAGTGCGACGAGCACCAGCCCGGCGGCCAGCCCCATTCGTCGACGCTGCTTCATGTCATCTCCCCCTCTGTCGCGTGCACTTGTGAATGTGACGCGCGAGAGGCCCCGGAGGAGCAGACGAAGAAGTTGCGGATGGATCTCGATGCGGCAACGGCGGACGCCGCGGACGGCCATGGCATGGATTCGCCATCCTGCCCAACAGGGGTTGTCACGGTACGGAGTCACATGCGTACATGGAGTGGCACATCGATCGGCGGGGGTGGTCAGCGGTGGCAGAACGCGTGGGCTCCGTGACGCTGGCCCGTTCGGCGGTGAGCCGGGGCGCGCCGGAGGCGCAGCGTCCGCCGGGCCGTCCGGTCCGCGGCGTGCGGCGCGTCAGCGCGGCGCTGGCGGCGCTGGCCGCCTCGACCCGGCACGAGTTGCTGACCTTCGACGACCCGACCACCTCCGCGGGCCGTGCGATCCCCGAGCCGTTCCTGGAGTTGGCGGGAGCGTGCATGCGGGCCGCGACGGAGCGGGCGTGCGAGGTCAGACGGATCGTGCCCCGGCATGCCCTGTCCCAGGTGGCGGGGCTGGAGCGGGTCCCGGGCCGGGCCCGGCTCACGGACGCGATCCCCTTCAAGCTGATCGTGGTCGACCGGACGGTGGCGGCGGTCCCGCTCGATCTGGAGCTGCTCTACAACGGGCTGCTGCTGATCCGGGATCCGGTCGTCGTGCAGGCCCTGGTCCGTGCCCACCGGGCCAGTTGGGACGCGGGCGAGGAGCTGACGAGCGCTGTCGCCCCGACGGGCGAGTTGCCCCCGCAGCTCCGCCCGGTCCTGGAGGCGCTGCTCGCCGGGCTCACGGATGAGACGGCCGCCGCCCGTCTCGGGATGTCGGGCCGCACGTACAGCCGCCGGGTGGGCGAGCTGATGGCGGCCCTGGGAACGACGAGCCGCTTCCGCGCGGGTGCGGAAGCGGCTCGAAGGGGGTGGTTGTGACGGTCCCGGCCGGGAGGTCTACGACACGATGTCCTTGCGGGCGAATCCCCGGAAGGCCAGCGCGAAGAGGATCAGCGCGTAGGTCACCGAGATCGCCGCCCCCTTCGCCATGCCGCCCCACTCCAGCTGGGGCTGGAGCGCGTCCGCCCAGGCGAACTGCCAGTGGGCGGGCAGGAAGTCGCGCCAGTCGCCGAGCGCGGTCACGGCGTCCAGGACGTTGCCGACGATCGTCAGGCCGACGGCGCCGCCGACCGCGCCGAGCGGGGCGTCGGTCCGGGTGGAGAGCCAGAACGCCAGTCCGGCGGTGACCAGCTGGGAGACGAAGATGAACGCGACCGCGAGGGCGAGCCGGGGCAGCGAGTCGCCCGCCGGCAGGGACCCGCCGGTGGGCAGGCGCAGCGGCCCCCAGCCGTAGGCGACCGTGCCGGCGGCCAGCGCGACCAGCGGCAGCAGGACCATAGCGGCGGCGCTGAACCCGAGGGCCACGGTGAGCTTGGACCACAGCAGCCGGGCCCGGGGCACGGGTGCGGCCAGGAGGTAGCGCAGCGAGGACCAGCCCGCCTCGGAGGCCACGGTGTCCCCGCAGAACAGCGCCACCGGGATCACGAGGAGGAAACCGGCAGAGACGAAGAGGCAGGTGGCGGCGAAGTTCGCGGCGGACTCGGTCGCCGTGTCCATCAGCGTGATCCGGCCGTTGCCGTTGCCGTCCGGGCCGCCGCCGATCGCGAAGGCGATGATCAGGACGAAGGGCAGGGCGGCGAGCACCGCCCCCATCACGAGGGTGCGGCGGCGCTTGAGCTGCCGGACGGCCTCGACGCGCAGGGGCAGGGTGTGCCGGGCGCGGTAGCCCGGCGCGGTCTCCAGCAGGGTGCTCATGCCGAGCCTTCCGAGATGAGGGTGAGGAACGCGTCCTCCAGGCGCCGGTGCGGTCCCACACCGGTCACGGGCACGTCGAGGCGGACGAGTTCCCCGATCAGGGCCGTCGCGTCCGCCCCGTCGAGGCGGACGAGGACTCCGCCGGCGGAGCGCTCCGCGCCGCCGATCCCGGGCAGGGCCCCGATCTTCTCGACGAGCGGGTCGGGGACGGTGTCGCCGAGGGTCACCAGCAGGATGTCGCCCGCGCCGATGATCTCCGCGACGGGTCCGGCCTGCACCAGCTGCCCGCGGTCCATGACCACGAGGTGGGTGCAGGACTGCTCGACCTCGGCGAGCAGGTGGCTGGAGACGATGACGGTCCGGCCGCCGGCCGCGTAGCGGATCATCACGTCCCGCATCTCGCGGATCTGGGGCGGGTCGAGTCCGTTGGTCGGTTCGTCGAGGATCAGCAGGTCCGGCAGGCCGAGCATGGCCTGGGCGATCGCGAGCCGCTGCCGCATGCCCTGGGAGTAGGTCCGCACGGCGCGCTCCAGGGCGCCGCCCAGGTTCGCGATCCGCAGGGCCTCGTCCAGGTGGGCGTCCTCGGCGGGACGGCCGGTGGCCTTCCAGTACAGCTCCAGGTTCTCCCGGCCGGACAGGTGCGGCAGGAATCCCGCGCCCTCGACGAAGGCGCCGACCCGGGAGAGGACCGGGGCGCCGGGCCGGATGGCCTGGCCGAAGACCCGGATCTCGCCCTCGTCGGGCGTGATCAGCCCCATGAGCATCCGCAGGGTGGTGGTCTTGCCCGCGCCGTTGGGCCCGAGCAGCCCGAGGACCTGGCCCTGCTCGACGCGGAAGGAGAGGTCCCGCACGCTGTAGCGGTCGCCGCCCGCGTACTTCTTGCTCAGTCCGGTGATCTCCAGCGGTACGGAGAGGAGTTCGGGGTCCGGCGCGGGTGCGGTGGTCCGGCGGCGGGCGGTGAGCAGCAGGGCGGCGGCAATCACGGCACCGGCGAGCGGCAGGCCCCAGACCCACCAGGGCAGTCCGGCCGCCTGCGTCGTCACGGCGGGCGCGGTCGGCACGGTCAGCCCGCTCTCGACCGCGACCGTGTACGTGGCGGGGGCGGCCGGGGAGGCGTAGCCGAGGTCGGTGGCCGAGAGCACCAGCCGCAGCCGGTGCCCGGCCTCGACCTCGTGGTCGACGGCCGGCAGCGTCAGCGCGACGGTCCTGCCCTGCCGGGCGTCCTCGACCCGTACGGGCGCGACGAGCTGGGCGGGCAGCACCTGCTGCTGCCCGTCGGGGCCGACGTCGTACACCTTGGTGAAGAGGACGGCGGACCCGTCGGCGCTGTCCGAGGTGACCTTCACGCGCACCGTGGGCGAGCCGGTGATCCGCAGCGGGCCGGACTGCGGCTTCGTCTCGAAGGCGGCGTACTGGCCGGGGAAGTCGAGGGAGAGCCCGACGCCGAGGGAGGACAGCTGGGAGAGTCCGCCGCCGATGCCGGGGACGGCCGAGACGGCGGGCGGGGCCGCGCCGGCCGGGTTGCGGAAGGACTGCGGCCGGCCGCCGTCGAGGGCGAGGGTGCGTCCGCCCGCCGAGAGACCCGGGTAGCGGTCGGCGGTCGCGCCGCGCAGTGTGGCCCGGCCGTCGGTGGAGTCGACCCCACCGGTACGGCTGACGCGGAAGGCCGGACCGGTGTCGGCGTCGGTGTCGCCCTTCAGATGGCGGTCGAACCAGGCGGTGACCCGGGCCTGGATCCGGTCGCTCTCGCGGTTGCCGCCGTCGTGGCCGCCCGCGATCCAGTCGACGGCGACGGGGGCGCCGCCCGCGGCGATCGTCCGGGCCATGGCGTCGGCGTGGGACAGCGGGAAGAGGGAGTCGGTCTGCCCCTGCACGATGAGCGTGGGCACCTTGATGCGGTCCCCGACGGCGGAGGGGCTGCGGGCCTCGAGGAGGGCGCGGGCGGCCGGGTCGGGCTTCCCCGCGACGGCGACGCGCTCGTACAGGGCGCAGAGTTCGGGGGTGAACCGTCCGCAGTCGCCCGCGTCGGGGCCCGCGGCTCCGTCGGTCCCGCCGGGCCGCTGACCGCCGGGCGGCCGGGCGGCCGTCGCGGGGCCGCCGGTCGCGGACCCCGTGGTGAAGAAGATCCCGGCCCAGAGCTTCTTGAAGACACCGTCCGGGAAGAGCGCGTCGGCCAGGTTCCAGTACGTCATCTGGGGAGCGATCGCGTCGACCCGCGGGTCGTACCCGGCGGCGAGCAGCGAGATCGCGCCGCCGTAGGACACGCCGGTGACGCCGACGCGCGGATCGCCGTCCTTGTCCAGCCGCACCTCGGGCCGGCGCGCGAGCCAGTCGACGAGCGTGCGGACGTCCTCGACCTCGTGCGCGGGGTCGTTGAGCCCGATCCGTCCGGTGGAGGCGCCGAAGCCGCGCGCGGACCAGGTCAGGACGGCGTACCCGTCGCGGGCGAGCCTCTCCGCCTGGGCGCGCACGTCGTCCTTGGAGCCGCCGAAACCGTGCGCGAGCAGGACGGCGGGACGACGGCCTCCGCCGCCGTCCGTGAAGTACGAGGTGTCGAGCCGCGCCCCGGGCACGTCGAGCACCTGGTCCGCGCGGTCCACGGGGGACGGGTCGTCCGAGGCGACGGCGGTCCAGGTGCCGGCGCCCGCGAGCACGGCGAGGGCGGCGGTGACCGCGGCCCACCGGGGAAGTCGGAGCTTCATGGGTCCGAGCCTAGGCGGACGTCCGGGGTGGTACGGCTGCCGGAAGGCGGAAGTCGGCGGCCTCCCCGAGAGGTACGCCACACGTCGCGCGTACACCAGGCGCGGTATGCCGGGCGGGCGCGCGGGCGGCACGGGGAGGTGCGCGGCGGCCGGGGCGGGACGCGCGCGGGCGGCTGGGAGGTGTCCTGCCGATCAGGCCCGATCGGACGCGGGCTCCTCGGCGACCAGGTGGGCGAGGAGTTCGGGACCGGCCGGGTAGGGCCGTTCCTCGGGCAGCTCCGCCCGGGCGGCGTCGAGCTCGCCGGCCCGTACGAGGGCGTGGATCCGGTGGGCGAGCGGGGTGACGTCCCGGATGCCGACCGTCCACTCGTCCGCGTAGCGGCGCGACGCCTCTCCCGAGAGCCCCAGCTGGAGGGAGCGGTACGGCAGCGCGGCCAGCCGCAGGTCGCGCTCGGGGTCCCACTGGACCCGGGCCGGCGACCGCCGCAGGTCGCGGCTCCAGGCGTCGCGATCGGGGTGGACGCCCCGGACGTAGTGGGAGAGGCAGGCGTTGCGCAGGGCCCAGGCGAAGCCGGCGTGGGTGATCTCGACGGCGAGGACGGTCTGCTGGCCCTCCTTCAGGCCCCAGCCGCAGCGGTACATCATCCACAGGAACGACGGCTTGATCCAGGTCATCCGCTCCCGCTTCCACGCGGCCGGGAAGCGCCCGTCGCGCGCGGCCGGAAGTCCGAGGGAGGGGTCGTACGCCTGGTAGACGGTCACCGTCGACTCGGTGTGCAGGGCGCGGATCTGGTGCTTCGGAGGGACGGACATGGCCCCCAGGATGCGCCGTCGCGCGCCCTGGGGGCCAGTCGTTTTGCGGATCCGACACCGGCCCGCCGGGAGTCCGTCAGTGGTTGCGGGGGAAGCCCAGGTCCACGCCGGAGGGCGCCTCGGACGGGTCCGGCCAGCGGGTCGTGACGACCTTGCCGCGGGTGTAGAAGTGGACGCCGTCGTTGCCGTAGATGTGGTGGTCCCCGAAGAGCGAGTCCTTCCAGCCACCGAAGGAGTGGTAGCCGACGGGGACCGGGATCGGGACGTTCACGCCGACCATGCCGGCCTCGACCTCCATCTGGAAGCGGCGGGCGGCGCCGCCGTCGCGGGTGAAGATCGCGGTGCCGTTGCCGAACGGCGAGGCGTTGATGAGGGCGAGGCCCTCCTCGTAGGTCTCGGTGCGCAGCACGCACAGCACCGGGCCGAAGATCTCGTCCTGGTAGGCCTTGGCGGTGGTGGGGACGTGGTCCAGGAGCGAGAGGCCGATCCAGTGGCCGTCCTCGTAGCCCTCGACCGTGTGGCCGGTGCCGTCGAGGACGACCTCGCAGCCCTCGTCCGCCGCGCCCTTCACGTACGAGGCGACCTTGTCACGATGGACGGCCGTGATGAGCGGGCCCATCTCGGAGGCCGGGTCGTTGCCGGGACCGATCTTGATCTTCTCGGCGCGCTCGCGGATCTTCTCCACCAGCTCGTCGGCGATGTGGCCGACGGCGACGACCGCCGAGATCGCCATGCAGCGCTCGCCGGCGGAGCCGTACGCCGCCGAGACCGCGGCGTCGGCCGCCGCGTCGAGGTCCGCGTCGGGCAGCACCAGCATGTGGTTCTTCGCGCCGCCCAGCGCCTGGACGCGCTTGCCCCGCGCCGAGGCGGTGGTGTGGATGTGGCGGGCGATCGGGGTCGAGCCGACGAAGGAGATCGCCGAGACGTCCGGGTGCTCCAGGAGCCGATCGACGGCCACCTTGTCGCCGTGCACGACGTTGAAGACACCGTCCGGCAGGCCCGCCTCGGCGAGCAGCTCGGCGATCTTCAGCGAGGCGGACGGGTCCTTCTCGCTCGGCTTGAGGATGAAGGTGTTGCCGCAGGCGATGGCCAGGGGGAACATCCACATCGGCACCATGGCCGGGAAGTTGAACGGCGTGATGCCGGCGACGACGCCCACGGGCTGGCGGATCGCGGCCACGTCCACCCGGTTCGACACCTGGGTGGACAGCTCGCCCTTGAGCTGGGTGGTGATGCCGCAGGCCAGGTCGACGATCTCCAGGCCGCGGGCCACCTCGCCCAGCGCGTCCGAGTGCACCTTGCCGTGCTCGGCGGTGATCAGCTCGGCGATCGCGTCGCGGTTGGCGTCCAGCAGCGCGCGGAACTTGAAGAGGACGGTGGTGCGCTGGGCCAGGGACGCCGTGCCCCACGTCTCGAAGGCGGCCTTGGCGGTGGCCACCGCCGCGTCGACCTCCTCCACCGAGGCCAGCGCGACCTGCGTGGTGACGGCGCCGGTGGCCGGGTCGGTGACCGGGCCCCAGTTGCCCGACGTGCCCTCGACGGTCTTTCCACCGATCCAGTGGTTGACGGTCTTCGTCATGACGAATTGCTCCTTCAGAGATGGCGGCGTCGGGCGGTGACGTGCCGGGCGTACTCCTCCCGGGCCTTGACCGCCGACGAGCGGGTCGAGGTCTCGGCCACGGGCACATCCCACCACGCCTGGGCGGGGGGCGGGCCCGACACTGTGTCTGCCGTTTCGGTCTCGACGTAGACACATGTGGGGACGGTCGCCGCCCGGGCGTCGGCGAGGGCTTGTCGCAGGTCACGCACGGTGTGTGCACGCAGCACCCGCATGCCGAGGGAGGCCGCGTTGGCGGCCAGGTCGACGGGGAGGGGCGCCCCGGTGAAGCGGCCGTCGGGGCCCCGGTAGCGGTAGGCGGTGCCGAACCGCTCCGCGCCGACGGCCTCGGAGAGCCCGCCGATGGACGCGTACCCGTGGTTCTGCAGGATGACCACCTTGATCGGGACTCCTTCCTGGACCGCCGTGACGATTTCGGTGGGGTTCATCAGATACGTACCGTCACCGACGAGCGCCCACACAGGCCGGCCGGGAGCGGCGAGCGAGACCCCGATCGCCGCCGGGATCTCGTAGCCCATGCAGGAGTACCCGTACTCCACGTGGTACTGGTCCGTGGAGCGGACACGCCAGAGCTTGTGCAGGTCCCCGGGGAGCGAACCGGCCGCGTTGATCAGGATGTCGTCCCCGGTGACCAGGGTGTCGAGTACGCCGAGGACCTGGGTCTGCGTGGGCCGGGCGTCCTCGTCGGGGGTGGCGTACGCGGCGTCGGTCCGCTCCTGCCAGTCCCGCTGGGCGGACTCCCACCGGACCTCGCCCGGCGGGTGGTCGCCGAGGGCCTCGGTCAGGGCGGCGAGCGATTCGCGGGCGTCGCCGACGAGGGGCAGCGCGCTCTGCTTGTGGGCGTCGAAACCGGCGATGTTCAGGTTGAGGAAGCGGGCGTCCGCGCGGAAGAGGGTGCCGGAGGCGGTGGTGAAGTCGGTGTAGCGGGTGCCGACGCCGATGACCAGGTCGCCGGCGCGGGCGAGCGCGTCGGCCGTACCGGTGCCGGTGTGGCCGATGCCGCCGACCTCGCAGGGGTGGTCGTACGGCAGGACGCCCTTGCCGGCCTGGGTGACGGCGACGGGGATGCGGGCCTGTTCCGCGAAGGCCCGGAGGGCGCTCTCGGCGCCGCTGTACCTGACGCCGCCGCCGGCGATGATGAGCGGCCGTTCCGCCGCCCTGACCGCCCCTACGGCCGCTTCGAGTTCGGCCCTGTCGGGGCGGGGCCGGCGGACCGTCCAGATCCGCTCGGCGAAGAACTCCTCGGGCCAGTCGTACGCCTGCGCCTGGACGTCCTGCGGCAGCGCGAGGGTGACCGCGCCGGTGGCGACGGGGTCGGTGAGGACGCGCGCCGCGGCGAGCGCGGCCGGGATCAGCGCCTCGGGGCGGGTGACGCGGTCGAAGTACGCCGAGACGGGGCGCAGGCAGTCGTTGACCGAGACATCGCCCGCGTGGGGGACTTCGAGCTGCTGGAGGACGGGGTCGGCGGGCCGGGCGGCGAAGGTGTCGCCGGGCAGGAGGAGCACGGGAAGCCGGTTGACGGTGGCCAGGGCCGCGCCGGTGACGAGGTTGGTGGCGCCCGGGCCGATGGAGGTGGTCACGGCGTGGGCGGAGAGCCGGTTCGACTGGCGGGCGTATCCGACGGCGGCGTGCACCATGGCCTGCTCGTTGCGGCCCTGGTGGAAGGGCATCCGGCAGGCGGGGTCGTCGGCGTACTCGACGAGGGCCTGGCCGATCCCGGCGACGTTGCCGTGCCCGAAGATGCCCCAGGTCGCGGCGATCAACCGCCGCCGCTCGCCGTCGCGTTCGGTGTACTGGGCGGCGAGGAACCGCACGAGCGCCTGGGCGACGGTGAGGACGGTCACCGGTATCCCTCCGCGTGGTCGGGGTGGAAGCAGATCTTCCACTCGCGCTCGGGTCCAGGTCCCGCCATGACGTTGAGGTAGTACATGTCGTGTCCCGGCTGGGCGATCGACGGCCCGTGCCAGCCGTCGGGAACGAGCACGGCGTCGCCGCTGCCGACCTCGGCGAGCAGATCGGCGCCGCCGGGCCGGGAGGGGGTGATCCGCTGGTAGCCGACGCCGGACCGGCGGATCTCGTAGTAGTAGATCTCCTCCAGTTCGGACTCCCGGCCGGGGCGGTGCTCGTCGTGCTTGTGCGGCGGGTAGGACGACCAGTTGCCGCCGGGGGTGATCACCTCGACGGCGATCAGTCGGTCGCAGTCGAAGGCGTCCGCCGCCGCGAAGTTGCGGACCCGGCGGGCCTGGCTGCCGCTGCCGCGGGCCTCGACGGGAACCTCCGGCGCGGGGCCGTAGCGTGCGGGGAGTCGTCGCTCGCACTTCGCTCCTGCCAAAGCGAAGCGGCCTCCCGCACCGGAGGCGATCTGGGCACGGGCGTCGCGGGGCACGTACGCGAAGTCGGAGACTCCGTCGAACACGCTCTCGCGGCCCAGTAGTTCAAGGATCTCGTCGTCGATCTGCACCGTACAGCCGCCGGTGAGCGGAAGCACGATCCACTCGCTTTCCCCGGCGTCCAGGAGGTGGGTGCCTCCCGGGGCGAGTTCGAGGACGCGCAGTGCGGAGTACCCCCAGCCGGCCCGTTCGGGGTCGACGTGGAGGGCGTACGGCCCGCGGGAGGCGGTCCCGGCGGGCAGGTGCAAGGAGTTCATGGTCGGTGCCTACCCCTTCTTACAGCAGACTCGCCGCGGTATCGACGGCTCCGGCCACATCGCCGTCCGCCGGGTACAGCAGGGTGCGGCCGACGACCAGGCCCCGGACGGTGGGCAGACGCAGAGCACCACGCCATTTCTCGTACACATGTTCCTGCGCGTCCTGTCCCGGCCCGGGGTCGCCGCCGAGGAGGACGGCGGGGAGGGTGGTGGTCTCCATGACGCGGGCCATGTCGTCGGGGTCGTCGGTGACGGGGACCTTGAGCCAGGTGTAGGCGGAGGTGCCGCCGAGCCCGGAGGCGACGGCGAGCGAGGTGGTGACGGCCTCGGCGGAGAGGTCGTTGTGGAGCAGTCCGGCCGCGTCGCGCCGGCAGAGGAAGGGTTCGACGAAGACGGGCAGGCGCAGGGCGGCCATCTCGTCGACGGCGCGGGCGGCGGAGTGGAGGGTGCGCAGCGAGCCGGGATCGTCGGGGTCGATGCGCAGGAGCAGCTTGCCGGCGTCGAAGCCGAGGCGGGCGAGGTCCTGGGGACGGTGGCCGGTGAAGCGGTCGTCGAGCTCGAAGGAGGCGCCGGCGAGGCCGCCGCGGTTCATCGAGCCGATGGCGAGACGGTCGTCCAGGGCACCGAGCAGCAGCAGGTCGTCGAGGACGTCGGCGGAGGCGAGGACTCCGTCGACGCCGGGCCGGGACAGGGCGAGGCAGAGGCGGCGCAGCAGGTCGGCCCGGTTGGCCATGGCGTACGGCCGGGCGCCGACGGCCAGCGAGCCGCGGGCGGGATGGTCGGCGGCGACGATCAGCAGCCGGTCGCGGCCCCGCAGAAGGGGCCGGGTGCGGCGGCGGGTGGCGGCTTCGGCGACGGCCTCGGGGTGGTGGGCCCGCAGCGTGACGAGCCCGTCGAGGTCGGGTACGCGTCCGCCGGTCGCGCCGCGCGCACCGGGACCGGGGAGGGTGCCCGGGGCACGGCGGTCGCGCGGTGGGGGCGACGGGGGCGGGAGCAGCGGGGCGGGGCGGGGCGTGCGGTACGCGCCGGGCGGGCGGGGCGCGGCGGCCAGGTGGTACGGACCGTCGGGCTCGTCCGCCGGGCCCGCGGGGGCGGCGGGGGTGGTGCCGTCACCGGTCATGGCGCTGCTCCGGGCCGTCAGGGCGGGGCGGGTGGCCGGGGTCGCTCGGGTGGTCGGGGCGGGTGGGGTGGTCGGGGCGGTCCGCCGGGGCCGGGTGGCCGGGGTGGTCCGCGGCGGCGGGGCGGGGCGTCCGGTCCGGTGGGGCCGGATGGTCCGTGCGGCCCGGATGGTCCGGCGGGGCCGGGTGGGGTGCGGGGGGCGTCCGTTCCGGGATCGAGGCGGTGCCCGCGGCCAGAGCCTGGGCGATCTCGTCCTCGTACGGCATCGCCGGGGAGCAGGCGAGGCGGCCCGCGACGATCGCGCCGGCCGCGTTGGCCCAGCGGATCGTGCGGTCCAGGTCCCAGCCGGCGAGCAGGCCGTGCGCGAGCGCCCCGCCGAACGCGTCGCCCGCGCCCAGCCCGTTGACCACCTCGACCGGCAGGGGCGGGACCTCCGCCCGTTCGCCGTCCGCGGCGAGCGCGAGGACTCCTTTCGGGCCCTGCTTGACGACCGCGAGCCGCACGCCCGCGTCGAGCAGGGCGCGGGCGGCGGCGTCGGGCTCCCGCTCCCCCGTCGCGATCGCGCACTCGTCGAGGTTGCCGACGGCGACCGTCGCCCCGCCGAGCGCCGCACGGTAGAGCGGGGCGGCCTCGGCGGGGTCGGCCCAGAGCGCCGGGCGCCAGTCCAGGTCGAGGACGGTCAGGCCGGCGCGGTCGCGTTCCCGGAGCGCCGCGAGGGTGGCGGCCCGGCTCGGCTCGGCGCTCAGGCCCGTGCCCGTCACCCAGAAGGCGCGCGCGGAGCGGATCGCCGCGAGGTCGAGCTCGTGCGGGTGGATCTCCAGGTCCGGGGCCTTGGGCTGCCGGTAGAAGTGGATCGGGAAGTCGTCGGGCGGGAAGATCTCGCAGAAGGTGACCGGCGTCGGGTACGCCGTCACGGGCGTCACCCAGCGGTCGTCCACGCCGAACGCGCGGAGTTCGCGGTGCAGGTAGTCCCCGAAAGGGTCGGCGCCCGTACGGGTGATGACGGCCGTGCGGCGGCCGAGCCGGGCGGCCGCGACGGCGACGTTCGAGGGCGAGCCGCCGAGGAACTTGCCGAAGCTCTCGACCCGGGCCAGCGGTACCCCGACCTGAAGGGGGTACAGGTCCACGCCGATGCGTCCCATGGTGATCAGGTCGTAGGGCTCGGTGTCCGGCCTGTGGCGCGGCGCGGTCCCCGGCTCCGTCTCCATGCACGTCACCTCTCGCCTCGGCCCCGCACCCAGGTCTAGCCGTCCGCCGGGAACGCTGTCAACGCCATGTCCTTACATTCGGACGACCGTCTTGACGGTGCTCCGCGGACCCGGTCAAGGTGGCTTGCATGACGAAGCCGTCACCACTGTCCCGTATCCGCATCGGCTCCGCCCCCGATTCCTGGGGCGTCTGGTTCCCCGACGATCCCCGGCAGGTGCCCTGGCAGCGCTTCCTCGACGAGGTGGCGGGCGCCGGCTACACGTGGATCGAACTCGGGCCGTACGGCTATCTGCCCACCGACCCCGCGCTCCTGACCGACGAGACGGCCCGGCGCGGACTGAAGGTGTCCGCGGCGACGGTGTTCACCGGGCTGCACCACGGCCCCGCGGTCTGGGAGAGGACCTGGGCGCAGGTGGCCGAGAACGCCTCCTTGGCCCAGGCCATGGGCGCGGAGCACCTGGTCGTGATCCCGTCCTTCTGGCGGGACGACAAGACCGGCGCGGTCCTGGAGGACCGGACGCTCGACATCGAGCAGTGGCGGCAGCTGACGGGACTCACCGAGCGGCTCGGCCGGGAGGTCCGGGAGCGCTACGGCCTGCGGATCGTGGTCCACCCGCACGCCGACACCCACATCGACAGCGAGGAGAACGTGGCGCGCTTCCTGGACGCCACCGATCCCGATCTGGTCGCCCTCTGTCTGGACACCGGGCACTACGCCTACTGCGGCGGCGACAGCGTGAAGCTGATCGAGACGTACGGGGAGCGGATCGGCTACCTCCACCTCAAGCAGGTCGACCCGGAGGTCCTGGCCGGGGTGGTGGCGGAGGAACTGCCCTTCGGGCCGGCCGTGGCGCGGGGGGTGATGTGCGAGCCGCCCGCCGGGGTGCCCGCCCTCGAACCGGTCCTGGCGGCGGCGCAGGGGCTGGGCGTGGAGCTCTTCGCCATCGTCGAACAGGACATGTACCCGTGCGAGCCGGACCGGCCGTATCCGATCGCCGTACGCACGCGACGCTTCCTGCGTTCCTGCGGAGCCTGACCGGGTCCGAACAGGCCGTTTCGGTACGCGACATGACCGTGTGTCACGTACGTCACATCCGTCCCCCTGTCGTCACACATATCTCCATTACGCGGGCTTTCCGTCACAGGCGTTCAACAGCCGCTCTCCTCCGGTCGGGGGGTGTCGTTCACCCGGCACAGGCTCAGTGATCGCCAGCGCGCGCCCCGCAGCTCCCCCGACGGCACTTCCGCCGCCGCTGCGTGACGCGCAGGGAGGTGCCCGCATGACGGACAGAAGGCTCTGGTCCTACAAGGACATTGCCGCGCACATCAAGGTGCAGCCGGACACCGTCCGCTCCTACCGGAAGCACGGACTGCTTCCGCCGCCCGACCACGTGGAGTCGGGCAAGCCCTACTGGGACCCGGACACCATCCGCACCTGGGTCGCGAACCGTCCGGGCAACCGCAGCCGCCGGTACTGACCGCGCGCCCGCGCCGAAGGGCCCCGCACCCCGCCGGGCCCGCCCGTCCTCGTGCCGCCGTCGGCCCCCGCCGGGCCCGGACAGGCCGTCCGGGCCCGGCGAGGGCGGCGCGGCGGTCTCAGCCCACCGGCTCCCTGTCCCGCGGGGCCTCCTCGGCCCCCTCCTCCATCACCGCGACCGGCGCGGCCGCCGGGGCGCCGCCCTCGCTGATCCCGAAGCGGTCGTGGAAGCGGCGCAGCGGTCCCGGGGCCCACCAGGTCAGCCGGCCCGTCAGCTTCATCACGGACGGCACGAGCAGGCTGCGCACCACCATGGCGTCCATCAGCACGGCGAGCGCGACCCCGAGGCCGAGCATCTTGGTGTTGGTCACCCGGGAGGTGCCGATGGCGACCATCACGACGGCCAGGATCACCGCGGCGGCGGTGATCAGCCCGCCGGTGCGCCGGAGACCGAACCGCACGGAGTGCTCGTGGTCGCCCGTGGCGTCGTACTCCTCCTTGATCCGGGAGAGCAGGAAGACCCCGTAGTCCATGGAGAGTCCGAAGGCGACACAGAACATCAGGACCGGCAGCGTGGTCTCGATGTCGCCCGTGGCGGTGAAGCCGAGCAGCCCGGACAGGTGCCCCTCCTGGAAGACCCAGACGACCGCGCCGAACATCGCCGTGAGGCTGAGGGCGTTGAGGACGACGGCCTGGAGCGGGATCAGCACGCTGCCGGTGAGCAGGAAGACCAGGAGCAGGGTGATCACGACGATGATCGCCGCCGCCCAGGGGAGCCGGTCGGCTATGGCGTCCTTGGAGTCGGTCAGCACGGCCGCCGCCCCGGTCACGGAGGTGTCGAACGGGGCCTCTTGGGCCCGCAGTTCGCCCACCACACGCTGGGCGCCCTCGCCGACGGCCTCACCCTCGGGCACGACGGTGAAGTAGGCGTGGGCGCGAGCCCCGGATCCGGAGGTCACCGGGCCGTCCACCCGCTCCACCCCGGGCAGGTCCGCGATCCGCTCGCGGTAGTCGGCGTACTGCGCCGGCGTGGCGCCGCCCTCGGCGAGCACGGTCAGGCCGCCGCCCGGGCTGCCGGGGAAGCCGTCGCGCAGCTGGTCCTGCACCACCCGCGACTCCGAGGTCGAGGGCAGCTGCCGGTCGTCGGCCGTGCCGAACTTCACGCCCAGGAAGGGCAGTCCGAGCAGGACGAGGCCGGCGGTGGTCGCCACGACGAAGACCGGAGCACGCCGCATCACGAGCGCCGCCGTCCGGGCCCAGCCCGCCCCGCCCTCGTCGCCCCGGCCGGCCTCGGCCGGTCCGGCGCCGTCGCCGGCCCGCACGGCCCGGCGGCGGACGAAGAGCCGGCGCAGGTCGAGCGCGTTGACCCGGTCGCCGAGGAGCATCAGCGCCGCGGGCAGCAGGATCAGCGCCGCCGCGGCGGCCAGGAGCACGACGGCGATCCCGGCGTAGGCGAAGGAGCGGAGGAAGTACTGCGGGAAGACCAGCATCGCGGCGAGCGAGACGGCCACGGTCAGCGCGGAGAAGAGCACCGTCCGCCCCGCCGTGCGCAGGGTGGTCCCCACGGCGGTCCGGGTGTCGGCGCCGCCCGCCAGCTCCTCGCGGAAGCGGCGGACCACGAAGAGCGCGTAGTCGATGGCGAGTCCGAGGCCGAGCGCCGTGGTCAGGTTCTGCGCGAAGACGGAGACGTCGGTGAACTCGGTGAGTCCGCGCAGCACCGCGTTCGTGCCGAGGATGGCGACGATGCCGATGCCCAGCGGCAGCAGGGCCGCGACGGCGCTCCCGAAGACCATGACGAGCAGGACGAGCGTCACCGGCAGGGCGATCAGCTCGGCACGCAGCAGGTCCTCCTGGATCACCGTCTGCATCTCGTGCCGCACGGCGAGCGGGCCGCCGAGGGACACCTCGACCGGACCGTGCGTGCCGCGGTAGGCGGGCGCGATCCGCTGGAGGATCTCGCCGGCCTCCTTCTCCTCGCCCTCGATCCGGGCGGCGATGACGGCCTGCCGTCCGTCCTTCGAGCGCAGGGTGGGCGACCCGGTCGCCCAGTACGAGCCGACGCCGCTGACGCCGGGCTCGGCGTCGAGGCGCTCGGCCGTCCGCCGGGCCTCGGCGGCGACGGCGGGATCGTCGACCCCGGCCGCCCCCGCGTCCAGGAGCAGCAGCACATTGGGCTGGGAGGCGGGGAACTCCCGCTCCAGCACCTGTGTCGCGTACGTGGACTCGGCGTCCGGGTCCTCCCAGCCGCCGCTCCCCATGCGATCGCCGACCCCGCTCCCCGCGACGACGGCGAGCGCGGTGATCACCAGCGCCACCAGGAGCGACAGGCGCGGCCTGGCCGTGACGAACCGGGTCCACCCCCCGCCGCGGGCGGTCCCTGAATTCTTGACTTCGGCCATGACGCGGTGTCCCCTTCACCGTGACCCATGCGCTCGCTTCCCGGCAGGCCGCATGGGTCGCCCATTGCCATAGACTGGCAAACACGAGTCCTCGCTCGCGTTTCCCAAGAATGCGAGCGACCTCTCGTGTTTGTCAAACGTGTCCAGAAAGCTGGGGACAGCCATGCCCGAGGAAACCGCCGAACCGAAGCCGCGCCGCCGCCAGGCGCGCGGTGAGCGGCGCATCGCGCAACTGCTCCAGGCCGCCGCGAGCGTCTTCTGCGCCAACGGCTACTCGGCGAGCAGCACCAACGCGATCGCCCGGGAGGCAAGCGTCTCGCCGGGGACGCTCTACCAGTACTTCCCGAACAAGGAGGCGATCGCCGTCGAGCTCGGCGGGCGCCTGATGCACGAGATGCGCGAGGCCCACGGCCAGGCGTTCACCCCGGAGAACTTCGAACTCCCCCTCCCCGAACTGATCGACGCGGTCGTCGACCCGCTCATCGAGTTCAACTGCGAGAACCCGGTCTTCCTCGCCCTGATGCACGGTTCCGACATCCCGGGCAAGATCGCGGAGGAGCACGACGAACTGCACGCCTCACTGCTGGCCAGGGTCCGCGACCTGCTCGGCCACTACCTCCCCGACCTCCCCGTCGCGGAGCGCGCGGTGATCGCCGACATGACCTTCGCGGTGTTCAAGGGCGGCCTCGCCCTGGTCCTCGCCGCGCCCGAAGGTCCCGAGCGGGACGCCACGATCGTCGAGCTGAAGCGGGTCCTGCTGCGCTACCTCGACCCGGTGATCGGCGACGCCAACGTCACGGGCCCCCCGGCCGCCACCGCACCGCTCGGTCTCTGACACCAGACGGCCGCACCACCCACCGCCGGGCCGCCACGCCACCCGCCCCGCCGCCGGCCGACGGCACCTCCGGCCCGTCGCCGCGAGCGACCCCCACCGCGCATCTCCGCACCGGACCGGCCCCGCGACCGGCCCGGCGCCTTCCGTGCGCGCCCACCGCCCCGCGCGCCCACCGCCCCGCGCGCCCGCCGCCCCGACCGGCCCCCGGGTGCGCGCCCGCCGCGCCGGAGAGGCCGTGGCTCCGGTGGATTTTATACCCCCTAGGGGTATAGGCTGTGGCACTGTACGAGCCTGAACCGGCTCCACCCTCGAAGAGGAGAACGTCATGACCGCCGAGACGAAGACCGAACTTCCCCAGGTCACCGGCAGCTGCTGCTCGCCGTCCGGCTCGTGTCACGACGGTGCGGCGGACGCCCAGGCGGGCGGCGTCACCACCGTCTACGAGGTCAAGGGCATGACCTGCGGGCACTGCGAGGGCGCGGTCTCCGGCGAGCTCTCCGAGCTCGCGGGCGTCTCCTCCGTCACGGCCGTCGCCGCCACCGGCCGGGTCACCGTCACCTCCGACGCACCCCTCGACGAGGAGGCCGTGCGCGCCGCCGTGGACGAGGCCGGCTACGAGCTGGTCGGCCGGGTCTGAACCCACCGGCACCCGGGCCCCCAGGGCGCCCGGCCGCCCGGCAGGGGACGCGTCCCGGCATAGCCCGGCAGGGTCGTACCGTTACACCGGTACGGCCCTGCTCCCTTTGGACGCGCACATGACCTCCAGCACCACCTCCGTGCTCACCACGGAGCTGACCATCGGCGGGATGACCTGCGCCTCCTGCGCGGCCCGCGTCGAGAAGAAGCTCAACCGCATGGACGGCGTCACCGCGACCGTCAACTACGCGACCGAGAAGGCGAGGATCACGTACCCGGAGGGAACCGGGGTCGGCGATCTGATCGCGACGGTCGTGAAGACCGGGTACACGGCCGAGGAGCCGCCCCCGCCTCCGGAGCCCGAACCGGAGCCCGAGCGCTCCGGGGAGGGGCCCGACGGGCCCTCCGATGCGGCCGGCGACGATCCCGCGCTCGCCGCGCTGCGCCTGCGGCTGACGGTCTCCGCCGTGCTGTCCGCGCCGGTCGTCCTGCTGGCGATGGTGCCGGCCCTGCAGTTCGACAACTGGCAGTGGCTCTCCCTGACCCTCGCCGCCCCGGTCGTCGTCTGGGGCGCGCTCCCCTTCCACCGCGCCGCCTGGACGAACCTGCGGCACGGCGCCGCCACGATGGACACGCTCGTCTCGGTCGGCACCCTGGCCGCCTTCGGCTGGTCCCTCTGGGCGCTGTTCCTCGGCGACGCCGGCATGCCCGGCATGCGCCACGGCTTCGACCTCACCGCCGATCGCGCCGACGCGTCCTCCGCCCTGTACCTGGAGGTGGCGGCCGGGGTCACCACCTTCATCCTCCTCGGCCGCTACCTGGAGGCGCGCGCCAAGCGCAGGGCCGGCGCGGCGCTGCGGGCACTGATGGAGCTGGGCGCGAAGGACGTGGCCGTCCTGCGGGCGGGCGGCGAGGTCCGGATCCCGGTGGCAGCGCTGCGGATCGGCGACCGTTTCGTCGTACGGCCCGGCGAGAAGATCGCCACGGACGGCACCGTCACCGACGGCGCCTCGGCCGTGGACGCGTCGCTGCTCACCGGCGAGTCCGTCCCGGTCGACGTCACGGCCGGCGACCCGGTCACCGGCGGATGCGTCAACACCTCCGGCCGTCTGGTCGTGGAGGCCACCCGGATCGGGGCCGACACCCAGCTGGCCCGGATGGCCGAGCTCGTCGAGGACGCCCAGAACGGCAAGGCGGAGGCCCAGCGCCTCGCCGACCGGATCTCGGCCGTCTTCGTCCCCGTCGTCCTGCTGCTGGCGCTCGGCACCCTGGTGACGTGGCTGCTCGTGACCGACGACGTGACGGCCGCGTTCACCGCGGCCGTCGCCGTCCTGATCATCGCCTGCCCCTGCGCCCTCGGACTCGCCACACCGACCGCCCTCATGGTCGGCACCGGCCGCGGCGCCCAGCTCGGCATCCTCATCAAGGGCCCCGAGGTCCTGGAGTCCACCCACCGCGTCGACACGGTCGTCCTGGACAAGACCGGCACCGTCACCACCGGCCGGATGACGCTGGGCGAGGTGACCGCCCACGAGGGCGTCGACGAGGCCGAGCTGCTGCGCCTCGCCGGCGCCGTGGAGCACGCCTCGGAGCATCCGGTCGCCCGCGCGGTCGCCGCCGGTGCCGCCGAGCGGCTGGGGTCGTCCGTGGGCGAGCTCCCCGTGCCGAAGTCCTTCGAGAACGTGCCCGGCCTCGGGGTGCGCGGCTCGGTCGACGGCCACCTGGTCGTGGTCGGACGGGCCGCCCTGCTGCGGGCGGAGGGGATCGAGGTGCCCGGGGCGCTCCCGCCCGGGGCGGTGCACGTCGCGTGGGACGGGCGGGCCCGGGGCACGCTCACGGTCGGGGACACGGTCAAGGACGGCAGCGCGGAGGCGGTCGCACGGCTGCGCGCCCTGGGGCTCACACCGGTCCTGCTGACCGGCGACGTCCGGTCCGTGGCCGAGCGGGTGGCGGCGGAGGTGGGCATCGACGCGGACCGGGTCCTCGCCGAGGTGCTGCCCGAGGACAAGGTCGCCGCGGTCCGGCGCCTCCAGGCGGAGGGCCGTACGGTCGCGATGGTGGGGGACGGCGTCAACGACGCGGCGGCGCTCGCCACGGCCGACCTGGGCCTGGCCATGGGTACGGGCACGGACGCGGCGATCGAGGCGAGCGACCTGACGCTGGTGCGCGGCGACCTGAGGGTCGCGGCGGACGCCATCCGGCTCTCCCGCCGGACGCTGGCGACGATCAAGGGAAACCTCGTATGGGCGTTCGGCTACAACGTCGCGGCGATTCCGCTGGCGGCTGCCGGTCTGCTCAATCCCCTGATCGCGGGCCTGGCGATGGCCTTTTCGTCCGTCTTTGTCGTGACAAACAGCCTGCGCCTCCGGCGGTTCACGTGAATTCACCTACACGTGACGCACAGGACCTTCACAAAGAGACCTAGATCACAGATATTTGGGGGTAACCATTCGGGCTGTTCGCGAGTCTAAGTGGGCGATGCCAAGAACGTCTTGGGGGACGTTCATGAGATGTCTTGGGGGACGTCTCAGGCAAGCGTTGGCCGGGGCACGTGCTCGGGGAGCTTTGAGCGGCCCTCCCGTACGTACCCCGGCAGACCGCGCAGCACGAAGCCTCTGCTGACACCGGCAGGCGCCCGGCCCGGATCCCGTGGGGGGAATCCGCACCGGGGATATGGAAAGCGCCCCGCGCGCCGACCCGTGGGGGGATCGGCGGCGGGGCGCTTTTCGTTCTGCGGCTCCCGAGCGCCGACGGGTCTCACCCGGCGGCGCCTGCGGGAGTACGGGACCTTCAGCGGCCCTCGACGGGGACGAAGTCGCGCAGGACCTCGCCGGTGTAGATCTGGCGCGGGCGGCCGATGCGGGAACCCGGCTCCTTGATCATCTCGTGCCACTGGGCGATCCAGCCGGGGAGACGGCCGAGCGCGAAGAGCACGGTGAACATCTCGGTCGGGAAGCCCATCGCGCGGTAGATGAGACCCGTGTAGAAGTCCACGTTCGGGTAGAGGTTGCGCGAGACGAAGTAGTCGTCGGAGAGCGCGTGCTCCTCCAGCTTGAGCGCGATGTCCAGCAGCTCGTCGGACTTGCCGAGCGCGGAGAGGACGTCGTGCGCCGCGGCCTTGATGATCTTGGCGCGCGGGTCGAAGGACTTGTACACCCGGTGGCCGAAGCCCATCAGGCGGACGCCGTCCTCCTTGTTCTTCACCTTGTTGATGAAGGAGTCGACGTCGCCGCCGTTGGCCTGGATGCCCTCGAGCATCTCCAGCACCGACTGGTTGGCGCCACCGTGCAGCGGGCCCCACAGGGCCGAGATGCCGGCGGAGATCGAGGCGAACATGTTCGCCTGCGAGGAGCCGACCAGACGCACGGTGGAGGTCGAACAGTTCTGCTCGTGGTCCGCGTGCAGGATCAGCAGCTTGTCGAGCGCGGAGACCACGACCGGGTCCAGCTCGTACTCCTGGGCCGGGACCGAGAAGGTCATGCGCAGGAAGTTCTCGACGTACCCGAGGTCGTTGCGCGGGTAGACGAAGGGGTGGCCGATCGACTTCTTGTAGGCGTACGCCGCGATCGTCGGCAGCTTGGCCAGCAGCCGGATCGTGGAGAGGTGACGCTGCGTCTCGTCGAACGGGTTGTGGCTGTCCTGGTAGAAGGTGGACAGCGCCGAGACCACCGAGGACAGCATCGCCATCGGGTGGGCGTCACGCGGGAAGCCGTCGAAGAACCGCTTGACGTCCTCGTGCAGCAGCGTGTGCTGGGTGATCTCGTTCTTGAAGGTCGAGAGCTCGTCGACCTTGGGAAGCTCACCGTTGATCAGCAGGTACGCCACCTCGAGGAAGGTGGAGCGCTCGGCCAGCTGCTCGATGGGGTAGCCGCGGTACCGCAGAATGCCCTGCTCACCGTCGAGGTAGGTGATCGCGGATTTATAGGCGGCGGTGTTGCCGTATCCGCTGTCCAGGGTGACCAGACCGGTCTGGGCTCGGAGCTTCCCGATGTCGAAGCCCTTGTCGCCGACGGTGCTCTCGACCACCGGGTAGGTGTATTCACCGTCCGCGTACCGCAGTACTACAGAGTTGTCGCTCACGTCATCCCTCACCGACGTAGTGCCTCTTCTTCGAGGTGCCCTGACTGTCTCTACCATCCCCCATTTGGCTCAGGAGAGTGCACTCGGGGTCGATCATTGGGCCATTTGGCGGCACTCAGTGCCGCCAACCTGCTCATCTTGCCCCCTTCGCCCCGCTTCCGGAAGTCCGGGGTGGCCGTTCGCGTGATCATGACGCCGACGGCCCCGGGGAACCCGCCCCGTCGGCGTCACGGTCGGGCGGATGCGACGCCGGCGAGCCGGTGGGCCAGCGCGGTACAGCGCCGACCTGCGGAAACCGTACGGACGGCCTGGCCGATGGCCTTGCGGGAGCCGACCAGGACCACCAGCTTCCGGGCCCGCGTGACCGCCGTGTAGAGCAGATTGCGCTGGAGCATCATCCAGGCACTGTTGGTGACAGGGATCACGACCGCCGGATACTCGCTGCCCTGCGAGCGGTGGATGGTGACAGCGTAGGCATGGGCCAGCTCGTCCAGCTCGTCGAAGTCGTACGGCACCTCCTCGTCCTCGTCGGTGCGCACGGTCAGCCGCTGCTCGTCGACGTCGAGCGAGGTCACGACGCCCACCGTGCCGTTGAAGACACCGTTGGCGCCCTTCTCGTAGTTGTTGCGGATCTGGGTGACCTTGTCGCCGACCCGGAAGACCCGGCCGCCGAAGCGCTTCTCCGGCAGGCCGGGGCGGGCGGGGGTGATGGCCTGCTGGAGGAGCCCGTTGAGCGATCCCGCGCCCGCCGGTCCCCGGTGCATCGGGGCGAGGACCTGGATGTCCCGGCGCGGGTCGAGACCGAACTTCGCGGGGATGCGCCGGGAGGCGACCTCGACGGCCACCCGGGCGGCGTCCTCGGTCTCGTCCTCGACGAAGTGGAAGAAGTCCGTCAGGCCGGTGGTGACCGGCGGCACGCCGGCGTTGATCCGGTGGGCGTTGGTGACGACCCCGGACTCCTGGGCCTGCCGGAAGATCCGGGTGAGCCGGACGGCCGGCACGGGGCTGTCCGGGGCCAGCAGATCGCCCAGGACCTCGCCCGCGCCGACCGAGGGCAGCTGGTCCACGTCCCCGACGAGCAGCAGGTGGGCGCCTGGCGCCACCGCCTTGACCAGCTTGTTGGCCAGGAGCAGATCGAGCATGGACGCCTCGTCCACCACGACCAGGTCGGCGTCCAGCGGCCGGTCGCGGTCGTAGGCCGCGTCCCCGCCGGGCTTGAGCTCCAGGAGCCGGTGGACCGTGGACGCCTCGGCGCCGGTCAGCTCCGCGAGCCGCTTGGCGGCCCGCCCGGTGGGCGCGGCGAGCACCACCTTGGCCTTCTTGGCGCGGGCCAGTTCCACGATCGAGCGGACCGTGAAGGACTTCCCGCACCCCGGCCCGCCGGTCAGCACGGCGACCTTCCGGGTCAGCGCGAGCCGGACGGCCTGCTCCTGCTCGGGCGCGAGGGAAGCCCCCGTGCGCGTCGCGAGCCAGGCGAGCGCCCGGTCCCAGGCGACGTCCCGGAAGGCCGGCATCCGGTCCTCCTCGGTCCGCAGCAACCGGGTGAGCTGGGCTGCGAGCGAGATCTCCGCCCGGTGGAACGGGATCAGGTAGACGGCCGTGACCGGTTGCCCCTCGGGTCCCGGGACGGACTCCCGGACGACCCCCTCGGGGTCCTCGGCGAGCTCGGCGAGGCACTCGATGACCAGCCCGGTGTCGACCTGGAGCAGCTTCACCGCGTCGGCGATGAGCTGCTCCTCGGGCAGGAAGCAGTGCCCCTGGTCGGTGGACTGCGACAGGGCGTACTGCAGGCCCGCCTTGACCCGGTCGGGGCTGTCGTGCGGGATGCCGACGGCCTGGGCGATCCGGTCGGCGGTGAGGAAGCCGATGCCCCAGACGTCGGCGGCCAGGCGGTAGGGCTGGTTCCGGACGACGGAGATCGAGGCGTCGGCGTACTTCTTGTAGATCCGCACGGCGATCGAGGTGGACACGCCGACCCCCTGGAGGAAGACCATCACCTCCTTGATCGCCTTCTGCTCCTCCCAGGCCGCGCCGATCAGCCGGGTGCGCTTGGGCCCGAGCCCCGGCACCTCGACCAGCCGCTTCGGCTCCCGCTCGATGACGTCGAGCGTGTCGGTGCCGAAGTGCTCGACGATCCGTTCGGCGATCCGGGGCCCGATGCCCTTGATGAGTCCCGAGCCGAGGTAGCGGCGGATGCCCTGGATGGTGGCCGGCAGGACCGTCGTGTAGTTCTCGACGAGGAACTGCTTCCCGAACTGCGGGTGGGAGCCCCAACGCCCCTCCATGCGGAGCGACTCGCCCGGCTGGGCCCCGAGCAGCGAACCGACCACCGTGAGGAGGTCGCCGCCGCCGCGGCCGGTGTCGACCCGGGCGACGGTGTAGCCGTTCTCCTCGTTGGCATAGGTGATCCGCTCCAGGACCCCTTCGAGCACCGCCAGATTGGACATGCACCGACGGTAGCGAAGGGGTACGACAGCCCGCCGGGCAGCCGGGGAACTCGACGTGCCGACCCGCCGGACCGGCCCCTGGGGGTGCCTTGCCGATCGTGCCGCCGGCGGCGGACGCCGTCGCGCGGCGGACGGGGCTGCCGCGGGCGACGGTGAACCGCGCCTTGCGCGGGGTCAGGACATGACGGAAGATCACGCCTTGTCGTGATCTTCGATGGATCGCGGCTGAAGAGACGTTCTCCACAACGGGGGTTGGCGATGTCCTCACAGTCCGCAGACCGCATACCGGCGACGGGTTCCCTGCCGGCCGCACGGGCCGCCGAGCCCGGGAGCGGCCCCGAGCCGGGCGGCCGCCCGGGCCGCCGGGCCCTGCTCGCCGGACTGACCGGGGCGGGCGCCGTGGTCGGCGGACTCGCGCTCGGCACCCGCAGCGCGGCCGCCGTCCCCGCCGCCGTGGAGGCCGGGGCGGGGTCGTACGTGGTCGACGTCGTCGCCAAGGGCGCCGACCCCACGGGCGCCACGCCGAGCGACACCGCGTTCAAGGCCGCCGTGGCCGAGGTGCTCGGCGGTGCCCCCGAGACCGGCGTCACGCCCCGGAAGGTGCTGCTGCTCCCGCCGGGCACCTACCTGCTCACCGAGCCCGACCTGCTGCCGCCGACGCAGAACACCGACCCGCAGAGCCAGAGCGTCGTCAACGGCATCTCGATCAGCGGTTTCGGCAAGCGCGTCTCCCACATCGTGTACGCGCCGACGGTCCGCGACACCGTGCTCTGGCAGAACATGGACCGCTACAAGAACATCCGGATCAGCGGTCTGACCTTCGAGAGCAAGGACGCGACGGCGACGTTCTGCCGTTCCTACTCCTCGGCCACGTTCGGCGTGCAGGACACCTGGTACACCGACGTCGAGTGGCGCGGCACCTGGAAGGCCGGCATCGTCCTCGACGGCCCGACGGGGGCCCGGTCCAACCTCAACAGCGAGATGGGCTGGGACCACTGCCAGGTGGGCGGTTCCTACGCCGACGCGTTCCTGGTCATGGGCACCGAGCCGGCCGAGCAGCAGCAGGACCAGTTCCTCAACTTCTGGTTCCGCGACTGCAAGGTGGAGTTCCAGTCGGGGATCTTCGTGCGCAACGAGCACGGCGGGTCGATGAACTTCATCGGCGGCTCCTACATCCTGACCGACGACGGCTCCACGGGCACCTTCTTCAAGCTGAACGCCAACCCGCCGCGCTCCGACTCGGTCATGCGCCTGTACGCGCAGGGCATCCGCTTCGAGGTGCGGGGCCCGGGACACAAGGTGATCGACTCCTCCTGGTACAAGGGCACCATCACCTTCGTCTCCTGCGACGACACCGCCCGGGCGTACAAGGCGTGGGCCACGGACGGCGTCCCCCACGTGTACCGCTTCGACGCCGTCAACCCCTCGCGCGGGCCGATGATCCGCTACCAGGACTGCGCGCTGCTCGGCTCCCACACGGTGGAGGCCGCCAACGCGACGACGGCGGGCAAGCTGCTCTACGACGGCTGCCGCTTCGCCAACATGACGACGGGGACCGGCGCTTCGGGCTTCCTCCGCTGGACGGGCACGGCGCCGTGGTACGAGTTCCGCGACTGCACGCAGAAGGCCGGCCTCCGGCTGGCCGACGCCAAGGTGCCGTAGACGGGCCGGGCCGCCCGGCCGTGTGCGCGACCGGGCGGCCCTGTCTTCGCCCCCCTCAGCCCCGGACCGCGTGCGCGCGGAAGCGCGCGACCGTTTCCTCCAGGACCTCGACGCCGTCCCGTGCCCAGAGCTCCTCGTTGAAGAGCTCGACCTCGATCGGACCCCGGTAACCGGCCGCGTCCAGCAGCGCGCACCAGCGGCCGAGATCGATCACGCCGTCGCCCAACTGGCCGCGACCGTTGAGCACTCCGGCCGGCAGCGGGGTGGTCCAGTCGGCGAGCTGGAAGGAGTGGATGCGGCCCGCCCGGCCCGCCCGCTCCACCGCCGCCGGAGCCCGGTCGTCCCACCACACGTGGTACGTGTCGACGACGACGCCGACCTGCGTCGCGGGGAAGTGCTCCGCGATCTCCAGCGCCTGGTCAAGCGTGGACACCGCGCAGCGGTCGGAGGCGTACATCGGGTGCAGCGCCTCGATGGCCAGGCGGACACCCCGCTCCCCCGCGTACGGGGCGAGCTCCGCGATCGCCTCGGTGATGCGGGACCGGGCGTCCGCCAGGTCGCGGCCCCCGGGTGCGAGACCGCCGGAGACCAGCACCAGGGTGTCCGTGCCGAGCGCCGCCGCCTCGTCGATCGCGGCGCGGTTGTCGTCCAGGTCACCGGCCGTGGTGAAGAATCCGCCCCGGCACAGGGTGGTGACGCCGAGCCCGGCGTCCCGCAGCAGTGCGGCGGCGGCCTCGACCCCGTACGACCGGACCGGCTCGCGCCACAGTCCGACGCCCGGGATCCCCAGCCGTACGCAGTGCTCGACCAGTTCGGGCAGGGCGAGCTGCTTCACCGTCATCTGGTTGATCCCGAAACGGGAGAGGTCGTTCACCGCGGTACTCCGTACACCGTGAGCAGGGACGCCATCCGGGCCTCCGCCCGCTCGGGATCGGGGAACAGACCGAGTCCGTCGGCCAGTTCGTACGCCGTCGCCAGGTGCGGGAGCGACCGGGCCGACTGGAGGCCGCCGACCATCGCGAAATGGTCCTGGTGACCGGCCAGCCAGGCGAGGAGGACCACGCCCGTCTTGTAGAAGCGGGTCGGCGCCCGGAACAGGTGCCGCGACAACTCCACCGTCGGGTTCAGGAGTTCCCGGAACCCCCGCACGTCGCCGGTGTCGAGGACCCGGACCGCCTCGGCCGCGAGCGGGCCGAGCGGGTCGAAGATGCCGAGCAGCGCGTGACTGAAGCCCGCCTCGTCGCCGGCGATCAGCTCCGGGTAGTGGAAGTCGTCGCCCGTGTAGCAGCGGACGCCCTCCGGCAGGCGGCGGCGCAGGTCGATCTCGCGCCGGGCGTCGAGGAGGGAGACCTTGATGCCGTCGACCTTGTCGGGGTGGGCCTTGACGACCTCCAGGAAGGTCTCGGTCGCGGTGTCGAGATCGGCCGAGCCCCAGTATCTGTCGAGCGCCGGGTCGAACATCGGCCCGAGCCAGTGCAGGATCACCGGCTCGGCAGACTGCCGGAGCAGCCGTGTGTAGGTGTCGAGGTAGTCCTCGGCACTCCGGGCCGTGGCCGCCAGGGCACGAGAGGCCATGAGGACGGCCTGCGAGCCGGTCTCCTCGACGAGGGCGAGCTGCTCCTCGTACGCAGACCGGACGGCCGCGAGGCCGGCGGGACCGGCGGGCAGGCCGCCGGCGGCGAGCTGGTCCGTGCCGACCCCGCAGGCGATCCGGCCGCCGACCGCCTTCGCCTCGGCCGCCGAGCGCCGGATCAGTTCCGCCGCGCCGGCCCAGTCCAGGCCCATGCCGCGCTGGGCGGTGTCCATCGCCTCGGCGACGCCGAGGCCGTGGGACCAGAGGTGGCGGCGGAAGGCGAGGGTGGCGTCCCAGTCCACGGCGGCGGGCCCGTCGGGGGTGGTGTCGGCGTACGGGTCGGCGACCACGTGTGCGGCGGAGAAGACCGTGCGGGAGGCCAGGGCGCCACCCGCGGCAGGGCGGGCGGCGGCGGGACGCGGGCTGTACTCCCGGACCCCTCCACCGGCCTGGGGCAGGCGGATCACAGCGCGACCTCGGGCACGTCGAGGCGGCGGCCCTCGGCGGCCGACCGCAGGCCCAGCTCGGCGAGCTGCACCCCGCGCGCACCGGCCAGCAGGTCCCAGTGGTACTCCTCGCCGAGCACCACGTGCCGCAGGAACAGCTCCCACTGCGCCTTGAAGCCGTTGTCGAACCCGGTGTTGTCCGGGACCTCCTGCCACTGGTCGCGGAAGGACTCGCCGGCCGGGATGTCCGGGTTCCAGACCGGCTTGGGGGTGGCCGAGCGGTGCTGGACCCGGCAGCCGCGCAGGCCGGCGACGGCGGAGCCGTGGGTGCCGTCGACCTGGAACTCGACCAGCTCGTCACGGTGGACGCGCACCGTCCAGGAGGAGTTGATCTGGGCGACCGCCCCGCCCTCCAGCTCGAAGATCCCGTAGGCCGCGTCGTCGGCGGTCGCCTCGTACGGCTTGCCCTGCTCGTCCCAGCGCCGCGGAACGTGGGTGGCGACGTGCGCGGCGACGGAGGTGACCCGGCCGAACAGCTCGTGGAGCACGTACTCCCAGTGCGGGAACATGTCGACGACGATGCCGCCGCCGTCCTCGGCCCGGTAGTTCCAGCTCGGCCGCTGGGCGTCCTGCCAGTCGCCCTCGAAGACCCAGTAGCCGAACTCCCCGCGGACGGACAGGATCTCGCCGAAGAACCCGCCGTCGACGAGGCGCTTCAGCTTGAGCAGGCCGGGCAGGAAGAGCTTGTCCTGGACGACGCCGTGCCGGACGCCGGCCGCCTGCGCGAGACGGGCCAGGTCCAGCGCGCCCGCCAGGTCGGCGGCCGTGGGCTTCTCGGTGTAGATGTGCTTGCCGGCCGCGATCGCCTTGCGTATCGCCTCGACGCGGGCGGAGGTGACCTGGGCGTCGAAGTAGACGTCGACGGTCTCGTCCGCGAGCACGGCGTCGAGGTCGGTGGACCACTCGGTCAGGCCGTGCCGCTCGGCGAGCGTGCGCAGGGCGTGCTCGCGGCGGCCGACCAGGACGGGCTCCGGCCAGAGGGTCTCGCCGTTGCCGAGGTCGAGTCCGCCCTGCTCGCGCAGGGCGAGGATCGAGCGGACGAGGTGCTGGCGGTGTCCCATCCGTCCGGTGACGCCGTTCATGGCGATCCGGACTGTCCTGCGTGTCACGAAGTCTTCCCTCCACCCACGACGGATCAGCGCTGTCCGTACTGCCGATAGAAAGCGCTTTCTACTGGCAATGACGCTAGCCTGCCGACAACACGCCGGACAAGGGGTCGGCCCCCGTCACCTCGGAGGAACGCGATGACCGTCACGCTGGCGGATGTGGCTGCGCGGGCGCGGGTGTCCCCGGCCACCGTCTCCCGTGTCCTGAACGGCAACTACCCGGTCGCCGCGTCGACCCGGGAGCGGGTGCTGCGAGCCGTGGACGAGCTGGACTACGTCCTGAACGGACCGGCGAGTTCACTCGCCGCCGCCACCTCGGACCTGGTCGGCATCCTGGTCAACGACATCGCCGACCCGTTCTTCGGGATCATGGCGGGGGCGGCGCAGAGCGCCATCGGCGAGGGCGCGTCGGGGCGGGCGGGCGGCGAGAAGCTCGCCGTGGTCTGCAACACCGGCGGCTCCCCGGAACGCGAGCTCACCTATCTGACCCTGCTCCAGCGCCAGCGGGCCGCGGCGGTCATCCTGACCGGCGGTTCCCTGGAGGACCCCGATCACCTGGCGGCGACGGCCGCCAAGCTGGCACGGCTCGCGGACGCGGGGACCCGGATCGTGCTGTGCGGGCGGCCGCCGGTGGCGGGGGACGCCGGCCTGGCGGCGCTCACCTTCGACAACCGGGCGGGGGCGCGGCGGCTGACCGAGCACCTGCTGTCCCTCGGACACCGGCGGATCGGCTACGTGGCGGGGCCCGCGAACCGGACGACGACCCGGCACCGGCTGGAGGGCCACCGGGACGCGATGGCCGCGGCGGGTCTGGCGGGCGGCCAGGAGGAGCTGACGGTGCACGGCCCGTACGACCGCCGCGCCGGCTACGACGCGACGCTCGAACTCCTGCGCAGGGACGGGTCGCTGACGGCGATCGTGGCGGCGAACGACACGGTGGCGCTGGGTGCGTGCGCGGCCCTGCGGGACCGCGGTCTGAGCATTCCGGGGGACGTCTCGGTGGCCGGTTTCGACGACCTCCCGTTCTCGGTCGACGCGGTGCCGGCGCTGACGACCGTACGGCTGCCGCTCCACGAGGCGGGGGCCCGGGCGGGCCGCCTGGCGATGGGCACGGAGGAGCCCCCGGCGGGCGGCATCGCGACGGTGCCGGGCGAGCTGATGGTGCGTGACTCGACGGCGCCGCCGGCGACGGGCGCGCGGGAACGGGCGGGCCGGGGGCCGACGGCCTGACGGGGGCGGAGACTCGGCGGGAGCGGAGGGCCGACGGCCGGCGGTGGCCGGTCGCGGCGCGGTGCCGGCCTGCGTACGGGTACGGGCGCCTCCCTGCGTACGGGTACGGGCCCCCTGCCGGCTCAGTGCCGCGCGGTCGGGACCCCGGGCGTCAGCCCCGTCGCCGCCAGGACCGCGTCGACGGTCTCCTCCACCGACTGCCGGGCGCTGTCGATCCAGACGCCGTCGCCCGAGAGGTCAGCCCGCATCACCTCGTCCAGCGGCGCCCAATCGGTCGTCAGGCGCTTGTCGCGCGCGTTGTTGCGCTCCCACGCCGTCGCCGGGCCCGGGGCCAGGAAGACGACGTGGAAGGGACGGTGCCGCAGCGTGGCGCGGTAGAAGTCCAGGTGGCTGCGGCGGACGACCACGTCGTCGATCACCGGCAGGAAGCCGGCCGTGGTGAAACTGTCCGCGAGCAGGCAGGCGTTGCGGGCGCGCAGGAAGATCTGGCGGTCGGCCTCCGGGTCGCCGTCCGGGGTCGGCCAGTGGCAGCCCCGGACGATGAGGTCCTGGAGTCCGTCGACCTCGATGTGCGCGGACCGCCCGAAGCGCGCGGCGAGGGCCGCGGCCACGGTCGACTTGCCGCTGCCCGGGATGCCGCTGAGGAGGACGGTCGCGGGCGCGGGCTCACGGTCGATCGGCACGAGTTCCATGGGACAGGACGATATCCGGATCTTGGTCGAGGCCCCTGGGCGCCTCGGCAGGGTCCTCCCCCGCCGCCGCTCCGGAAGGAAGCGGCCCGGCACCGGAGTCGGCCGCCGGCACGACGGGGGACGACGTCGCCGCCACGGTGGCGGACGGGGCCGGGGCCGACTCGGCGGGCGAGAGCGACGTCAGCGCCACTCCCCCGACGAGCAGCGCCGCGGCGCACCAGCGCAGCGGGCTGACGCCCTCGCCCAGGAAGAGGGCTGCCGAGGACATCCCGAAGACCGGCACGAGCAGGGAGAAGGGCGCGACCGACGACGCCGGGTGCCGCCGGAGCAGCCATCCCCACGCACCGAAGCCGAAGATCGTGGTGACCCAGGCGACGTAGAGGACGACGCCGGCCCCGGCCCAGTCCAGGCCGCGCAGCGCCGCGAGGTCCCGTTCCTTCCCCTCCAGGACGAGGGAGAGGACGAGCAGCGGCAGGACGGGAACGGTGCTGACCCAGACCATGAAGTTGAGGGCGTCGGGCGGGGCGGCCTTGCGGGTGAGCACGTTGGAGACGCCCCAGCAGGCCGCCGCGGCGACGCAGAGCGCGAAGCCGGCGAGCGGTCCCGAGGCGCCCTCGTCGACCGCGGCCACGCCGATGCCCGCCAGCGCGACCGCCATGCCGAGGAGCTTCGCCCGCCCCGGCCGCTCGCCGAGCGCGACGAAGGCGAAGAGGGCCGTGAACACCGCCTGGATCTGGAGGACCAGCGAGGAGAGCCCGGCCGGGGCGCCCAGGTCCATGCCGGTGAAGAGCAGGCCGAACTTGGCCACGCCGAGGACGAGTCCGACGCCCACGATCCACTTCCAGGCCACCTTGGGGCGGCCGACCAGGAAGACGGCGGGCAGCGCGGCGACGAGGAACCGGAGGGCCGAGAAGAGCAGCGGGGGGAAGTGGCCGAGGCCGATCTCGACGACGACGAAGTTGACACCCCAGACGGCGGCGACGAGCGCGGCGAGGGCGATGTGGGCGGGGCGCATGCGGTCGAGCATCGCCGCTCCCGACCGTGTAGCACCAGCACGGATTCCTTTATGGTTCGATGAAGCAGCGCTACATCCCACCTGTCGCCGCACCCTGGCCGAGGAGGCATCGTGCTGGATCTCGGACGCCTGCGGGCGCTGCACGCCGTCTCCGTCCACGGGACGGTGGGCGGGGCGGCCGCCGCCCTCGGCTACACACCGTCGGCGGTCTCCCAGCAGATCGCCAAGCTGGAACGGGAGACCCGCACGACCCTGCTCGAACGCCAGGGCCGAGGCATCCGGCTGACCGACGAGGCGCACCAGCTGGTCGCCACGGCGGAACAGTTGCTGTCCCTCGTCGAGGAGGCGGAGGTACGGCTCGAGGAGCGGCGCGGCCTGCCCGCCGGACGGCTGTCGATCGGATGCTTCGCGAGCGCGGCGCGCGGTCTGATGCCCCGGGCGCTCGCCGAGCTGGCCCGACGCCATCCGTCGCTCGACGCCCGGCTCAGCGAGGTCGACCCGCACGTGTCGATCGAGCTGGTGGCGCGGGGTGTGATCGACCTCGCCGTCGCCCACGACTGGGACATCGCGCCGATGCCGACCCCGCCGGGCGTGGAGCAGGCGGTGATCGGCGACGACCTCTGCGACGTGCTGGTCCCGTGCGCGCATCCGCTGTCCGAGCGGGCGTCGGTGCGGCGGGAGGAGCTGGCGGGCGAGCGGTGGATCTCGCAGCCGCCGGGGACCGTGTGCCACGACTGGCTGATGCGGACGCTGCGGGCCACCGGGTACGAGCCGCACATCGTCCACCAGGCCGAGGAGAACCACACCCAGGTCGCGCTCGTCGCCGCCGGGCTCGGGGTCGCGCTGGTGCCGCGACTGGGCCGCGGGGCCCTGCCGCCGGAGGTGACCCCGGTCCGGCTGGACCCGGTCCCGACCCGTCGGCTGCGGGCCCTGTGGCGTACGGGCGCGGCCCGCCGCCCGGCCATCACCGAGACGGTCCGCACGCTCCAGGAGCTGTGGCCCTCGGTCGCGGCCGCGATCTGACTTCGCCTCACCTCGGTCCCGCCCGGCCGGTCGCGCCCTGCCCGGGTCCGCCCGCCCAGGCGGCCCTACCCGCCCCACCGGCCCCACCGGCCCCACCGGCCCCAGGGACGCATACGCACGCACCGGTACGCACGCACCCGCGCGCTCCCGCCCGCACCGGGCCCGTCGCACGAGGCCCGTGGACACACCACGCGACGCGTTTCTTGCGCAGATCCTTGACCTGGCAGTTACTTTCGGGCTATCCGTGGCACCTTGGAAGTTTCCTTCATCCTTTGCACGGCCGGAAGGAGCATCAGTGCACCACCGCGCCACCTCCAGACGCACCCTCCTCACCGTCACCGCCGCCGCTGCCGCGGCGGCCGTCACCGGCGTGACCACCCCGCTCGCCCACGCCGGGACGGACTCCGGATCCGACTCCCGTTCCGGGGCCGGCCTCCCCGACGCCCGGCTGCGCCGGCTCATCTCCGGCATGTCGCTGGAGGAGAAGGTCGGCCAGCTCTTCGTCATGCGGGTGTTCGGGCATTCCGCCACCGCCCCCGACCAGGCCGACATCGACGCGAACCTCGCGGAGATCGGCGTCCGTACCGCCGCCGAGCTCGTCGACCGGTACCACGTCGGCGGGATCATCTACTTCGCCTGGACGCACAACACCCGCGACCCGCACCAGATCGCCGAGCTCTCCAACGGCATCCAGCGGGCGGGCCTCGCCCAGCGCACCCCCCTCCCCCTGCTGATCTCCACCGACCAGGAGCACGGCATCGTCTGCCGGGTCGGCAAGCCCGCCACCCTGCTCCCCGGTGCGATGGCGCTCGGTGCCGGCGGCTCCCACTCCGACGCCCGCCGGGCAGCCCGGATCGCCGGCGCGGAACTGGCCGCCGTCGGCATCCGGCAGAACTACGCCCCCGTCGCGGACGTCAACGTCAACCCCGCCAACCCCGTCATCGGCGTCCGCTCCTTCGGCTCCGACCCGCAGGCCGTCGCCGGACTGGTCGCGGCCCAGGTCAAGGGCTACCAGCGGGCCGGTGTCGCGGCGACGTCCAAGCACTTCCCGGGCCACGGCGACACGGCCGTGGACAGCCACTACGGCCTGCCGACCATCACCCACACGCGCGAGCAGTGGTCCGAGCTCGACGCACCGCCGTTCCGCGCGGCGATCGCCGCCGGGATCGACTCGATCATGACCGCGCACATCGTCGTGCCCGCGCTCGACCCGAGCGAGGACCCCGCGACGCTCTCGCACCCGATCCTGACCGGGATCCTGCGCGGGCAACTCGGCTACGACGGCGTGGTCGTGACGGACGCGCTCGGCATGGAGGGCGTGCGGACCAAGTACGGCGACGCGCGGGTCCCCGTCCTGGCGCTGAAGGCCGGAGTCGACCAGCTGCTCAACCCGCCGAAGCTGGACGTCGCCTGGAACGCCGTGCTCGACGCGGTCAAGGGAGGCGAGCTCACCGAGGCCCGGCTCGACGAATCGATCCTGCGGATCCTGCGCCTGAAGGCGAAGCTGGGACTCTTCCAGGAGCCCTACGTGAGCCGGGCGGGCGTGGACCGCACGGTCGGCATCCCGTCCCACCTCGCGCACGCCGACCGCATCGCGGAGGAGACCACCACCCTGCTCCTCAACGAGGGCGGGCTGCTGCCGCTCTCACGCCGGAGCCACGGCAACGTCTTGGTCGTGGGCGCCGATCCGGCCTCGCCGTCCGGGACGACCGGGCCGCCGACCACCACCCTGGCCACGGCCTTCACCGAACTCGGTCACACCGCGACGGCGTTGTCCACCGGGATCACACCGACCGCGGCGAAGATCGACGAGGCAGTGGCCGCGGCGGCCGGCAAGGACGTGATCGTCGTCGGCACGTACAACGTGACCGCGACCAGCCCCCAGCGGACCCTCGTCTCCCGGCTCGCCGCGACCGGCGTCCCCGTGGTGACGGTCGCGATCCGCAACCCGTACGACATCGCCCAGCTCGCCGGTCAGCGCGCGACCGTCGCCACGTACTCCTGGACCGACGTCGAACTGCGTGCGGCCGTAAGGGTCCTGGCGGGCCGGGCGCGGCCGCGGGGACGGCTGCCCGTGCCCGTGCTGCGCGCGGACGATCCGACCCGGGTGCTGCACCCCGTCGGCTTCGGCCTGTCGTACCGGTGACCCGGCGGGTGTCCCGCCGGGCCGGTCCGACGGGACACCACCGGCCGTGAACGACCGCGTGGCCGGCACCCCGAGGGGTGCCGGCCACGCGTCGTTCGCTGCCGGGAGGCTACGGCCGGAGGCCGTGCTCCCGGTTCAGCTGCTCGTCGTCCACCGTGTCGAGGCGGGCGTCGAAGCGGGCCAGCGGCCGGGCCGCGGCGGTCGCCTGGGCGTCGACTCCGGCCCAGGCCAGGATGCGGGCGGTGGCCTTCGTCCGCTCGGCCTCGACGAGCGCGGCGACGGTGGCACCGTGGTTGGCGCCCGGCGCGTAGTAGACGTAGCTGTCGCGCGTGCCCTTGCCGAGGTGGAACGGTTCGGCACCCCACGGGTCGTTGCCGCCGTAGACGAACAGCATCCGGTTCGCGTTCTTGCGGACCCAGTCGTCGACGTCCCGCATGACCCACGGCTTGAACTTCATCGGGATCTCGCGCGGCACGAAGTTCCGGGCCGGCTGGTAGCCGTAGCGGCTCAGGCCCTTGAGGTGCGGCTGCTCGATGGTGGGCGAGCCGAGTTCGGTCGCCGCCTGGTAGTAGTACGGGGTGTACCCCTCCAGGCCCTGGTCGGTGTACGCCGAGAAGCCGGAGTAGGCGTCGATCGTCTCGTACACCGTGTCGTCGGTGGCCGTGGCGGCGTCCGGGATCTGGTCGCAGACGTCCTGGCCGTAGTACTGCCAGAAGCCCCAGACGAAGTCGAGGACGACGGCCTCGTACGCCTTGTCGAGGGAGCCGACGGTGTTGAAGGTGGCGCCTTCCGACGCCGCCCACGTCTTGTACTTCTCCTCCAGCGGCGCGCGGCGGACGAGCGCCTCGCGCTGCATCGCGTTGAGGCGGTCGCGGCACTCCTTCGTCCCGACGTTCGCGAAGAAGCGGTCGTAGGCGGAGTCCTCGTTGTTGACCACGTCGTTGGGCGCCACGTAGGCGACGACGCCGTCCATGTCACGCGGGTAGAAGCGCTCGTAGTACGTCGCCGTCATGCCGCCCTTGGAGGCGCCGGTGGAGAGCCACTTCTTCCCGTAGATCGTCTTCAGGGCGGTGAAGATGCGGTGCTGGTCGCTGGCGGCCTGCCAGATGTCCAGCTTGCTCCAGTCGGCGGGCTGCGGCCGGGACGGCGTGAAGAACCGGTACTCCATGGAGACCTGGTTGCCGTCGATGATCCGGGTCGGCTCACTCCGGCTGGGGGTGGTGCTCAGCGAGTAGCCGCTGGTGCGGAAGACCGTGGGGCGGTCCGAGTCCTTGTGGAGGACCGAGATCCGCTGCTGGAACGTGCCCGCCCAGGGGCGGTGGTGGTCGATCGGCTGCTCGTAGTTCAGGACGAAGTAGCGGTAGCCGGCGTAGGGCTTCTCCTCGATCAGGGTCATCCCGGGGATCGCCAGGATGCGGTCCTTGATGTCCGTGGTGGCGGACGTGCCGGCGGTCGTGGCCCCGGACGCGCCGGTGGCCGGCTCCGCGGCGGTAGCCGCGCCGGTCGTCCCGACGGTGCCTATGAGCACCGTGAGCGACAGCAGCCATCTCAGCGACTTGCGCATTCACCCTCCCCATGATTCACAACGGTGTCGCGAACCTAGCGGGGCGAACGTGTGTGCCGCCAGACCCAGTTGGCCCTTACCTATGCTTCAACACAGGATCCACCCGGTCGACACCGTGCGCCCGGCGACGGTGCCCGAGGCCCGGACGCAGCGGTTGAGCGCGTGCACGGTGACGGGACCGGCCTGGCGGCTGAACCGCCCGCTGTCGACGACGGGCCGGCCGCCCCGCGGCTGGAGCGAGACGGCCATCGCGCGCCGCGCGCCGGGGCGCTTGGCGACGGCCATCGCGCAGACGTACTGCCGGGTCTTGTAGAGGCGCAGCTCGCCGGTGGCGAAGGGCACGGTCTTGGTCGGCCGCCCGCTGCACACGGAGGCGGCTTCCGCGGACGCGGCGCCGGGCCCTCCGAGAACCAGCGCGCCGGCGGTGAGCAGGACCGCCGTCACCTGCCCGAGCAGCCGCACACCGCGCGCTCCCACTCTCGTCTCACCGAACACGTGTATCCCTCCCACCTCTGTGCCGTACGTGCGTACGACGCACGGGAGCCTCAGGCGGTTGCCTCCGGTGCGGATCGTGCCGGTGGCACGCTCCGTGAACTGTCCGGAAACCGGCGGACCGCGGATGACGGAACGGCCCTTGGCGCCCGGGCGGCTCCCCCTAGGGCGTGTGGCGAAAGTCCCTCCCCCTGGGCTTCGCCCGGGAGGTGCCCCCACCTCGCGACGCCTGGCACGCACTCCCCCGTAGCCCTTCGGGCACGGGAGGGGCCCCACGCCGCGCTGTCGGGATCGCCCGAGTACGCCCGGCACGCCCTAGCCCGTCGACGTGAGGACCAGCAGCAGGAAGGCGCACTCCGCGCCGATCAGAGTCCAGAACGCGGCCTTGCGGGACGCGGCCGGAGGCGCGGCGTCCGGGGTGCACAGGGTGTGGATCCAGGCCGCGACGGCCACCGCCAGGGTCGCCAGGTAGAACCACGGCGGGGTCGTGGAGCAGCCCTCGCGGTAGCCGACGCAGCGGGCGGCGTTCTCGGAGGCGAGGGCGAGGATGCCGGCGAGGACCGTCGCGGGCACCAGCAGGAGGCCGGCCCAGAGGGACCGGGTGCGCAGGCGGGCGGCCTCGGCCGAGGGGGCCGGGGCGGCGCCGGCCGTGGCGCGGTCGGGGACGGAGGCGGAGTGCTCGGTGCTCATGGGCCGATTCCATCCCGGACCCGGGGAGGCCGCCATGCGCCCGCCTACTCAGCTCCCCGGGTCCGGGTACTCACACCCGCTCCGGCTCCTCCTCGCCGATGAAGGTCCGCCACAGCTCCGCGTACATGCCGCCACGGGCCAGCAGTTCGTCGTGCGTGCCGTCCTCGGCCACCTTGCCGTCGGCCATGACGACGACCCGGTCCGCGCGGGCGGCCGTGGTGAGGCGGTGGGCGACGACCAGGGTCGTGCGGCGGCCCACGAGGCGGTCGGTGGCCTGGTTGACCTGGGCCTCGGTGGCCAGATCGAGCGCCGCCGTCGCCTCGTCCAGGAGCAGTACGTCCGGGTCGACCAGTTCCGCGCGGGCCAGCGCGATCAGCTGGCGCTGCCCGGCCGAGAGGTTGCGGCCCCGCTCGGCGACCTCGTGGAGGTAGCCGCCGTCCAGGGTCGCGATCATGTCGTGCGCGCCGACCGCGCGGGCCGCGGCCTCGACCTGGGCGTCGGTCGCGTCGGGGCGGCCGTAGGCGATCGCGTCGCGGACCGGGCCGGCGAAGAGGTACGCCTCCTGCGGCACCACCCCGAGCCGGTGGCGGTAGGAGGTGAGGTCCAGGTCCCGCAGGTCGGTGCCGTCGGCGGTGACCCGGCCGCCGGTCGGGTCGTAGAACCGGGCGACCAGCTTGACCAGGGTCGATTTGCCGGCGCCGGTCTCGCCGACGAAGGCGACGGTCTGACCGGCCGGGATGCGCAGGTCGATCCCGGTCAGGGCCTCCTCCTCGTCGCCGTAGGCGAAGGAGACGTCCTCGAAGGCGATCTCGCCGCGCAGCGAGAGCACGTCGAGGGGTTCGTCGGCCGCGGCCGTGGACGTCGGCTCGCGGAGCAGCTCCTGCATCCGTCCCAATGAGACGGTGGCCTGCTGGTAACCGTCGAAGACCTGCGAGAGCTGCTGCACCGGCGCGAAGAACAGGTCGATGTAGAGCAGGTAGGCGACCAGGGCGCCGGTGGTCAGTGTGCCCGCCTCGATGCGGTTCGCGCCGACGATCATGACGGCCGCGGCGGCGACGGACGACAGCAGGGTGACGAACGGGAAGTAGACCGAGATCAGCCACTGCCCGCGGACCCGCGCGTCGCGGTAGTCGTCGCTGCGCTCGGTGAAGCGGGCCACGCCGTCGCGCTCGCGGCGGAACGCCTGCACGATCCGCAGTCCGGAGACCGACTCCTGCAGGTCGGCGTTGACGACGCTGATCCGCTCCCGCGCGAGCTCGTACGCCTTCACGCTGGAGCGCCGGAAGAAGTACGTGCCGACGGCGAGGACGGGCAGCGTCGCGAAGACGACGAGGGCGAGCTCGACGTCGAGCACGAGCAGCGCGCCCATGATCCCGAAGAAGGTGACGACGGAGACGAAGGCGGTGACCAGACCGGTCTGCAGGAACGTGGACAGCGCGTCCACGTCCGTGGTCATCCGGGTCATGATCCGGCCGGTCAGCTCGCGTTCGTAGTAGTCGAGGCCGAGCCGCTGGAGCTGGGCGAAGATCTTCAGTCGCAGGGCGTAGAGGACCCGCTCGCCGGTGCGGCCGGTCATCCGGATCTCGGCGGTCTGCGCGACCCACTGGACGAGGACGGCCAGCAGGGCGAGCGCGGAGGCGGTCCAGACGGCCCCCAGGGCGAGCCGGTTGACCCCGTCGTCGATGCCGTGCCGGATCAGGATCGGCAGGAGCAGACCCATCCCGGCGTCGACGGCGACCAGACCGAGGCTGAGGAGCAGCGGCAGCCCGAAGCCGCGCAGCAGGCGGCGCAGGCCGTAGGAGTCCTCGGGGGTGACGGCGCGGGCCTCGTCGATGTCGGGGGTGTCGGTGGCCGGCGGGAGTGCTTCGACGGCGGCGAGCAGCTCGGGGGTGGCGCCGGGCGCGGCGGCCTCCTCGGCCGCCTCCTCCTCGCGGATCCACAGGGCGGGGGTGATGCCCCGCTCGACGTCGAACTCGGCTTCCATCTCCTCGCGGAGCGTGCGGTCCTCGGGGATCTCGACGGGGGTGAGCCGGCCGGGCGAGACGCCGCCGAGCTCGTCGGGGTCGGTGAGCAGCTTCCGGTAGAGCGCGGAGCGCTTCTCCAGCTCCTCGTGGGTGCCGATGTCGGCGAGCCGGCCTTCGTCGAGGACGGCGATCCGGTCGGCGAGGCCGAGGGTGGAGCGGCGGTGGGCGATGAGGAGCGTGGTGCGGCCGGCCATCACCGAGGCGAGGGCCTCGTGGATCTCGTGCTCGACGCGGGCGTCGACCGCGGAGGTGGCGTCGTCGAGCAGGAGCAGCCGCGGGTCGGTGAGGATCGCGCGGGCCAGCGCGACGCGCTGGCGCTGACCGCCGGAGAGGGTCAGGCCGTGCTCGCCGACCTTGGTGTCGTAGCCGTGGGGCAGCTCGGCGATGAAGCGGTCCGCCTGGGCGGCACGGGCGGCCGTCTCGATCTGCTCCTGGGTGGCGTCCGGATGGCCGTACGCGATGTTGGCGCGCACCGTGTCGGAGAACAGGAAGCTGTCCTCCGGCACCAGCCCGATGGCGGCCCGCAACGAGTCGAGGGTGAGTTCACGGACGTCGTGGCCGCCGACGAGGACGGCGCCGCGGGTGACGTCGTAGAAGCGCGGCAGGAGGAGCGAGACGGTGGACTTGCCGCTGCCGGAGGCGCCGACGACGGCGACGGTCTCGCCGGAGCGGATCTCCAGGGAGAAGCCGTCGAGGACGGGCCGGCCGTCCTCGTACGCGAAGCTCACGTCGTCGAACTCGACCGTGGCCTCGGCGTCCGCCGGGAGCTCCTTCGGGCCGTCCTGCAGCGTGGGCTCGGTGTCGATGAGCTCCAGTACGCGCTCGACACCGGCGCGGGCCTGCTGGCCGACGGTGAGGACCATGGCGAGCATGCGGACCGGGCCGACGAGCTGGGCGAGGTAGGAGGAGAAGGCGACGAAGGTGCCGAGGGTGATCTGGCCGCGGGTGGCGAGCCAGCCGCCGAGGGCGAGGACGGCGACCTGGCCGAAGGCGGGGACGGCCTGGAGCGCGGGGGTGTACCGCGCGTTCAGCCGGATCGTGCGCAGCCGGCCCGCGAAGAGCTTGCGGCTGGCGTCGCGGATCTTGCCGGTCTCCTGCTCCTCCTGGCCGAACCCCTTGACCACCCGGACGCCGGTGACGGATCCGTCGACGACTCCGGCGACGGTGGCGGCCTGGGCCTGCGCGTACCAGGTGGCGGGGTGCAGGCGGGTGCGGCTGCGCCGGGCGATGAACCAGAGGGCGGGGGCGACGGCGAGCGCGACGAGGGTGAGCGGGAGAGACAGCCAGGCCATCACGACCAGGGAGATGAGGAAGAGCAGGAAGTTCCCGATGGTCATCGGGAGCATGAAGAGCAGGCCCTGGATCAGCTGGAGGTCGCTGGTGGCACGGCCGACGACCTGGCCGGTGGACAGCTCGTCCTGGCGGCGGCCGTCCAGCCGGGTGATCGTCCCGTACATGTCCGTGCGGAGGTCGTGCTGGACGTCGAGGGCGAGGCGGCCGCCGTAGTACCGGCGGACGTAGGTGAGGAGGTAGACGAGGACCGCGGAGCCCAGCAGGAGCCCGGTCCAGACGGCGAGGGAGCGGGTGCCCTTGCCGATCACGTCGTCGATGATCACCTTGGTGATGAGCGGTACGAGCGCCAGCACGGCCATGCCGACCAGCGAGGAGCCGAGCGCGAGCACCACGTTCGCGCGGTACCGCCACGCGTATCCGGTCAGTCTGCGCGCCCAGCCCTGCTCTTTGTGCCCCACCGCCGCCACGTGGCGCCTCCCGTTCGTCCTGGTCTGCCGGAAGGCACCAACGACGGCGGCCGGTGATTTCATCCCGCCGCAACAAACCGGGGGCGAAGACCGGTCCGCAGACCTAGGTCCACGGACGGGTCGGAGCAGGGTCGGGGCCGGGTCGGGGCCGGGTCGGGGCCGGGTCGGGAACGGCGCCGAGGGCGCCGCCCCGTCACAGGTGCGTCGGCTCGAACATCCGCAGCAGTGCCGGCAGGACGACGACCGACGGGCCCGGGGTCGCCAGGGCCTTCGCGAGGTCCGACGTCAGCGACTCCGGCGTCGTGCGGACCGCGGGGACGCCGAAGGACTCCGCGAGGGCGACGAAGTCCGGGCGGGCCAGCTCCGTGGCCGTGGCCTCGCCGAAGGCCTCCGTCATGTACTCGCGCAGGATGCCGTAGCCGCCGTCGTCGACGATCAGCCAGGTCACGTCGGAGCCGTACTGCTTCGCCGTCGCCAGTTCCGCGATCGAGTACATGGCGCCGCCGTCGCCGGAGACCGCGAGGACCGGGCGGGTCGGGTCGGCCGCCGCCGCGCCGAGCGCCGCCGGGAAGCCGTAGCCGAGGCCGCCGGCGCCCTGGGCGGAGTGCATGGTGTTCGGGTGGCGCGCGTCGAAGGCGGACCAGGCCCAGTAGGCCAGGATCGTCATGTCCCAGAAGCTCGGGGACGTGTCCGGCAGCGCCTCGCGGACCGAGGCGACGATCCGCTGCTCCAGGCCGAGGTCCTGGGCGGCGATCCGGTCCCGGACCTTGGCCAGGACGGTGGCCACGCGCTGCGGCGCGCCGGCGTCGGTGCGCTCCGGGACGGTCTCCAGGAGCGCCGAGAGGCCGAGCCGGGCATCGGCGTGGATGCCGAGGGCGGGGTGGTTGGACTCCAGCTTCCCCGGGTCGGCCTCGATCTGGATCACCCGGCCGCGCGGGGCGAAGGTGTGGTAGTTCGAGGACAGCTCGCCGAGGCCGGAGCCGACCACGAGGAGGACGTCCGCGTCCTCCAGGAAGTCGGTGGTGTGCCGGTCCTCCAGCCAGGACTGGAGCGAGAGCGGGTGCTCCCAGGGGAAGGCGCCCTTGCCGCCGAAGGTGGTGACCACGGGTGCGTCGATCCGCTCCGCGAGCGCGAGCAGCTTGCCCGAGGCGTCGGCGCGCACGACACCGCCGCCGGCGATGATCGCGGGGCGTTCGGCGTGCGCCAGCAGGTGGGCCGCCACCGCCGTCAGCTCGGGCCGTGGCACGACCTCCTCCGGCGTCGCGTCCATCGCGGTGACGACCGGCAGGGTCGTCTCGGCGAGCAGCACGTCCTGCGGGATCTCCACCCACACCGGCCCGTGCGGGGCGGTCAGCGCCGACTCCCAGGCCGCCGCGATCGCCGAGGGGATCTGCGACTGCGTACGGACGGTGTGCACGGACTTCACGATGTCCCGGAAGGACGCCTGCTGGTCGCGCAGCTCGTGCAGGTAGCCGTGGCGGCCGCCGCCGAGTCCCGCGAGGGGGACCTGGGAGCCGATCGCCAGGACGGGGGCGGAGGCCGCGGCGGCCTCCTGGAGCGCGGCCAGCGACATCAGCGCACCGGGACCGGTGGAGAGCAGCAGCGGGGCCGCCTCGCCGGTGATCCGGCCGTACGCGTCGGCGGCGAAGCCCGCGTTGTTCTCCACGCGCAGCCCCACGTAGCTCAGCGAGGAGCGGCGCAGTGCGTCGAACATGCCGAGCGCGTGCTGCCCGGGCAGTCCGAAGACCGTGGTCGCGCCGAGGCCGGAGAGGGTCTCGACGACGAGGTCGCCGCCGTTCCGCCCGGCGGGCGGGTTGAGCGCGGCCTCGGTCTGCGCGGCGGAGGGCCGCAGCACGAGGTCGTGGTCGTGGGTCATGACATCCCCTCGGGGTGGCGTGGTCGGTCGGGTGCGGCGCGTGGGCGGGCGAGGCGGCCGTGCACCCCACGATGCCGGGCCCCGCGGCGGGGGCGCCCGGCGGGGTGCGGCGGGCGGGGTGCGGCGGGCGGGGTGCGGCGGGCGGGCCGCCCCGCGACCGCCGGGTGCGGCGCCGGGCGCGGCGCGCCGTCCCCGGCCGGCGCACCACCGGGTCGCGTCGGAGCCGGGGTGGTGCGCCGCCGGGCGGCGGGTGGGCCGGGGCCGGGGGGCGGGGCCGGGGCCGGGGGGCGGGGCCGGACTAGCGGGTGGCCCGCTCCTCGCCGGCGGCGCGGTTCGCGGCGATCTGGCGGGACATGATCGTCGTCAGCTCGTACGCGGTGTGCGAGGCGGCGACGGCGGTGATCTCGGCGTGGTCGTACGCGGGGGCGACCTCGACGACGTCGGCCGAGACCAGGTTGCAGGAGGACAGGCCGCGCAGGATCTCCAGCAGCTCGCGGGAGGTCATGCCGCCCGCCTCGGGGGTGCCGGTGCCGGGCGCGTGCGCCGGGTCCAGGCAGTCGATGTCGATGGAGATGTACAGCGGGCGGTTCCCGATGCGCTGGCGGAGCTGGTCGGCGACCTCGTCGGCGCCGCGGCGGTAGACGTCCGCCGAGGTGACGATGCCGAAGCCCATCTTCTCGTCGTCGGTGAGGTCCTGCTTGCCGTAGAGCGGGCCGCGGATGCCGACGTGGGACAGCGCCTCGGTGTCGAGGATGCCCTCCTCCACGGCGCGGCGGAACGGCGTGCCGTGGGTGTACTCGGCGCCGAAGTACGTGTCCCAGGTGTCGAGGTGCGCGTCGAAGTGCAGGAGCGCGACCGGGCCGTGCTTCTTGGCGACCGAGCGCAGCAGCGGCAGCGCGATGGTGTGGTCGCCGCCCAGGGTCATCATGCGGGCCCCGGTGCCGAGCAGCTCGTCGGCGGCGGCCTCGACGGTCTCGACCGCCTCGTTGATGTTGAACGGGTTGGCGGCGATGTCACCGGCGTCGGCGACCTGCGCGAGGGCGAACGGCGAGGCGTCCTGCGCCGGGTTGTACGGGCGGAGCAGGCGGGACGCCTCGCGGATCGCGTTGCCGCCGAAGCGGGCGCCGGGGCGGTAGGAGACGCCGCTGTCGAAGGGGACGCCGACCACGGCGACGTCGGCGGTGCCGACCTCGTCGAGTCGCGGCAGCCGGGCGAACGTCGCGGGACCGGCGTACCGCGGGATGCGGGACGAGTCGGTCGGGCCGCGGAAGGCGTTCTGGTCGCTGCTGCTCATGGTCGGTTCCTCCTGAGGGTGGGTGTGACGTCCGGACGGATCGCGTCCGGTGGTTCGTGGGTCAGCCGGTCACGGGCGCCGGCACGGTCTCCGGCTCCGTGTGCTCGGCCGCGTCCGGGTCCTGGCCCGCCAGCCGGGCGCGCCAGTGGGCGAGCACGGCGGCGTCCGTCGGGCGGGTCGCCAGAGAAACGATCACATAGGCGGCAAGCGATGCCAACAATCCATAGTAAACAGGCTCATTTGCCAAGATTCCGTAAGACCACATCAGGCCAATGACCGACAGCCCTCCGACGGCGACCGCGGCCAGCGCGCCCTGCACGGTGCCCCGACGCCACAGCAGACCGCCGAGGATCGGCACGAGCAGGCCGCCGACCAGCAGGTTGTACGCGACGGTCAGCGCCTGGACGACGTCGTTGAGCGCGATCGCGATGCCGATCACGGCGACGCCCATGACCAGGATGAAGAGGCGGTTGCCCTTCACCTCGTCGTGGTCCTCCCCCTGCGCCGAACCCACGCCGCGCAGCCGCGACCAGATGTCGTTGTTGGCGACGGTGGCGCAGGCGATCAGCGCGCCGGAGGAGGTCGACATGACGGCGGCGAGGGCGGCGGCGAGCACCAGTCCGCGCACGCCCATCGGGAGCTCGTCCTTGACGATGGTGGCGAAGGCGTCGTCGGCGCTGGGCAGGTTCGGGTAGAGCACCTTGGCCGCCGTGCCGATGACCGCGCCGGCGAGGGCGTACAACAGGCAGTAGGTGCCGGCGACGGTGCCGCCCCACCGGGCCACCTTGTCGGTGCGCGCGGTGAAGACCCGCTGCCAGATGTCCTGGCCGATGAGCATGCCGAAGGTGTAGATCAGCACGTAGGTGAAGATCGTCTCGCCGCCGATGCCGAGCGGCGCGAAGTACTCGGTGGGCAGCTGGGCCTTCATCTCGGCGAAGCCGCCGGCCTTCACCACCGCGATCGGCAGCAGCAGGATCAGCACGCCGATCGTCTTCACCACGAACTGCACCATGTCGGTGAGCGTGATCGACCACATGCCGCCGAGCGTCGAGTACGCGACGACGATGGCGCCGCCCAGGACGATCGCCACGGTACGGGGCAGGTCGAAGAGGACGTCGAAGATCGTCGCGTAGGCGATGGTCGAGGTGACCGCCAGCATCAGCGTGTACGCCCACATGACGACGCCGGAGATGACGCCGGCCCGGCCGCCGTAGCGCAGGTCCAGCATCTCGGAGACGGTGTAGACCTTCAGCCGGGCGATGCGCGCGGAGAAGAAGACGGAGAGGGCCAGCAGGCCGAGGCCGATGGCGAAGACCATCCAGGCGCCGGAGAGGCCGTACTTGTAGCCGAGGCCGACGCCGCCGATGGTGGAGGCTCCGCCGAGGACGATGGCGGCCATGGTCCCGGAGTACATCCAGGGCCCGAGCCGGCGGCCCGCGACCAGGAACTCGCTCTTGGACCTGGCGCGGCGCATGCCCCACCAGCCCATCGCGAGCATGCCGGCCAAGTACAGGACGATCACTGAGTAGTCGACGGCCATGGGGCGGGCCCTCCTTCGTTCACCTCGGTGGCGTGTCGTGCGGGGAGACCTCGTGACCTCGAATCCTCGAAGGCCCGAGGGACTGACCAGAGGCTGATCACGGGGACATCCGCCCGTACCCGCGGCCTGTGGATGGCACGACAGTAGGTGGCCGGAAAGCGACGATGAAGTGTACGTTTCCTCCACTGTCCGGGCGGGGGATGTACGAAAGGCCCATGACGCGCATGACCTCCACGACCCCCTCGGAGCCGGCCTCCACTCCCCCGGCGCCCCCGGTCCCGCTCGCCGCGCTGCTGGCCCGCCGGGACCTCGGTCTCCGGCTGCTCGCCGGGACCGAGGACGTCCCGCTGCACTGGGTGCACACCTCGGAGATGGCCGACCCGTATCCGTACCTCCTCGGCGGCGAGCTCCTCATGACGGCGGGCGTCCTGCTCACCGACCCGGCGCACTACGTCGCGCGGGTGGTGGAGGCGGGGGCGGCGGCGCTCGGCTTCGGGGTGACGCCGGTGTACGACACGGTCCCCGCGGAGCTCGTCGAGGCCTGTGCGCGCCAGGGTCTCCCGTTGGTCGAGGTGCCGCCGAAGACCCCGTTCACGGCGGTGGCGCGGGCGCTGTGGCGGCTGATGGCGGAGGCCCGGCTGCACGAGCTGCGCCGGGTGACGGAGGCCCAGCAGTCCCTGGCGACGGCCGCGGCCCGGCCGTCCCCGGTCCCCGCGGTGCTCGGCGCGCTGGCCTCGCGGCTCGGCGGGCGGGCGGTGCTGTTCGGGGCGGACGGTACGGAGTCGGCGGCGGCCGGCCGGGAGGTCCCGGCGGAGGCGGCACGGGCCCTGCGCGAGCTGGTGGGGGTCCTCGGGCCGCGTCCGGGAGGGCCGGCCTCGGCCGGCGGGGACGGCGGCGGGCTCCGGCTGGCGGCGTACGCGCTGGGCGGCGGGGACGGCCTGTCGCTCGGAGTGGCGACGGAGCGGCGCGACCCCGGCGACCACACGATCGTGGGCGTCGCGGTGGTACTGCTCTCCCTGCTCACGGCCCCGCACCGGGGCGCGGACGCGACGGTACGGGACGGGGCCCTGGTCCGGCTGCTGCTCGGCGCGGCACCGGCGCAGGTCGTGGGCGGCCTGGGCGCCGGCCCGTGGACGGTGGTCCACGCGCGGGGCGGCCACGGCACCCCGTTCGCGGCGGCCTCACTGGCGGCGGCACTGGGGACGCCGCTGGTGGACACGAGCGACGGCGGGGCGGAGGCGGACGGCAGCCGGCGTGACGACACCCCCGTGACCGTCCGCCTGCTGCTGCCCGCCTCCGCCCCCGTCACCGAGCAGCCCGGCTGGACCCTCGGGGCCGGCGCGCCCGCCGAGGCCGAGGAGCTCGCCGCCGCCGACGCGCAGGCGGCGCGGGCCCTGCGCCGGGCGGAGGCCACCCGGACGCCCCTGGTCCGGCACCGCCCGGGAGGCATCGCCGCCCTGGTGGACCCGGCCGAGGCGGCCTCCCACGCCCGCTCCCTGCTCGCCCCTCTGGCGGAGCCGCTCCGGGAGACGCTGCGGACGTGGCTGTCCCTGCACGGCAGCTGGGATCGGACGGCGACCGCGATGGACATCCACCGCAACACCGTCCGGCAGCGGATCGCCCGCTGTGCCGCGCTCCTGGACCGGGACCTGGACGACCCGGACGTACGGATGGAGCTGTGGTTCGCCCTCGGCACGGTGTAGCCCCGAACCGGATCCGCAGCTTGCGGCTTGGCGGCTTGCGATGCCGAGCTGTGGTCGGCCCTTGGGACCCCTGGGTCAGTGGAGCTTGTCGACGGCGGTCTTCGTCGTGGTGCGGAAGCCCGTCAGCGGGGCGTCCTTGAAGTCGCCCATCTGACCCCAGCGGACCAGGGTGACGGTGCGGCCGTCGCGGCCGACGGAGAAGAGGTGGATGTCGGTGATGCCGATCTGCGGGTCGGCGGTGTCCAGGCTGTAGATCCAGGCACCCTCCTCGACGGCGAGCTTGCCGTGGGAGGCGCTGACGGCGTGCAGGCCCGGGTTCTGCCGCTCCAGCAGGGGCCCGCAGCCGGCGAGGGCCTTGCGGAGGGTGTCGACCAGCTTCACGGCGTCGGCCTCGGTGCGGGCGACGGTGGTGATCTGGACGCCGTTGGTGTCGAGCTCGGTGTGGAACTCGCGGTAGTGGGTGTTCTGCGCCGGGATCTTGTACGGGGCGCAGAGGGCGCCGCCGTTCTCCGGAACGCCGGTGAAGACCTGAGTGGCGGTCCACGGCGTCGACGACGGCGGCATCTGGGAGGCGGCGAGGAAGGCGGGCCTGGCGGCGGCCTGCGCCGGGGCGGTGGCGAGGGCGGCGAGGCCCAGGGCGGCAGCGGCGGTGGCGGCGAATGCGGTACGGAGCTTGTTCATGGTGGTGGATCCCCCGTCGGGTCGTTCGGTCAGTGCTTCCACCAGCGTCGGGCCCCCGCCCGCCTCGGGCAACGACGACGCGCCCTCCACCCGTCCCGGAACCATCCCACCCCCGCTGACGTGCAAGGACATGAAGCGTGGGACGCAGGGTCGAGGGGGATGGAATGCCGAAGGACGCCGCCGTCGAGGAGTTCGCGCGGCTCGTGCGGGCGCTGAAGGCGCGGGACGGGCGCAGTTACGAGGCGCTGGGCCGGCGCCTGAGCGTGAGCGCGTCCACCCTCCACCGCTACTGCTCCGGCGCGACCGTCCCGGAGCAGTTCGCCGTGGTCGACCGCCTCGCCCTGCTGTGCGGGGCGGATGGGGAAGAGCGGCGGGCCCTGGAGGTGGCCTGGAGCCGCGCGGACCGCACCCGTCGCCCTCCCGTGCCCGAGCCCGACGCGGAGCCCGAGCCCGAGCCCGTGCCCGAGCCCGAGCCCGGCCCGGAACGGACGCCGGCGCCGGAGCCCGAACCGGCCCCGGAGCCTGCGTCCGAGCTGGAACCCGTGCACGCGCGCGTGCCGGGCCTCCAGTCCGAGCGGCGGAGGCGCCGGTGGGGCTGGGTGGGCGTGGTCGGAGGGGCGCTGGCGGTCGTGGGGGCGGTGACGCTCGGAGCCGTACTCCTGCCCGGGAAGACCCGGGAGCGGGCCGCCGAACCACCGGCGCCGCTGACGTGGACGGTCGCCTCGCACCTCTGGAAGAACGGGTGCGGGCACACCTACCTCGTGGAGCGGACGCCCCCGGCCCCGCCGGAGGCGGCCGACGCGCGGAGCTGGGCGGCGGCGCAGGGAGCCGTGGACGGCGGGGAGACGCTGGTGCGGGTGTCGGTGCAGGGGAAGGGCGCGGCAGCCGTGGTGCTCCAGGCGCTGCACGTGCGGGTGGTGGAGCGGGGCGCGCCGCTGCCGTGGGCGGCGTACCGGACGGACGACGGGTGCGGCGGGGCGGTGACGCCGCGCCGTTTCGAGGTGGACCTCGACCGGCCGCGGCCGGTGGCGCGGGCGCTGGACGGGTACGACGCCACCGGGGAGGAGGGCCGGAAGCTCCCGGCGGTCTCCTTCCCGTACGCGGTCAGCGCCGCCGAGCCGGAGGAGCTGCTGGTCTCGGCGGGGGCGGCGGGGTGCGACTGCCGCTGGTACCTGGAGCTGGAGTGGAGCTCGGAAGGGCGCCGGGGCACGGTCCGGATCGGGGACGAGGGCGGCGCACCCTTTCGGACGAGCGGGGCGAAAGGGCGGCCCGTGCACGCGTACGACTCCGTGGAGCGGGCCTGGATCACAGCCGAGGAGTCTGGACAGGGTGGGTGACCGCTGGGTAACTTCGTTGACGACAAGCTGAGCAAGCGCTTAGACAAGGCCCGCACACCGGAGGAGTCGTACCGTGCGCCGTACCGTATTCGACGAGGACCACGAGGCGTTCCGGGAGACCATCCGCGCCTTCATCGAGGCCGAGGTCGTCCCCGTCTACGACGAGTGGTTCGCCGCGGGCCAGGCGCCGCGCGACTTCTACGCCAAGCTCGGCGAGCTGGGCATCTTCGGCATCAACGTCCCCGAGGAGTTCGGCGGCGCGGGCCTGGACACCCACAAGTTCGAGGGCGTCCTCTACGAGGAGACCGCGCGCGCCGGCGTGCAGTTCGGCGGCTCCGGCGTGCACGTGCTGCTCGCCCTCCCGTACATCAAGATGCTCGCCACCGACGAGCAGAAGAAGCGCTACCTGCCGAAGTTCGTCTCCGGCGAGGAGATGTGGGCGCTGGCGATGACCGAGCCGGGCACCGGCTCCGACGTCGCGGGCATGAAGACCACGGCCAAGCTCTCCGAGGACGGCACGCACTACGTCCTCAACGGCGCCAAGACCTTCATCACCGGCGGCGTGCACGCCGACCGTGTGATCGTCTGCGCCCGCACCTCGGCCCCGACGGCCGAGGACCGCCGCCACGGCATCTCCCTCTTCGCCGTGGACACCAAGTCCGAGGGTTACTCCATCGGCCGCAAGCTGGACAAGCTCGGCCTGCGCACCTCCGACACCGCCGAGCTGGCGTTCGTCGACGTGAAGGTGCCGGTCGAGGACCTGCTCGGCGAGGAGAACAAGGGCTTCTACTACCTCGGCCACAACCTGGCCTCCGAGCGCTGGGGCATCGCCTTCGGCGCGTACGCGCAGGCCAAGGCCGCCGTCCGGTTCGCCCAGCAGTACGTGCAGGAGCGCACCGTCTTCGGCAAGCCGGTCGCCCACTTCCAGAACACCAAGTTCGAGCTGGCCGCCTGCAAGGCCGAGGTGGACGCCGCCGAGGCGGTCGCCGACCGCGCCCTGGAGGCCCTGGACGCGGGCGAGCTGACCCCGGCCGAGGCCGCGAGCGCCAAGCTCTTCTGCACCGAGGTCGCGCACCGCGTGATCGACCGCTGCCTCCAGCTGCACGGCGGCTACGGCTACATGAACGAGTACCCGATCGCCCGCCTGTACGCCGACAACCGCGTCAACCGCATCTACGGCGGCACCAGCGAGATCATGAAGTCGATCATCGCCAAGTCGATGGGTCTCTAAGTGCCCGAGGCTCTCGACGCCCTGCTCGATCTGCTCGATCTCGAGCAGATCGAGCAGAACTTCTTCCGGGGCCAGTCCCGCTCGGCCGTCGTCCCCCGCGTCTTCGGCGGCCAGGTGGCCGCCCAGGCGCTGGTGGCGGCCGGGCGGACCGTCCCCGAGGACCGGCTCGCCCACTCCCTGCACGCCTACTTCCTGCGGGCCGGGGACCCGGGCGCGCCGATCGTCTACACGGTCGACCGCATCCGTGACGGCCGCTCCTTCACCACCCGCCGGGTGGTCGCCGTCCAGCACGGGCAGCCGATCTTCCACCTCTCCGCGTCGTTCCAGGCGTACGAGGAGGGGCTGGAGCACCAGTACGACATGCCGGCGGCGCCGGATCCGGAGAGCCTGCCGACGGCCGCCGAGATGCTGCCGCGCCATCTGCCCGCGGACATCGCCCGGCGGCTGGTCGACGCGCGGGCCGCGGTGGACCTGCGGTACGCCGACGTGCCCCCGTGGGGCAGTGTCGGGGAGCCCCGCGAGCCGCGCTCGCAGGTGTGGTTCCGCACCAACGGCAAGCTGGCCGACGATCCGCTGCTGCACGTCTGCCTGGCCACCTACGTCTCCGACATGACGCTGCTCGACTCGGTGCTGCTCGCCCACGGGCGGGGCGGCTGGGCGGTCGGCGACGTGGTGGGGGCCTCGCTGGACCACGCGATGTGGTTCCACCGGCCGTTCCGCGCCGACGAATGGCTGCTGTACGACCAGGAGTCGCCGTCCGCCTCGGGCGGGCGCGGGCTCGGCCAGGCCCGGATCTACACCCAGGACGGGAAGCTGGCCATCTCGGTCATCCAGGAGGGTGTCGTTCGCGTCCCGCGCTGACACCCGGACGTACCGTCCGGTGCATGGCGGAACAGGGCGAGAGTGTCTTCACGGTGATCGTGGCGGCGGCGGCGAACCTCGGGATCGCCGCCGCCAAGGCCGTCGCCGGGCTGATCAGCGGATCGAGCGCGATGCTCTCCGAGGCCGCCCACTCGGTCGCCGACACGGTCACCGAGGTCATGCTGCTGGCGGCGCTCAAGCGGAGCGCGAAGCCGGCCGACGAGGACCATCCGCTCGGCCACTCCGGCGAACGGTACGTCTGGGCCCTGCTCGCCGCCGTCGCCACCTTCGTCGGCGGCGCGGTCTTCTCCGTCTACGACGGCGTCCACACCCTGGTCCACGGCGAGGAACCGGGCGATCCGCTCGTCTCCTACATCGTGCTCGGCGTCGCCTTCGTCCTGGAGGGCTTCTCGCTGCGGACCGCGCTGCGGCAGGCCAAGGGCGAGGCGGCGGAGGCGCGGGCACCCCTGGGCCGCTATCTGCGGCTGACTCCGGACACCACCGTGAAGGCCGTGGTGATGGAGGACTCCGCCGCGCTCGCCGGACTGATGCTGGCGGCGGGCGGCCTCCTCGGCGGCCAGATCACCGGCTCGGGCGTGTGGGACGGGGTCGCCTCGATCCTCATCGGCGCCCTGCTCGTGTACGTGGCCTGGGAGCTCGGCCGTTCCAACGCGGCGCTGCTGATCGGCCGCCCGCTGCCGCGCCCGATGCGCGAGGCGGTCCGCGAGGAACTGCTCTCGGTGCCGCACATCATCGGCGTCCTGGAGCTGACCACACTCATCCAGGGCCCGGACGAGGTCATGATCGCGGCGAAGGTCGACTTCCGGGACGTGGCCTCGGCCGCACAGGTCGAGTGGGCGTGCGAGGAGGCCGAGGAACAGCTCCGGGAGCGCATGCCGGCGATCGCACGGGTGTATCTGGACCCGACCCCGGGGGTGACCCGTCGCGGGTCGGGCACCTGAGAACCCCGGCCGTACGACCCCGGCCCGGGCGTCCGCGCCGCGGGCCCCCGGGACGGCGGGCCGGCCTCCGGGCCCGGGCGTCAGTCGCCCAGGCCCGCCGCGTCCAGGAGGTACGCCGTCATCGGCTCGTAGAAGCGCGGGTCCACCACGTGGTCGTCGAGCGGGATGGTGACCTGCATCGTCCCCTCGGCCTCGCCGATGAAGAGGGCGGGGTCGTTGCAGTCGGCGTACCCGACGGAGTCGACGCCCCGCTGGCCCGCGCGGCCGGCCCAGCCGTGGTCGGCGACGACGAGGTCGGGCCGGCCGTCCTCGCCGAGCGCGTCCAGGATCGCGTTCATCGGCTCCGGGGAATGGGTGTGCCAGAGGCTGGCGCCCCGCTCGAAGACGGCGACGTCGGCGAACTGCACGACGTAGCCCTCGTCGGCGACGAGCCCGCCGGGGATCCGGACGATGTCGCAGCCGCGGGCGCGCAGGGCGGCGGCGACCCGGCTGTGGGCGTCGATCAGGGCACCGGGGTGACCGGTCGCGAAGAGCACCCGCTCCTTGCCGGCGGCGGCCTTGCGCAGCCTGGCGGCCGCCCGGTCGAGGGCGTCGACGGTCAGCTCGGGGTCGATGGTGTCCTGCCCGGCGCGGTGGGCGGGGTCGTCGTCGACGCCGCACCTCTCCGCCATGACGGCGAGCACGTCCTGCTCGTCGGTCCACCGGTCGCCGAGCTCCAGGCCGAGCCAGTAGTGCCGGTCGCCGTTGGCGAGCTTGCGGTAGTGGGAGAGGTTGTTGTCACGCGGGGTGGCGACGTTCCCCGCGATCCGGGTCCGGACGAGGTGCTCGACAAGGGCGGGGCGGCTGAGTATCGGCATGGTGCTCATTCTGCGCGACCGGCGGTCACGATGGGCAGTCGGTTCCGCCCGGGGAGACGCTCCCTCAGGCCGCCAGCGCGCCGAAGGCCCCGTGCGCCAGGCGGCGCAGCAGTTCCTCCATGGCCGTGCGCCCGAGCGCGGCCAGGTGCGGGGTCGAGTTCAGCAGGCCGAACACCGCGTGCACCGCGACCCGCACCTCCGACTCCCCCGCCGCCGGGTAGAGCTCGCGGACCACCGCCACCCACAGTTCCACGTACTGCCGCTGGAGCTGGCGGACCCGCTTGCGGTCCTCGTCCTTGAGCCGGTCCAGCTCCCGGTCGTGCAGGGTGATCAGCGGCCGGTCGTCCAGGGCGAAGTCGATGTGGCCGTCGATGAGCGCGCCGAGCAGCGCGCGCGGGTCGCCGGCCGCCTCGCCCGCCCGCAGCCGTCCGCCGTCGAGCAGCCGTTCGCTGATCCCGACGAGCAGTTCCGCGAGCATCGCGTCCTTGCCCGCGAAATGCCGGTAGAGCCCGGGACCGCTGATGCCGACGGCCGCCCCTATCTCGTCGACCCCGACACCGTGGAAGCCGCGCTCGGCGAAGAGGCGGGCAGCCTCCTTGAGGATCTGCTCGCGTCGCGTCGGGGCGTCGGTCCTGGCGGTGGTGGTCATGCGTCCGATTCTAGACAATGCGGTTAGCGGTCGTTAACCTGATGGGCATACGTTAACGCTCATTAACCGAGCAAGGGAGCTCGAGGGATGCAGCAGGCACCTGTGCTGACGAGCGCGGCGGATCCCGCGTCGCCGGCCTGGCAGGCCAACGAGGCGGCCCACCACGAGCTGGCCGCGACCCTGCGCGCCAAGCTCGCGGCGGTCGCGCTCGGCGGCGGCGAGAAAGCCCGCGCCCGGCACACCGCGCGCGGCAAGCTGCTGCCGCGGGACCGTGTGGACACGCTTCTGGATCCGGGCTCGCCCTTCCTGGAGCTGGCCCCGCTCGCGGCGAACGGGATGTACGACGACCAGGCGCCCGCCGCCGGGGTCATCGCCGGCATCGGCCGGGTCTCGGGACGCGAGTGCGTGATCGTCGCCAACGACGCGACCGTCAAGGGCGGCACGTACTACCCGATGACGGTGAAGAAGCACCTGAGGGCCCAGGAAGTGGCGTTGGAGAATCGTCTCCCCTGCCTCTACCTGGTCGACTCGGGCGGCGCGTTCCTGCCCATGCAGGACGAGGTCTTCCCCGACCGCGAGCACTTCGGCCGGATCTTCTACAACCAGGCGCGGATGTCCGGCGCCCGTATCCCGCAGATCGCCGCGGTCCTCGGCTCCTGCACCGCCGGCGGCGCCTACGTGCCGGCGATGAGCGACGAGGCCGTGATCGTGCGGAACCAGGGCACGATCTTCCTGGGCGGACCCCCGCTGGTGAAGGCGGCGACCGGCGAGGTCGTGACGGCCGAGGAGCTGGGCGGCGGCGAGGTGCACTCCCGCACCTCCGGCGTCACCGACCACCTCGCCGAGGACGACGCCCACGCCCTGCGGATCGTCCGCAACATCGTCGCGACGCTCCCCGAGCGCGGCCCGCTGCCGTGGTCGGTCGAGCCGGTCGAGGAGCCGAAGGTCGACCCGGCCGGGCTCTACGGCGCGGTACCGGTGGACTCCCGCACGCCCTACGACGTCCGCGAGGTCATCGCGCGGATCACCGACGGCTCGCGCTTCCAGGAGTTCAAGTCGGAGTACGGCCAGACGCTGATCACCGGCTTCGCCCGGATCCACGGCCACCCCGTGGGCATCGTCGCCAACAACGGCATCCTGTTCTCCGAGTCCGCCCAGAAGGGCGCGCACTTCATCGAGCTGTGCGACCAGCGCGGCATCCCGCTGCTGTTCCTCCAGAACATCTCCGGCTTCATGGTCGGCCGGGACTACGAGGCGGGCGGCATCGCCAAGCACGGCGCCAAGATGGTGACCGCGGTGGCGTGCACCCGCGTGCCGAAGCTGACGGTCGTCGTCGGCGGCTCCTACGGCGCCGGCAACTACTCCATGTGCGGCCGGGCGTACTCGCCCCGCTTCCTGTGGATGTGGCCCAACGCCAAGATCTCGGTGATGGGCGGCGAGCAGGCCGCCTCCGTGCTCGCGACGGTCAAGCGCGACCAGCTGGAGGGGCGCGGCGAGAGCTGGCCCGCCGAGGACGAGGAAGCCTTCAAGGACCCGATCCGCGCGCAGTACGAGCAGCAGGGCAGCGCCTACTACGCGAGTGCCCGGCTGTGGGACGACGGCGTCATCGACCCGATGGAGACCCGGCAGGTGGTGGGCCTCGCGCTCACCGCGTGCGCCAACGCCCCGCTCGCCGACCCCGCCTTCGGCGTCTTCCGGATGTGAGTGACAGATGACCATGTTCGACACAGTCCTGGTCGCCAACCGAGGCGAGATCGCGGTCCGGGTCATCCGCACCCTGCGGGCCATGGGCGTCCGTTCCGTCGCCGTCTTCAGCGACGCGGACCGGGACGCGCGCCACGTGCGGGAGGCCGACACGGCGGTCCGGCTCGGCCCGGCGCCCGCGTCGGAGAGCTATCTCTCCGTGGAGCGCCTGCTGGACGCCGCCCGCCGCACCGGCGCGCAGGCCGTCCACCCCGGCTACGGCTTCCTCGCCGAGAACGCGGCCTTCGCGCAGGCGTGCGCGGACGCCGGCCTGGCCTTCATCGGCCCGCCGGCCTCCGCGATCTCGCTCATGGGCGACAAGATCCGGGCGAAGGCGACGGTGAAGGCGGCGGGCGTGCCCGTCGTGCCGGGCGCGGCCGACCCCGAACTGGAGGAGGCCGCCCGCGAACTGGGCGCTCCGGTCCTGCTGAAGCCCTCGGCGGGCGGCGGCGGCAAGGGCATGCGCCTGGTGCGCGACCTGTCGACGCTGACGGAGGAGATCGCGGCGGCGCGGCGCGAGGCCCGGTCCTCGTTCGGCGACGACACCCTGCTCGTGGAGCGGTGGATCGACCGTCCCCGCCACATCGAGATCCAGGTCCTCGCCGACGCCCACGGGAACGTGGTGCACCTCGGGGAGCGCGAGTGCTCGCTCCAGCGGCGCCACCAGAAGATCATCGAGGAGGCGCCCAGCGTCCTGCTCGACGAGGAGACCCGCGCCGCGATGGGCGCGGCGGCGGTCGAGGCGGCCCGTTCCTGCGGCTACGTGGGCGCCGGCACGGTCGAGTTCATCGTCCCGGGCGTGGACCCCTCCTCGTACTACTTCATGGAGATGAACACCCGCCTCCAGGTCGAGCACCCGGTGACCGAACTGATCACGGGCGTGGACCTCGTGGAGTGGCAGCTGCGGGTCGCCGCGGGCGAGCCGTTGTCCTTCGGCCAGTCCGACGTGCGTCTGACGGGCCACGCGATCGAGGCCCGGATCTGCGCGGAGGACCCGGCGCGCGGCTTCCTGCCGTCCGGCGGCACGGTCCTGTCCCTGCGCGAGCCGCAGGGCGACGGGGTGCGGACGGACTCCGGTCTGAGCGAGGGGACGGAGGTCTCCAGCCTCTACGACCCGATGCTCTCGAAGGTCATCGTGCACGCGCCGGACCGCGCCACCGCGCTGCGGCGGCTGCGCGCGGCCCTGGCGGACACGGTCACCCTGGGCGTGCCGACCAACGCGGGCTTCCTGCGCCGCCTGCTGGCACACCCGGACGTGGTGGCCGGGGACCTGGACACGGGTCTGGTGGAGCGCGAGGCGGACGGCCTGGTCCCCGAGGGCGTACCGGACGAGGTGTACGCGGCGGCCGCCCTGCTGCGGCAGTTCCCGACGGCGCCCGGCGCGCCCGCGGGCTGGACGGACCCCTTCGACGCCGGCAGCGGCTGGCGTCTCGGCGGCCGGCCGGCCTGGACTCCGCGTCCCTTCCGGGTCCCGGGCCAGGACCCGGTGACGATGCGGGTGCGGGGCACGTCGGCGGAGGCGGAGCTCGCGCTCGGCGAGTCCGCGGCGGAGCCGACGGCGGCGGGGGTCGGGCAGATCTCCGCGCACCACGTCTCCGTGCGCCTCGACGGGCTCACCCATCACTTCCACCGCGCCGACTCCCCCGAGGGGACCTGGCTCGGCCGGGACGGCGACGCCTGGCACGTCATCGACCACGACCCGGTCGCCAGCGCCCTGTCCGGCGCCACGCGCGGCGGGGCCGACACGCTCGCCGCGCCGATGCCCGGCACGGTCACCGTCGTGAAGGTGGCCGTCGGGGACGAGGTCGAGGCCGGACAGAGCCTGCTGGTCGTCGAGGCGATGAAGATGGAGCACGTCATCTCCGCCCCGCACGCCGGCACCGTCACCGAGCTGGACGTCACACCCGGCAACACCGTCGCCATGGACCAGATCCTCGCCGTGGTGACCCCCAGGGAGGAATCATGACCACGGGCCTGCCCATGCGCGTGCCCGCCCCCGGGCTCCCCGCCCGGGTCCGGATCCACGAGGTCGGGCCCCGCGACGGGCTGCAGAACGAGAAGAACGTCGTGCCGACCGCGGTCAAGGCCGAGTTCGTGCGCCGCCTCGCGGACGCCGGTCTCGGCACCGTCGAGGCGACCAGCTTCGTGCACCGCAAGTGGGTGCCCCAGCTGGCCGACGCCGAGGAGCTGTTCCCGCTGCTGGCCGGCGTGCCCGCCCGGCTGCCCGTCCTGGTGCCCAACGAGCGCGGCCTCGACCGCGCGCTGGCACTCGGCGCCCGGGAGATCGCCGTCTTCGCCTCGGCCACCGAGTCCTTCGCCCGGGCCAATCTCAACCGGACCGTCGACGAGGCGCTGGCCATGTTCCGGCCGACCGTCACGCGGGCCATAGAGCACGGCCTGAAGGTCCGCGGCTATCTCTCGATGTGCTTCGGCGACCCCTGGGAGGGGGCCGTCCCGGTGGAGCAGGTCGTCCGGGTCACCAAGGCGCTCGCGGACATGGGCTGCGACGAGCTGAGCCTCGGCGACACCATCGGCGTCGCCACCCCCGGCCACGTGGAACAGCTCCTGGCCGCGCTCGCCGAGGCGGGGGTGCCCGCCTCACGGCTCGCCGTGCACTTCCACGACACCTACGGCCAGGCGCTCTCGAACACCCTCGCCGCGCTCCGGTGCGGCGTCACCACCGTCGACGCCTCCGCGGGCGGCCTCGGTGGCTGCCCGTACGCCAAGAGCGCCACCGGCAACCTCGCCACCGAAGACCTCGTGTGGATGCTCGACGGCCTCGGCATCGAGACCGGGGTCGATCTGGCCGCCCTCACCGCCACGAGCGAGTGGATGGCCGAACAACTGGGCCGACCGAGCCCTTCCCGTACCGTCCGCGCGCTCTCCCACAAGGAGTCCTAGCAATGTCGCTCGACCACCGGCTCTCCCAAGAGCACGAGGAACTCCGCCGCACCGTCGAGGAGTTCGCCCACGACGTCGTCGCCCCGAAGATCGGCGACTACTACGAGCGCCACGAGTTCCCGTACGAGATCGTCCGCGAGATGGGCCGCATGGGCCTGTTCGGCCTGCCCTTCCCCGAGGAGTACGGCGGCATGGGCGGCGACTACCTCGCCCTGGGCATCGCCCTGGAGGAGCTGGCCCGCGTCGACTCCTCCGTCGCCATCACCCTGGAGGCGGGTGTCTCGCTGGGCGCCATGCCGCTGCACCTGTTCGGCACCGAGGAGCAGAAGCGCGAGTGGCTCCCCCGGATGTGCTCCGGCGAGATCCTGGGCGCGTTCGGCCTGACCGAGCCGGGCGCCGGCTCGGACGCGGGCGGCACCCGCACCACGGCCGTGCGCGACGAGTCCACCGGCGAGTGGATCATCAACGGCTCGAAGTGCTTCATCACCAACTCCGGTACGGACATCACCGGTCTGGTGACGGTCACCGCGGTCACCGGCCGCAAGTCCGACGGCCGGCCGCTGATCTCCTCGATCATCGTCCCCTCGGGCACCCCGGGCTTCACCGTCGCCGCCCCGTACTCCAAGGTCGGCTGGAACGCCTCCGACACCCGCGAGCTGTCCTTCGACGACGTGCGGGTCCCGGCGGCGAACCTGCTCGGCGAGGAGGGCCGCGGCTACGCGCAGTTCCTCCGCATCCTGGACGAGGGCCGGATCGCGATCTCGGCGCTCGCGACGGGCCTCGCGCAGGGCTGTGTCGACGAGTCGGTGAAGTACGCCAAGGAGCGGGTGGCGTTCGGCCGTCCGATCGGCGAGAACCAGGCCATCCAGTTCAAGATCGCGGACATGGAGATGCGGGCGCACATGGCCCGCATCGGCTGGCGTGACGCGGCGTCGCGTCTGGTGCTCGGCGAGCCGTTCAAGAAGGAGGCGGCGCTGGCGAAGCTGTACTCCTCCACGGTGGCGGTCGACAACGCCCGTGAGGCGACCCAGATCCACGGCGGCTACGGCTTCATGAACGAGTACCCGGTGGCCCGGATGTGGCGCGACTCCAAGATCCTGGAGATCGGCGAGGGCACCAGCGAGGTCCAGCGCATGCTGATCGCCCGCGAGTTGGGCCTGCCCGCCTGACGGCGCCTGCCGCCCGGCCGTCCTCCGTGCCCGTCGCCCTCCGGGGTGGCGGGCACGGTCGCGTCCCGGGGCCGCGAAATCCGCACCCACCCGTTCAGGTCCACATGAGGTTAGGCTAACCTACCTTCGATCTCTCCCGTCGGGTCGATCCCGCCCGATCGATCCAGCCCGCCCAGAAGGTGGCCCGACTCCGATGACGACCACTGAGACCGTTCCCTTCCGCTTCTTCCCGCTGCAGGTCGACCGGACGAGGCGGCTCGGCCCCTCACTGGTCCGGATCACCTTCACCGGGGAGGACCTGAAGGGCTTCGCCTCGGGCGGCCGCGACCAGTCGCTCTCGCTCTTCCTGCCGCACCCCGGTCAGCCGGAGCCGGTCCTGCCGCCGCTCGACACGGACGACCTGTACGCGGTGCTCGGCGCGTGGCGCGCCCTGCCCGCCGACGAGCGGGCCGTGATGCGCTCGTACACCGTCAGGGAGCAGCGCACCGCCCCCGACGAGGTCGACATCGACTTCGCGCTGCACGAGGACGGCGGCCCGGCCTGCCGCTGGGCCCAGCAGGCCGCGAAGGGCGACCGGGTGGTCGTCCTGGGCCCGGCCGTGCCGGCGAACACGGGGGTCCGCTTCCAGCTGCCGGCCGACGCCGACTCCGTCCTCATCTGGGCGGACGAGACGGCCCTGCCGGCCGCCGCCGCGATCCTGGAGTGGCTGCCCGCGGACACGCGGGCGCACGTCCATCTCGAAGTGCCGTACGCCGGGGACCGGATGGAGCTGACGACCGAGGCCGACGCCACGATCACCTGGCTGGTCCGCGAGGAGGGCGCGCCGTCCGCCGTGGAGGCGGTGCGCGGCACCGAGCTGCCCGGCGACGCCCCCTACGTCTGGATCGCGGGCGAGTCGGGTTCGGTGAAGGCTTTGCGCCGCCACTTCGTCGGGGAGCGCGGACTGGACCGGCGCCGGGTGACGTTCGTCGGCTACTGGCGCAAGGGGCTGTCGGAGGACGCCCTGCGCGAGGTGCCGGACGAGACCCAGGAAGAGGCGTAGGCCCCGCCCCGAGGCACCCGCGGGCCCGGCTCACGAACACGCGCGGGCCGTGCGCTCCGGCGCGCCAGGGGACGCCGCCCCCGCCCCGCCCCGGTCCCGCACGACCGGCACGGCACGTCCCACCCGCGGCGCCCCCGCCCTCCCGGAGGGGCGTCCCGGGATGCCAACTGCTGTGACGTGAGGGGGGCAAGGGGTCGTTGCGAACTCAATTTAGGTTAGGCTAACCTAAGTTTGTTGTCGCCTCTCGCCCCTCCACGTGTCCGGAGGGAGCGACCGAGTCCCGTACCCGGGAAGGACCCTGCATGCGCTCGCACCTGCTCAATGACGCCACGGCGGAGAGCTACCGACGCTCCGTCACCGAAGGAGTCGAGCGGGTGGCCGACAAACTCGCCACGACGCGACGCCCGTTCACGGGTGTCACGCCGGCCGAGCTGGCCCCGGTCATCGACGCCGTGGACCTGGACCGGCCCCTGGGCGACGCCTCCGCGGCCCTCGACGAGCTGGAGGACGTCTACCTCCGCGACGCCGTCTACTTCCACCACCCGCGCTACCTGGGCCACCTCAACTGCCCGGTCGTCATCCCCGCCGTCCTCGGCGAGGCGGTCCTCTCGGCCGTCAACTCCTCGCTCGACACCTGGGACCAGAGCGCGGGCGGCACCCTCATCGAGCGCAAACTGATCGACTGGACCACCGGCCGCATCGGCCTGGGCCCGGCGGCGGACGGCGTCTTCACCAGCGGCGGCACCCAGTCCAACCTCCAGGCCCTGCTCCTCGCCCGCGAGGAGGCCGGCACCGACGACCTGAGCCGCCTGCGGATCTTCGCCTCCGAGTGCAGCCACTTCAGCGTCCAGAAGTCCGCCACCCTCCTCGGGCTCGGCCGCGACGCCGTCGTCTCCGTCCCCGTCGACCGCGACAAGCGCATGCAGTCGGTCATCCTCGCCGCCGAGCTGGAGACCTGCCGTGCCGAGGGCCTGATCCCGATGGCGATCGTCGCCACCGCCGGCACCACGGACTTCGGCTCCATCGACCCGCTGCCCGAGATCGCCGCGCTGGCCGCCGAGTACGGCGCCTGGATGCACGTCGACGCCGCGTACGGCTGCGGCCTGCTCGCCTCGCGCACCCGCCGCCACCTCCTGGACGGCATCGAGCACGCCGACTCGGTCACCGTCGACTACCACAAGTCCTTCTTCCAGCCGGTGAGTTCCTCCGCCGTCCTGGTCCGCGACGGCGCCACCCTGCGCCACGCGACCTACCACGCGGACTACCTCAACCCCCGCCGCAGCGTCGCCGAGCTGATCCCCAACCAGGTCGACAAGTCCCTCCAGACCACGCGCCGTTTCGACGCGCTGAAGCTGTGGATGACCCTGCGCGTGATGGGTGCCGACGGTGTCGGCGAGCTCTTCGACGAGGTCTGCGACCTGGCCGGGGCCGGCTGGGACCTGCTGGTCGCCGACCCGCGCTACGACGTCGTCGTCGAGCCCCAGCTGTCCACCCTCGTCTACCGCTACATCCCCGAGGCCGTCACCTCCCCCGCCGAGATCGACCGGGCCAACCTCTACGCCCGCAAGGCGCTGTTCGCCTCGGGCGAGGCCGTCGTCGCCGGCACGAAGGTCGACGGCCGCCAGTACCTGAAGTTCACCCTGCTCAACCCCGAGACGACCCCGGCCGACATCGCCGCCGTCCTCGATCTGATAGCCGGCCACGCCGAGCAGTACCTGGGAGAGAACCTTGTCCACGCAGCCTCTTGATTTCATCGGCATCGGACTCGGTCCGTTCAACCTCGGTCTCGCCTGCCTGACCGAGCCCATCGACGAGCTGGACGGCCTCTTCCTCGAGTCCAAGCCGGACTTCGAATGGCACTCGGGCATGTTCCTGGAGGGCGCGCACCTCCAGACGCCCTTCATGTCCGACCTGGTCACGATGGCCGACCCGACCTCCCCGTACTCCTTCCTCAACTACCTGAAGGAGAAGGGCCGGCTGTACTCGTTCTACATCCGCGAGAACTTCTATCCGCTGCGCACGGAGTACAACGACTACTGCCGCTGGGCGGCCGGGAAGCTGTCCTCCATCCGCTTCTCCACGACCGTCGCCTCGGTCGGGTTCGACGAGGCGGACGAGGTGTACGTGGTGCGGACCGAGGCCGGCGAGACGTTCCGCGCCCGCCGGATCGTGCTGGGCACCGGCACCCCGCCCTACGTCCCGGAGTCCTGCCGGGAGCTCGGCGGCGACCTGATCCACAACTCGCGCTACCTCCCCCACAAGGAGGCTCTCCAGGCGAAGAAGTCGATCACCCTGGTCGGCAGCGGCCAGAGCGCGGCCGAGATCTACTACGACCTCCTTTCGGAGATCGACGTCCACGGCTACCGGCTGAACTGGGTGACCCGCTCCCCGCGCTTCTTCCCGCTGGAGTACACCAAGCTCACCCTGGAGATGACCTCCCCGGAGTACGTGGACTACTTCCACGCCCTCCCCGAGGAGACCCGCTATCGCCTGGAGAGCGGCCAGAAGGGCCTGTTCAAGGGCATCGACGGCGAGCTGATCGACGCCATCTTCGACCTGCTCTACCAGAAGAACCTGGCCGGCCCGGTCCCCACCCGGCTGCTCACCAACTCCGCCCTGAGCTCCGCCGCGTACGACGACGCGACGGGCACGTACACCCTGGGCTTCCGCCAGGAGGAGCAGGAGAAGGACTTCACGGTGGAGACCGAGGGCCTGATCCTCGCCACCGGCTACCGCTACGCCGTCCCCGCCTTCCTGGAGCCGGTCCGCGACCGGATCAACTGGGACGGGCAGGGCCGCTTCGACGTGGCGCGCAACTACGCGATCGACACGACGGGCCGGGGCATCTTCCTCCAGAACGCCGGCGTGCACACCCACTCCATCACCTCGCCCGACCTGGGCATGGGCGCGTACCGCAACGCCTACATCATCGGGGAGATGCTGGGTTCGGCCTACTACCCCGTCGAGAAGACCATCGCGTTCCAGGAGTTCTCCGTATGACCGTCCGCTTCCGCCCGCTCGACCCGCTGGCCGACGCCGAGCTGATCCACCCGTGGGTCACCCACCCCAAGGCCGCCTTCTGGATGATGCAGGGCGCGAAACTCCAGGACGTGGAGCGCGAGTACATGGCGATCGCCGCGAACCCGCACCACGACGTCTTCATCGGCCTGGTCGACGACGAGCCCGCCGTCCTCATGGAGCGCTACGACCCGCGCCACGTCGAGCTGGTCGGCCTGTACGAGCCGCGGCCCGGCGACGTCGGCATGCACTTCCTGGTCGCGCCCACCGACACGCCCGTGCACGGCTTCACCCGCCTCGTGATCACCGCCGTGATGCGCGAACTGTTCGACGACCCGGCGACCGCCCGTGTCGTCGTCGAGCCGGACGTGCGCAACACCGCCGTCCACGCGCTCAACGCGGCCGTCGGCTTCGTGCCGGAGCGGGAGATCCGCAAGCCCGAGAAGGACGCGCTGCTCAGCTTCTGCACGCGCGAGCAGTTCGACGCCGCCGTGGGAGCCGCCCTGTGAACCCCGTCGCACACCTCACGCCCGAGCGCTGGGCCGACGCCAACCGGGCGCTGATCCGCAAGGGCCTCGCCGAGTTCGCCCACGAGCGGCTGATCGACCCGCGGGAGCTGGGCGAGAGCCGCTACGCGGTCCTCAGCGACGACGGCGCGACCGAGTACCGCTTCACCGCCGACCGCTTCGCGCTCGACCACTGGCAGATCCTCCCCGAGTCCATCAGCCGCCACCGGGGCGGCGAGCGGCTGCCGCTGGACGCCCTGCAGTTCATCACCGAGCTGCGCGACGCGCTGGGCCTGAGCGACGAGATCCTGCCGGTGTACCTGGAGGAGATCTCCTCGACCCTGGCCGGCACCGCGTTCAAGGCGACCAAGCCGCTCGTCACCGCGGCCGAGCTGGCGCGGGCGGACTTCCAGGAGATCGAGACCGGGATGACCGAGGGTCACCCCTGCTTCGTCGCCAACAACGGCCGGCTCGGCTTCGGCGTGGACGAGTTCCGCGCCTACGCGCCGGAGGCGGCGAGCGAGATCCACCTGATCTGGCTGGCCGCGCGCCGGGACCGCACCACCTTCACGGCGGGCGCCGGCCTCGAGTACGACAGCTTCATCCGCGCCGAGCTGGGCAACCGGGCGGTCGACGGCTTCGCCGCCACCCTCGCCGAGCGGGGACTGGACCTGGCCGACTACCTGCTGATGCCGGCCCACCCCTGGCAGTGGTGGAACAAGCTGTCGGTGACCTTCGCCGCCGAGGTGGCGCAGGAGCGCCTCGTCTACCTGGGCGAGGGCGACGACGCCTACCTCGCGCAGCAGTCGATCCGTACCTTCTTCAACACCTCGGACCCGGCCAGGCACTACGTCAAGACGGCGCTGTCGGTCCTCAACATGGGCTTCATGCGAGGGCTCTCGGCCGCGTACATGGAGGCCACCCCGGCGATCAACGACTGGCTGGCCGGGCTGATCGAGGCCGACTCCGTCCTGAAGGCGGCGCGGTTCTCGATCATCCGCGAGCGGGCCGCGATCGGCTACCGGCACCTGGAGTACGAGGCCGCCACCGACCGCTACTCGCCGTACCGCAAGATGCTCGCCGCGCTCTGGCGGGAGTCCCCGGTGGCGTCCCTGGAGCCGGGCGAGCGCCTCGCGACGATGGCCTCGCTCCTCCACGTCGACCACGCGGGCGCGTCCTTCGCGGGCGCCCTGATCAAGGACTCGGGGCTCGCCCCGACCGCGTGGCTGCGCGGCTACCTGGACGCGTACCTGCTGCCGGTGCTGCACTGCTTCTACGCGTACGACCTGGTCTACATGCCGCACGGCGAGAACGTGATCCTCGTCCTCGACGAGCGGGGCGCGGTCGCGCGGGCGGTGTTCAAGGACATCGCCGAGGAGATCTGCGTCATGGACCCGGACGCGGTGCTGCCGCCGGCCGTGGAGCGGGTCCGGGCCGAGGTCCCCGAGGACATGAAGCTGCTCTCGGTCTTCACGGACGTCTTCGACTGCTTCTTCCGCTTCCTCGGCGCCACGCTGGCGGCGGAGGGCGTCCTGGACGAGGACGACTTCTGGCGGACGGTCGCGGAGTGCGTCCGCGGCTACCAGGAGTCGATGCCGGAGCTCGCGGACAGGTTCGCGCAGTACGACGTGTTCGCCGAGACCTTCGCGCTCTCCGCCCTGAACCGGCTCCAGCTGCGCAACAACCGGCAGATGGTGGACCTGGCGGACCCGTCGGCGGCGCTCCAGCTGGTCGGCGACCTGGTGAACCCGATCGCGCGGTTCGCCCGATAGACCGGCGCATGTCCGGCGGAGTACGGTCCTCCGCCGGACATGCGCTCCGTCCTGCCCCGCTCCCCCGCTCCCGGCGGCCCTACTCGGCCGGCCAGGGCACCTGCGGCGAGCGGTGGTAGTCGATCCCGAGCGCCGCCATGCGAGGCCCCTGTTCCGCGAGCCGCACCTTGTAGGTCTCCCAGTCGTGCGTGGCCGCGGGCGACCAGCCGAGCTCCGCCACGCCCGGCAGGCGTGGGAAGGCCATGCGGTCGATGTGCGCGCTCTGCGAGATCGTCTCCGTCCACAGCGGCGCCTCGACGCCCCGGACCGCCGACTCGGGCACGTCCGGCAGATAGGCCCCCGGGTTCCAGTCGTAGGAGCGACGGACCTCGACGTAGCCGGCCCAGGACAGGCCCAGCGGGGTGTCCTTGGTGTACTTCATGTCGAGGTAGACCCGGTCGGCCGGGGAGAGGATCAGCCCGGTGCCGTTCTGCGCGGCCCGGGCCACCTGTGCCTTCTCGGCCGCCGAGGAGCGGTCCAGGCCCCAGTACTGGGCGAGGGCCCCCGGTGCGGGGGTGGCGCCGGTGAGCTGGTGCCAGCCGATGACGGTCTTGCCGTACTTCGCGACGACCGGCTGCACGCGGTCCATGAAGGCGACGTAGTCGGCGTGGCTGGTGGAGTGCGCCTCGTCGCCGCCGATGTGGAGGTAGCGCCCCGGGGTGAGCGCGGCGAGCTCCCGGATCACGTCGTCCACGAAGTCGTACGTCCCGGGCTTCGCCACGCACAGCGAGCTGAAGCCGACGGAGGTTCCGGTGTAGAGCGGCGGGGCGATCCCGTCGCAGTTGAGCTCGGCGTAGGAGGCGAGGGCCGCGTTGGTGTGTCCCGGCATGTCGATCTCGGGGACGACCTCCTGGTAGCGGGAGGCGGCGTGGCGCACGATCTCCCGGTAGTCGTCCTTCGTGTAGAAGCCGCCGGGGCCGCCGCCGACCTGGGTGGAGCCGCCGTGGGCGGCGAGGCGGGGCCAGGAGTCGACGGCGATCCGCCAGCCCTGGTCGTCGGAGAGGTGCAGATGCAGTGTGTTGATCTTGTAGAGGGCGAGCTGGTCGATGTAGCGCTTGACCTGGTCGACGGTGAAGAAGTGACGTGAGACGTCGAGCATCGCGCCCCGGTGGGCGAAGCGCGGGGTGTCGGTGACGGTGCCGCCTGCCACGGTCCAGGGCCCCGGCTGGACGGTGTCCCGCTCCACGGCGGCGGGCAGCTGCTGGCGCAGTGTCTGGACGCCGCGGAACAGGCCGGCGGGCCGGCGGGCGGTGAGGGTCACGCCGCCCGGGCCGGACTCCAGCCGGTACCCCTCCTCACCGAGCGCGGTCTCGCCGGCGCGCAGGCGCAGCAGGATGCCGCCGCGCCCGGCGGAGTCGTCGACGACGGGCAGCGGGAGGCCGGTGGAGGGCCGCAGGAGCCCGGCGAGGTAGCCGCCGACGGCGCGGGCCTCGCGGGAGCTCCTGTCGACCCGGATGCGGGTGGCGGCGGTGAGCGCGTACGGCGCCCCGCCCGGGGTGACGGAGGCGGGCACCGGGACGATCCGGCCGAGCGGCCGGGGGACGATGTCCTGCTCGGCGAAGGGCGCCGCGGAGGAGGGGCCGGGGGGAGCGGAGGAGGCCGGTACGGCTCCGACGGACGAGACGCCGGCCGCCGCCGCGAGGAGCAGGGCACCGAGAAGACGCGGAAACGTTCTGAGCTGTCGCACGGGCGTGGTCCCTTTCGACGGGCTTGCGACTGCGGGCTTTACGTATCCGAACAGTCACCATGCGTACCGTGCACCCCAGCAGCGGTCAAGGTGTAGACCAATTAGCCCGTCCGGACCCGTGATCACGCTCACGCTTGCCCGAAATCGGGCAGAATTCTTGCGAACGGGGTGAGACACCCCGCAGTATGCACGGGTGCTCGATCGCCGCCCGTCGCATGACGACCTCATCGACCACCTGGTGCGCAGCACCGCGCTCCAGCGCGGTGAGGCCGCCCGGGTGGTGCTCGACGTGCTGGCGTACTTCGACGAGTCGACCGAGGACTTCGTCCGCCGCCGCCACCGCGAACTGCAGTCCGGTGGAGCGGTGAACGCCGAGATCTTCGAGCGCATCGCGGCGGAACTGCCGCATCGCGCGGTGGCGCCACCGGAGCTCTCGCTCCGGCAGCTGCGCCGCATCGTCTACGGCTGAGCGGGCCGGTTCGTCCACACCCGGGCACACACCCAAATCCTGGAGGGGTTCAGACTTTATGTGCGGAATCGTCGGTTACATCGGAAAGCGTGACGTGGCCCCGCTGCTGCTGGAGGGCCTGCAGCGACTGGAGTACCGGGGGTACGACTCCGCGGGCATCGTGATCACCAGCCCGAAGGCCGCCGGCCTGAAGATGGTGAAGGCCAAGGGCCGGGTCCGTGACCTGGAGGCCCGTGTCCCCAAGCGCTTCACCGGCACCACCGGCATCGCCCACACCCGCTGGGCCACCCACGGCGCCCCCAGCGACGTGAACTCGCACCCGCACCTGGACCCCGAGAACAAGGTCGCCGTCGTCCACAACGGCATCGTGGACAACGCCGCCGAGCTGCGCGCCAAGCTGGAGGCCGACGGAGTCGTCTTCGCCTCCGAGACCGACACCGAGGTCATCACCCACCTGATCGCGCGCTCCCAGGCCACCACGCTGGAGGAGAAGGTCCGCGAGGCGCTCAAGGTCATCGAGGGCACGTACGGCATCGCCGTCATGCACGCCGACTTCAACGACCGCATCGTGGTGGCCCGCAACGGCTCCCCGGTCGTCCTCGGCATCGGCGAGAAGGAGATGTTCGTCGCCTCCGACGTCGCCGCCCTGATCGCCCACACCCGCCAGGTCGTCACCCTCGACGACGGCGAGATGGCCACCCTCAAGGCCGACGACTTCCGCACGTACACGACCTCCGGCGCGTCCACCACCGCCACGCCCGAGACCGTGGAGTGGGAGGCCGCCTCCTACGACATGGGCGGCCACGACACGTACATGCACAAGGAGATCTCCGAGCAGCCCGACGCGGTCGACCGCGTGCTGCGCGGCCGGATCGACGACCGCTTCTCCACCGTCCACCTGGGCGGCCTCAACCTGGACGCGCGCGAGGCCCGCGGCATCCGCCGGATCAAGATCCTCGGCTGCGGCACCTCGTACCACGCCGGCCTCATCGGCGCCGGCCTGATCGAGTCCATGGCCCGCATCCCCGCAGACGCCGAGCCGGCCTCGGAGTTCCGCTACCGCAACCCGGTCGTGGACCCCGACACCCTGTACATCGCCGTCTCCCAGTCGGGCGAGACGTACGACGTGCTGGCCGCCGTCCAGGAGCTCAAGCGCAAGGGCGCCCGCGTCCTCGGCGTGGTCAACGTCGTCGGTTCGGCGATCGCCCGCGAGGCCGACGGCGGCATGTACGTGCACGCCGGGCCCGAGGTCTGCGTCGTCTCCACCAAGTGCTTCACCAACACCGTCGTCGCCTTCGCGCTGCTCGCCCTGCACCTGGGCCGCATCCGCGACCTGTCGGTGACCGACGGCAAGCGGATCATCGAGGGCCTGCGCCGGCTGCCCGCGCAGATCAGCGAGATCCTGGAGTCCGAGGACGAGATCAAGAAGCTCGCCCAGGAGTACGCGGGCGCCCAGTCGATGATGTTCATCGGGCGCGTGCGCGGCTACCCGGTCGCGCTGGAGGCCTCCCTGAAGCTCAAGGAGATCTCCTACATCCACGCCGAGGCGTACCCGGCCTCCGAGCTGAAGCACGGCCCGCTCGCGCTGATCGAGCCGGCCCTGCCGACGGTCGCGATCGTCCCCGACGACGACCTGCTGGAGAAGAACCGCGCCGCCCTGGAGGAGATCAAGGCCCGCAGCGGCCGCATCCTCGCCGTCGCGCACCAGCCGCAGGAGAAGGCCGACCACACCATCGTCGTCCCGAAGAACGAGGACGAGCTGGACCCGATCCTCATGGGCATCCCGCTCCAGCTCCTCGCCTACCACACGGCGCTCGCCATGGGCCGCGACATCGACAAGCCGCGCAACCTGGCCAAGTCCGTCACGGTCGAGTAGCGGTCTCCGGGCCTGTCCCCCGGAGTCTCGGCCACGGTCGGGCGCCCGGCCTGTCCCCGGACGCCCGACCGGACACGAAGCGGTCCCCGCGCACGCCACCCGTGCGCGGGGACCGCTTCTTTCGCGGGTCCGGTCCGCCCGCGGTCCACCCGAGCCGACCCCGAGGCCGGGTGGACCGCCCGGGGTCGCCGGGCCCTTCGGAGCCGCGTCAGCCGGTGGCCGTCACTCCCCGGCCCGCGGCACGCCGTCCCACCGAGGTCGGCCAGTGGGCGACCGCGGCCGTCGCGCCGTACCAGGCGGCGAGACCGGCGACCGCGGCGACCCAGCCGCCGGCCTTGGCGAGCCCCCCGTTGTCCATGAGCGCGCCGGTCCCGAGCAGCAGCAGCGCGACGCACAGCAGCCCGTACACGCCCTGCCCGAGCAGTCCGCTGCCGGACGCCGCCACGGTCAGGGTGAGTGCGAGGAGCGCCCACAGCAGCAGGAAGAGCCCGGCCGCTTCGGACGAGCCGGCGTCGCCGCCCACTCCGGTGCCCCACGTGAACCAGAAGGCGCCGAGCGCCGAATAGGCAGTCCCCTCGCCGCCGTTGCCCGCCCGCAGGGCGAGCAGACCGACGAGGAACAGCGCCACCCCGCCGACCCAGGTGGCGAGGCCGGCGGCATCCGATGCCGCGACGTTGTCGATCACGCCCGTGCTGCCGATGCCGAAGGCCAGCAGGGTCAGTCCGAGGGCGAGATGGCCGAGCGTGGAGGTGGTGTTTCCCGCGGCGACTTCGTTGTCCACGGCGGGCTCCCTTCAGGTACGCAGTTGTGCTGCTTGGGCCGCTTTGTTCCGGTGAGCCTTATCTACCCTTCACAAGCGCACAATTCACCTGAGGATGGCCAGATTTATGGCCGAACAGCGGGAGTTGACAGATCGTCCGCCGATGACATGCCGAAGCCGGTCCGGAAGACGGGGAGTTCGGGGGTCGGAAAGCCACCGGGCCGGGCCGCGGGGCCGGGGAGCTACGGGATGACGACCACGGGCCGCTGGGCGCGCTTCGCCAGCCGGCCGGCCACCGAGCCGAAGATCCGCCCGACGATGCCGTGCGTGGAGCCGACCACGATCGCGTCGGCCGAGTACTCCCGGCCGACCTCCTCCAGCTCGTGGCAGATGTCGCCGCCCCGCTCGACGAGGATCCAGGGCACCTCGGCGAGGTAGTCGGCGCAGGCGAGTTCCAGGCCGAGCACCTCGGTGCGGTGGTCGGGCACGTCGACGAAGACCGGGGGCTCGCAGCCGGCCCAGACGGTGGTCGGCAGCCGGTTGGCCACGTGCACGATGATCAGGCCGGATCCGGAGCGCCGGGCCATGCCGATGGCGTAGGCGAGGGCTCTCTCACTGGAGGTGGAGCCGTCGAAGCCGACCACCACCCCGTGCCGGAAGGCGGGATCACAGGGGTGGCGTGGCTGTTCCACCGCGAGGGGGTCGACCGTGGAGTCGGCGACGCGCTTGCGGTCCGCGGGTTCGGGGATTTCGTGACCGGCCATCGGTGTCTCGGCGAAGAAGGTCCTCGTGGGAAGGAACGGGAAAGTACGACGTGCGGAACAACGGTTGGCGGCGGAGCTGTGTCCGGGAATCATCTTCCCAACCCCATACCCCCAAGGGTACGGCGACACTCTCCTCCTGCCCAGGGGTGGCCGTGCCACACCCGGCCGTCACACGGCGTTGCAGGGAGCATGCACGAGCCCGTCCCGATATGGCAATGCCGGATGTGTCCTACAGGTGTCCCCGTACGGGGCCGAACGGACGCCGCCCACAGTGACCGGAACGTTCCGTTCCTCGTTGCCACAGGTCCAGCCACCGGCCCGCCGGTCCAGCCACCGCAGCAGGGAGCCCGCCCGTGCACGCACCTTCGGCCACCGTCCCCCAGTCCGCCGCCCGACCCGCCCCCTCGGGCCGGCGCGGGAGCCGCCGCCGGACGGCACCGGCGCCCGCGGGGCCGGCCGGGCCCGTGGACCCGACGCGCTCGCCCGGACCGGCGGGCCGGACGGGCGGCGCCGGGGGCGGGGGCGGCGCGGCCGCGGAATCGGCCGGGGAGGTCGTCAGGTGGGCGGCCTTCTGCTGCGTCCTCGTTCCGGTGGTCCTCGTCGTCTACGGCACCTCACTGGGCGGGGCCGCGGGCGCCGCCCTGGGCCTCGCCGCGGTGACGGCGGCCTGCCGGCTGCTGCTGCGGCGCTCGGAGCGGGGGCTGCGCGCCGAGGCGGCCGGCCCGGGCGGCCGGCGCTCCGGCGGCGGCACGGGACCGCGGCGGAACCGGCGGCCGAACGACCGGCAAGACTGACGACTCCCCCTGGAGCTGACAAGCTCGCACAGACGCACCCGTATGTTTTCAGCCAACTTCCCGGCCCCGGCGAGTCCTTGGCGGAATGTCCCCCCAACCCCGGCACCACCAGGCACGAAAGCCTTGCGGCAGGCGCGCACGCCCCATGGGGACGGGCCAGTCGCAGGCCACCCGCTTCCCCGCGCGACGCGCGAGTGGAACGCTTCGTGATCGAATGCTTCGCGCCAAGTTGCCATGTCGACAATGTGCCGGTTGGAGAACTTGTCACTCCGGCGGCGCCGGACACAGTAGATTCGATCATGGGTATCGAAGACTGGGGTCTCGTGCAAAACCGAGGGGAAACGTGCAGGAGCGACAGGACCAGGGAGACGCGAACACCGAGGGGGGCTTAGCGTCATGAGCCAGGACTCCACCGCACCGGAGGCCGCACGGAAACTGTCCGGGCGGCGCCGGCGCGAAGTCGTCGCGGTGCTGCTGTTCAGTGGCGGCCCCATCTTCGAGAGCTCCATCCCGCTCTCCGTGTTCGGCATCGACCGGCAGGACGCCGGCGTGCCCCGCTACCGGCTGCTCGTCTGCGCCGGCGAAGACGGACCGCTGCGCACCACCGGCGGGCTGGAACTCACCGCGCCGTACGGCCTGGACGCGATCAGCCGGGCCGGCACCGTCGTCGTACCGGCCTGGCGGTCGATCACCTCGCCGCCGCCGCCGGAGGCGCTGGACGCGCTGCGCCGGGCACACGAGGAGGGCGCCAGGATCGTCGGGCTGTGCACCGGGGCGTTCGTCCTGGCCGCCGCCGGACTCCTGGACGGCCGGCCCGCGACCACGCACTGGATGTACGCGCCGACGCTGGCCAAGCGCTACCCGTCGGTCCACGTGGACCCGCGGGAGCTCTTCGTCGACGACGGGGACGTGCTGACGTCGGCGGGCACCGCGGCCGGAATCGACCTCTGTCTGCACATCGTGCGGACCGACCACGGCACGGAGGCCGCGGGCGCCCTGGCGCGCCGGCTGGTCGTCCCGCCGCGGCGCAGCGGCGGTCAGGAGCGCTACCTCGACAGGTCTTTACCCGAGGAGATCGGCGCCGACCCGCTCGCGGAGGTCGTCGCCTGGGCGCTGGAGCACCTGCACGAGCAGTTCGACGTGGAGACGCTCGCCGCCCGCGCGTACATGTCACGGCGGACCTTCGACCGCCGGTTCCGGTCCCTCACGGGCTCGGCGCCGCTCCAGTGGCTGATCACCCAGCGGGTGCTCCAGGCGCAGCGGCTGCTGGAGACCTCCGACTACTCGGTCGACGAGGTCGCGGGCCGGTGCGGCTTCCGCTCCCCGGTGGCGCTCCGCGGCCACTTCCGGAGGCAGCTCGGCTCCTCGCCAGCCGCCTACCGGGCCGCCTACCGGGCCCGGCGCCCGCAGAGCGACACGGTGACCGCGGTCCTGGACCCGGTCGTGCCCGCCCAGGTGGCGCCGGGAATGCGGCGCGGCCCGGAACCGGGCAAGCCGCAGTCGGACCTGTACGCCCCCGGCCGCCCGGCCCTGCCGGGCCAGCGCACCTCGTAGGGCGCGCACCACGGCGCGTCCCACGACGGGCGCCCGGGGACACCACCCCGGGCGCCCGTCGGCGTCCGGGGTGACGCGCGCCCGCGTCCGGGCCGGGCCGGCGGGCGTCCCGCGGCGCGAGCAGGGTCCGATCCGCAGGCCACCCCCTAAGGTAGGACGCATGAACGATCGCATGGTGTGGATCGACTGCGAGATGACCGGGCTCTCGCTGACGGACGACGCACTCATCGAGGTGGCCGCGCTGGTCACCGACTCGGAACTGAACGTGCTCGGCGAAGGCGTGGACATCGTGATCCGTCCGCCGGACGCCGCCCTGGAGACCATGCCGGAGATCGTGCGGCAGATGCACACGAACTCGGGCCTGCTCGACGCGCTCGCCGAGGGCACCACCCTCGCCGACGCCGAGGCCCAGGTCCTGGCGTACGTACGCGAGCACGTGAAGGAGCCCCGCAAGGCTCCCCTGTGCGGGAACTCGGTCGGCACCGACCGCGGCTTCCTCGCGCGCGACATGTCCGCACTGGAGGAGTACCTCCATTACCGGATCGTCGATGTCTCCTCGGTCAAGGAGCTGGCCCGCCGCTGGTACCCGAGGGCGTACTTCAACAGTCCGGAGAAGAACGGCAACCACCGCGCGCTCGCCGACATCCGCGAGTCCATCGCCGAGCTGCGCTACTACCGCGAGGCGATCTTCGTCCCGCAGCCCGGCCCCGACTCCGACACGGCGAAGCAGATCGCGGCACGCCACGTCCTGCCCGCGGAATGAGCCGCCGCTCGCGCTCGCCGTAATGCGGGCGCGAGCACCCGTCGGGACCCTGTAGACTTCTTCTCGGCCGGTCGGGGAAACCTTCGGGAAAACCGCCGGTCATGGTGGGTATAGCTCAGCTGGTAGAGCACCTGGTTGTGGTCCAGGATGTCGCGGGTTCGAGTCCCGTTACTCACCCTGAAGATCGAGGCCCCGGTTCGCGAGAACCGGGGCCTCGGTCGTTTCCGGGTCCCTTCGGGTGAGACACGCGGCGCCCCCGTCGCGGGTGGCGGCCCGGCGCCTAACGTGGCGTCGGTCACCAGGCCGCGCACGAGGAGGCCGCCCTGCGCAGGACCCGCATCGCCGCCGCCCTGTCCGTCGTCCTGTGCGCGGCACTGCTCGCCGGCTGCGCCGAGGACCCCGACGAAGCCGCCGGCCGGACCGTCCTGACCGTCGGGGTCTTCGGCGCCTTCGGGTTCCAGGAGGCCGGCCTCTACGACGCGTACACCCGGGAGCATCCCGACGTCGTCATCCGGCAGACCTCGATCGAGCGCAACGCCAACTACTACCCGCAGCTCCTCACTCACCTCGGCTCCGGATCCGGCCTCGCGGACATCCAGGCCGTCGAGGTCGACAACATCGCCGAGATCACCACCACGCAGGGGGACCGGCTCGAAGACCTCGGCACCGCGCCCGGCGTGGACCGCGCCGCGTTCCTGCCCTGGAAGTGGGCCCAGGGCACCGCTCCGGACGGCCGGACGCTCGGCCTCGGCACGGACATCGGCCCGCAGGCCGTCTGCTACCGCAAGGACCACTTCGCCCGGGCCGGACTGCCCACCGAACGCACCGCCGTCGGCCGGCTGTGGGCCGGGGACTGGCGGAAGTTCCTGGCGACGGGCCGCCGGTTCCGGGCGAGCGCTCCCCCCGGCGTCGCCTTCGTGGACTCGGCGTCCGGTGTGATGACCGCCATCACCGGCGGCAGCACCATCCGGTTCTACGACGAACGGGGCGAGGTCGTCTACGACACCAGCCCCGCCGTACGCGAGGCATGGGACATCGCCGCCGCCTCCGCCACCGAGGGCCTGACCGCCCGGCTCCAGCAGTTCACCCCGGCGTGGGACCAGGCGTTCGCCAACGGCGCCTTCGCCACCGTCTCCTGCCCGGCCTGGATGCTCGGCTACATCCGGGACAAGGCGGGGCCGGCCGGCCGCGGGCGATGGGACGTGGCCCAGGCGCCCCGGCCGGGCAACTGGGGCGGCTCCTTCCTCGTCGTGCCGTCGGCGGGCCGGCATCCGGCCGAGGCGGCCCGACTCGCCGCCTGGCTCACCGCCCCCGCGCAGCAGGCGACGCTCTTCCGGCGCCGCGGCAACTTCCCCAGCGCCTCGGCCGCCTACCCGCTGCCGGCCGTCGCACGGGCACGACTCCCGTACTTCGGCGACGCCCCGATCGGCGCGATCTTCTCCCAGGCCGCCCGGGGCGTCCCGGTGACCGTCCTCGGCCCGAAGGACGCGATCATCGCGCAGAACCTGGCGGACGTCGGCATGCTCCAGATCGACCAGCGGGGGAAGTCCCCGCAGGCCGCGTGGGACACGGCGGTGAGGACGATCGACAACGCCCTGGACCGGTGACCCGGATGGCAGAGGACGGGACCGGCGCCCCCGCACGGGAGAGCACCGGGCGGCCCGCCCCCGCGGCCCGGCGGGGCCACCGGGACGGCAGCCGGAGCCCGTACGCCTTCGTGGCCCCCTTCTTCCTGTTCTTCGCGGCCTTCGGGCTCTTCCCGCTGCTCTACACCGGCTGGGCCTCGCTGCACCGGGTGGAGTTGACGGCGCCCACCGAGATGGAGTGGGTGGGGCTGCGGAACTACTCCCGGCTCGTGCGGGACGAGTTCTTCTGGAACGCCCTGAAGAACACCGTCCTCCTCGGTGTCATGTCGACCGTCCCGCAGCTGCTGCTCGCGCTCGGGATCGCCGAACTCCTCGACCGGCGGCTGCGCGGCCGGGCCTTCTTCCGGGTCGCGGCCCTCACCCCGTACGCGACGTCGGTGGCCGCCGCGACCCTGGTGTTCGTGCTCCTCTTCGGACGGGACTACGGAATGGTCAACTGGGCCCTGGGGCTGGCCGGGGTGCCGCCCGTCGACTGGCAGAACGGGACCTGGTCGTCCCGGTGCGCGGTGTCGGCGATCGTGGTGTGGCGCTGGACGGGCTTCAACGCGCTGATCTACCTGGCGGCGATGCAGGCGATCCCTCGGGAGCTGTACGAGTCGGCGGCGCTGGACGGGGCCTCGCGCCTGCGGCAGTTCGTCCACGTCACGCTGCCCGGGCTGCGGCCGACGCTCCTGTTCACGGTCGTGGTGTCGACGATCGGGGCGACCCAGCTCTTCGGCGAGCCGCTGCTGTTCAGCGGCGGGGCGGGGGCGACCGGCGGGGCGGACCACCAGTTCCAGACGCTGGGGCTGTACCTGTACGAGCAGGGCTGGGTGAACCTGCATCTCGGACGGGCGTCGGCGATCGCCTGGGCCATGCTCCTGATCCTGCTGCTGGTCGGAGCGGTGGCGGGTGCGGTACGCCGGTACGGCCCCTGGCGCGGGGACGCCTCGTGACGGCGCGGCGGGCCGGACCGCTCACGTACGCCCTGCTCGCCGTCGTCACGATCGGGTCCCTCTTCCCGCTCGTGTGGACGGCGGTCGCCGCCTCGACGGACTCCACCCGGCTCGCGCGGACCCCGCCGCCCTTCCGGTTCGGCGGGAACCTGGGGCACAACCTGTCGATCGCCTGGACCGACGCCAACCTGGGCACGGCGTTGCTGAACACGACGATCGTGGCGGGAACGGTGACGGCGGGGACGGTGCTGTTCTCCACCCTGGCGGGCTTCGCCTTCGCCAAGCTGCGGTTCAGGTTCCGCACCGGGCTGCTGCTGCTCGTGATCGGCACGATGGCGGTGCCGCCCCAACTGGGCGCCGTGCCGCTGTACATGCTGATCGCCGAGCTGTCGTGGACGGACCGGCTCCAGGCGGTGATCCTGCCCGCGCTGGCCTCCGCCTTCGGAGTCTTCTTCATGCGCCAGCACCTGGTCGAGGCCCTTCCCTCGGAACTGGTCGAGGCTGCCCGGATGGACGGGGCGGGGGCGCTGCGGACGGTCTGGCACGTGGTGTTCCCGGCGGCCCGTCCGGCGATGGCCGTGCTCGGGATGCTGACCTTCGTGGCGGCATGGAACGACTTCTTCTGGCCGGTCATCGCCCTGACGCAGAGCGGCAGTCCGACGGTGCAGGTGGCCCTCGCCGGTCTCGGGCGGGGCTACGTCCCGGACCAGGCGGTGATCATGGCCGGCGCCCTGCTGGGGACGCTGCCGCTGCTGGTCGTGTTCGCCCTCTTCGGACGCCGGATCGTCGGCGGGATCATGCGCGGCGCGGTGAAGGGCTGACGTGTCCGGAGGGGCCTCGGGGACACGGAGGCGCGCTCCGGCCGGGGGTGGGGTGGTCCGGCCGGAGCGCGCGGTGTGGGGGGAGGGTGGGGGCTACCGGTAGGCGCCGAACGCCTTGGTGAACGCCAGCGGCTGCTGCAGGATCGAGGAGCAGGTGGCGTCGGCGTGGTTCACGGCGCCGGCCGCGCACTGCTTGTCGCGGGTCGAGGACCACATGGACAGCCAGCCGATGCCCTTGGACTTGGCGAAGTCGACCAGCTGGGTGGCGTCGTCGACCTTGAAGACCTCGGTCGTGACGTCGTTGACGCCGATCATCGGGGTGACGGCGACCGCCTTCCAGGCGGCCGCGTCGGACAGCCCGAGGACACCCTTGATCTGCGCCTGCGTGGCGGTCGCGGCCTGGATCGCGTACTGGCCCATGTCGCCGCTGTAGGCCGGTCCGTAGTCCATCGCCATGATGTTGACGGCGTCGATCCGGACACCGTTCCTCTTCGCGTCGGCGAGCAGGTCCACGCCCGGCTGGGTCAGGCCCTCGGGCATGACCGGCAGGGTGAAGGAGACGTTCAGACCGGGGTGGGTCTTCTGGAGCTGGGCGATCGCCTGGGAGCGGCGGGTGTTGGCGGCGGTGTCCGGCAGGGCCGCGCCCTCGATGTCGAAGTCGACCTTGGTGAGCTTGTACTGGTCGACGACCTTGCCGTAGGCCGCGGCGAGGTCGGCGGAGCCGGAGCAGTTCAGGGCCAGCTCGTGGCCGGCGGCACCGCCGAAGGAGACCCGGACGTCACCGCCCTTGGCGCGCAGGGCGCCGATCTGGGAGGCGACCCGGTCGCTCGCGAGGTCGGTGACACCGCCCCACAGCGGGGCGCAGGAGCCGCCGGAGGTGATGAAGGCGAGGTTGAACTCCTTCACGCCGGTGGCGTCGGCGGTGGCGAGCAGGTCGTACGCCGGGTAGAGCGAGGTGTCGACGTACGGCGCGTACTTCGCGGCGGTGCCCGGGGTGCCGGTCGCGGTCGCCGTCGGGGTGGGGCTCGCGGTGGCCGTCCGGGTCGGGGTCGGGGTGGCGGGAGCACTGGGCGTCGCGGAGGCGGTGGGGGCGACGGTGGCCGTGGGCTGCTCGGTGGGGCGGCCGCTCGGGGTCGGGGTGGCGCCGCCCGCGGAGCAGGCGGACTTGTTGATCAGGCAGTGGGTCGGGTCGCCGGCCTGGCCGCTCGCCGAGGTCACGAAGCCGACGGTGACGGACTGGCCGGGGGCCAGCTCCTTGTTCCAGCTCGCGGGCCGGACCGTGACGTGCTGCCCGGAGACGGTGTGGTCGCCGTTCCACAGCGAGCCGATCCTCGTCCCGGCGGGCAGGTCGAACTCCAGGGTCCAGTCCTTCTGCACCGCGGACGTCTCGTTGGTGACGATGTACTGGCCGGTGTAACCGCCCTCCCAGGAGCTGGTCTTGGTGTAGGCGGCGCCGACGGACGCCGCCTGGGCGGTGCCGGTGAGCGCGAAGACCGCGCCGCCGATCACCGCGGCGGCGACGACGGCTCCGACGGCCTTGGTCCTGCCGGTCGTCCTGCGCCGGTGCGAGCTGGTGCCCATCGCGTGCCTGCCTCTGTGTGCGGGGGTGGGGTGCGGCAGCACGCTAGCGAGCCGCAGACGGACAAATCCGCCCGGAGGCACGGTGGTTGGGGATTCTTAGGCTCCGCTTAAGGGAGGCATCGGGGGGACGAAAGGTTCGGGCCCGCGGCGGGGCCGCGGCGGGGCCGCGGCTCAGGAGGCGTCGGCCCGCCGGCTGCCCGTGCCGCCGCCTCGTCTGCGGCGGGCCGTGCGGTGGCCGCGCCGACCGCCGCTGTCACCGGCTCCGCGTCCGTCGAGCCCGATCCAGATGCGGACCTCGGTGCCGCCGAGCACGGAGTGCCCGATGCGGACGTCGCCCCCGGTGGACTCGGCCATCCGGCGCACGATGTCCAGGCCGAGGCCGGTGGAACCGTCCCGGTGGCCGTTGTTGCCGCGGGTCAGCGCGGCGGCCGGGTCGGCGATGCCGGAGCCGGCGTCGGAGACGAGCACGATGACGGCGTCGTCGCCGTTGTGCACGTCGACGGAGAAGGCGGTGCCCTCGGGGGTGTGGCGGAAGACGTTGCCGAGCAGCGCGTCGAGGGCGGCGACCAGTTCGGGGCGGGCGACGGGGATGCGGACCGGGCGGTCGACGCCCGCGACCCGCACCTTGCGACCCTCGTCCTCGGCGAGCGCGGACCAGAAGTCCATCCGCTCCCGGACGACCTCGGAGGCGTCGCAGCCGGCGCCCGGACCGGTGGCCTGGGTCTGGGGCTTGGCCTCGCGCGCGGTACGGATGATGGTGTCGACCTCCCGCTCCAGCTGCTCGACGGCGTGACGGGTCTGCTCGGCGGCCGGACCGGAGCCGAGGGAGGCGGCGTTGAGCCGGAGCACGGTGAGCGGGGTCCGCAGCCGGTGGGAGAGGTCGGCGGCCAGTTCCCGCTCGTTGGCGAGGAGCTGGACGACCTGGTCGGCCATGGAGTTGAAGGCGATCGCCGCGGACTTGAGCTCGGGCGGCCCCTCCTCGGGGACCCGGGCGCCGAGCCGGCCCTCGCCCAGGTCGTGGGCGGCGCCCGCGAGGCGCTGGGCGGGCTGGACCATCCGGACGCCGAGCCGGTCGGCGACCGCGACGGAGCCGACGATCAGGGCGATGCCGACACCGGCCAGCACCAGCCAGGCGGTGGCGACGCCGTTGCTGACCTCGCCCTCGGGGACGAAGAGTTCGACGACCGCGACCTGACCGGAGCCGAGCGCGGTCGGCTGGAGCAGCACGGAGCCGCCCGGCACCTCGGTGATGGTGGCGCGACCCAGTTCGCGGGTGATGCGCAGATCGTCCTCGGCGGCGCGTCGGGTGCCGATCTCCAGCGCCTTGCCGCCCGGTTCGTCGGCGGCGGGGACGTGGACGGCCATCCGCCCGGCGGCACCGTCCTCGGTGGTGGCGACGGCCCGGTCCAGTTCCTCGCGTTCGGTGGTGATCGCGAGGACGGGCGCGAGGCCGGCGGCGCGCCGCTCGGCGTTGGAGAACGCCCGGTCGCGCGCCATCTCCTTGACGACGAGGCCGAGCGGGACGGCGAAGGCGACGACGACCATGGCGGTGACGGCGAGCGACACCTTGACGAGGGCCCATCTCACGGCGCGTTCTCCCGCGGCGGCTCCAGCTTCACGCCCACCCCGCGCAGGGTGTGCAGATAGCGCGGACGAGCCGCCGTCTCGCCCAATTTCCGCCGCAGCCAGGACAGATGCACGTCGATGGTCTGATCGTCCCCGTAGGACTGCTGCCAGACCTCGGCGAGCAGCTCCTTGCGCGGCACGACGACGCCCGGCCGCCCGGCGAGGAAGGCCAGCAGGTCGAACTCCCGCCGGGTCAGGTCCAGGGTGGTCCCGTCCAGTTCCGCCTGCCGCCGCAGCGGATCGATCGAGAGACCGCCGACCTGGATCACCCGCGACGGCGGCGCCTCACCCGCGGACGCCCGCGAACGGCGCAGCACGGCGGCCATCCGCGCGGAGAGGTGGTCCACGGAGAAGGGCTTGACGAGGTAGTCGTCGGCCCCGTCGTTGAGGAGCCGGACGATCTCCGTCTCGTCGTCCCGCGCGGTCGCGATGATCACGGGGACGTCGGTGATGCCGCGCAGCATCTTGAGCGCCTCGGACCCGTCCAGGTCGGGGAGTCCGAGGTCCAGGATGACCACGTCGAAACGGAAATGGGCGACCTCGCGCAACGCCTCCAGGGCCGTGCCGACGCTCCGTACGGTGTGGGAGGCCTCGGTCAGATGCCGGATGAGGGCGGAGCGCACGAACTGGTCGTCCTCGACCACGAGCACACTTGCCATGGGCCGCACCGTACGCCATACGGGGGAAGGTCCACCCTCCGGGACGCCGGCGCACACGGTGGTGCACTATGGCCCGGATGCGAAGAGGACTTGTTCACGCCATGGCGTGGTCGCTCGCCACGGGCGCGGCGGTCACCCTCTCCTGGTGGGGTGTGCACACGGTGCTGGCGGGCACGGTCTACGACCCGCCGCGCGCCCTGCCCATTCCCGTCGGTCACTCCGACGATCCGGACACCGGGGGCAGCGAGCCGCTGGCCTCCGCGACCGGTCGGCCCGGGAGCCCCACGGCGACGGCCTCGCCGGGCGGGAGCGGCACCCCGTCGTCCTCTCCGTCCGCGGCCCCCTCGCGCCGGCCGAGCGCACCCGCGTCGTCGAACGGCCCGAGTCCGGACGGCGGCGACAGCGGCGCGGGCGACGTGAAGAGCTACGCCGTCGACGGCGGCCGGGTCGTCTTCGACATCGGCGCGACCTCGGCGGAACTGGTGTCGGCGACCCCGGCCTCGGGCTGGCAGATGCAGGTCTGGAAGCAGCCGACCTGGATCCGGGTGACGTTCACCCGGGACGGCCGCGAACTGTCGGTCTTCTGCGTCTGGCACGACACCGCGCCGCGCGTCGAGATCGACGAACGCTGACCCTCGCGGGCCCCGCGCGCGTCAGCGGGCCCCTCAGCGGAATACGGACGCCGGCGGCACGGGCGAGGGCTTGGCGCTGGCGTCGGTCACCGGCGTCGCTCCCCCGGTGAAGTCGGCGAGCGCACGGCCGTGTTCGACCCTCCCGGCGTGCGGGTCGGTCGCCACGCGGCGGGTCAGCTCCGCGACCGGCAGCTCCCGGTCGGAGGCGAGCAGGACGGCGTTGCCGAAGCGGCGGCCCCGCAGCACGGTCGGGTCGGCGACCAGCGCCAGTTCGGGGAAGACGGTGGCGGCGGTGGCGATCTGGCCGCGCAGGTGGGTCAGCGGCGGCCCGTCGGCCAGGTTGGCCGCGTAGAAGCCGCCCGGCCGGAGCACCCGGCGGACCTCGGTGAGGAACTCCGTGCTGGTCAGGTGCGCGGGCGTACGGGCTCCGCTGAACACGTCGGCGATGATCAGGTCCGCCCAGCCGTCCTGCACCTTGGCGAGCCCGGCGCGCGCGTCGGTGGAGCGGACGCGGATCCGGGCCCCCGCGTCGAGGGGGAGTTCCCGGCGTACGAGCTGGACCAGGGAGCCGTCGAGCTCCACGATCTGCTGCGTGGAGCGGGGCCGGGTGGCGGCCACGTACCGGGCGAGGGTGAAGGCTCCGCCGCCGAGGTGCACGGCCTGGACCGGCCGGTTCGGCGAGGCGGCGAGATCGGCGATGTGGCCGAGCCGGCGCTGGTACTCGAAGGAGAGGTGGGCCGGATCGTCGAGGTCGACGTGCGACTGCGGGGCGCCGTCGATCAGCAGCGTCCAGCCGCGGGGGCGCTCCCGGTCGGGTATGAGCTCCGCGAGTCCGCCGTCGACGGTCTCGACGACGGCGACGGCGCCCGCCGCCCGTTCACGCTGCTTGTTTCTGGCCACGAGCCCCATTATCGGCCCGCGCGCCGGTACGCCGCCCGACGAGCCCGCCGCGGGACCGGGCACAGCCCCGGGAGCCACGGCGAGACTCCCTCAGCGGCAGCCGTCCGCCGCTTCGATCAGACGGGCCGCCTGGCCGAGGGCCTCGCGCAGCACCTCCGGGTCGGTGACCTGACCGGCGCCCTCGGGGGGCAGCAGCCAGCCCGCGGGCCGCGGCGCGCCACCCGCCGCCGGATCGGGCAGCTCGGGGAGTTCGGGGATGCGCAGACCTCGCCCGGAGGTCTGCGTACAGGCGCTGCCGGGCATGTCCCAGCCCTCGGCCGTACCGGGCGGCACCAGGAAGCCGAGGGTGTCGCAGGCTCCGTCGTGCAGGACCGGGCCGACCACCGGGGCACCGCCGCGGCGCAGGATGTCGACGGCCTCCAGGCCCTGACGGGCCGGCACGGTCACCAGGTCACAGGGCTCGACGTGCGAAGCGCTCGCGTCCGGGGTGGGCGCGTGGCGCGCGGTCGACTGCGATCCGATCTCCAACAAGGGGACCCCTCCTCGCTCCTGAGGAGACACGTTCCGTCTCTCCGCACGGTTCAACGCCCGGGGGCGTCAACAGCTACGGCGGCACGCCGCCGCAAAGGATGGCAGTTCATGGCAGATCGCGAGCGAGATATCCGATTTGTAGCCAAACTCTGCGTGTGCGGGTGGTCACAGCAGGTACGTTCTTGCCCCGCCGGAACACCGGCTGCACAGGAGAGGGCTCGGCCATGGCGTTGTCACGGGCAGTTCCCAATCTCGCCTTCCGCCGGCTCCGCGGACAGCACTCGCCGGCGGAGTTCGCCGCGGCGGTCCGAAGGGCCGCGCGGGAGATCGGCGAGCAGGTCGCCTGCGACGCCCGCTACATCGGGCGGGTGGAGGCGGGCGAGATCCGCTGCCCGAACTACGCGTACGAGCGGGTGTTCCTGCACATGTTCCCCGGCCTGAGCCTGGCGGACCTGGGCTTCTCGGCACGGGAGGCGGTACGCGGACGGCGCCCGGCCACGGCGCCGACGGCGCCCGCCATCACGACCCGGAACGATGAGGAGAGCGACGTGCTGCGTCGCGCATTCATGACGAGCGGTACCGCCACGGTGGCGGTCGCCTCTCTGGGACTCGGCGGACCGGCCGTCGCGATCCCGGCCCCCCGCGGAGCGCACCGGATCGGCGAGGCCGAGGTGAAGGCCGTCGAGGACGCCGTACGGCAGATCCGCGTGCTCGACGACCGGCACGGCGCCGACGGGCTCTACCAGGCGGCCGCCCAGCCGCTGCGGGCGGCCTACGCCCTGCTCGACAAGGGCACGGCGGCCCGCCGCTCGACCGAGGACCGGCTGCACGCGGGCGCCGGGGAGCTCTCCCTGTCGGTCGGCTGGCTGGCCCACGACTCGGGTCGCTTCGACGACGCCCGCTCGCATTACGCCGAGGCGCTCGCCACCGCGCGCGTGGCCGGCGACCCCGCCCTGGAGGCGCACGCCTTCTGCAACACGTCGTTCCTGGCCAGGGACGCGGGGCGGTACCGGGAGGCGGTCCGGGCGGCCCAGGCGGGCCTGCGGGCCGCCCGGCCCCTGTCCTCGGCGCGGCTGCTGTCGCTGCTCTCCCTGCGGGAGGCGGGGGCCTGGGCGGGTCTCGGCGACCGGACCGCCTGCGAGCAGGCGCTGGGCCGGGCGCACGCCCACTTCGCGAAGGGCTCCTCCGACGGCGATCCGGAGTGGATGTCCTTCTTCGGCGAGCCCGAGCTGGAGGCGCTGGAGGCGCAGTGCTGGTCGGCGCTGGGTGACCGGGGCCGCGCGGCCCGCCACGCCCATCGCGCGACGGTCCTGCAGAACCCGCATTTCGCGCGCAACCTCGCCCTCTACCGGGCCCAGCTCGCGGGCGACCTGGCCCACGCGGGCCGGCACGACGAGGCGGCGGCGGAGGCGCGGCGGGTGGTGGACGCGCTGGGCGACGTCCAGTCCTCGCGCATCCGCGCGATGCTGGCGGACACCCGGCGGGTGCTGGCGGGCCACGGGGCACGGACGCCCTGATCCGGGCGGGACGGCGACCGGAGCCGGCCCGTGCCCCGGACGACCGGAGCGGGCCGGACCGGTCCCGGGGAGGGACGGGCCGTCGCGGCCGGCCCCGCCTACTCCATGTGGCCCGTGTCGTTCCAGCGTTCGATCGCCGGCTCTCCGTAGGCCCAGCCGAGCACCGACAGGCTCGTCGGGTCGAGGCGGATCCGCGAGCCGAAGGAGACGGACTCGCCGAGCCAGCGCGCCCCGATGGAGCGCAGGATGTGGCCGTGGGCGAAGACCAGCACGTCCCGGTCCGCGGACCGCGCCCAGTCCACCACCTCGTCCGCCCGGGCCGTGACCTGCTCCAGGCTCTCGCCCTCCGGCACCGCGTCGCGCCAGAGCAGCCAGCCCGGCCGGCGCTCCTGGATCTCGTCCGGGGTGAGGCCCTCGTAGGCCCCGTAGTCCCACTCCATCAGGGTGTCCCAGTCCCGGGCCCGCTCGCCGAAGCCCGCGAGGTCGCAGGTCTCCCGCGCGCGCAGCAGCGGGCTGGTCCGGATCTCGAGGTCCGGCAGGCCGTTCCACGGCGCCCGGTGCAGGCGCTCCCCGAGAAGCTTCGCGCCGCGTCGGCCCTCGTCGAGCAGCGGGATGTCGGTCCTGCCGGTGTGGCGGCCACTCAGCGACCATTCGGTCTGGCCGTGCCGGGCGAGCAGGATGCGCGGTGCCATGAAGGCTCTCCTGGGGGTCACGTGGCAGGTGCCCCTCCATCATCCCGCACGTGAACCGACGGCGACGTCCGGGCAACCTCCCGCCTCCTCACGGCGTCCCCTAGGCCGAGCCGAGGGGGAACACACGTATGACCGAGAGAGCCGCGCGCCGGCCGCGCTGGTGGGCCGAGTTGTCGCTGATCGCCGTGGTGTACGCGGCGTACTCGGGCGGCCGGCTGCTCGCCCGCGGGGACGTGGGCGGTGCCGTCGAGCACGGTCTGGCGATCCTGCGGCTGGAGCAGGCCCTCCACCTGAACGCCGAGCACCCCCTCAACCGCCTCTTCACGAGCACCCCGGCCCTCGGGATACCCGCCGACTTCGCGTACGCCTCCCTGCACTACCTCGTCACCCCGGCCGTCCTGGTCTGGCTCTTCCGCCGCCGCCCCGGCCGCTACCGGGCCGCCCGGACCTGGCTGATGCTGTCCACCCTCCTCGGCCTGGTCGGCTTCACGCTCCTGCCGACCTGCCCGCCGCGGCTGCTCGACGCGGGCCACGGATTCGTCGACACCATGGCGCAGTTCAGCGCGTACGGCTGGTGGGGCGCCGAGGCCAGCGCCCCGCGCGGGATGGGCGGGATGACGAACCAGTACGCGGCGATGCCGAGCCTGCACGTCGGCTGGGCGCTGTGGTGCGGGGTGATGCTGTGGCGTCACGGGCGTACGCCGCTGTTCAGGGCCCTCGGTGTCGCCTACCCGCTGCTGACCGTGGTCGTGGTGATGGGCACGGCGAACCACTACTTCCTCGACGCGGTCGCCGGGGCGGCCGTGATGGGCCTCGGGCTGCTGCTCACGGCACCCGCGCTGCGGCTCGCGGACCGGGTCCGCACCACCCTCCCGGGCGGCGAGGCACCCGTACGATCCCCGATTGTCGGTGGCGGATGCGAGACTTCCGCGGGTGAGCGCATCCCTGGGCAGCGGAGCTCCACCGACTCCGCAGACGACACGACCGCATGGGGTCTCCCCAGCTCCGGCGACGCCGCGAGTGTGGGGGAAGCTCGCTGAGCTGCGCGGGCCGGCGACGGTGCCGCACCCGCTGGACGCGCGGGCGCTGGCGGCGCTGGCCGCCAACCCCGGCTGCAAGCGGCGGGCGCTGCTCGACGGCGCCGGGGTCGACAAGGCCGCGCTCGCGTCGAAGCTCGGCTCGCCCGCGGCCTTCGGTCAGTCGCAGTTCGCCTTCATGCGGGGGAACGCCTTCGAGGCGAAGGTCAAGGCCGACGGCGGGCGCGAGCTGCTGCGACTGCTCGGGATCGACGAGCCCGGGGCGGTCGAGGTACCGGACCTGGCGGCGGCCGGACCCGAGGGGCGGGCGGCCCGTACGGCGCTGGCGCTGCGCGAGGCGACCGCTGCCGGCGGCTGGGCCCTGCTCGACCATCCGATGCTGGCCCTGGAGGTGGCGGGCTCGGCCGCCTACCTGGAGCCGGACGCGGTCGTGGTGCACCCCGACGGGCGGTGGACGGTCGTGGAGATCAAGTCGTTCCCGATGATCGACGGCGCGGCGGACGCCTCGAAGGTGGGGGCGGCCGCCCGGCAGGCGGCGGTGTACGTGCTGGCGCTGGAGCGGGTGGCGTCGCTGACGGAGGGCGCGGAGGTGGCCCACTCGGTGCTGCTCGTCTGCCCCAAGGACTTCTCCAACCTGCCGACCGCCTCGGTCGTGGACGTGCGCAAGCAGTTGTCGGTCACCCGGCGCCAACTGGCCCGGCTGACCCGGATCGAGGAGATCGCGGCGATGGTGCCGGAAGGCGTCACCTTCGACGTGGAGGGCTGCTCGACCGAGCAGTTGAGGGCCGCGGTGGAGTCGGTCCCGCACGCGTACGCGCCGGAGTGCCTGTCCGCCTGCGAGCTGGCCTTCCACTGTCGCGAGCGGGCCCGGCTCGCGGGCGCGGTGGAGGCCCTCGGCCGGTCGGCGCGTAGCGAACTGGGCGGTCTGACCACGATCGGCGAGGTCCTGGCGGCGGCCCGCGGCGAGGCGGGCGACGCGGACGACCCGACCGTCGACGCCCTGCGCCGCGCGCAGGCCCTGCGCGGCGAGGCGCTGGCGGCGGCCGGCGCGTCCCGGATCCCCGGACAGGAGGCGCTCGGATGGTGAGGCGTCACGTCCTGCGCGTCCATGCGGGGGCGCGGCTCGCGTCCGTCTGCGGTGTGCCCGGACAGGACCCGGGGGGCCCGGCATGTCGCTGATCTCCACCCTCGCCCGGCTGGAGGCCGTCGAGTCGGGGCGGGCGCAGCCGCTCGCCACCGTCCGGCACCGGCACGTCGCGGAGCGGCCGCTGGTCCTCGTCCCGCTGACCACCGCCGGCGAGGCGGGCGCACCGCTCGGGGCGCTGGTCGGCACCGACCGCGAGGAGCCCCGGCTTCTCGTCGTGGCCCAGCCGCGCGACCGCGACCTGCGGTTCGCGTTCCTCGCCGACCTGGCCGAGGAGGTCCTGCCGTACATCGACGGGTTCACCGACGGCGTGGAGGCCGCCGAGCGCAACGAGACCGACCCGGAGACCGGCAAGAAGGTCAAGGTCGAGGTGGAACTCTGCGCGGACGCGCCCCAGTTGATCGTGCCGAGCCGCGCGGGTGTCGAGTACGTCCGGCTGCTCGGCCGGTCCATGCGCTTCCGGCGCACCGCGGAGCAGGACCCGGAGACGCCCTTCCCCGCGCCGCCGCGGGTGCCGCTGCTGGGCCGCTGGCTGACGCACTTCGGCGAGCGGGCCCGGGTGCCCGGCTCGTCCCTGTTGCTGTCCGCGACGGACCTGCTCAACCGGCACTGGGCGACCGGTCAGTCGTCCCTGGAGGACCAGCACCTGGGCGCCCTGCTCGCGTGGATCGACACGGACGGGTCCGAGTCCGGCGCGGAGGCGGCGCTGCGGGCGGAACTCGGCCGGGACCGGGACGGACAGCTGGTGTGCCCGCCGGCGGGTCCGGCGACCGACCCGACCTTCGACAACCGGCTGCTGGCACCCGCGGTCGAGCGCTTCGACCGCGCCCGGCAGGCCCTGGGCGCGGCCGAGGACGGTGAGACGGCGGACGACCGGCTCGCCGAACTGCACGGCGCGGAGCGGGAGATCCGCCGGCTGATCGCCTCGCAGCTGGCGCCGACGTGGCACGCGGTGTGGCGCGCCCTCGACCTGCTGCGGGAGCTGCCGGAGGGCGCCCGGGTGGCCGACCGCTGGACCCGGGACCGCTGGTCCTTCACCGGGCACCGCGACCGGGTGACGGCCGGCGAGCCGCCCCAGCCGCGCCGGGACGACGCGGTGACGGCGGCCCGGAAGCTGGCGGCGCGCGAGCAGGCCCAGGGCCAGCTGGAGGCGCAGGAGGCCCTCGACGATCCGCTGGTGCTCGCCGGGCGGCGGCTGTCGGGTGAGGCGTTCGTCGCCGAGGTGGCGGAGGTGACCATGGCCTGGTCCGAGTCGAAGCGGCCGTCGCCCCGACCCCTGCTGACGGTCCGCACGGACGACCGGCCGCACCTGGGCGCACCGGGCGCGTCCCCGGCCGAGGGCGGCGCGAAGGTGAAGGTCTACCGTTCGCTGGAAGGCAAGCCGCAGACGGCGGAGTTCGTCCGGTACGAGGCCGACGGCTCGCTGGTCCTGCGGATCACCGACCGGATGGGACGGTCCAAGGAGCCCGCGGAGGGCTCGGTGCCGCAGAAGGGCGAGCGGATCGCCTGGACGCTGTTCGAGCACGAGCAGCGGGTGGGGGCGAAGCTGCCGGACCCGGAGGAGACTCCCTGGACGCACGGCGGGCCGCCGCGGTCCGACGCCGCCGAACCGCCCGACACCGTCACCACGGAGGACCTGCTGTGAGCCCCGCCCTCTTCGACCCGTCGGCCGCGGCGACCCGGGCGACCGCGGACATCCTCGCCGACACGCTGCACGGGGACGCCCGCGGTGTGGTCGTGGACTCCCCGCCCGGTGCCGGCAAGTCGACGCTGGTGGTGCGCGCCGCGCTCGAACTGGCTTCGGCCGGACGTCCGTTGATGGTCGTCGCGCAGACGAACGCGCAGGTGGACGACCTGGTGCTGCGACTGGCGGAGAAGGAGCCGGAGCTGCCGGTGGGCCGCCTGCACTCCAACGACAGCGACCCCTACGACAGGGCGCTCGACGACCTGGACAACGTACGCAAGTCGGCGAAGGCGGGTGATCTCGCGGGGCTGGACGTGGTCATCTCGACGGCCGCCAAGTGGGCCCACGTGAAGAACGTCGAGCCGTGGGCGCACGCGATCGTGGACGAGGCGTACCAGATGCGTTCGGACGCGCTGCTCGCGGTGGCGGGCCTCTTCGAGCGGGCGCTGTTCGTGGGCGACCCCGGTCAGCTGGACCCGTTCTCGGTGGTCGGCGCCGACCAGTGGGCGGGGCTCTCGTACGACCCGTCGGCCAGCGCGGTCTCCACCCTGCTCGCGCACAACCCGGAGCTGCCCCAGCACCGGCTGCCCGTCTCGTGGCGGCTGCCGGCGTCGGCGGCGCCGCTGGTGTCCGACGCCTTCTACCCGTACACGCCGTTCCGCAGCGGCACGGACCACGGGGACCGGCGGCTCTCCTTCGGCGTGCCGTCGGACGGCTCGGGCCCGGACCGGGTCCTCGACGAGGCGGCCGCGTCGGGGTGGGGGCTGCTGGAGCTGCCGGCCCGGCACACGCCGCGCACGGACCCGGAGGCGGTACGGGCGGTCGCGCTGGTGGTGCGCCGTCTGCTCGACCGGGGCGGCGCCGCCGTCTCGGAACGGGGGCCCGACCCCGTACCGCTCACGGCGGACCGGATCGCGGTCGGCACCGCCCACCGCGACCAGGCGGCGGCGGTCCGGGCGGCGCTCGGGGAACTGGGCGTCACGGGCGTGACCGTGGACACGGCGAACCGCCTGCAGGGCCGCGAGTACGACGTGACGGTCGTCCTGCACCCGCTCTCGGGCCGCCCCGACGCCACGGCCTTCCATCTGGAGACGGGCCGGCTCTGCGTCCTGGCCTCCCGCCACCGCCACGCCTGCATCGTGGTGTGCCGCGAGGGCGTGGCCGACCTCCTCGACGAGCACCCCTCCACGGAGCCGGTGCAGCTGGGCGTGACGGTGAAGTTCCCGGACGGCTGGGAGGCGAACCACGCGGTGCTCTCCCACCTGTCCGAACACCGCGTCACCTGGACCCCCTGACCCGTCCGACGCGCCGGGGCGTCCGGCCCCGGGCTTCCTCAGGGGGTCGCGGCGGCCGGGCGTGGGGCGGCGGCCGCGAGGGAGAGGAGCGTGTCGACGGGCCACTGGTCGTCGGCGTGCTCGCCGTACTTCGCGGCCGCGACGAGGCCCTCGCCGGTGATCAGGAAGTCTGCGGGGAGACCGAGCCGTCCCCCGTTCGGCCGAGCGACCGGCGGCTTCTGCCGGCCACGCAGGAGCGCCCCGACACCGAGGGCCACGGAGCGGGCCACCGGCCACCACACCCGCGGGTCGAGCAGCGACCGCGGCGAGGACTCCACGCCGAAGGCGGCGTACAGGCGCTTGCCAGGATCGGCCACGACCGCGAAGGGCAGGTCGTCGAGGTGCGGCCGCAGCTCCTCCTCCGGCGAGTGGAAGACCACCACCTCGCGGATCCCGGCGGCCTCGATCTCCTCGTGCCGCCGGACCACCGAGCGCAGGTGCAGGTGGCAGACGGGGCAGCCCGCGAATCGCCGGAACTGGAGGTGGATCAGCCGTTCCGGGTCGGGGACGGCCAGCCGGGGCCCGAGGACGGGATCGAGCACGCGGACGGGGGCGGCGGAGCCGGGCTCCAGCAGCCTGCCGGGCAGGTTCATGGGACACCTCTCGCGTAGGAGTACGGCGTACACCAACAGCGTAGGCGTATGCCGTACGCTGTCAAGCCATGCCGCGCCCCCGCTCGCTCACCCAGGCCCAGCTGGCCTCCGCCGCCCTCGCCGTCATCGACCGCGACGGGCTCTCCGGCCTCTCCATGCGCGCCGTCGCCAAGGAGCTCGGGACGAGCACGATGGCGCTCTACCGGTACGTGGCGGACCGCGACGAGCTCGAGGGGCTCGTCGTCGAGCTGGTCCTGGGGGCCGTGGACACCAGCCCGCCCGCGCCGGACACGCCGTGGCCGGACCGGGTCACCGTGCTGGTGCGGCGGCTGCGCGACACGGTCGGCGCGCACCCCGGGGTCGTCCTGCTGACGGTCACCCACCGGCACCGCTCGCCCGGCGTCCTGCGCTGGTCGGAGGCGGTGCTCGCGCTCCTCGCGGAGGCCGGCCTCACGGGCGAGCGGCGGGTCGTGGCCCTGCGCGGACTCCTCGCGTACGTCATCGGCGCGATCCAGCTCGAGCACCTGGGGGCGCTGTCCGGCGCGGGGACGGCCGCCATAACGGCACTGCCGCCCGAGGAGTTCCCTCACACGACCGACACCGCCCGGCACGCCCGGCAGGTGGACGCGGAGCAGGAGTTCTTCGGCGGCCTCGCGGCCTTCCTCCGCGGACTCGACGCCTGAGAGCCGGCCCGTGGACCGGGCCGGAATCCGGGCTCGGTCCACGGGGCATCCCCGAGGCCCTCTTGCGCGCAGGCGCCACAATGGAAGAGCGGCCCGGGTGTCCGGGCCGTGTGCGTGCGAGGAGGAGACGAACGATGGCGGAATCCGCGGAGCGCAACGGCCAGCGGAGGCTACGGCCCGCACCGCTGATCTTCGAGCCTGCCGAGGCGACCGCCGACCCGGAGCACTTCTTCGACCTGGAGTCGATGGAGGACCCGAGGGAGCTGCTGTCCCGGGCGACCGAGCTGACCCTGGCCTTCCGCGCGGCGACGGACCGGGCCGTGGAGTTCCAGGCGATCGCGGCGGCGCAGCTCGCCGACCCGCGCCGGTTCGACCGGCTGACGCCCGCCGACGTCGCCGCCCGGGCCGAGTGGACCGAGGACTACGCCCGGAAGATGATCGAGTTCGGCCGGGACCTGATCCGGGCGGGCGGGCGGCCCGCGGAGGACTGAGCCGTCCGTCGGGTCACCCACCGGGTCCGTCCAGCAGGCCCGTCCACCGGGTCACCCACCAGATCCGTCCAGCCGGTCCCTCCAGCAGGGCCTGGTCGCCGCCGCGCGCGCCCTGCCCGCCCGGCGGCGCGCCTCCGCGCGGGCACACTGCGCCTGTGCGCTGCCGTCGGCGCGCGCGTCCGGCGCACGCCCGCGGCGAAGACGGCGGGCATATGCCGGGGCGAAAGATACTCCCCTCACCCCCGCCCTGTCCGGGATTCTTCAACCCTCGGGAACGGAGCGGTCACTCCGGGTACATCTGGATGCATGACCGCATGGCTGCGAGACGAATTCCCCCTGAGCCCGTCCCCGCACGGCGGCACGGACGAGCGCCGCACCGACCGGTCCGACGTCTTCGGGTTCCTGCGGGACCGGGACGAGGGACGGCACCACACCGCCCGCGTCACGTCCTGCGGGGCGGGCTGGCTCGCCTCCGCCGCGGGGTACCCGCGCTCGGCGCTCACCCAGTGGGAGGCCCGGCCCACCGCCCCCGCGGTGCTGCCCTGCGGCACCGTCTTCGACGTCGTGAACGTCGACACGGTCTTCGGCCGCCGGATGCTCGAACGCCTCTGGTCGGAGGGCCCCGGCTCGGGTCCCGTCGCCGTCCACCGCGGCCGGATGCTCCTCTTCGCCGCCCCGGGGACCGCCCAGCGACTGCCGTCCCTGCTCGACTGGGAGGAGTGGGGGGAGGCCGTCCCGCGCCCTCTCTGTCACGGCGTGGGGGACGCGGTCACCATCCCGCCGCTCACCCCGCTCGACCCGTCCGGCCCCCGCTGGGTCGTCGCCCCCGACACGCGCAGCCCCTGGCTCCCGGGACCCGAGGTCATGCTCTGGGCCTGCGTCCGGGCGGTCCGCGCCGCCTCCGCCGCCGACGTGCGGGTATCGATTTTTCCTCGCGCCGATCAGGATGCTAAGGTCTACGACGTCAGCAGGCGCCGCTAGCTCAGTTGGTTAGAGCAGCTGACTCTTAATCAGCGGGTCCGGGGTTCGAGTCCCTGGCGGCGCACAGACGAAGAAGGCCCCTCGCGCGAGCGGGGGGCCTTCTTGTCGTGTCCTCTCCGCACCGGGCACGGCTCCTGGGGGAGCCTGGGCGAGCCTCCGGGGACGTACTCAGGAACCCTCTTCGCCCACCGTCACCTTCACGGTCCAGACCCCCGCCCGGGTCCGGTCGGCGACCTCCACCCGCGTCCCGTCCTCCGGCACGGTGAAGGTCTCGCCCACGCCGAGCGGCGCGTCCGCGAGCGGCGGATAGACCGAGCGGTCCCAGCAGGCCTCGGTGTGCGGATGGGTGTCCACGACCTCGATCGGACCGTCGCCGGACGCCGCCTCGTTCCGCACCCGGTAGATCAGCACGCCCTCGGTGCAGGTGTCCCGGTCGTTGCCCGTCGCACCGCGCGCCTCGATCGCCAGGACGCTGCCCGAGCCGGTCCGCACGACCGCGAGCCGGTTGCCGACCGTGCCGCCGGCCACCGGCGCCGCCGCGATCGGCTCCAGGCTGAGCAGCCGCGAGTCGGGACCCTGGACGCAGGTCACCTGGTTCCGCTCCAGCCAGCCCAGCTTCCACTTGTGCCAGCCGAAGAGGTCGGGGGCCAGGCCGAACTGGCTGCCCATGACGTCCCAGTCGCCCACGTGGGTGTCCCAGTCGCCCTTGCCGTCCACCGGCCGGTGGTAGAGGTCCGGCAGGTCGAAGACGTGCCCGGTCTCGTGGGCCAGCACGTTGCGGTCCGGCGGGTGCCGCTCGAAGACGGTGACGACCCGTTTGATCTCCGCGCCGTCGACGTCGAGCGGGTGGTCCAGGTTGACGACCTTCGTGGCGTCGGAGTCCACTCCCGGCGCGTCCGGGTCGGCGACCAGGTAGACGATGTCGTACCGCGAGAAGTCCACCCGGTCGTCCGCCGCGGCGATCGCGTCGCGCAGGTACGTGGTGCGCCGGCCCGCGTCCCAGTCACGCCTTATGTCGTACGCGGAGGACGGCTGCGGCATCCGCGTCCACTCGCGGCGGACGTCCGGGAGCAGCGAGAAGCGTCCGTAGGAGGCGCGCCGGAAGAAGTCGTCGGTGCCGGGGAAGTAGTCGGCCGCCAGCTCGTCGGTGGTGGTCAGCGGGGTGGAGTCCGGGAAGGACAGGAAGATCATGACGGCGTCGAGGGAGTCGACGGGCTTGGGGTAGGAGCCGTTCCAGGTGTCCAGACCCAGGGAGTGATGGGCGGAGGTGCGGGGCAGGGCGCAGGGCCCGGCCGAGGGGGCGCCCACGGCAGGGCCCGCCACGAGACCGGTCGCGGCGAGCGCGGCGAGGGAGGTGAACGCCGCCGACACGGCACGCAGCCGCGGACGTTCCACTCCCCCGGGTGTCTGCTGACCCCTCACGTGGACCTCCGGCTCCGGAATAGGGGACACCCCACCCACCCTGTGCCGTTTTGCCGCGTTTCGCACGTTTCCGCTGCCCCAGTCGGGTGAGCGGGCGACACGGGGTCGACGCGACACGGCACGTCGCCGGCTCACGGAAAGTCACATTCGGTCACGGCGACGTCGTCCCGTGTCAGAGCCGCGCAGAAACGATCGGCCGGGGCTGCTCGGCCGAGCGACTCGCGGCCCGCGCCGGACGGGAGGGCCCCACGGAGCTGGAACGGCCCCCCGGGCTGCCTCTATGATCGGCACACTTTCAAGGCCGACCATCCCGAACCACATCTGTACGGCCCCGACTGCACTACGGGAGCGAGCGGTGAGCGGAACCCCCGAAGGACCGGTGCACGCCCAGCTCTCGCCCGCACGGGAGCACACGCCTCTGATCACGGAGCGTCATCCTCACCCCTCGACAGATGCGGGCCCCGGCATGCTCCCGACCGCCGAGGGCCGCACGGGCGCCGGGCTCCCCGTCGAGACGGGACATCCCTCCGATACGGGACTCCGTGCCACTGCCGGGTGCCGCGCCGAGGCCGAGGCGCGCGACTACCGCGCCGCCTTCCGGGCCGCCCAGCTGGCGATGGCCGTCGTCGACGAGGACGGCCTCGTGATCTCCGCCAACGACGCGTTCGGCACCCTCCTCGGCACCGAGGCCGGAGCGCTCCGGGAACAGGCCGCCGCCGATCTCGTCGACCTCGCCTCCGACGCCCGCACCTGGCACGCGTACCACGAGGTGCTGCGCGGCCGTCGCTCCCGCCTCAGCTGCACCCGCCGGCTCAAGCACCCCGACGGGCGCTCCCTGTGGGCCGAGGTCACCGTCGCCCCCGTACCCGAGAGTCCGCGCGTCCTGCTCTCGATCGCCGACATCAGCGACCGGCGCGAACTCCAGGCGCGCCTGCGACACCTCCAGATGCACGACCCGGTGACCCGGCTGCCCAACCGGACGCTGTTCTTCGAACGGCTGGCGGCCGCCCTCGACGGGGCCACGGAGGACGGCGAGCCGAAGACCGTCCCCTGCCCGGGCGGGACCACGGACCGCGACTCGTCGTACGAGTCCTACGAGTCGTACGGGCATGGCAGAACAGGGCGGATCGGTCTCTGCTACCTCGACCTGGACGGCTTCAAGGCCGTCAACGACACGCTGGGGCACCGCGTCGGCGACCGGCTCCTCGCCGCCGTGGCCTCCCGGCTGACGGAGTGCGCGGACAGCGACGGGTACACCCGCAGCGGCGGACACCTGGTGGCCCGCCTCGGCGGCGACGAGTTCGCGATCCTGGTCGAGGACTCGGCGGGCACGGAGCAGCTCGCGGACCTGGCGCAGTCCGTCCTGACCGCGCTCCAGCGGCCCTTCGACCTGGCGGGTCAGCGCCTCTCGGTCTCCGCCTCGATCGGCGTGGTGGAGCGGGCCGCCTCGGGGACGACGGCGACGGGACTGATGCAGGCCGCGGACACGACGCTGTACTGGGCGAAGGCCGACGGCAAGGCCCGCTGGACCCTGTTCGACCCGGAGCGCAACGCTCATCGGATGACGCGCCAGGCGCTCAGCTCGACCCTGCGCCCCGCCGTGGAGCGCGACGAGTTCGCGCTCGAGTACCAGCCGCTGGTGGGGCTGTCGGACGGGGCCGTGCGCGGTGTGGAGGCGCTGGTGCGGTGGAACCACCCGCAGTTCGGCCCGCTCCCGCCGAATCGGTTCATCGGGATCGCCGAGGAGGACGGCTCGATCGTCGAGCTCGGCCGGTGGGTGCTGCGGACCGCGTGCCGCCAGGCCCGGCAGTGGCAGCAGGACCATCCCCGGGAGCGGCCGCTCTTCGTGAGCGTCAACGTGGCCGTGCGCCAGGTCTGGGACTCCGACCTGGTGGCGGACGTGGCGGGCATCCTGGCGGAGACAGGGCTGGCACCGCACCTGCTCCAGCTGGAGCTGACCGAGTCCGCGGTGATGGGCTCGGCCGGCCGGCCGCTCCAGGCGCTCCAGGCGCTGAGCGACATGGGCGTGCAGATCGCGATCGACGACTTCGGGACGGGCTACTCGAACCTGGCCTATCTGAGCCGGCTGCCGGTCTCGGCCCTCAAGCTCGACGGCTCCTTCGTCCGCGGCTTCCAGGACGAGGCGCACCCCAACCCCGCGGACGAGCTCATCGTGGAGGCGCTGGTCCAGCTGGCGCACCGGCTCGGGCTGACGGTGACCGCCGAGTGCGTGGAGACCTCGGGCCAGGCGACCCGGCTGCGCCGCATCGGGTGCGACACCGGCCAGGGCTGGCTGTACTCCCGGGCGGTGACCCCCGACCGCATCGCGGCACTGATCGGCGCCGCACCCATGCCGGCCTGAACCCGGCCGCCCGCCCCGGGCCGGGCGGCCGGGCGGCACATGGATGCTGCCCCCGGCCGGAGGGACATCCGGGCGGGGGCAGCGGTCATGAGGGGGTGTCAGCCGGTGGTCAGCAGGCGCCCTGGTCCTTCCAGACGCCCCACTCGCCGGTCGTACCCGGCTCCTCGTTCTGGGTCCACCACTGGGCCTTCCAGGTGTGGCCCTTGTGGGAGACCAGCGCGCCGCCGGTGTAGACCGTGCCGGCCACGTACGCCGGGGACGTGCAGCCGGTCGGCGGCGTCGTCGGCGGGGTCGTGGGCGGGGTGGTCGGGGGCGTCGTCGGAGGGGTCGTCGGAGGCGTGGTGGGCGGCGTGGTCGGGTTCGTCGGGGAGGAGCCGACCGCGGTCACGATCTGGTTGAAGAGGGTGGCGTTGGCGTCCAGGCCGAGCAGCGAGTACATCATCGCGCCCGCCAGACCGCGCTGGTGCCCGTAGTCGGCGCGGGCCTGGATGGTCCGCTGGTCGAGGCCGGTGAAGAACTCGCCGTCCTTGTAGAAGTACGCCGACTTGGCCTGGTCGTCCCAGAAGGTCGTGGCCGCGTTGTCGACGATGCCGCCGAGCTCCTTGTAGTGGGCGATGCCGGCCTGCTGGCTGACCGGACGGGCCGCGGAGGCGCCGGTCGCGGGCTGCGCGAGGCCGTTGGCGGACCCGGCCGGGACGCCCTTCCAGCCGCGGTAGTAGAACTCGTAGCCCAGCGTCAGCTTGTTCGCCGGGAAGCCGCCCGCGATGCCGTAGGCCGGCTTGCCGTCGATCCAGGAGTCGATGGCGTTGTCGATCGAGTACTTCTCGGTGCCCGGCTTGATGGCGTCCGTCGGGTCGTTGGCGCCGGAGTACAGCGGGGACTGGTGGTACGTCGGCCCGTCGCCGTCCCAGGCGCCGTGCATGTCGTACGTCATGATGTTCGCGTAGTCGAGGTACGCGCCGATCTTGTCCGTCTCGATGTTCTTGATCTTGTCCTGGCCGGCCGGGAGCGCCGCCGTCAGCAGGTACTTCTTGCCGCCGTGCGCCGCGCCGTACTCGTCCAGCTGCTTGCGGAACTCCGCGAGCAGCAGGGTGAAGTTGGCCTTGTCCTCGGGGCCGTAGTGGTTGCCCAGGTGACCGTCGGGCGAGCCCGGGTACTCCCAGTCGATGTCGATGCCGTCGAAGATCCCGGCCGCCGTGCCCGGACCGCCGTAGCCGCCCTCGACCGGCAGGTCGCCCGCGATGTACTGCTTGACGCACGAGGCGACGAGCTTCTTGCGGCTCGCGTCGGTGAGCGCCGCGTCGTGGAAGTACTTGGAGTACGTCCAGCCGCCCAGCGAGATGTTGATCTTCAGGTTGGGGTGCTTCGCCTTCAGTTCCTTGAACTGGTTGAAGACGCCCACGATCGGCTGGTCCCACTTGTCGGCCACACCGTCGACGCTGTCCGCGGCCGAGAAGGAGCGCTGGTAGTCGGCGTAGGAGTCGCCCGCGCCGTCACCGGCGTTGGGGTTGGCGTCGTCGCCGGCCGCCTTGTTGGCCTCGAAACAGGTGAGGTCGGTCGGGTGGATGTTCCCGAACGAGTAGTTGATGATGTCGAGCTTGCCCGCGATGCCCCGGGTGTCGAGGTGCTTGGGATAGAAGGCGTTCCCGTACACGCTCCACTGGTCGTAGTACGCGATCTTCACGCCCCCGGACGAGGGGGCGGCGGCGTCGGCCGCCTGGGCGGAGCCGAGTCCGGCGGTCACGGCGAGCGCGCCGGCGGCGAGCGCGGAGCTCACCAGCGCGGCGATGAGGGGTCGTCTGCGGGGGTGCACGTGCGGCCTCCGAGGGAGTACTGGGGGTGGTGCCGTACAGGAACTGGAGCAGTGATAGCCCCCGCGTGAACAGCACGTCAATGGTCTGAACCAGATTGAGGACTAGACCAATTCGCGCGTGAAAGCCCTTGTCAGAGAGGTGCAGCACAAAGCGGAACCGCTCGCCACTACATGTGACGAGCGGTTTAAGGTTCACTTAGGACTCCGCGGCCGGGTCGTTCGAGGCCGAACCAACACCCCGCGGAAACCCAGGTTTTACCCGAGGTCCTCCGGCAGGCCGTAGGCGTCCGCGATCAACTCGTAGCTCCGCAGCCGCACATCGCCGCCGTGCGCGTGGGCCGTGATCATCAGCTCGTCGGCGCCGGTCCGCTTGCGCAGGTCGTCCAGACCCGCGCGCACCTCGTCGGCCGTGCCGTGGACGATGTTCGCCAGCCAGCCGTCCACGAAGTCCTGCTCGGCGGGGCTGAAGACGTACGCCTCCGCCTCCTCGGGCGTCGGGATCAGGCCGGGGCGGCCGGTGCGCAGCTGGAGCATCGACAGCGCCCCGGTGCGGACCTGGCGGCGGGCCTCCCGCGCGTCGTCGGTGGCCAGCGCCGAGACGCCGATCAGCGCGTACGGCGCGTCGAGCACCTCGGAGGGGCGGAAGGAGTCGCGGTAGAGGTCGAGCGCCGGGATGGTGTTGTGGGCCGAGAAGTGATGGGCGAACGCGAACGGCAGACCGAGCATTCCGGCCAGCCGCGCGCTGAAGCCGGACGAGCCGAGCAGCCAGACCGGGGGCCGGCCCTTCGGCCCCTGCACCGGACCCGGTACGGCGTGGATCCGGGCGTACGGGTGCCCGTCGGGGAAGTCGTCGTCCAGGAAGCGGGTCAACTCGGCCAGCTGCTGCGGGAAGTCGTCCGCGCCCTCGTCCAGGGTCCGGGTCCGGCGCAGCGCGGCGGCCGTCGCCCCGTCCGTCCCGGGGGCGCGGCCGAGCCCGAGGTCGATCCGGCCCGGCGCGAGGGCCTCCAGGGTGCCGAACTGCTCGGCGATCACCAGCGGGGCGTGGTTGGGCAGCATGACGCCGCCGGATCCGAGCCGGATGCGGCTCGTGTGGGCGGCGAGGTGGGCCAGGATCACGGCCGGCGAGGAGGAGGCGACACCGGGCATGGAGTGGTGCTCGGCCGTCCAGAGGCGGTGGTAGCCACGCCGCTCGGCGAGCTTGGCCAGCTCCACGCCGGTGGCGAGCGCCTGCGTCGCGGTCCTCCCCCTGCCGACCGTCACCAGGTCCAGTACGGACAGCGGAACGGCCGACTCCCCGTGTCCCGTGCCTCGAATCGCGTCGCTCACCGTGGGCCCTTCTGCGCAGTGACATACGTACGCCCGAGCACAACAGGAGGGTGTCTCCGGTTATTCCCCGGAGGTGATCGGGGCGCCTTCCGGGGGTGATCGAGTCCGTTTCTCCGAAAAAAATCTTCTCGGCTTCGGGCCTCGAACGCCCGCCCGAGGCCACCCGGGCGATGCCCTGACCTGACACTCTGTGCGACAAGTGTGACCCTGGCATATGCCAGGGTGGTGAGGCCCAGCTTAGGGCCGTGGAGCTGCGCATTATTCTCGCCAACAGCCGCCCCGGAAACGGCGCTTGACGGCTATCGTGGTACGGAAGTACGGAAGCTTGCGGTCACAACCTGGTAGGGGGAAACCGTGGCGCTGAAGCCCGAGCCCACCGCGCCGTTCCACTCGGTGCAATACGCCCTGCGTGTGCTGGAGACGGTCTCACGGCACGGCGGCGGGGTGACGGACGTCCAGATCGCGCGGGAGACGGGTCTGCCGACCGCCCATCTGGCCTCCCTGCTGCTCATGCTGCGGCGCGAGGGGTACGTCGAGCAGGTCAGCGACGGCGCCTACGTGATCGGCGACTCGCTGGTCCTGCTGGGTTCCGGCATAACCCGGCGCGAGGCACTGGAGCGCAAGCTCCAGGAGACGCTGACCGAACTGCGCGACTCGGTCGGCGCGGCGGTCTACATCAGCCGGTACATCGACGGCGAGGTGAAGATCACCCAGTTCGCCGACGGCCCGCGCACGCCCAAGGTCAACGAGTGGGTCGACTTCCGCTCGGCGGCGCACGCCAGCGCGGTCGGCAAGTGCCTGCTGACCCAGCTCGACCAGAACGGCCGCCGCGACCACCTGTCCCGGCACCGCATCGCCCGGCTGACCTCGCGGACGATCACGAACGAGAAGGTGCTCTTCTCCAAGCTCGACAGCCAGCCGCCGACGGTTCCGGTCCTGGACCTCCAGGAGTACGCGGTGGGCACGGTCTGCGCGGCGGTGCCCCTGACCGCGGGCGCGGCCGTGGGCTGCCTCGCGCTCTCCCTGCCGATCGAGCACGCCCACCGGCTGCGCTCGGCGGCGGACACCCTGAACCGCAGGGCGGCTCCGGTGGTCCTCTCGCTGGCGATCTAGGGCCTGTCCTCAAAGGAGCGCCGGTCGGGCTCGCGGTGTCCGGTGCCGTGCATCGCAAGGCGGAGGAGCGTCCGCGTACTGGACGTACTCGGACGCTTCGACAACGCAGCGAGGCGCGGTGCCGGGCGCCGCGAGCCAGGCGCTCCTTTGAGGACAGGCCCTAGGGCCTGTCCTCAAAGGAGCGCCCGGGCAGGATCCGGACGTGAGGGGCCCTCCCCCGGTCGGCGGGGCCCGGGATCCCGCCCGAAACGGCCGAAAGGGTGCCGCATCGGCGTGGTCGGGAGCACCTCCACGGACCAGGTAGTATTTTCTCTGTCAGCAGGCGCCGCTAGCTCAGTTGGTTAGAGCAGCTGACTCTTAATCAGCGGGTCCGGGGTTCGAGTCCCTGGCGGCGCACAGACGGAGGAAGCCCCTCGCGCGAGCGGGGGGCTTCTTCGTGCGTCCGGATCGGGTGCCCGGGCCGTGCCTCAGGCGCGGAGGTAGGTGAGGACCGCCAGGACCCGCCGGTGGGTGTCCTCGGCGGGCGGCAGGTTCAGCTTCCCCAGGATGTTGCCGATGTGCTTGCCGACGGCGGCCTCGGTGACGACGAGGCGGCGGGCGATCTCCCCGTTCGAGTGCCCTTCCGCGACCAGGGCGAGCACCTCGCGCTCGCGAGGGGTCAGCGCCTCCAGCGGATCGCGGTGCCGGCGCAGCAGCTGCCGCACGACCTCGGGGTCCACGACGGTGCCGCCGTCCGCGACGCGGGTCAGGGCGTCGAGGAACTCCTCGACCTGGCCGACGCGGTCCTTGAGCAGATAGCCGACGCCGGTGCCGTCGCCCGCGTCCAGCAGGTCGGCGGCGTAGGTCCGCTGCACGTACTGGCTCAGGACGAGGACGGGCAGCGCGGGGTGTTCGGCGCGCAGGGCGACGGCGGCGCGCAGCCCCTCGTCCTGGAAACCCGGCGGCATCCTGACGTCGGTGACGACGATGTCCGGCCGGTGCGCGGCGACCGCCTCGCCGAGCGCGTCCGCGTCGCCGACGGCCGCGACGACCTCGTGGCCGAAACGTGCCAGGAGACCGATCAGGCCCTCACGGAGGAGGACGCTGTCCTCGGCGAGGACGACGCGGAGGGAGCGGTCGGTGCGGGACAAGGGATCTCCACTCGCAGGAGGGTGGGGCCGCCGGCCGGGCTGATGATCGTCAGTGTGCCATCGAGGACCGCGAGCCGGTCGGCGAGTCCGGTGAGGCCGCTGCCGCCGGCGGGGTCGGCGCCGCCCGAGCCGTCGTCGGTCACCTCGATCCGGAGCCGTTCGGCGGTGTACCGGACGGAGAGCCCGGCGCGGGTGGCGCCGCTGTGCTTGCCGATGTTGGCGAGGGCCTCGCAGACGGCGAAGTAGCCGGCGCTCTCGACGGCGGTCGGCAGCCGGGGCAGGCCGGGCGGGATGTCGGTGGTGACGGGGACGGCGGAGCGGTCGGCGGCGTCGGTGAGGGCGGCGTCCAGGCCGTAGTCGGCCAGGACCTGCGGATGGATGCCGTGGATCAGCTCACGCAGCTCGGTGAGGACCAGGCCGGCCTCCGCGTGCGCCTTGCCGAGCTGGTCGGCGAGCGGGCCCGGCGGCGCGTCCAGCCGGGCCAGACCGAGGGTCATGGTGAGGGCGACGAGGCGCTGCTGCGCGCCGTCGTGCAGATCGCGCTCGATCCGCCGGCGCTCGGCCTCGAAGGCGGCGACGAGCCGGGCGCGCGAGGCGGTGACCTCGCTGATCCGGTCCCGCAGTTCGGTCTCGCGCGGGGCGAGCAGTGCGCGGCTGACCGCGGCGCGGGCACCCGCCAGGGCGGCGAGCGGGTAGAGCAGGGCGACCAGCAGCACCGCGCCGAGCAGGGCCGCGGCGAAGGCCTGCGGATACGAGGTGACGAGGTACGCCTTGACGACCTTGGCCTCCTCGCCGTCGAGCGCGAGCTGCAGGGGAGCGCACATCAGCAGGACGGGCAGGCCGAGGGCGACGGCCAGGACGATCAGGTCGAGCGGCCACAGGACGGTGGCGTGCAGGACGGCGTACGCGAGTTCCCGCCAGGTGGCCTGCTCGCGCACCCGGAGGCGCAGCCAGGCGCCGAGCCCCGGGGCGTCGGGAATCCGGTGCGGATCGGCGGCGGGCTCGTGCTCGACGAGCCGGATCCGCCGCCGCTCGATGCCGCCGAGGGCGATCCCGGCGAGCAGGAGCAGGGGCAGTCCGACGAGGAGGAGGGAGAAGAGGAGGAGCAGGAGGAGCACCAGGAGGGCGGGCAGGCCGGTGGCCACCCCGCTCGCGAGGTACGCGGCGGACCGCCAGGGCCAGGCGGTGCGGGGATACCGGGGCCGGGTGAGGGCCTGCCAGGGGGTACGGGGCTCCATGGCGCCCACGGTAGGCGGCGGCCGGCGGCCCGGGCCATGGGTCTGGCGGGCGTGCGGGGGTATGCCTGGCCCTACCCCTCGGGAGCGGGCACGGTCGCGGACGGGCTGCGGCCCTGGGCGGCGTACCGCGCGCGCAGGGTGTCGAGGACGGCCGGGGTCACCGGTTCGTAGGGGGCGTCCGGGACCGGGCGCCACCACACGGGGTCCTCGCAGAGGAAGGAGGCGCGGCGCAGGGCGACGCGGTGGATCTTGTTCGTGGCGGTCAGCGGGAGTTCCGGCACGATGCGGACGAAGCGGGGCGGCATCTTCGTCCCCAGGTCCGGCTGGGCGGCGAGGAACGCGGCGAACGCCTCGGGGGCGAAGGCGGCGCCCGGCCGCAGGGCGATCGCCGCCATGACCTGGTCGCCGGCCACCGGGTCGGGTATCGCGTAGACCGCGACGCCCGCCGCGCGCTCCCAGCGCGCGAGGATCTGCTCGATCACCGCCGCCGCGAGGTTCTCGCTGTCGACGCGGAGCCGGTCGTCCGTGCGTCCGGCGAAGTAGAGGAAGCCTTCCGCGTCGCGGTAGAAGAGGTCGCCCGTCCAGTACCAGCCGTCCCGCAGCCGGGCGGCCTCCGCCTCGGGATTGCGCCAGTAGCCCTCGAACGGGTTCCGGCCCCGGTTGACGAGTTCGCCGATCGCCGAGCCGGCGTTGAGCAGGGCGCCCGACGCGGAGAAGCGTGCCTCCTCGCACTCCTCGCCGGAGGCGGCGTCGACCACCGCCAGGTCGTCCCCCGGCGCCGCCCGCCCGATCGCGCCGGCCGGCGTGTCCGGGGTCCGCTGGATCGCCGCACCGCCCTCGGAGGAGCCGTACCCCTCGACCAGCCGTACGCCGAACCGCGCCTCGAAGCGGGCCGCGTCCACCGCCCCGGCCTCGGTGCCGAACCCGAGCCGCAGCCGGTGGCCGCGGTCGTCCGGACCGGCCGGGGTGGCCAGCAGGTACTGGACCGCGCGCCCCACGTAGGTGAAGTACGTCGCTCCGAACGCGCGGACGTCGGGCAGGAAGCCGGAGGCCGAGAAGCGGTCCCGCAGCGCCACGCCCGCGCCGGCCGCGAGCGCCGGCGCCCAGTCGGCGATCACCGCGTTGCCGTGGAACATCGGCATGCAGACGTAGTGGACGTCGTCGGGGCCGAGCCCGAAGTGGGAGACGAGGGAGCGCCCGGCCGCGGCGAGCCTGCCCTGGCTGCAGATCGCGGCCTTCGGCGCGCCGGTCGAGCCGGAGGTGAAGTAGAGGAGCATCCGGCTGCCGGGGTGCACGGGACGGACCACGGCCTCGCCCGGCTCGGCGCCCTCGTACGGCAGCAGCAGGGCGCGGTAGGCGTCGGTGTCGGTCACCAGGATGCGCACGCCCGGCAGGGCGAGCCCGTCGAGCAGGGGAAGGTACGCCCGCTGGGTGACCAGGACGCGGCAGTCGGTGTGGACGATGTCGCGGGCCAGTTCCGCTCCGCGCCGGGTGGGGTTGATGCCGGCGACGGCGGCCCCGGCCAGGGCCGCCGCGCTCAGCCACAGGGGGAACTCCGGCGTGTTGTCGAGGAGTACCCCGAGGTGCGGCTCGGCACCCCGGGGCAACAGCTCGACGAGCAGCGCGGCCCGCGCTGCGGCTCCGGCGGCGACCTGGTGGTGGGTGAGGACCGACGCCCGGCTCCTCAGCCCGATCCGGTGATCGCCCCACTGACGCTGCACGAGCTCCGCCACGGTCATGCGCCGGACGGTAACTGACTAGTCGTCAGAACTGAACATCCGAGCAGGCGTAGAAGGCGTTCGCGGTGTCCGCGATCGTCCACACGGCCAGGATCAGATGCTTGCCGGTCTTGCCCGCCGGGATGGTCCCGGAGTGCGAGAGCGTGGCCGGCGGCTGCTGGTTGTTGTAGGGGACGGTCAGGAAGGGCTGGGAGTCGAGAGCCGCCCGGGTGAGCGGCTTGGTCCGGTCCCAGCCGTTCTTGGTGATGTAGTACCGGAAGTCGGTGGTGCGGTGGCGGGCGGTGAACTGCCAGCGGAAGCCGTAGCTCTGGCCCGCGGTGACCCGGGTGGCGGGCCAGTTGCCGCCGCGCGGGTCGTCGAGCTGGGCGAACTGGGTGAGACCCGCGGAACAGATCCTGCCGTCGGCGGGCCCGGCGGACGGGAAGCCCTTCGGACCCTCGACCGACTGCGGCTCCCACTGGATGGAACCGCAGTTGGTCACCGTGCCGTTGGCGCAGAGCTTCTGCCGGCTGATCGGGGAGTCGGTGTAGCCGTGACTTCCGGCACTGCTCGTGGCGAAGAGGGAGGCGGCCGCGACGCCGAGCGCCACCGCGGCCACACCTGTCTTTTTGCGCATGCTGTCGCTCCAGGAGAACGTGGGGGAGTTCTGTGACCCGTGCTGCACGCGTGCGGATGATTCGGCCGTGGATGGTGCGGCGGTACCTATTCCGGTCTAGACCAAGTACCAAGGTATTGACGGAAGTTGAACATGTCCATACCAATCGCGGGATTCACGCGCCGTCCCCCGGCGCGGTACGGCCCGTGTAGAACGCCACCGTCAGGTCCTTGACCAGCGCCTTGCGCTCGTAGTCGTCCAGCTCGACCAGACCACGCGCGGTCAGGCGGTGGACCACGTCGTCGACCGCGTCCACGACGGCGGTCAGCACGCTGTCCCGGTGCTTCGCGTCGATCGCCGCGATCCGCCGGCGCTGCATGGCCGCCGCGATCTCGGGGGCGTACTCGATCCGGGTCGGCTGCGCCGAGAACACGTCGACCCCGACCGGGGCGCACTCCGCCGAGAGCATCCGGGTCAGCGCCTCGCCGACCGCCTCCGCGTCGCGCAGCGTCGGGGCGTCCTCGTGGAAGGCGTCCGCCGGAAGCTGGGAGAGCACCCGCGCCATGGCCGCCTCGACCTGCTCACGCAGGTACGCCTCGTGCCCGTCGACCCCCAGCGCGGCCCGGACGGTGTCCCGGATGCGCCAGACCACGAGGACGACGACGTCGAGCGCGGTGCCCTTGGCGTCCACCGCGGAGAGCGGCTCGCTGCGCCAGTGCCGCAGCCGGACGTCGACCCGGCGGCGCAGCAGCAGCGGGCTGATCCACAGGAGCCCGGTGCGGCGGACGGTGCCCCGGTAGTCGCCGAACAGGGTGAGGACGTAGGCGTGGCCGACCCGGCCGCGGCCGAGGCCCCCGAACGTGAAGAGGGTGGCCAGCACCCCGAGCGCGAGCAGGGCCCACTGGCCGAGGTGGATGCCCTGGTACGGCCGTACCGGCAGCCGCAGCATCCGACCCAGCGCATCGGGCACGGCACCGGCCCACCACAGGACGGCCGCGCACCCGGCGAGCGCCAGGAACCCGGCGGCGACCCCGATCCAGCCGGGCAGGGCGGGCCCGGGACGCTCGACGAGCGCGGGGTCGGCGGAGGGCGCGGGGCGGGTGGACCGGGCGCGGGCGGGCTTGGGGATCCTCGCCCGGGACGCGGAGGACGGCGGGGCGGCGGAGGCGGGGACCGGGGAGGGCGCGAGGGTGGCCATGGCGACGGTGGCGGGGCCGCCGTCGTCGGCCACGCCGACGCTCGCCGCGGAGGGCTCGGGCTCGTCCCGGAAGAGGAGGTGCACGGGGATCGAACCGGTCGTCTCGGTCCCGATCACGTTCTTCCGCCGGGGTCCGGTCCGCACGGGCGCCGGCGCGGGCGCCTTGGCCTGCTCGGCGGCCACGGGTACGGCGATGACCCCGCCGGGCGCGTCGATGATCCGCCCGATGTCGGAGACCCGGATGAACTCGCGCCGCCCGCAGGTCACGTGGCCGGGCGCGGCGGCTTCGCGGGGGCCGGTCCGCGGCCCGCCGGACCGGTCGCCGGCCGCGGCGGTCGGGGCGGACGGGGCGGACGGGGCGGACGGGGCGGACGATCCGGTCGGCGTGGTGCCGGATCGGTCGGTGGAGGAGGTGGTCGATCCGGCCGGGCCGGTCGCCGTGTCGGCCTTGGCCGCGACGGCGTCGGCCGCGGTGCGCGCCGTCTCGGCGGACACGTCCCGTACGTGGTCGGTCGGCGCCGCGACGGCGGGGGCGGCGGCCGGGGAGGCAGAGGCGGCGGAGAGCGAGGGGGACGAGGCCGGCGCCTTGGCCGGCGTGACCGGCTGAGCGGGGGCGGACGACGTGCCCGCGGGGGCCGGGTCGGTCGAACCGGGCGAGGCCGGGGTCCGGCCGGACCGGGGCGGGGCGGCCGCGCGGGAACCCGTGGGCGGTCGGTCCGGCGCGACGGCGGGCTTCTCGGCGGGACTGGCGGCGCCCTCCCCCGCGGCGGGACGCTCCCGGACGGACACCGGCGTTGACGTGGCGTCAGCAGGGGGCGTGGCCGGGCGCGCTGTCGCGTCGGCGACCGCGCCCGTCGGCGCCTCGCCGACCGCGGGGACGGCCGGGGGGACGGCCGGCGCCGGACCGTCGTCCGCGCGGGCCGCGGCCGGCCGACGGGAGTCGGCCGGGGCGGCGGGAGTCGTGGAGCCGGTGGGAGTCATGGAGCCGGTCGGCCGGTCGGCACCCCGCGGGGTGCCCGCACCGGCGGTGGTCGCCGCGCGGGCGGTCCGCTCAGGGCCGGCCGCCGGAACGCCGCGCGGCCCGGACGCGGAGCCGTCGGGACCCGCCGCCGGGCCGACGCCACGCGACCCGTCGACCGCTCCGGGCGCCGGCCGGCCGGCCGATGCGCCCGTAGCGCCCCGGAGCTCGTCGGTTCCGCCCGCATGTACCGAAGGGGCCGCGCACGGGGGCATGCCCGACCCGTGCTCCGCACCGGCCGTCGCCGGATCCGCGCGACGGACCGGGTCCGCCGGCGTCCCGCCGGGCGCGGTTCCGTCGGCATCCCGGCCCGCCGCACGCGGTCCCCCGCCGGGCCCGGCCTCCGTTCCCACCGGACCGCCTGCGCTCCGGCTCCGATCCTCGCCCGGCCTGGTCGGCTCACCCGGCTCGGTGCGCTCCGCGCCGCCCGGCCTCGCCGCGCCCTCCGCACGATCCACGCTCTCCGCACCGACCGGCCGCCCCACCGTGAGCGCCGCACCCACGGACATCGCCGCCATCGCCGCCCCGGCGGGCGAACCCACGGAGCCACTCGCCCCACCACCGGATGCGGGTGCGTCCGGCCCGCCACCGCTCGCCGCACCGGTTCCGCCCGTCACGGAGGCGGGCCGAGGCTCCGCGTCCGCAGGAGCCGCACCCGTCGCCGCGGCGGACGGCGAGGCCGCACCCGTATCCCCGCCGGGCGGGCCTGCCGACGCGCGCGGGGTGCGGGGCTCCTCCGTCAGACGGCGAGCCGTGCGCGCCGCGTCGCGCGTGGCCGCGGGGCCGGAGTCTCCGGGCGGGCCCAAGGGATTCGGGTTCGATGCGGTCATGCGGTCCACCTCATGCTCTTGGGGTCATCGGAACAAGCGCCGCCAGGTCTCCGGGCCGGGGTAGCCGTCGGCCGCGCCGCCGAGCCATCCCTGCGCCCGCTGGAACGCCTCGACATTGCGACGGTCCGCCTCGGACCAGCGCGGACCGGGACCCGACAGGTAGTGCTTGCCGTAGCCCCGCTTCACCAGCTGTTTGCCCAGCTTCTCCACATATGCGTTGGATTGCCCCGGACGGAAGTAGCCACGCCCGGGGAACCCCGTCTCATTCGCGGTCGAACCCCCCGAACCACTCGAACCGCCGATGGCGCGGCCCTGCCCGGTCACCAGCAGCCGCCACGTCTGAGCCCCCGGCAGACCGTCCGCCTCCGCGCCCTTCCATCCCTGCGCCTGCTGGAACGCCTGGGTCGCCCGGCGGTCCGCCTCGGACCAGCGCGGGCCGGGCCCCTGGCCGTAGAACCGGGTGCCGCCGCGCGCCACGAGCATGCTCCCGAGCCGGGTGACGTACGCGTTGTTCGCGCCGGGCCCGAACATCGCCGCGCCCGGGTAGGCCGTCGTCGTGGAGGCGGCGCCTCCGGTGGTGGTGCCGCCGGTGATCCCCTTGTAGCGGTAGGCGACGTAGCGGTCGGAGTTGTCCCAGTACGCCAGCGGCGTGGCCTGCCGCCGCGCGCGCGGCTTCGTCTGCTCGTACGCGAGGTACGAGGTGTGGGTGTAGTCGGTCCAGCCGCCGAAGATCGTGACGTGCGAACCCTTGGTCGGGTTGGCCGGGTTGTGGAAGAGCAGGATGTCGCCGGGCTGGAGCTCCGTGCGGTCGACCTTCTCGCCGAACTTGTCGAGGCTGCCGGTCCATTCGTTGGCGCTCAGGTTCCAGGCCATCGAGATGTAGCCGGAGCAGTCCTGGCGGTATCCGTCCGTCCAGTACTTCTCCATCGAGTACGGGACCTGTGCCGTCACCCACCGCTTCGCCCGGTTGATGATCTCGGTCCGGGTCGAGCGGCGCAGCGACGCGGCCGGGACCTGACCCGTCGTCGGGGCGGCGGCGGGCGACGCCGGCTTCCCGCCGGGACCGGGCACTCCGTGCAGCGGACCGGCGCCGCCCTGGGGGGTGTCGGGCCCGGGGCCGTCGTCGGCGGGGGCGCTCGGGACGGTGGGACCCGAGGGCCGGGCGAGGGCGCTCGCCCCGCCGCCGCCGAGCACCACGCCGGCCGCTGTCATCAGGACCAGCGCGCGCCGCGCACCGCGCGCCGCCGGGTGGCCGCCCGCGCGGACGGGCAGCGCGAGGGCCAGGTCGCGCCGTTGCCGGCCGCAGCCCGCGCACGCGCAGTCGTCGGCGGGCTCGAACTCCTCGAAGATCGGCACACTCATGCGATTCCCCTCCACACTCGTCGAGATCCTCCGGCGCTCTGGCACGGGCGCCAGTGTCTCAACTGTCTGGACAAATCGCATTTTGACGGATCGAAGCTACAAAACGACCATCCGACAGGCCGGAAGTGGCCGGCCTTGGTCAGGAGCACCCTCGAGCGTCGGGTAGAGTTACGCAGGTCAGCAAGCGCCGCTAGCTCAGTTGGTTAGAGCAGCTGACTCTTAATCAGCGGGTCCGGGGTTCGAGTCCCTGGCGGCGCACGCGCAGTCGAGGCCCCCTCACCATCGGTGAGGGGGCCTCGGTCGTTCTCCCTCTCTCGGAGCCCGGAGCTGGGGGCCTGCCCCCTGGGACGCCTCCCTGTCTTCCTCCTGCCGCCAAGCCCCACCGCGACCTCGGCCCGGGGTGCCGATCGACCTGCCGGGACGGAGCACGGACCCGATCGACGGCCGACGTCTGGGCCGGGAGCGGCGAGCGCCCTACAGTGTTCGGAACCCCGACCTCCCGCGGCGGCGCCGGATTCCTCCCGCACTCCGGATGCCCGCGGTCGAGGACCGGCCCGGCCGGCGGACGCACGGGACGTGGGCCGCCGGCCGGGCTCGGTGGCGCACGACGGGAAGCCCCGCGACCTGGGCGAGGAAGCGAGCCCGGGCCAGGCCGGGGACCGGGCCCGGCGCACGACGGGCCGGCGGACGGGCGCGGGGGCCGGCGGACGCGCGAGCGCACGGACGCGTCACGGCTCCGGAGGCGGCTCAGCCCTTCGTCACACCCGTGAGATACGCGGAGACGACCACGTTCGCGGTGTAGGCGCCCGCCGTGCGGTCGAAGCTGCCGCCGCAGGTGATCAGCCGCAGCTCGGCCCGGCCGGCACGGCGCTGCCCGTACACCTCGTGCGCGTCGAAGTGGTCGCGGGGGACGACCCGCACGTCGTCGACGGTGAACTCGGCGACGGAGCCGTCCGACCGGGTGACGCGGACCTCGGCGCCCGGGCGGGCGGAGCTCAGACCGTAGAAGACGGCCGGCCGGGTCTCGGTGTCGACGTGGCCGACGAAGACGGCGGACCCGTCCGCGCCCGGCCGGGTGCCGCGGTCGAACCAGCCGACCGACTGCGGCATCTCGTACGGGGGCGGGTCCACGGCGCCCGTGTCGTCGAGACCGCGCGGGACGACCGGCGCCGCGATACCGAGGGAGGGGACCTCGATCCGGCTCGGCGTCGCGGGCTCCACGGGGGCGTGCGCCGGGGGGAGCGGGACGCCGAGCGGGCGGCCGGCCGCGGCGATGTCACCGGTGGTCGGGGCCGCCGCGCCGCCCGGGCCGTCGGTCGCCTCCCGGCCCCACAGCCACAGCCCCAGGACCAGGAGCGCCCAGGCCACGCCGGTGATCAGCCGGCCGGTTCCCGCGGTCCGTGTTCCGGCGGACATCCTCAGTCCGCGACCGAGGCCGCACCCGCGCGGCGGCGGCGCGCGCTGCGGACGGCGACGGCCACCGCGGCGATCCCAGCGCCGGCGAGACCCACCAGGGTGTACGGGGTGCCGAGGCCGCTTCCGGTGGCGGTCTGGGCGACACCCGGCGCGGCCGGCGCGGCGAACGCGGCGGTACCTCCGCCGCCGGCCCGGACGGGCGCGAGGGGGCTGGGGTAGTACGTCGGCTCGTGCGTGGGGTGGTGGGTGGGCTGGTGGTGACCCCGGACCTGGATCGTGCCGACGTCGCGGTGGCTGTGACCGTCGCAGGTCACGCTCACGCGATAGGTGCCGTCCTTCAGGTCCGACTTCACGGTGGTGTCGCCGAACAGCGGGTAGTCGCCGCCGTCCCGCCCGGTGAGTTCGGCGTCGGCGACGAACGCCTGAGACTTGGCGGCACCGGTGGTGCCCTTGCAGCCCGTGACGCGGACGTCGACATCGGCACCCGGCCGGGCGGTGGACGGGGTGACGGTGATCTTCACACCGTCATGGGCGTACGCGGTGCCGGCTGCGGATGCCAGCACGAGTACGGCGGCCGCCCCTGCGGCACGGAGAGCAATGGGACCTGAACGCATCGTGACCTCCTGGTACTGGCAGGTTCACCCGGTTCCGGTCTTTTCGCATCCGCAGGGGCCCGGCACGCCTCCGAACAGGGGGTTCCGGCCCGTGGGCGGCTCCCCCGCGGGACGGTCAGACGCGGTCGACGATGTCCGCGATCGAGTCGACGATCTTGGAGGGCCGGAACGGGTAGCGGTCCACCTCGGCCCGGGTCGTCAGACCGGTGAGCACCAGGAAGGTCTGCATGCCCGCTTCCAGACCGGCCAGGATGTCGGTGTCCATCCGGTCTCCGATCATGGCGCTGGACTCGGAGTGGGCGCCGATGGCGTTGAGTCCGGTACGCATCATCAGCGGGTTCGGCTTGCCCGCGAAGTACGGGTCCTTGCCGGTGGCCTTGGTGATGAGGGCCGCGACCGAGCCGGTGGCGGGGAGCGGTCCCTCCAGCGAGGGGCCGGTCTCGTCGGGGTTGGTGCAGATGAACCGGGCGCCGGCGTTGATCAGCCGGACGGCCTTGGTCATTGCCTCGAAGGAGTACGTCCGGGTCTCGCCGAGGACGACGTAGTCGGGGTCGTGGTCGGTCAGGACGTAACCGATGTCGTGCAGGGCGGTGGTCAGTCCCGCCTCGCCGATGACGTAGGCCGTGCCGCCGGGGCGCTGGTCGTCGAGGAACTGCGCGGTTGCGAGGGCGGAGGTCCAGATGTTCTCCACGGGCACGTCCAGGCCCATGCGGGCCAGCCGGGCGTGCAGGTCGCGCGCGGTGTAGATCGAGTTGTTCGTGAGGACCAGGAAGGGCTTCCCGGTCTCCCGCAGCTTCTTGATGAACGCGTCGGCGCCGGGGATCGGGACACCCTCGTGGATGAGGACGCCGTCCATGTCGGTCAGCCAGGATTCGATCGGCTTGCGCTCTGCCATGTGCGGGAAACTCCTGCCGTACGGAATGCGTGCGGTGCTGGGAACGCCGCGACAGCGCTGTGGCGACGTCCCCAGACTAGTCAGGATGCCCTGATCCTGACCCCGCCGATCACCCGGTACCGGTTGTCGGAGCCGGTGCGGCGGAGGGCGGCAGGGGCCGCCTTCCGCCGACACGGGGAGCCGTCCGCTCGGGCCGGCAGGATCCGGCCCTCCGGAGGCGGCCTCCTCAGCGGCGGGGCACGCCCCGTCGGGGGCGGCGGCCGCGCCGCGCCACCAGCACCAGGACGGCGCCGGCGAGGACGAGAGCGCCGGCCACGGGCGCCAGGATGGTGACGACGTCCCGTCCGGTCAGGGCGAGTTCGCCCGGGGCGGTCGACGGCCGGGCGGCACCCCTGGACGGGGTGGCCGACGCCGGGGCGGGCACGGCGGTGCCGGGTTCCGCGCGGCCGGGTTCCGCGGACGGTGCGGCGGGGTCGATGGTGAGGCGGTAGGTCTCGGACTCGCCCACCCAGTCGCCGTCGTCGCCGCGGCGTTGCACGATCGCCGCGTTGGCGACGACCTCGTCGGGGGCGGTGTCGGCGCGGAAGGCGAGCCGGACCGGCACGGTGACGGTGCCGCCGGCGGGTACGGCGAAGCCGGGGAAGCCGGTGAGGACGCCGATGTTCTCGTGCTCCTCGGTCGCCTCGAAGGGGACGGGCCGCCAGCGCCGGGCCGCCGCGTCGTAGAAGTCGAGGCGGATCTGGGCGGGTTGGAGCATCCGATGGCGGTCGGCGAGGACGAGGACCGGATGGATGCCGTCGCAGGCCTCCGTCGTGGTGTTGGTGAGATCGATGTTCCAGGCGGCCGGGGCGCCACCCGGGGCGTAGTCGGTGGGGCCGCCGTGGATCCGGGTGTCGAGGGGGAACTCCGTGTCGGTGGCCTTGCCGCAGGTGGGCGGCTGGTCACGCTGTTCGGCTTCGGGACCCGGGCCGGAGTCGGATCGGGGGCTGGGACCGGGGCCGGCGCCCGGCTCGGCCGCGGCGGGGAGGACGGCGAGCGCGAGGACGGCGGTTCCGGCCGTCGCAGCAGTCACGCCGGGGGCGAGGGCATTGCGCAGTCGCATGGGCGGGGTGCCTTTGCTGCTCGCGGGCGGACGGGACGGCCGCGACGCTGCCACGGACCTCGGGGCGGACACGGGAGCGACGCGGCGGACCCCCTCGCACGGCCCGGCCATTCCACCTGATCAGCGTATTTTCGACTCCCTCGGCACCCTCGGCCGGCGGGGGCGGCTCCGGGACGCCGGGGGCACGGGCGGCCGGGGCCCGCGCCGGGCCCGCTCGGTCCATGGCCGGGCACGCCCCGTCGGGGCTACTTGCCGAAGACCGGAGCCAGCACCAGCTGGGCGGCGCCCTCGGCGACGGCGTACGGGGTGACGGCGACCTCGGTGGGCAGACCCAGTGCCGCGAGGACCGCGCGGGTGCCGCGCTCGAACGTGCCGGGGGCGGCGAGGACGGCCCGACCGCCCAGGAGGACGCGGTCGATGTCGAGGAGCCGGACGAGGCCGGCGGCGCCGGTGCCCAGGACCCGGGCCGCCTCGGCGAGGTCCCCGCGGGCGACGGCCGCCAGGCACAGGACCTCCAGGCAGCCGCGCCCGCCGCAGTCGCACGGGGGCCCGTCGAGCTGCACCGTCTGGTGCCCCAGCTCGCCCGCCCCCGTCCTGGCCCCCCGCAGCAGCCGGCCGTCCAGCACGAGCCCGGCACCGAGGCCGGTACCGAGATGGACGTAAGCGAACGAGTCCGCCGCGGGCGACCGCAGGGCGAGCCCGAGCGCCGCGGCGTTCGTGTCCTTGTCGAGGACGACGGTCCGCCCGAGCTCGCGGGCCAGTACGTCGCGGACGGGGAAGCCGTCCCACTCGGGATGGCCGGTGATCCGGCCCGGCGCCCCGGCCGGGTGATCGAGCGGACCGGGCATGGCGACCCCCACCCCCAGGACGACGGACGGACCGCCCTCGGCCCGGCCGCCGGAAAGGGCGTCGCCGTCGGGGCCGGTGTCGCGGGCGGCGCCCGCGTCCGGTGCGGCGTCGGCGGCCGGGCCGGACCCGTCGCCCGGGCCGGGTGCGCCGGGCACCTCCCCCGGTGACGGTGCGAGTCCCGCTCCCGCCAGCAGCTCCCGTACCTCCCGTGCCGCCGCCGACAGGACGGCCGGGGCGCCCGCGCCCAGGTCCAGCGGGGCGTTGCGGGTGACGACCGGCGTGCCGGCGAGGTCGACGAGCACGGAGGTCAGTTCGTCGCGGTCGAGGTGCAGCCCCACCGCGTACGCCGCCGCCGGGACGAGCCGCAGCACCGTGCGGGGCTTGCCGCCGGTCGAGGCGCGCCGGCCCGCCTCGCGGGCCAGGCCCTCCGCCCGCAGCCGCGCCGTGATCTTGCTGACCGCCTGCGGGGTGAGGCCGGTCCGCTCCGCCAGCTCCAGCCGGCTGATCCCCGCCTCCCCCGCGCCACGCAGCAGATCGAGCACCAGCGCCGCGTTGTGGCTGCGCAGCGCCGGTAGGTTCGCTCCACCCAAGTCGTTCTTCACCTCGCCATTGTCTCCTGCGCTTGCACTTTGGCAACAGCGTTGCTTAAGTGGCGTCCATGACTGGCAGCACCGACCCCCGCACCCCCCTCCGCGTCGGACTCGTCGGCTACGGCCTCGCGGGCTCCGTCTTCCACGCCCCGCTGATCGCCGCCACCGAGGGCCTGGTCCTCGACACGGTCGCCACCGGCAACGCCGAGCGCCGGGAGCAGGCCCGCGCCGCGCACCCCGGCGTACGGTTCGCCGACTCCCCCGACGACCTGCTGGCCCGGGCCGAGGAGCTCGACCTGGTCGTCGTCGCCTCCCCGAACAAGACCCACGTCCCGGTCGCCACCGCCGCCCTCGAAGCCGGCCTGCCCGTCGTCGTGGACAAGCCGGTCGCCGGCACCGCCGCGGAGGCACGCGCGCTCGCCGCGCTCGCCGAGGAGCGGGGCCTGCTGCTCTCGGTCTTCCAGAACCGTCGCTGGGACAACGACTTCCGCACCCTGCGCGCGCTCCTCGCGGAGAACGCCCTCGGCCGGGTCCAGCGGTTCGAGTCGCGTTTCGAGCGCTGGCGACCCCAGCTCAAGGGCGGCTGGCGCGAGTCCGGCTCGCCGGAGGAGATCGGCGGCCTGCTCTACGACCTCGGCAGCCACGTCGTCGACCAGGCCCTGGTCCTCTTCGGACCGGCCGTGCGCGTGTACGCCGAGTCGGACGTCCGCCGCCCCGGCGCCGAGACCGACGACGACACCTTCCTCGCGATCACCCACGCGAACGGGGTCCGCTCCCACCTGTACATGAGCGCCACGACCGCCCAGCTCGGTCCGCGCTTCCGGGTGCTGGGCGAGAGCGCCGGCTACGTGAAGTACGGCCTGGACCCGCAGGAGGCGGCCCTGCGCGAGGGGCTGCGTCCGGTCCCGGGCACGCCCTGGGGTCTGGAGCCGGAGTCGATGTGGGGCACGATCGGCGCCGGGGAGTCCCCGCTGACGGGCGGCGGCACCCCGGTCGAGACCCTGCCGGGCGACTACCCGGCGTACTACGCGGCCATCGCCGCCGCGCTGCGCGGTGCGGGCGACAACCCGGTCTCGGCCCACGAGGCCGCCGCGGCCCTCGACGTCCTGGAGGCGGCGAAGCGGTCCGCCCGCGAGGGCGTCACCGTGGAGGTCGGCGCATGAGCGAGGTCGCCGAGCTGGAGGCGCTGGAGGCCGGCCTGACCCTGTCCCGCTTCACGTACGAGGACGCCTGGGCGCTCGGCACGCTGCTGGTCGGGCTGGCCCGCGAGCGGCGCGCGCCGGTGGCGATCGACATCAGGCGCGGCGCGCAGCAGCTGTTCCACTGCGCGCTGCCCGGGTCGAGCGCGGACAACGACGCCTGGATCGACCGGAAGCGGCGGGTCGTCGAGCGGTACGGCGAGAGCTCGTACCTGGTCGGCGCCCGGTTCCGCGCCAAGGGCACCACGTTCGAGCAGTCCTCGCGGCTGGACCCCGACCGGTACGCCGCCCACGGCGGTTCGTGCCCGGTCGTGGTCGAGGGCGCGGGCGTGATCGGCTCGGTCACCGTCTCGGGCCTGCCGCAGGCGGAGGACCACGCCCTCGTGGTCGAGGCGCTGGGGCGGCTCAGGGCCTCGGCCCCCGGCGCCGCCGCGGAGTGAACGCGCGCCCCCGGCGCACACCGGATGCCCGGGACCGCGCGTGAGCCCCCCGGCTCACGCGCGGGCGCGCCCGTGTCCGGTCAGGCGTCCTTGAGTTCCTGGCGCTGGCGTCCGAGGCCGTCGATCTCCAGCTCCACGACGTCGCCGGCCCGCAGGTACGGCTTGGGTTCGGGCTGTCCCATCGCGACGCCCGCCGGGGTGCCGGTGTTGATGACGTCTCCCGGGTGGAGCGTCATGAACTGGCTGACGTAGCGGACGACCTCCGCGACCGGGAAGATCTGGTCGGCGGTGCTGCCGTCCTGCTTCAGCTCGCCGTTGACCCAGAGCCGGAGGCCGAGGGCCTGGGGGTCGGGCACCTCGTCGGCGGTCACCAGCCAGGGGCCGAGCGGGTTGAAGGTCGCGCAGTTCTTGCCCTTGTCCCAGGTGCCGCCGCGCTCGATCTGGAACTCGCGCTCGGAGACGTCGTGGGCGACCGCGTAACCGGCGACGTGGGCCAGGGCCTGCTCGGCGGACTCCAGGTAGCGGGCGGTGCGGCCGATGACGATCGCCAGCTCCACCTCCCAGTCGGTCTTCGTGCTGCGGCGCGGTACGAGCACGGTGTCGTCCGGGCCGACGACCGTGTCGGCGGCCTTGAGGAAGACGACCGGCTCCGCCGGGGTCGCCGCGCCGGTCTCGGCGGCGTGGTCGTGGTAGTTCAGCCCGATGCACACGACCTTGCCGATCCGGCCGACCGGCGGGCCGACGCGCAGCCCGGTCGCGTCGAGCGCGGGCAGCACCCCTGCGCCGGCCGCGGCGCGGATCCGGTCGAGGGCCGCCCCGTCGGCGAGCACTCCCCCGTCGATGTCGCCGACCAGCGCGGACAGGTCGCGCAGCGTCCCGTCCTGGTCGAGCAGGGCAGGACGCTCGGCGCCTGCCGGGCCGACACGCAGCAGCTTCATGGTCTTCTCCCTGTGGTCGAGGTGGGCCCGAGGCGGGCCCGTCCGAGCCCCGGCCGATGGAGTGCGGCCATCGGAGGATTGGTCGATCCTCCAAGAGTTCCGACCAGTCCGCAATACCCCGTTCACAACCTGGACCCTTACGCGGCGGTAGCGAGCGCCCCCGCGGCCGGCATGTCGCGGTAGAGGAAGGCCCGCTCGACCGCGGTCCAGGTGGTGCTGGTGACGATGTAGAGGGCGGCGGCCAGCGGCATGACGGCCACCGAGATCAGGGTGAAGAAGGAGAACAGCGGCATCACCTTGGACATGGCCGCCATGGCGCCGGCGCCGGGTGCCTGCGCGTCGGCGGCCGGCGGCGCGGCGGCCATCTGCCGCTTGGTGCGGCGGAAGGTGAAGGTGGCCACGGCCGCGACGATCGCGAAGAGGACGAGGTAGACCCGGCCGGCCGGGCCGAGGACGCCGCCGTGCGAGAGGGCGTCGGCCCAGTGGTCGCCGAGCGGGGCGGCGAAGAGGGTGTGCCCGGTCATCCGGCCGCCGGAGAAGAGGTGGTACATCAGGAAGAACGCCGGCATCTGGAGCAGGCTGGGCAGGCAGCCGGCGAGCGGCGAGACCTTCTCCTCGGCGTGCAGCTCCATCATCGCCTTCTGCAGGCGCTCGGGGTTCTTGGCGTGCTTCTTACGGAGTTCGGCGAGCTGCGGGGCGAGCCGGGTGCGGGCCTTCTGGCCGCGGGCGGCGGCCCGGGACAGGGGGTGGATCGCGAGTCGTACGAGTGCGGTGAAGAGCACGATCGCGGCGGCGGTCGCCGCGGTGGCGAAGAGCGGCTGGAGCAGGTCGGCGAGCTGCTCGACCAGGGTGGCGAAAACGGACATGGGAGCCCTCCGGGGGTCTCTCGTCGTGCCGGGACGTGGAGCGTGGTCGGCATGACGGAACCGCGCGGTACTCGGGCGTTGCGGGTACCTCTACGCGGCCGTCGGGAGGGGACGGCCGGGTGCCCGGGGCCTGCGGCGACCCGAGGCGTCGGGGTCGCGTTGGGGCAGGAAGGCGGTGCGTTGCTCGCGGTCGCGCAGGGCGGTGCGGACCCGGGTGGGCGGCACGGCGGGCGCGACGGAGGCGCCGATGAGGGCGCAGACGACGGTGGTCGCGGCGAGGGCGACGGCGGCGGAGACGCTCGCGCCGTCGGAGAGGAGCAGGTCGGCGAGGGCGAGCAGGAAGAAGAGCGGGGCGATGACACGCGGGAACACGTCTCGGATCACCACCGTCTCCTCTCGGTTCGTCCGCCGGCGCCCGCGGCCTGGTGCCGGGGCTTCCTCGGGGCTTCTCGGGGCGTCCGGGATTCCGGCAGCCTCCCAGCCGTTATACACGATCGGATTCGAGAGGGACGAGCAGTCGACGGGGCGCAGCGGCGCACGGCCGCGACGGCGGGCGCCGGCACCGCGCTCCTCGGCCGGCGGTGACAGCCCTCAGGGGCCGTGGTCACCCTCGCGGTGGCCCGGGCAGCGCGGCGTCGGTGAACTCCTCGTGGCCGAGGACGTCCTCGTCGGGCCGCTCGTCACGGTCGGCCGGTCCCAGCAGGGTGACGGCGACCGTCACGACGAGGTTGGCGACGAGGGCGACCAGACCTGCGTTCACACCCCACACGGGGTCGTTCCCGCCGAACACGAGCACGCAGACGACGCTCACCCCCACCACGAGCCCGCTCATCCCCGCCACCAGCGTCAGCTTTCGCCACAGAAGCCCCAGCAGCACCAGTGGCAGGAGCTGGGCCATGCCCTCGTAGGAGATGAGGGAGAGCCGGACGAGCGTGTTCGGGGCGGTGTACGTCATCACCAGCGCGAGCCCCCCGGCCAGCACCACCACGAGCTGCGAGAGCCCCTTCTCCCGCTCCCTCAGCCCGGGTACCAGGGAGAGCACGCTGCGCCCCCACATCGTCCCGATGACCAGCATGAACACCGCCATCGGCACGATGGACGAGAGCGCGGCGGCCACCCCGACGATCCCGACCGCCCAGGCGGGCAGGGCGTCCACGACCAGTTCGAGGAGCGCGAGGTTCGACTCGGCGCCGACCAGTCCGGGCACGACGAAGAGGGCCGCCATGCCGAGCAGCATGGGGACGAACAGCAGGACGTTGTAGGCCGGCAGCCAGACGGCGTTGCGGCGCAGGGTGTCGGCGTCGCGGGCGCCCAGGTAGCCGGCCACCGTCGTGGGGAAGATGACGACCGTGAGGCTGTTGAGCACGGTGGTGGAGGCGAACCAGCCGACCCCGTACCCGCTCCGCTCGCCGCCGTGTCCCGGCAGCGCCAGCCACTCCCGGCGCTCCTCGACGAGCCGGGTGAAGAACCCCCCGAAGCCGTCGAAGTAGTGCAGCGGGACGTACACGGCGAGGAACCCCAGGGTGAGGATCACCAGGGCGTCCTTGAGGACGGACACCCAGGCGCTGCTTCGCAGCCCGCTGACGACGACGAATCCCGTGGTGACGGCGAAGGCCAGCGCGTAGGCCGCGTTCAGCGGGACGGTCCCGTACGAGACGGTCGAGACGACCACGCCCATGCCGGTGATCTGGAGCTGGATGTACGGCAGCAGGAAGATCGTCGCCAGGACGGCGACGACCGCGCCCGGCCAGGGCCGCCGGTAGCGGTGGGCGACAGTGTCGGTGAGGGCGACCAGGCCGTGCTTGCGGGCGTAACCCCAGAGCATCGGACCGACCACGTACCCGACGGCGTAGCCGCAGGACATGTAGGCGACGACGTACAGCATTGGGGCGCCGTGGTCGTAGCCCCAGCCCGCGGCGCCGAGGTAGCTGAAGCTCGTGTAGCCCTCGCCGGCCATGAGGACCCAGATGAAGACCGGACCGAGGGAACGCCCGCCCACCGACCACTCGGTGAGGCCGCCCGCCCCGCTCCCGCGGCGCACCGCGAGCAGACCGAGGGCGACGGTCAGGGCCATGAAGAACACGAGGACCGAGGTGGCGACGACGGCGTTCACCGCTCCCGGCCCCCTCGCCCGTCCCCTTCCCCTCCGACGGCCGCGCCCGCGCGCCGGGCCCGGTCCCCGCGCCACGCCAGTCCGACGGCGACGGGCGTGAGAACGGTCGCGCCCAACAACCAGAGCGGCAGCAGCGGCACCCGGTTCACCAGCGGGAGGGCCAGTACGAAGAACACGCACGGGAGGAGGAGCCACAGCAGCTGGGGCCTGCGTCTGATCACTCCGACGACACTAGCCTCGCCCACACGACGAGCCGGTACGCCGAGCTGAACTCCGGCGTGCAGGTCGTGAGCGTCAGGTAGGAGCCCGGCGCGGAGTAGCCGTACGACGGCAGGACCAGCGAACGCGGCACGGGCGCGATGACCCCGGTGTCCCGCGGCGCGGTGCGCGGCAGCACCTGGTCGACCCGGTAGGTGTACGTGGCGGTGCGGGTCCGCACCGTGATCTCGTCGCCCCGCTCCAGACGGTTGACGTACCGGAAGGGCTCGCCGTGGGTGTTGCGGTGCCCGGCGAGCGCGAAGTTGCCGGGACGGCCGGGGCCCGCCGTACGCGGGTAGTGGCCGACGTACCCCTTGTCCAGGACCCCCTTCCTGTCGACGCCCTGGGCGACCGGGGCACTGAGGCCGATGCGGGGGATGCGGAGCACGGCGTACGCGGCGGAGGAGGCCGGCGCGACCGCAGGGGGCGCGGCGGAGGCGTCCGGCACGGCCGCGGGTGCGTCCGGCCCGACCGTCGGCGCGGGTCCGGCGGGCGACGGAACGGCGGACTGTGGCCCTGCCCACTCCCGCTCCAGGAGCCGCACCCGCTCACCCGCCTCGGCTCGGGCCTCCCGGTTGGTCCACCACAACTGGTGCACGACCAGCAGCAACAGGACGACACCGCAGGTGACGATCGCTTCGGCACAGACCCACAGGGCGCGGGCGGGCACGCTCCGCACCCCGCGCGCCTGGACGACGACCGGCACCCTGTCCCGCACGCGGGGCACGATAAGCGCTGAGGCACCAACTCTCCAGGGCCGTACAGCAGTACGGTGTTGTTCATGCGCCCCGACACGTCTGCCGACCACGCCACCGAAGCCGAGCGTCTGCTGCGCACCGCCGCGCAGTACCCCGAGGACCGGGAGCCGCTGCTGCTCCGCGCGGCGGCCCACCTGGAACTGGCGGGCGACCGCGGACAGGCGACCAGCCTGTACGACTCGCTCCTGTCGTCGGCCCCGCAGGACGCGCACCTGATCCGCGCCCTGAAGGCGGCCAACCTGTGGGAGTACGGCCACGAGGCGGAGGCGCGCGCGATCATCGACGGCGTCCGGGCCGCGGCGCCGCCGGACGCCTCCCCGTGGGAGATCGTCGCCGAGACGCTGGAGGCCCACGACGAGCTGGAGGAGTCGGAGGCGACCTTCACCCAGGCGGCCCGGCTGCTGGCCCCGGCGGGCGCGGCGGGCGACGCCCTCCCGTACGCCACCCAGTCGCTGCTGCTCTCCCGCCACCGGGTCCGCCGGATGCTGGCGCTGCCGCACGACGACTGGGACACCCTGGCGGACACCCTGCACACGGCGGACGTGGCCCTGGACGAACTCCACGACCCGAAGCGCCTGTGGTCGCTGGGCTCCTCCGACCCGGCCGAACTCCAGGCCGAGATCGCCCGCCTCCGCAGCGAACTGGGCTCCTACCGCACGGCGTTGTCCCGCCCGTTCCCGGTGGCCGTGCTGCACTGGCCGGAGGCGGAGCTCGACGAACTGCTCGCGGCCTACCCGGAGCTGGAGGCCGAGTACCCCACGTATCGCGCCCACCTGACGGACATCGAGGCGTCCCTGCGCGAACTCGCCGCGGCGGGCACCCCGAACCTCGGCATCGTCCCGGCGACGGTCCCCTCGTACGAGGCCTTCGCCGCCTCGGAGGCCTCCTCCCCGGCGAACGCGGACCTGCTCCCCCAGTACGCCACGACGCTCGCGGCCCGCGGCCGCGCGACGACCTGGCCCCCGGCCGGCGGAGCGGCCTGCTGGTGCGGCTCGGGGCGCGGGTACGGGGAGTGCCACGGGGGCGGAGAGCCGCGCTGAATCTCCGGCAGAATGCAGGTGTGCCCGAAGCCGTTCCGTCCTCCCCCGCCGTCTCGGCCCGCATGAGCAGGCAGGCCAGCAAGGACACCGCCGCCGAGCTCGTGGTCCGCCGCCTGTTGCATGCGGCCGGCCTGCGCTATCGCGTCGAGTTCCCGGTGCCGGGCATGGCTCGGCGGCGGATCGACGTCGCCTTCACCTCCGTCAAGGTGGCCGTGCTGATCGACGGCTGTTTCTGGCACGGCTGCCCCGAGCACGCCACGCAGCCGAAGGCGAATGCCGAGTGGTGGCGGCGGAAGCTCGACCGCAACATGGCACGGGACAAGGAGACGACCGAGCATCTGGAGGCCCAGGGTTGGGTGGTCCTGCGCTTCTGGGAGCACATGCCGGCGGACGAGGTCGCGGCGACGGTGCGTGCGACGGTGGGCAGGGAGCGGCTGAGGCGCACCGCCCCGAAGCGCAGCTCCCGGGGGAGCAGGAAGGCGACGAATGAGTGATCGACTTCGCTTCGTCGATGTCTGCTCCGGCGCCGGCGGGTTGGCGTCGGGGCTGGAGAGCGCGGGTTTCTCGCCCGTTCTCCTGCTCGGCGACAAACCCCAGGCGTGCGAGACCCTGCTGGCCAACAGACCCCATTGGAACGTGCTCCGCGGCGACCTGGTCGAGTTCCTTCCGGACGAGCACCCGGAGACCCTCGACGTCGACCTTCTGTCGGCCGGTCTCCCGCGGGTGAAGGCCTCCGCCGCCGTGGGACGTGCCGACAGCGACCAAGAGCTACGACTTCTCACCGCCGCGATCTGTCTCGTCCATTCGATCCGTCCACGCGCCCTGTTGTTGGAGAACCTGCCCGCGCTCGTCGACTCCCCGACCTACGCGGGCATCCGCGATTTCGTCCGCGCCGAACTCACGCACCTCGGCTATCGACTGTGCTGGTTCGTGCTGAACGCGGCGGACTTCGGAGTGCCGCAGGAACGCAGACAGGGCATTCTCGTGGCACTCCAGGAACCGTGGTTCGACGCCTTCGCCCCGCCCGAACCGACGGTGGACGAGCCCGTCCCGGTCGGCCGCGTCCTGCTCCCGTCGATGAGGGCCCGGGGTTGGCACGACGCCGAGGACTGGGCGGCGCAGGCGTCGGCCGTGGCTCCGACCCTGGTCGGTGGCTCGGAGAACCGCGGCGGGGCGGACCTCGGCCCCTCGGGCACCAAGCGGGCGTGGGCGCGGATGGGAGTGAATGCCGGCTCATTGGCGGACGAGGTGCCGGGGGCGGAGTACGTCTGGCCTCGCTCGGACGATCCCGCGCAGATGGTGAAGATCACGGTGAACCAAGCGGCTCTCCTGCATGCGTCCTTGCGGGCTCCCCCCCTGCGTCTTCCGGCAGCCCGCCCGCGGTCACGGCGACCCGCGGGCGTAGCGTGGCCGGGACCAGTTGGAGCGTGTGAGGAAGAGGGACGGCGTCATGGCGAGGATTCCTGCGGCGGTCGTGGCGGCGAGTGGCCTCGTCGGTGGTTACGCCGTCGCCCGGTACACCGGGAAGCGGCCCCTCGGAGGCGTCGTCCTCGCCGGGGCCGGGGCCGTCGCCGCGCGGGAGTGGCGGCAGGTCGCCGGGGGCCGGACCGCGGCCGCCCTGACCGTCGCCTACGTCGCCGCCTTCGCCGGCTCCCATCCGCTCGCCAAGAAGGTCGGCGCCTGGCCCGCCGTGTTCGGCGTGGCCGGGGCCGTCGCCGCCGCCTCCGTCGGCGCCACCCGCGGCCGGCGCTGACCGCCCGCGGGACCGGCAGCATTCCGCGGGGCTCCCGGCGGGCGCTCGGCGGCGACCCCAGGACCCCCCTGGAGCCCCTGCGGGAAACGCAGGCCACCGCCCGCCGCACCCCCCGCGGAAAAAGCCCGGCCGCCCGGTTGAACGCCCCGGGCCTCCCGTCCGTACTGGACGGCACCTCCCCACAGTCGCCGGGCGGGTGAGCCGGAACTCACCCGCCCAGCGCGTGGCTCACCGTGTAGATCAGCAGACCCGCCAGGGCGCCGACCACCGTGCCGTTGATCCGGATGAACTGCAGGTCCCGGCCGATGTTCGCCTCGATCTTCCGGGAGGTCTGCGTCGCGTCCCAGCTGGCGACCGTGTCGCTGATCAGGGACGTGATCTCACCCCGGTACGTGGTGACCACATAGGCCGCCGCGTCCTCCGCCCAGCCCTCCACCTTCGCCTGGAGGCGGCCGTCCGTCACCAGCCGGCCGCCCAGGGACATCAGCGAGGCCCGGGCCCGCAGCCGCAGCTGGCTCCGGTCGTCCTCGGCCGCCGCGATGATCAGACCGCGCACGGACGACCAGGCCGAGGCGATGACGTCCTGGATCTCCGGCCGGGCCAGCAGCTCCGACTTCAGGCGCTCCACCCGCGCCCGGGTGTCCGTGTCCGCCTGGAGGTCCGCGGCGAAGTCCCTCAGGAAACGGTCGATCGCGGCCCGCGCCGGATGGCCCGGCATGTCCCGCATCTCCGTCACGAACCGGAGCAGCTCCTTGTAGACCCGCTCACCCACCCGGCGGTCCACGAAACGCGGCGTCCAGCCCGGCGCCCCGCCCTGGACCGCGTCCATCACCGAGTCCCCGTGGAAGACCAGCCAGTCGTACGCCTTCGCGCACACCAGGTCCACCGCCCGGCGGTGCGAGCCGTCGGCGACGATCCGCTCCAGCGTCTTGCCGATGCCCGGCGCGATCTCCGCCGCCTCCGCCCGCCGGGTGATCGCCTCGCCGACGACCGCCTGCACGTCGGCGTCCCGCAGCACCGTCAGCGCGCCGCGCAGCGCCGTCGCCAGCTCCCTCGTCACCCGGTCCGCGTGCGCCGGCTCCGCCAGCCACGCACCGAGCCGGCCGGCGACACCCAGACCGTGCAGCCGGCCGCGGACGACGTCCGCCGACAGGAAGTTCTCGCCCACGAACGACCCGAGAGAAGCACCCAACTGGTCCTTCTTCGTCGGGATGATCGCGGTGTGCGGGATCGGCAGACCCAGCGGACGCCGGAAGAGCGCCGTCACCGCGAACCAGTCGGCGAGCGCACCCACCATGCCCGCCTCCGCCGCCGCCGCCACGTACCCGGTCCAGGCGCCCCAGCCCTCGTTCTTCGCCCAGGTCGCCAGGACGTAGACGACGGCCACGAACAGCAGCAGCCCGGTCGCGAACGTCTTCATCCGGCGGACTCCGCGGCTCTTCTCCGCGTCCGCCGCCGTGTACGCGAACGCCGCCAGCGGCCTCCGCGACACGGGTGCGCCCGCCGGCCCGCCGTCGCCGGCCGCGCCCGGCGGCCCGTCCCCCGCCTCGGTCCTCGTCTCGCTCATCACCTGACCTCCCTACATCAGGGACTCCCCGCGCGCACCCCGAGTTCCCGTGCCCCGCCGCCCTCCCCGTACATCTTCGCGATCACGGCCTCGATGTCCGGCTCCCGCACCGACAGATCCACCAGCGGATACGCCGCGGCCACCGCCGCCACGATCGGCGCCGCCGACGCCGAGGACGGGAACGCCAGGACCTGCCGCGGGCCCTCCGCGCGGACGAACCGCGCCCCCGCCACCTCGATCGGCGCCGACTCCCGCTCCAGGTCCACCACGAGGAGCCGCTCACCCTCCCCCACCGCGTGCAGCCCGGCCAGCGTCCCGTCGTACATCAGCCGCCCGTGGTCGATCACCATCACCCGCTTGCACAGCTGCTCGATGTCCGTCAGGTCGTGGGTGGTCAGCAGGACCGTCGTCCCCCGCGAGGCGTTCAGCTCGCGCAGGAACTCCCGCACCCGCGCCTTCGACACCACGTCGAGGCCGATCGTCGGCTCGTCCAGGTACAGCACGTCCGGATCGTGCAGCAGGGCCGCCGCGATGTCGCCCCGCATCCGCTGCCCCAGCGACAGCTGCCGCACCGGCACGTCCAGCAGCTCGCCCAGCTCCAGCAGCTCCACGCACCGCGCCAGGTTCGCGGCGAAACGGTCGTCCGGGATCCGGTACATCCGGTGCACCAGACGGTAGGAGTCCCGCAGCGGCAGATCCCACCACAGCGTCGTCCGCTGCCCGAACACCACCCCGATACGCTGCGCCAGCCGGGTCCGCTCCCGCGACGGATCGATCCCGGCGACCCGCAACCGGCCACCGCTCGGCGTCAGGATCCCGGTCAGCATCTTGATCGTCGTCGACTTGCCGGCGCCGTTCGGCCCGATGTAGCCGACCATCTCCCCGCGCTCCACCCCGAAGGTGATCCCGTCGACCGCCCGCACCTCCCGCTTCTCCCGGCGGACCAGGCCCGCCCGGCGCCGCACGGTGAAGACCTTCTCGACGTCCTCCAGCTCGATGAAGGCCATGCCTCAGCTCCCTGTCGATCGGTACGAACGAAGCCCCGCGCGCCACGCCAGGCCCGCGAGGGCGCAGCACACGGCCGCGACCACCGGCGACAGGAACGCCGCCCACCCGGGCACCCCGGCCGGAGCCGGCCGCCCCAGGACGTACAACGCCGGCAGCCAGTTCACGAACGCCAGCGGCACGACGTACACCACCCCCTTCACCAGATCCTGCGCGAAGATCGTCGGCGGATACTGCAGGAGCGTGTTGCCCCCGTACGTGAACGAGTTGGTGACCTCCGCCGCGTCCTGCGCCAGGAACAGCGCCGACGCCCCCACCACCATCACCGCCGCGAAGATCACCGCGCCGCACAGCACCATCGCCGGCACCAGCAGCACCTTCGCCGCCGTCCAGTCCACGTCCAGGACGACCAGCGACCAGACCAGCACCAGGGCCCCCTGCGCCACCCTGCCCAGCCGGCGCAGCGCGAACTTGTCCGCCGCGACCTGCGCGAGCACCGGCGCGGGCCGCATCAGGAAGGTGTCGAGCGAGCCGTCGCGCACCCGCTTGCCCATGCGCTGCAGCGAGCCCATCGTCAGGTCCGCCAGACCGAAGGACGTACCGGTCGTCCCGTACAGGAAGGCGACCTCGCCGAAGGAGAACCCGCCGAGCCCCTCCACCTGGCCGAACATCAGCAGGATGACGACGAAGTCGAACAGCGTGACGGTGAAACTGCTGAACAGGGTCAGCGCGAACGAGGAACGGTACGCCGTCGTCGACCGGATCCACATCCCCGCGACCATCCGGTACGTACGCCACGACTCGGCGAGGACCCCACCGCGAGGCGGGAACGCGGCCGCCCCGTCCTCACGCGGAACCCCGCACCGGCCGCGGTCCCCGGCCGGGAACTCGGTCACCGCCCCGCCACGGGCCGGGAACTCAGCCACCCTGCACCACCACCTTCCGCGTCGCGAGCCGCTGCGCCAGCCGCCCGGCCGCCAGCAGCACCACCGCCCAGCCCGCCTGGAAGCCGTACGCCCCCAGCAGCTCCGGACCCTCGTACTTCTCCAGGTAGACGTCCGCCGGGATCTGCAGCATCGACGCCCAGGGCAGCGTCCGGGCCAGCTCGCCCAGCGCCCCCGGGAACACGTTCAGCGGCAGCAGCATCCCGGAGAAGAACAGCCCGCCCAGCCACACCACCTGCACGACCCCCTGACCGTCCATCAGCCAGAAGGCGCTCATCGCGACCAGGTACCAGATCGCGAAGCTCACGACCGAGCCGAGCGCGACGGCCAGCACGAAGGCGATCCAGGTCACCGGACGCTCCGGCAGGGCGACGTCGAACACGAGCGCGCCGACCACCATCGGAGCCACACCCCGGCCGAGCAGCTGGTAGGCCGCCCGGCCCGCGTTGGCCGAGAACCACCAGGCCTGCAGATCGGCCGGACGGTACAGGTCGACGGCGATGTCCCCGGTCCTGATCCGCTCGATCAGCTCCTCCTCGAACCCGCCGCCCATCAGCCCGCACACCGTGATCAGCCCCTGGCCGATCCACACGTAGGCCAGCGCCTCGGCCATGTCGTACCCGCCCAGATGCGGCCGCTCGTCCCACAGGGCGATGTAGGTGTACGACAGGACGATCCCGAAGACGGTGTTGGTGAACACCCCCGCCGCCGTGGCCAAGCGATACGTGGCATGGCGCCGGAACCCGCCCTGGGCGACCGTCGCGTACAGCCGCAGCATGCCGCCTCCTTCCTGACGCCCCGTCGGCGACACCAAAGCGCCCGACCCTAGCGATCCCACCCCGCCGCCGCGAGTGGTTTTCGAGTCGCAATCCTGGCTTCTGTCACCTTGCGTGCAGTATGGGAAGGCCATCCCCTTCGTCCGGTACGGGAGCTCCCCACATGAGCGACGGCCAGCCAACGCGGCCCGGCTGGAAGCCAAAGGACCCCACGGTCCCCACCAGGCCCACCCACGCCACAGCGCAGGCCAAGGCCGCCACCAAGGCCCCGCCCCGCCGACCACCCCGGCGACGACGGGTCCTGCGGACCCTGCTCGGCACGCTCCTCCTCGGCGCCCTGCTGCTGACCGGCGCCTTCCTCGCCGGCTACCTGCTCGTCCACATCCCGCCCGCCAACTCCGCCGCGACCGCCCAGTCCAACGTCTACCTCTACCGCGACGGCACCCAGATCGCCCGCGACGGCGAGGTCAACCGCGAGAACATCCGCCTGGACCAGGTCCCCCACAGCGTCCAGCACGCCGTACTCGCCGCCGAGGACCGCGACTTCTACTCCGAACGGGCCGTGGACCCCAAAGCCATGGTCCGCGCAGCCTGGAACACCCTCAACGGCAAGGGCAAGCAGTCCGGCTCCACCCTCACCCAGCAGTACGTCAAGAACTACTACCTCGGCCAGGAACAGACGGTCACCCGCAAGGTCAAGGAGTTCTTCATCGCCATCAAGCTCAACCGCGAGAAGAGCAAGGACGAGATCTTCGAGGGATACCTCAACACCAGCTACTTCGGCCGCAACGCCTACGGCATCCAGGCCGCCGCCCGCGCCTACTACGGCAAGGACGCCCACGCCCTCGACACCGCCGAAGGCGCCTACCTCGCCTCACTCCTCAACGCCCCCACCGCCTACGACATCGCCACGCACCCCGAGAACCGGCCCAAGGCCCTCGCACGCTGGAACTACGTCCTGGACGGCATGGTCAAGGAGAAGTGGCTGAGCCCCACGGCCCGCACCGCCGCCTCCTTCCCCACCCCCCACACCGCCCGCCCCGCGACCAGCCTCTCCGGCCAGCGCGGCTACATCGTCCAGGCCGTCGAGGACTACCTCACCCGCACCGGCACCATCGACGAGAAGACCCTGGCCGGCGGCGGATACCGGATCACCACCACCCTGGAACGGCCCAAGCAGGACGCCTTCGTCGCCGCCGTCCACGAACAGGTCACCTCCCGGCTCGACCCGGCGCGCAACCCGACCGACCGCTACGTCCGCGTCGGCGGAGCGGCCGTCGACCCGGCCAGCGGACGCGTCCTCGCCCTCTACGGCGGCATCGACTACACCCGCCAGTACGTCAACAACGCCACCCGCCGCGACTACCAGGTCGGCTCCACCTTCAAGCCCTTCGTCTTCACCGCGGCCGTCGAGACCGCCGCACAGACCCAGGACGGCCGCCCGATCACCCCGAACACCTACTACGACGGCACCAACCGCCGCCTCGTCGACGGCTGGCCCGGCGAACCCTACGACCCCGCCAACGAGGACGACGCCTCCTACGGCGACATCACCGTCCGCACCGCCACCGACCAGTCGGTGAACGCCGTGTACGCGCAGATGGCGGTGGACGTCGGCCCCGGACGGGTCCGCGACACCGCCGTCGCCCTCGGACTGCCGGCCACCACACCCGACCTGAACGCCTCCCCCTCCATCGCCCTGGGACCCGCCACCGCGAGCGTCCTCGACCTGGCCGAGGCCTACGCCACCCTCGCCAACCACGGCCGCCACGGCACCTACACCCTCGTCGACTCGATCAGCAAGAACGGCCACGAACTCGACCTGCCCGACACCGAGGGCACCCAGGTCGTCACCCGCGAGGCCGCCGACACGACGACGGCGATCCTGCGAAGCGTGGTGGAGACCGGCACCGGGACGGCGGCACGTGCCGTCGGACGCCCCGCCGCGGGCAAGACCGGCACCGCCGAGGAGGACCGCGCCGCCTGGTTCGCCGGCTACACCCCCGACCTGGCGACGGTCGTCACGATCATGGGCCAGGACCCGGACACCGGCGAACAGAAGTCGCTGTACGGAGCACTCGGCATGGCCCGCATCAACGGCGGCGGCCCACCCGCCGAGATCTGGGCCCAGTTCACCCGGGAGGCACTGGCCGACACCGAACCCAGGGAGTTCGAGCTCCGGCTCGGCGAAGGCGCCGAGGAACCGCCCGCCCCCGACGCGACGCGCCCCGACCTCACGGACGGTCGGGCCGAGGACCCCACGGAGGAGGAGGAAGACGGCGCGGCGGACGAGCAGGCCCAGGGACCGCAGCACCCCGCACGCCCCCGTCAGCCCCAGCGCGACCCGGGCACCCAGGACGGCGCCGGCACGGCGGGCAGGACCCGCGGCGACACCGGGACGGCCGGCTCCCCCACCACCGACACGGACACCCGGCCACCCCGCACCACCGGCTCCACCCAGGAGACGCTCCAGCCACCCCAGGCACCCCCACCGCCCCCGCTCCCGGCACCACCGGGCGGGTGACGTCCGAGCCACGCGGGAACCCTCGGCGGGCGGGACCCCGGCCGGGCAGGACCTCCGGTCGGGCCCGAGGACCCGTCCGGTCCTCAAGCCCCGATCCGGACCTCATGTCCCCGAGGTCGCCTTCAGCCCCACGACGGCGACCAGCAGCAGACAGACGAAGAAGATCCGGGCGGCGGTCGCCGGCTCACCCAGCACCACCATGCCGAGCACCGCCGCACCGGCCGCGCCGATACCGACCCAGACGCCGTACGCCGTACCGATCGGCAGCGTCTTGGCGGCCTGCGACAGCAGCACCATCGAGGCGACGATCCCGGCGCCGGTGAGCAGGCTGGGACCCAGCCGCGTGAACCCGTCGGTGTACTTCATGCCGATCGACCAGCCGACCTCGAGCAGACCGGCAACGATGAGAAGGACCCAGGCCATGACGACGAACCTCCGCGAGACGTATCAACAGGGGTGCGTCGTCTTTGCGTATCGTGCGAACGGATCGCACGAGGCCCGGTACGGCGCGTCTCGTCGGGTGGCTCCAGCCTAGCAAGAAGCACACAAAAGGCCTGGTGACACCGGTCACCAGGCCTCAGGGCGAAGCCGACCCCTGGCCCCGACGGGGCCCCGGGTCGCACGGCACCGGCCCACGGAGGGACCGGCTCGGGCGAGACGCCGGCCCGCGGCGCCCGGCCTACAGGTACAGGCCCGTCGAGTCCGTGGACCCCTCGAACCGGTCCGCGGCCACCGCGTGCAGGTCGCGCTCCCGCATCAGGACGTACGCGATGCCCCGCACCTCGACCTCGGCACGGTCCTCGGGGTCGTACAGGACCCGGTCGCCGATCTCGACCGTACGGACGTTCTGGCCGACCGCGACCACCTCGGCCCAGGCCAGCCGGCGGCCGACCGCGGCCGTGGCCGGGATCAGGATGCCGCCGCCCGATCGCCGCTCCCCCTCGGGAGAGTCGGTCCGGACCAGGACGCGGTCGTGGAGCATCCGGATGGGCAGCTTGTCGTGGGTGTTCTCGCTCACGACTCGAACCTACCCGCCCGGGCGTGTCGCCCGTACTCGGGAGGGGTCATCCCTTGTGCCTGCGGGACGAGGCCGCGAGCAGGCCGACGAGGGCCACGGCGACCAGCGCCACCGGCACCACCCGCTCCAGCCGCGGCTGACCGTCCTCGTGGGTGAAGCGGGCCTTCACTCCGGACACCGTCCGGTTCACGGCGGCGAACGCGCGGCCGGCGGTGTGGTCGACCGTGGAGGTCACCTTCGCCTTGGCGTCGCCGATGATCGTCTTCGGGTGCACCCGAATGCCGATCTCGTCGAGAGTGACGGCAAGCTGGTCGCGCCGGCGGACGATGTCCGCCTCGATCTGCGCAGGGGTCCTGGCGTCCGACACCGCGCTGCCTCCGTAGTCGTAATCGGTCGTTGACGGACAGTCTCTCAGCTTCGCGGCCCCTGGTCCGTCCCAGGCCCCCATTAGGCTCGGTCGTGTACGCGTACATACTCCGAGGAGAGCCATGAGCGAGCGACTTCAGCCCGGTGACACCGCCCCCGCCTTCACGCTGCCCGACGCGGACGGCAACGAGGTCTCGCTCGCGGACCACAAGGGCCGGAAGGTGATCGTCTACTTCTACCCGGCCGCGCTCACTCCGGGCTGCACGAAGCAGGCCTGCGACTTCACGGACAACCTGGACCTGCTGGCCGGCGCCGGCTACGACGTCATCGGCGTGTCCCCGGACAAGCCGGCGAAGCTCGCGAAGTTCCGCGAGCAGGAATCCCTCAAGGTCACGCTGGTCGGCGACCCGGAGAAGACGGTCCTGGAGGCGTACGGCGCCTTCGGCGAGAAGAAGCTGTACGGCAAGACGGTCACGGGCGTCATCCGCTCGACGGTCGTCGTCGACGAGGAGGGCAAGGTCGAGCGGGCGCTGTACAACGTGAAGGCCACCGGCCACGTCGCCAAGATCATCAAGGACCTCGGCATCTGACCCCGGCCACCGGCCACCGCCCCACCCGACGGCCCGCACCGCCCACCCGGCGGCGCGGGCCGCGGCGCGTTCCCGACGTGACCGTCCGATATTCGGCTCGTTACTCCGTACGAGGCCACGAACAGGTGGCCGGAGTACCGGAGGGGAGCCGGAATGCCGGTGAGTCCGTACACACGGGAGCGCCTGACGAGGGCGGCCGCGTCGTCCCGCACGCTGTCGGAGGCGCTGGAGAAGCTGGGGGTGGACCCCGGGAGCACCTCGCGCCGGTACGTCCACGACCGCATGCGCCGACTCGGGGTCGACACCTCGCACTTCGAGCGGGAGGGGGTGCGGTGGACGCGGGAGGTGCTGGAGCCGGTGGTCGCGGCGTCGACCAGTGTCTGCGACGTGCTGCGCCGACTGGGGCTCGACGTCGTCGGCGGCCATCACGCCCACATCAGCCGGCGGATCAAGCGGTACGGCATCGACACCACCCACTTCACGCGACCCTCGCGTGCGGGCAGGAGCCTGCGCCCCTCGCCCGCGCATCTCCTGTTCGAGCAGAACCCGGACCAGGCGCGGCGGATCCCGGGCGATCGCCTGAAGCGGGCCATGGCGATGGCGGGCGTCGCGCAGCGCTGCGCGCTCTGCGGAACCGAGCCCGTATGGCAGGGACACCCGCTCCCCCTGGAGGTCGACCACGTCGACGGCGACTGGCGAAACAACCGGGTCGAGAACCTGCGGCTGCTCTGCCCCAACTGCCACTCGACGACGGACACCTACCGAGGCCGTGGCAAGCGCCGGACCCGGAGCGTGACTTCGTGAGCGAGCCGATCCGCTACACCCGTGAACGGCTGCTCGAAGCTGCCGCGCGGTGCCGGGACATCGACGAGGTCATCGCCTTCTTCGGCACCCGCCCGTACGGACAGTTGCGCGGCTACCTGTGGCGCCGATTCGCGCACTACGGCATCGACGCCTCCCACCTCCGCCGCACCGGCCACCGGAAGCACGGATCCCGCCCCCCGGCGGAGGAACTCCGCGACGCCGTCGCCCGCTCCGTCTCGCTGGCGGGCGCCCTGCGGCTCCTCGGCCGACCGGACAACACCCACCAGAGGGCCTGCCTGAAGCGGTGGATCGCCGAAGACGGCCTGGCCACCGGGCACTTCCTAGGGGTGGCGCACCGGCGCGGCAGGCCGGGCACCACGCCACGCCTCGGCGCCGAGAGCGTGCTCGTGAAGCACGAGGGCAGGCGCAGGACCCGGTCGTCCCACCTGCGCCGCGCTCTTGCCGAGTGCGGGGTCCCGGAGCGATGCGCGCACTGCGGCACCGGGCCGGTGTGGCGCGGAAGGCCGATGACTCTGGAGGTCGACCACATCAACGGCGACTGGAGCGACGACCGCGCCGACAACCTCCGGCTCCTCTGCCCGAACTGCCACGCGATCACGAGCACCTGGTGCCGGGGAGGCGGGCGGCGGACCGCCCGGTAACAACACCCGGGCGGCCGCGGGCCGGTGACCGCTACCATGGCAGTCGGCAAGCGGTCGTGGTGGAACGGCAGACACTCTGGGTTTAGATCCCAGTGGGGTAACACCCGTGAGGGTTCGAATCCCTCCGACCGCACCCATCGCGACCTTCGAATCCCAGGTTCGAAGGTCGCTCCCTTTTCCGCACCCCCCTCAGCCCAACAGCTCCCGCACCACCGGCACCAGCGCCCGGAACGCCTTGCCGCGGTGGCTGATCGCGTTCTTCTCCGCGGGCGTCAGCTGCGCGCAGGTCACCTCGTGGCCCTCCGGCTGGAGGATCGGGTCGTAGCCGAAGCCGTTCGTGCCGACCGGGGCGAAGCGCAGGGAGCCGGGCATCGTGCCCTCGACGACGCGTTCCGTGCCGTCCGGGAGGGCGAGCGCGGCCGCGCAGGCGAAGTGGGCGCCGCGGTGGGGGGTGTCGATGTCGGCGATCTGGGCGAGGAGCAGGTCGAGGTTGGCGCGGTCGTCGCCGTGGGTGCCGGCCCAGCGGGCGGAGAAGATGCCGGGGGCGCCGTTGAGGACGTCGACGCAGAGGCCGGAGTCGTCGGCGACGGCGGGCAGGCCGGTGGCCTGGGCGAGGGCGTGGGCCTTGAGGAGGGCGTTCTCGGCGAAGGTGACGCCGGTCTCCTTGGTGTCGGGGATCTCCGGGTACGCGTCCGCGCCGACGAGTTCGTGGGTGAGTCCTGCGTCGGCGAGGATCGCGTGGAGTTCGGTGATCTTCCCGGCGTTGCGGGTGGCGAGGATGAGGCGGGTCATGTCCTCGATTATCGGGTCCGGGCCACCCGCGGTGGTTCGTGGGCTAGCCGGGGGTGCAGACCTTGCCGATCTCGGTGGCGGCGTCGGTGATGGGCTTGATGTCCGGGGTGGTGTCGCCGTTGTTGACGGCGGTGCGGACGGAGTCGACGCCCTTGGTGAGGTCGTCGACGGCCTTGGAGAGGTCGGCGTTGTCGGTGGTGTCCTTGAGGTTGCCGAGTTCGGTGGATATGTCGTTGAGCGCCTCGTTGAGCTGGGTGGGGTCGTTGGAGGCGTTGGAGACGGCCTGCTGGAGCTTGTCGACGCTGGTGGCGATCGCGTCGGCGGTCTGGACGCAGTCCAGTGCCTTGTCGAGGGCTCCGCAGCCGACGAGGCTGGTGAGTGCGGCGGCTGTGGCCACGGCGAGTGCGAGTCGGCGCTTCAAGTCGGGTCCTCCCCTGGGTACGGAACGGGCGCACGGTTCTGGCCGTGCGCCCGTGTTCTCAATGACGCCTTCGTGGGTCAGAGAGTTCCTTCGAGTGCCTGGCGCTGGATCTCGGCGAGTTCGGCGCAGCCGCCGGAGGCGAGGTCGAGGAGCGCGTTGAGTTCCTTGCGGTCGAAGGGCTCGGCCTCGGCGGTGCCCTGGACTTCGACGAAGCGGCCGTCGCCGGTGCAGACGACGTTCATGTCGGTCTCGGCGCGGACGTCCTCTTCGTAGCGGAGGTCGAGGAGGGGGGTGCCGTCGACGATGCCGACGGAGACGGCGGCGACGGTGCCGGTGAGGGGCTTGCGGCCGGGCTTGACGAGCTTCTTGGCCTGGGCCCAGGTGATGGCGTCGGCGAGGGCGACGTAGGCGCCGGTGATGGCGGCGGTGCGGGTGCCGCCGTCGGCCTGGAGGACGTCGCAGTCGAGGACGATGGTGTTCTCGCCGAGGGCCTTGTAGTCGACGACGGCACGCAGGGAGCGGCCGATGAGGCGGGAGATCTCGTGGGTGCGGCCGCCGATCTTGCCGCGGACGGATTCGCGGTCGCCGCGGGTGTTGGTGGCGCGGGGGAGCATCGAGTACTCGCCGGTGATCCAGCCTTCGCCGCTGCCCTTGCGCCAGCGCGGGACGCCTTCGGTGACGGAGGCGGTGCAGAAGACCTTGGTGTCACCGAAGGAGATGAGGACGGAGCCCTCGGCGTGCTTGCTCCATCCGCGTTCGATGGTGACGGGGCGGAGCTGTTCGGGGGTACGGCCGTCGATTCGAGACATGGGGGGAGCCTAGCCGCACAGGAAGGAGGGCCCGTTCCGGTGTGGGAGCGGGCCCTCTTTCAGGTGAGCGGGTGAGCGGTGCGAGGGGTGCCGGCGTGGGGTGCGGGCTGGGCTCGGGTGGGCTCGGCTCGGTGGTGAGCGGGTGTCACATCATGTCTTCGATGTCGGCGGCGATGGGGTCGGCGTCGGTGCCGATGACGACCTGGATCGCGGTGCCCATCTTGACGACGCCGTGGGCGCCGGCTGCCTTGAGTGCGGCTTCGTCGACCTTGGTGGGGTCGATGACCTCGGTGCGCAGTCGGGTGATGCAGCCCTCGACCTCTTCGATGTTGTCGATGCCGCCGAGCCCGGCGACGATCTTCTCAGCCTTGCTGGCCATGTGTTTCTCCCTGTCCGTTCCGTTCGGAGAACGTGAGTCTCGGCGCACCGAAGGTCCGCTTTGTCACGGTAACCCACGGTTGGCCCAACTTCGCGAGCGGGCAACCGTCTTCTACCCAATGATGACGATCACCGGCGCCCTGCCCGCAGCGGGCTCCGGGAGCCTATCGCAACTGGTCTACACCAGTGTGCAACGACCGTCGGGGCGAGCCGGTTCCGACCGAGGGAGGATGCCGATGAGCAGCGACAGCGCCGCAGCACCCGCACCTGCGAGGAAGCCGTTCTGGGGCAGTGCCTTCCAGGGGCTCCAGAAGATGGGCCGCAGTCTGCAGCTGCCCATCGCCGTGCTCCCGGCGGCCGGCATCCTGAACCGCCTCGGCCAGCCCGACGTGTTCGGCGCCGACGGCCTGGGCTGGGACAACGTCGCCAAGGTGATGGCGGGCGCGGGCGGCGCGCTGCTCGACGGCAACCTGGGTCTGCCCCTGCTGTTCTGCATCGGCGTGGCGATCGGCATGGCCAAGAAGGCGGACGGCTCGACCGCCCTCGCGGCGACGGTCGGCTTCCTCGTCTACTACAACGTGCTGCGCCAGTTCCCCGAGACGTGCCCGGCGGGCACGGTGGACATCAATGGCGGCTGCCTCGCTCCGGAGCAGGCGTTCAGCGGGTACACGTACCAGAATCCGGGTGTCTTCGGCGGCATCGTCATCGGCCTGCTCGCGGCGTGGTTCTGGCAGCGGTACCACCGGGTGCGGCTGGTGGACTGGCTGGGCTTCTTCAACGGCCGCCGACTGGTGCCGATCATCATGACGTTCGTGGCGATCGCCTTCGCGTCGCTGTGCCTGTGGGTGTGGCCGCCGATCGGCGACGGGCTGGAGAACTTCAGCGACTGGCTGGTGGGCCTCGGTTCGTGGGGTTCGGGGATCTTCGGTCTGGCGAACCGCGCGCTGCTGGTGATCGGCCTGCACCAGTTCCTCAACGTGCCGATCTGGTTCCAGTTCGGCACGTACACCAAGCCGGACGGCACGACGGTCCACGGCGACATCCCCATGTTCCTGGCCGGCGACCCGGACGCCGGTCAGTTCCTGACGGGCTTCTTCCCGATCATGATGTTCGCCCTTCCGGCGGCGGCGCTGGCGATGACGCACTGCGCGCGGCCGCACCGCCGCAAGGAGGTCGGCGGCCTGATGCTCTCGGTGGCGCTGACGTCGTTCGTCACCGGCATCACCGAGCCGATCGAGTACTCGTTCCTCTTCATCGCGCCGGCGCTGTACGCGATCCACGCGGTCCTCACGGGCGTCTCGATGGCCGTGACCTGGGCGTTCGGTGTGAGGGACGGTTTCAGCTTCTCGGCCGGTCTGATCGACTACGTGATCAACTGGAATCTTGCGACGAAGCCCTGGCTGATCATTCCGATCGGCCTCGCGTTCGCGGTCGTGTACTACGTGATCTTCCGCTTCGCGATCATCAAGTTCGACCTGCCGACGCCCGGTCGCGAGCCGGAGGAGGTGGCCGAGCAGATGGAGCAGGACGTGACCAAGGCGTAGGGGCCGCCCTCCCCTGCGGAGCCGGGGCTTTCGTCCTCTTTCGCGGAGCCGCGCCAGGCCCCCGGACCTCATGGTCCGGGGGCCTTTTGTCGTCCATGTACGGCTATGGCTCAGCCCACAAAATTCGAAGGTTCCTTATCTAAGTCACACGTGCTACAACTGGTCTACACCACTCATTGGTGTAGACCACGCGGTCCAGACCACCGCGTTCCACGAGACGCCGCCGTCGCCCCCTTTCACTGTCCTCTGGCGGCGCCTTGCCTTACTGGAGGAAGTTGATGAGTACGGCCACCGCCCAGGCCGCCGCTCCCGCGAAGAAGCGCGGATCCGGCCTGTTCCAGGGCCTGCAGAAGGTCGGTCGCAGCCTGCAGCTGCCGATCGCCGTGCTGCCGGCTGCCGGTCTGCTGCTCCGCCTCGGCCAGCCGGACGTCTTCGGCGCCGACGGCCTCGGCTGGGACAAGGTCGCCTCGGTGTTCGCCACCGCGGGCGGCGCGGTCTTCGACAACCTGCCGATGCTCTTCTGCATCGGCGTGGCCATCGGCTTCGCCAAGAAGGCCGACGGCTCCACCGCGCTCGCCGCGCTGGTGGGCTTCCTCGTCTACGCGAACGTCCTGAAGGCGTTCCCGGTGACCGAGGCCGTGGTCAACACGACCGAGAACAAGGGCGTCGACGTCGCGGCGACCTTCAACAACCCGGGTGTCCTCGGCGGCATCCTGATGGGTCTGCTGGCCGCGGTGCTGTGGCAGCGGTACCACCGCACCAAGCTGGTCGACTGGCTCGGCTTCTTCAACGGCCGCCGCCTCGTCCCGATCATCATGGCCTTCGTCGGCACCGCCGTCGGTGTGCTGTTCGGCCTGGTCTGGGAGCCCATCGGCAACGGCATCTCCAGCTTCGGCGAGTGGATGACGGGCCTCGGCTCCGGCGGTGCCGGCCTCTTCGGCCTGATCAACCGCGCGCTGATCCCGGTCGGCATGCACCAGTTCGTGAACACCGTCTCCTGGTTCCAGATCGGCGACTTCACCAACGCCGCCGGCGAGGTCGTCCACGGCGACCTGAACCGCTTCTTCGCGGGTGACCCGAGCGCCGGTCTGTTCATGTCCGGCTTCTTCCCGATCATGATGTTCGGCCTCCCGGCCGCCGCCCTGGCCATCGCGCACTCCGCCCGCCCGGAGCGCCGCAAGGCCGTCATGGGCATGATGGTCTCCCTCGCGCTGACCTCGTTCGTCACCGGTGTGACCGAGCCGATCGAGTTCTCGTTCATGTTCATCGCGCCGGTCCTCTACGTGATCCACGCCGTGCTGACCGCGATATCGATGGCCGTCACCTGGGCCCTGGGCGTGCACGCCGGCTTCACCTTCTCCGCCGGCCTCATCGACTACGGCCTGAACTGGAACCTCGCCACCAAGCCGTGGATGATCATCCCGATCGGTCTGGTCTTCGCGGTGGTCTACTACGTGGTCTTCCGCTTCGCGATCACCAAGTTCAACCTGCCGACGCCGGGCCGCGAGCCCGACGAGGAGGTCGAGGACCTCACCAAGGCGTAAGCCTCGCGAGACCTCGCACGAAGGCCCCCGGAACCGTCCTGGTCCCGGGGGCCTTCGCCGTGTCGTGCCCGGCCTCGCCGTGCCGTGCGCGCCGGTCGCCGTACGCGCCGCTCCCCCGCGGGCCGTGTGCGGGGCCCGCGCGGAGGGCCGCGGGATCAGATCTCGTAGACCGCGCCCGGGTACGCCAGCTCCGTCGGGCCGGAGAAGACCGCCCGCGCGTCCGCCAGGTTCAGCCGCCCGTCCGTCCACGGCGGGATGTGGGTGAGCACCAGCCGGCCCACCGAGGAGCGGGCCGCCTCGGCGCCCGCTTCCCGGCCGTTCAGGTGGAGCGCCGGGATGTCCTCCTTGCCGTGGGTGAAGGAGGCCTCGCACAGGAACAGGTCCGTGCCGTCCGCGAGTTCGTGGAGCGCGTCGCAGACGCCCGTGTCACCGGAGTAGGTGAGGGAGCGGCCCTCGTGCTCCAGGCGGATGCCGAACGCGTCGACGGGGTGGACGACCTTCTCCGTGCGCACCCGGAACGGGCCGAGGTCGAAGGAGCCCGAGGTCAGGGTCCGGAAGTCGAAGACCTCGCTCATCGCCTTGTCCGAGGGGGTGTCGGCGTACGCGGTGGTCAGGCGCTGTTCGGCGCCCTCGGGGGCGAAGACCGGGATCGCGTCGCAGCGGCCGCCCTCGTGGCGGTAGTACCGGGCGACGAAGTAGCCGCACATGTCGATGCAGTGGTCGGCGTGGAGGTGACTGAGGAAGATGGCGTCGAGGTCGTACAGACCGATGTGGCGTTGCAGCTCGCCCAGGGCGCCGTTGCCCATGTCGAGAAGCAACCGGAAGCCGTCGGCCTCGACGAGGTAGCTCGAACAGGCCGAATCCGCGGACGGGAACGACCCGGAGCAGCCGACGACGGTGAGCTTCATGGAGCGTGAACCTCCGTGGAAGGGCGTCCGTGGACGGGTGCGGGACAGTCGCTGAGGGGGAGGTCGTGCGATCTGTCGAGCGTACGGTGCGTGAGGGCCCGTCGCTCCTCCGCAGTGGTCCGTTGTGTGCGAACTCACGGGCGCTGTCACCGGTTCGGATGGACCTGGGGCGGCGGGGCGCGGGAGACGGGCCGCCGGTAACGTCATGCGGTATGGACATGTCCTGGTGGCCGGCGCTGGTCGCCGTCGTGGTGATCGGACTGGCGGTGGCGCTGGCGGACGGCCGCAGGCGCGCGGCCCGGCGTCCCGGTGGGCGGGGTCCCGGTGGGCGGGGCCGGCCGCCGGGCAGGCCGCCGGTCCGGGGCAGGGCACCGGGGCGCCGGCCCGGTTCGCTTCCCCGCCCGGGTGAGATCTGGTGGGCGGAGGTGCCCTACGAGGACGGGCCCGGTTCGAAGGACCGGCCGTGTCTGGTGCTGTCGCTGAAGGGCGACCGGGCGCTGGTCGCGAAGATCACGACCAAGTACCACGACGAGCGGCCCGGTGTGATCGCGCTGCCGCCGGGTGCGGTGGGTGACGCGCGGGGGCGGCCGAGCTTCCTGGAGACGGACGAGCTGCGTCAGGTCGCGGTGGGCGGTTTCCGCCGGAGAGTGGGAACGGCGGACCCGGTGGTCTGGGACCAGGTCCGCCATCTCTCGTGACCGGGAATGCGGGTGGGGCTCAGGCCCAGAGCTGGCCCTGGACGGTCTCGATGGCCTCTTCGGTCGTCGCCGCCGTGTAGAGGCCGGTCGAGAGGTACTTCCAGCCGCCGTCCGCGACGACGAAGGCGATGTCGGCGCTCTCGCCGGCCTTGAGCGCCTTGCGGCCGACACCGATGGCCGCGTGGAGGGCGGCGCCGGTCGAGACGCCGGCGAAGATGCCCTCCTGCTGGAGGAGGTCCCGGGTCCGGGTCACGGCGTCGGCCGAGCCGACCGAGAAGCGGGTGGTGAGGACGGAGGCGTCGTACAGCTCCGGCACGAAGCCCTCGTCCAGGTTCCGCAGGCCGTAGACCAGGTCGTCGTAGCGCGGCTCGGCGGCGACGATCTTGACGTCCGGCTTGTGTTCGCGGAGGTAGCGGCCGACGCCCATGAGGGTGCCGGTGGTGCCGAGGCCGGCCACGAAGTGGGTGATGGACGGCAGGTCGGCGAGGATCTCGGGGCCGGTGGTGGCGTAGTGGGCGCCCGCGTTGTCCGGGTTCCCGTACTGGTAGAGCATCACCCAGGTGGGGTTCTCGGCCGCGAGCTCCTTGGCGACCCGTACCGCCGTGTTCGACCCGCCCGCCGCGGGGGACGAGATGATCTCGGCACCCCACATGGCGAGCAGCTGCCGGCGCTCCTCGCTGGTGTTCTCCGGCATGACGCAGACGATCTTGTAGCCCTTGAGCTTCGCCGCCATGGCCAGGGAGATCCCCGTGTTGCCCGAGGTCGGTTCGAGGATCGTGCAGCCGGGAGTGAGCCGCCCCGCCTTCTCCGCCTGCTCGATCATGTGGAGCGCGGGGCGGTCCTTGACGGAGCCGGTGGGGTTGCGGTCCTCCAGCTTCGCCCAGATGCGGACGTCGTCCGAGGGCGAGAGCCGGGGCAGGCGGACCAGCGGCGTGTTGCCGACGGCCGCCAGCGGGGAGTCGTAACGCATGTGGATCAGACCATGCCGCCGGCGACGGCCGGCAGGATCGTGACGTTGTCGCCGTCGGTGAGCTTGGTGTCGATGCCGTCCAGGAAGCGGACGTCCTCGTCGTTCAGGTAGACGTTGACGAAGCGGCGCAGGGTGCCGCCGTCCACGATGCGGGCCTCGATCCCGGTGTGGCGGGACTCCAGGTCGGCGAAGAGCTCGGCGAGGGTCTCACCGCTGCCCTCGACGGCCTTGGCGCCGTCGGTGTAGGTGCGGAGGATGGTCGGGATGCGGACCTCGATGGCCATGGCGTGGGCTCCTGTCGGGAACGGGCGTGGTGGGCGCGCGGCTGGGGCCCCCGCGCGGAGGGGGTGGTGCGGGGATGTGCGCTCGGGCCGGGTTCTCGTCGGGTCAGAGCGCAGCGCGGGACGTACAGGTCGCGCCGGCGACGCGGCACAGGTCGACGTGCAGTCGCGCCGCTCCGCCTCCGAAGACTCCGAGGAACGCGGAGGCGAAGGGAGCGTCAGCGACCGAGGCGGGCAGGCGTGTGCCCGGCGTCTGTTCGCTCACGTCATGGGAAACCATGCGGTCATCGTATCGATTCCCGGTCCGGGTTCCGGAATGTGATCTCACATGACGGACATCTCATGCTCGGCTGGTGGACGCGGGGTGCCCGGCCGGAAGGTAGAGGACGGTCGGGGTGCCGGTGACGGGGTGCGGGACGACCTCGGCGTCCACGCCGTAGACGCCCGCGAGCAGGCCGGGGGTGAGGACCTCCGCGGGCCGCCCGTGGGTGACGATCCGGCCGTCCCGCAGGACGTAGAGCCGGTCGCAGTAGGCCGCGGCGAGGTTGAGGTCGTGCAGGGCGAGCAGGTTGGTGGTGCCCAAGTCGCGTACGAGCGAGAGGACTTCCAGCTGGTAGCGGATGTCGAGGTGGTTGGTCGGCTCGTCGAGGACCAGCAGGGCGGGGTCCTGGACGAGGGCCCTGGCGACCAGGGCCCGCTGGCGTTCGCCGCCGGAGAGGCCGGGGTACGGGCGCTGCGCGAGGTCCGCGATGCCGACCCGGGCGAGGGCGGCCTCGGCCCGTTCCAGGTCGTCGCCGGTGTCGCCCTCCCAGAAGCGCTTGTGCGGGGAGCGGCCGAGGGCGACGAGTTCACGGACGGTCAGCTCGAACTCGGTCGAGGCGTCCTGCGGGACGGTGGCGATCCGGCGGGCGCGGGCCTTGGGGGTGAGGGCGTGCAGGTCGTCGCCGTCGAGCAGCGCCCGGCCCGAGGTGGGCCGCAGGGTGCCGTAGACGCAGCGCAGGAGGGTGGTCTTGCCGCTGCCGTTGGGGCCGACGAGGCCGACGGTCTCGCCGGGGCGGGCGTGTACGTCGACGGCCCGCAGCCGTGTCCCGTACGACAGTGCCTCGGTGCGCAGTTCGGTCACAGCGGGCTCCCTTCCGGGCGGCGGCGCATCAGCCAGAGGAAGAACGGGCCGCCGGTGAGGGCGGTGAGGACGCCGACGGGGATGTCCTGGGGCGCGGCGACGGTCCGGGCGGCGAGGTCGGCGAGGACCAGGGCGAGCGCGCCGCCGAGCGCGGCAACCGGGAGGAGGCGGCGGTGCGGGGCGCCGACGGCCGTCCGGGCGGCGTGGGGGACCATCAGCCCGACGAAGCCGACGGCTCCGCTGGCCGCGACCATGACGGCGGTGACGAGCGAGGCCAGGACGAAGACGGCGGCGCGGAAGCGGGCCGTGTCCAGGCCGAGGACGGTCGCGTCCTCCTCGCCGACGAGGAGCAGGTCGAGGGGGCGGGCGAGGGTGAGCAGCGCGCCGACGCCGACGGCGAGGGCGGCGGCGGGCAGCAGGAGGGTGTCCCAGCGGGCGCTGCCGAGGCCGCCGAGGGACCAGAACATCGCCTCCTGGAAGTGCTCGGGCCGTCCGGCGAGCACCAGGAGCAGGGTGGTCAGCGCGGACAGGATGTAGGAGACGGCGACGCCGGCGAGGACGAGCCGGGCGCCGGTCATGGTGGAGCCGCGGCGGGCCAGCGCGTAGACGAGGACCAGGGCGAGCAGGGCGCCGGCGAAGGCGCCGGCGGGCAGGGCGAGCGTCGAGGTGATGCCGGCGCCGCTGCCGATGCCGAGGACCAGGACGAGGACGGCGCCGGTGGAGGCCCCGGAGGAGATCCCGAGGAGGAAGGGGTCGGCGAGGCGGTTGCGGACCAGTGCCTGCAGGACGGTGCCGACGACGGCGAGGCCGGCGCCGACGACCGCGCCGAGCAGGACGCGGGGCAGCCGGACGTCGAGGACGATGGTGCGGAACGGGGACGGGTCGGCGTTGCCGGTGAGGATGCGGGTGACCTCGGCGACGGGGATGGTCACGGATCCGAGCGCGACCCCGGCGACGACGGCGCTCGCGAGAGCGGCGAGGAGGCCGGCGACGACGAGGCCGTACGGGACGGGGGCGGCGGCGGGTGGGCGTGCGGCGGCCCGCGCACCGACCCGGACGGGCGGGTGCGCGGGCTGCCGGACGTCCCCCTTCGGGGGCGCGGTCACCGGTCCGGGTGGAGCTGGGCGGCGAGCTTGTCGACGGCGGCGGGGACGCGGACGCCGAGGACCGTGTCCGAGAGCGGCATGACGGCGAAGCGCTGGTTCCTGATCGCGGGGACGTCGCGGAGGGCGGGGTCCTCCAGCAGGCGCTTCTTCTTCTGTTCGACGGTCGTGGAGCCGTAGTCGTAGATGACGATCACGTCGGGCCGGCGGGCGACGACCTGTTCCCAGGTCGCGTCGCCGAAGGGCTTGGCGATGTCGGCGAAGACGTTGCGGCCGCCGGCGCGGGTGATCAGTTCGTTGCCGATGCCGGTGCCGCCGGCGGTGAACGCGGTCTTGTCGCCGCTGTCGTAGACGAAGACGGAGACGGGGGGCACGTCCTTCAGGCGGCGTTCGGTGGCGGCGACGGTCCGGCGGGCCTGGGCGGTCCACTCCCGGCCTCGTTCGGGGACGCCGAAGGTGCGGGCGACCTCGTCGACCTCCCGGTAGAGGTCGGTGAGCGAGGAGGCGCCGGAGGGGCAGTACTCCGTGTTCAGCCGGGTGCCGATGCCCGCGGCCTTGAGGTCGTCGCGGCCGCGGCCGGCCTTGGCGTCGAAGGCGGAGGCGTAGCCGCCGTAGACGAAGTCGGGGTCGGCGGCGAGCAGCGCCTCCTTCGACGGGTACTCCTCGGCGAGCACCGGGACGGTGTCGTACGCCTTCTTGTAGGCGGGCAGCACGCGGTCGTCGAGGTAGGCGGTGCCGACGAGGGACTTCTCCAGGCCGAGGGCCAGCATGACCTCGGTGACGTGCTGGTTCATCGTCACGGCACGTCGCGGCGGGGCCTGGTAGGTGGTCTGCACACCGCAGTTGGCGACGGTGTAGGGGAATCCCGGGGCGGTCTTCGGGTCCGGGGGCTGCGCGGCGGGCGCGGAGCAGGCGGCGAGCAGCGGGAGAAGGGCGAGGGCGGGCAGCGGTGTACGGCGCCGGGTCAACACGGACGTGCCTCCTGACGGGGATTTCCACGTCCCCGGTCGGTGGTGAGAAGGCGGCAGGTCAGTTCCTGGCTTCCGGCTCCCGGGGCGGGAGCCGGTCACAGTGGCGGGACCGTGCCGGATTCGCACCGGCTTCCTGGGTCCTGCCGCCCTGATGTCCCATCAGTCTCTCATCACGTCGTCGGCGTGCGGAGGGCGTGAGGCGCTTCAGGCTCCGGGGGTCTGCGCGTACGCCTCGACGACCTGGACCTCTTCCTCGGTGACGACGCCTTCGACGATGGTGAAGGAGCGGAACTGGAAGGGGCCGGCGTCGTCCGTGTCCGCGGTGGAGACGAGGACGTAGTGGGCGGCGGGCTCGTTCGCGTAGGAGATGTCCGTGCGGGACGGGTAGGCCTCGGTCGCCGTGTGCGAGTGGTAGATGACCACGGGCTCCTCGTCCCGGTCGTCCATCTCGCGGTACAGCTTCAGCAGGTCGGCCGAGTCGAACTCGTAGAACGTGGGCGAGCGCGCGGCGTTCAGCATCGGGATGAAGCGCTCGGGGCGGCCGGTGCCGGCCGGGCCCGCGACCACGCCGCAGGCCTCGTCGGGGTGGTCCGCGCGGGAGTGTTCCACGATCTGGTCGTACAGGGCCCGGGTGATGGTCAGCATGGTCGACAGGATAAGCGGGCGGGCCGCCGCGTACCGAGGAGTGGTACGCGACGGCCCGAATGCCGAGACGGCGGAGATCAGGAGCGCTTGACGAACGCCGCGCCCTGCGGGTTGCGGGCCTTCAGCACGAGGTACGAGACGCCCATGATCAGGGCCCACACCGGCGCGCCGGGCCACAGTGCGACGCGGGAGTCGGGGTCGATTCCCATCATCACGATGACCATGCCGATGAAGGCGAGGGCGAACCAGCTGGTGAACGGGGCACCCGGGGCCTTGAAGCCGGACTCGGGCAGCTCGCCGCGGTTCGCCTTGGCGCGGTAGCGGATCTGGCAGACCAGGATCATGATCCAGGCCCACATGCCGGAGATGGTGGCGAAGGAGACGACGTAGTCGAAGGCCTTGCCCGGCGCCACGTAGTTGATCCACACGCCGACCAGCATCAGCGCGGCGGAGACCGTCGTGCCGAGCAGCGGGACGCCGTTGCCGGTGAGCTTGGTGAGGAACTTCGGCCCCTGGCCGTTCAGCGCGAGGTCGCGCAGCATCCGGCCGGTGGAGTACATGCCCGAGTTGCAGGAGGACAGGGCGGCGGTCAGCACCACGAAGTTGACGATGGCGGCGCCGATGCCGAGGCCCATCTTCTCGAAGGCGGCGACGAACGGGGAGACGCCCGGCTGGAACTCCGACCACGGCACGACCGAGAGGATCATGATGAGGGCGCCGACGTAGAAGACGGCGATGCGCCACGGGACGGTGTTGATCGCCTTGGGCAGGACGGTCTTGGGGTCCTTGGACTCGCCGGCGGTGACGCCGACCAGTTCGACCGCGAGGAAGGCGAACATCACGATCTGCAGGGTCATCAGCGTGCCGCCGAGGCCCTTGGGGAAGAAGCCGCCGTCGTTCCAGAGGTTCGCCACGGAGGCGGTCTCGGCCGCGTCGGAGAAGCCGATGGTGAGGATGCCGGCGCAGATGAGGATCATGCCGACGATCGCGGTGACCTTGACCATCGAGAACCAGAACTCGAGCTCACCGAAGAGCTTCACGGAGATCAGGTTCGCGCCGTAGAGGATGACGGTGAAGATCAGCGCGAAGGCCCACTGCGGGAAACTCCCGTGTGTCCAGAACGCCATGTACTTGGCGGCCGCGGTGACCTCGGTGATGCCGGTGACGACCCAGAAGAGCCAGTACGTCCAGCCGGTCACGTATCCCCAGAAGGGGCCGACGAACTCGCGGGCGTACTCCGAGAAGGAGCCCGACACCGGGCGGTACATGAGCAGTTCGCCCAGGGCCCGCATGATGAAGAAGATGACCAGGCCCGCGATGGCATAGGCCAGGATCAGGCTGGGGCCGGCCTTGGAGATGGCCTTGCCCGCGCCGAGGAAGAGTCCGGTGCCGATGGCACCGCCGATGGCGATCATCTGGATCTGCCGGGCGCCGAGGCCACGCTGGTAGCCCTCGCCGCCGCCCACGGCCCCGTCGGTGCCGTCGTGCTGCTTGTCGACCTGCACTGAGGTCATGGTGGTGCGCCTTTCTCCATGCTGACCCGCGCCGACTGCGTCTGGCTGCGGATCAGGTCCTGATCCCCCCGGATGTGGAATGGAGTGCTACCGGCGGTCAGCCGGCTCGAGCGCCCCCGGGAACAGGGGTGGCGTCCCCGGGCGGTCGTGAAGATCTATCACGCGTGAAACGTCGATCGACGGGCACCACTGTGGCGCACACCACAGGAAGAAGCAGACAAAGAGGACTCAACACGGCAAGCTAGAACACTTTGGTGACGTATTCGTTATCCGGATTTGAGCGTCCGCTGAGCGAACGGAAGAGGTCCGCGCGGGGGGACGGAAGCGTCCCGTCGACCCGGCTTCGGACCGACGGGACGGCTGCGGCGGCCAGGACGGAACACGGGCCGCCGGGGCACCCGGGAGCGCCGCGCCAGGCGGGCTCCCCCAGGGCGCTCCCTACGGCATCATCGTCTCGACGAGCGACTCCTGGAGCGCGCCCAGCCACAGGTACGCCATCACCATCGGCTTGCGCGGGTCGGAGTCCGGGAGCCGGTACAGCCCCTCTCCCCCGTCCTCGTCGGTGACCTCCAGGCGGGTCCCGATGGTCAGCCGCAGGTCGTTGATCGCGCCGAGCCAGGCCCGGGACTCGTCCGCGGTCAGCTTGAGGACGGCCCCGCCCTCGTCGACCGGGGTGAGCGTGTCCAGGCTGCGGACGACCGCGAGGGCGTCCTCGCGCTTGCGGGCCCGCAGGTCCTTCTCGGTGTAGCGGCGGAAGTCGGCCGCCGCCGCCCGCTGCTCCTCGTCCGCGTCGCCGTACGCGTCGGGGAAGAGCCGCTTGAGGGCGGGATCGGCGGGGGGCTCGCTCGGGCCCTCGGCGAAGAGCGCGGCGAGCGGGTCCTCACCCTCGACGGGCTCGTCGCCCGGTCCGATCAGCTCCATGAGCTGGACCGCGAGGGAGCGGAGGATGGAGATCTCGACCTCGTCGAGCGCGACGGCCGCGCCGCCGCCGGGCAGCGTCTCGAACCGGCCGGCCATCAGCCGCGGTCCTGGGTGAGGGTCGCCCACAGTCCGTAGCCGTGCATCGCCTGCACGTCCCGTTCCATCTCCTCGCGGGTGCCGCTGGAGACCACCGCGCGGCCCTTGTGGTGCACGTCGAGCATCAGCTTGTGCGCCTTGTCCTTGGAGTAACCGAAGTACGTCTGGAAGACGTAGGTCACATAGCTCATCAGGTTGACCGGGTCGTTGTGGACGAGGGTGACCCACGGGACGTCCGGCTCGACGACGGCGAAGGTCTCTTCAGCCGATTCCGTCTGTTCGATCTCAATAGGCGCGACGCTCACTCACCCCATGCTGCCACTCTCCGTGGCCTGTCGCACAAACGGGTCACGGGCGCGCCCCTAGAAATCGTCACTCTGACGAGTATTCGGGGTAGCATCGCTGACATGAACGCTGCGGACCTTGGGCTCCCGGTGGACGTGCCGTCGACCGCGCTCTTCACCGACCAGTACGAGCTGACCATGCTCCAGGCGGCCCTCCGGGCCGGCACCGCCGACCGGCGCTCCGTCTTCGAGGTCTTCACCCGGAGGCTGCCCGAGGGGCGGCGCTACGGAGTGGTGGCCGGCACCGGGCGCGTCCTGGACGCCGTCGAGAACTTCCGGTTCGACCCGGCCGTCCTCGGCTTCCTGCGCGAACAGGGCATCGTCGACGAGCCCACCCTCGAGTGGCTCGCGGGCTACCGCTTCTCCGGCGACATCTGGGGCTACCCCGAGGGCGAGGTGTACTTCCCCGGCTCGCCGATCCTGCGGGTCGAGGGCAGCTTCGCCGAGTGCGTGCTGCTGGAGACCGTGATCCTGTCGATCCTCAACCACGACTCGGCGATCGCCGCCGCGGCCTCCCGGATGTCGGCGGCCGCGAGCGGCCGGCGGCTGATCGAGATGGGCGCGCGGCGCACCCACGAGCTGGCCGCCGTCGCCTCCTCCCGGGCCGCCTACGTGGGCGGTTTCGACTCCACCTCCGACCTGGCGGCGGGCTTCCGCTACGGCATTCCGACCGTCGGCACCTCCGCGCACGCCTTCACCCTGCTGCACGACAGCGAGCGGGACGCCTTCCGCGCCCAGGTCGACTCGCTGGGCCGGGGGACGACCCTGCTCGTCGACACCTTCGACGTCGCCGAGGCCGTCCGCACCGCCGTCGAGGTCGCCGGGCCGGAGCTCGGGGCCGTACGGATCGACTCCGGCGACCTGCTCCTCGTGGCGCACCGGGTGCGGGCGCAGCTCGACGAGCTGGGGGCCCGTGACACCAAGATCGTGGTGACCTCCGACCTGGACGAGTACGCCATCGCCTCGCTGGCCGCCGCGCCGGTCGACGCCTACGGTGTCGGCACCCAGCTGGTCACCGGCAGCGGGCACCCGACGTGCTCGATGGTCTACAAGCTGGTCGCCCGTGCCACCTCGGCCGACCCGAAGGCGCCGCTGACGGCCGTGGCGAAGAAGTCCGTGGGCGGCAAGTCGTCCATCGGCGGGCGCAAGTGGGCGGCGCGGCGGACGGACGCGGACGGGATCGCCGAGACCGAGGTCATCGGCACGGGCGCGGTCCCGCCGGAGCTCGCCGACAACCGGCTGCTGGTGGAGCTGGTCAAGGGCGGCGACGTGGTGGCCCGGGAACCGCTGGAGGCGGCCAGGTCGCGGCACATCGCGGCCCGGGCCGGGCTGCCGATGTCGGCGATCCAGCTGTCGCGCGGCGAGCCGGTGCTCCCGACGGAGTACGTGTAGCGATCCGCGCGCGCCGCGACGGAACGCCCCCTCCCGAAGGGGCGGGGAAGTCTCTAGGCTCGAACCCGCCCCTCGCCCCACCCGCCGACACCCCCTCCCACCCACCGGCTAAGGACACCCGCCATGCACCGCGCATTGATCGTTGTGGACGTTCAGAACGACTTCTGCGAGGGCGGCAGCCTCGCGGTGACGGGGGGCGCGGACGTCGCCGCCGCCATCACCGACCTCGTCGGCGAGGCGGCGGGTGCGGCGTACCAGCACGTGGTGGCGACCCGCGACCACCACGTGGACCCGGGCGACCACTTCGCCCCGGAGGGCCAGGAGCCGGACTACGTCACCTCCTGGCCGGTGCACTGCGTCGCGGGCACGGAGGGCGTCGGCTTCCACCCGAACTTCGCTCCGGCGGTCGCCTCCGGCGCCATCGAGGCGGTGTTCGACAAGGGCGCGTACGAGGCGGCGTACAGCGGCTTCGAGGGGCGCGACGAGAACGGCATGACGCTGGCGCAGTGGCTGCGGGAGCGGGAGGTGAGCGAGGTCGACGTGGTCGGGATCGCCACCGACCACTGCGTGCGGGCCACGGCGCTGGACGCGGCGCGCGAGGGGTTCCGGGTGCAGGTCCTGCTGGACCTGACCGCGGGGGTGGCCAAGGAGACGACCGAGAAGGCGCTGGGCGAGCTGCGCGCCGCCGGGGTCGAGCTGACCGGGACGCCGACGGTCTGACCGCCGGGCGTCCCGCGCTCGTGCGTACCGGGGCCCCGCGAACCGGGCGGGATCGTCCGGGACGGACCTCAGCTCGCGGTCGGCAGGGACCGTACCGGGTGCCACAGCTCCTGGGCCGTGCCCGGGTTGGACCTCCAGAGCAGGCCGTCCGGATGGTGCAGCACCGCCGTGATCTCGTCCGGGGTCGGCGGCTCGGCGTTCCCCCGGAGGTACACCGCGCGCAGCCCCAGGTTCCGCAGCCTGGTCAGGGCGCGGGACCGGTTCGAGGCGTGGACCAGGAAGCGGACCATGGCACCGTCGCCGGCCGGGCTGGGCAGCCCTATCGCGACGACGACACTCCCGCCTGGCAACTTGCAGAACCCTCCACCGGGCATGCCGAGACCACTCCCCCGTGAACCACTGTCAATAAGAAATCCGTCTGACGCACCTAAACACGATCGGCCGCCGCCCGCTAGAGGGCGACGGCCGATCATGGTTTGACCTGCGACGATACGAACTACTTCGTCGACGGACCCACCTGGACGGTGATCGTCTGGCCGTTCTTCGGCTCCTTGACGACCGCGATCTTGGTGTTGGTGTCAGTTACCTGGACACCGGCCCGCTCGGTCTCCTTGAACCAGTACGTGCCCTTGCGGTCGTCGAAGACCGGGTTACCGGCCTGCGACTTGATCTTCACCGCGACGTCGGCCTTGTGCAGCGTGATGCCGTCGGTCCGGGCGAAGCCGAAGGTGGAGTCGTACGCCTGGACGCGGTTGCGCAGCAGGGTGCCGTCCGTCCACTTCAGCGGCGTCGGGTGGGCGTCGATCGGAAGGACGAGACCCTGGCCCGGGTGGACCGAGGTGTTGTTGTCCTTCTGCGAGGTGTCCCACAGCCAGATGAGCAGGCCGTTCTGGTACGGGTAGTGCTCGACCCAGCTCGACTTGTCACCCGTGAAACCGAAGTTGTACGGGCCGACCTTGAGGGTCGCGTCGTAGGAGACGTACTGGCGGTTCTCCGCGAGGTAGTACTGCTCGTACTCCTTCGTGAAGCCCTTGCCGACGCGCGAGAAGCCCTTGGCGACCCAGCCGTTGTCACCGTTCTCCGCGTTGTCGGCGAAGACGGGGGCACCGTCGGCGGTGAGGGTGATGGCGTCGGCCGTGAAGCCCTTGCCGCCCGCGCCGCCGTCCGTCTGGTAGCGGAAGCGGAGGTCGAACTTCTTGCCCGCGTAGGCGTCCAGCGAGTAGACGAGGCTCTTGTGCGCACCCGAGACGTCGGTCAGCGCCGGGGCGCCGCTCGCGTCACGCGGGATGGCCTTGCCGTCGGCGGTGCCGTCGAGGGCCGTCCAGTTGGCGCCGCCGTCCGTCGACACCTCGGTGTAGAGGTAGTCGTAGTCCAGCTCGATGTCGTACCAGCCCTGGAGCGCCAGGGAGGCCGAGGTCTTGCCGGTCAGGTCGACGGAGCGGGTCAGGGTGTTCTTGAGGTCGTCACCCATGTTGCTCCACCACTGCGTGGCGCCCTCGGCGGGCTGCACGACCTCGGTGGTGACCTGCTTCTTCGGCAGCTCGACGACGAGCGCCTGCGGGTTCTTGGTGTTGTACTCGGAGACGCCCAGGGTGTGGGTGCTCTTCTTGCCGCGCTGGGTGTTGCTCACCTTGGTGTAGTTGAGCCAGCCGAGCTGCAGCTTGTCCCAGGCGTTCATGTCGCCGGGCAGGTCGCCGATCGCGTCCTTGCCGGTGCCGAGCCACGAACCGGACGACATCAGCGTCCAGAAGCCCGTGGAGTTCTCGCCGCCCGCGGTGTCGTAGTGGTCCGGCAGACCGAGGTCGTGACCGTACTCGTGGGCGAAGACGCCGAGGCCGCCGTTCTCGGGCTGCATCGTGTAGTCGCCGACCCAGATGCCGGTGTCACCGATCTGGGTACCGCCGGCCTTGTTGTTCTCCGGACCGGTCTTGCCCGCGTTGGTGCCGTAGGCGTACCAGCGGTGGGCCCACAGGGCGTCGGTCGCCTGGGCGCCGCCGCCCGCCGACTCGTCCTCGCCCGCGTGGACGATCTGGAAGTGGTCGATGTAGCCGTCGGCCTCGTTGAAGTTGCCGTCGGCGTCGAAGTCGTACCGGTCCCACTGGTCGTACTGCGCCATGTCGGCCTTGATCTGGGCGTCGGTACGGCCCTTGGCCTTCTGGTCCGCGGTCCACGCCGTGACACCGTCGCGGACGGCGTCCCAGACGTTGGCGCAGTTGGACTGGCCGCAGTAGTTCGAGCCGTAGCGGGCCTCGTTGTACTCGACCTTGACCCAGTCGGAGACGCCGCCCTCGACCGAGTACCGGCCGGACGAGGTCTTCTCGTAGTAGGTCTTCAGCGACTGCTTGGGCTGTCCCTTGGCGTCCTTGCCGGTGCCGAAGTACAGGTCCTGGAAGTGCTTCTGGTTGTAGTCCTTCTGCCAGGCCGTGGAGTTGTCGTTCGCACGGTCCGGCGCGGCTATCTGGTTGTGCAGGGGGCCGGGCGTGCCGCCGAACTTCGGCTTCAGCTCGTCCGTGTCGTCGTCGGCGCGGTTCACCAGCGTGCTGGTGTCGACCTTGTCGCCGAACTCGACCAGGATCGTGAAGATCTTGTCGGTCTTCTCGCGGCCCAGCTCGACGTACTTCTTGCTGTCGAGCTTGACGACCTGGGAACCGCCGCGGCGCTCGACCTTGGACTCGCCGCTCAGCACCTGCTCGAGGGCGGCCTTGCGCTGCGCCTCCTGCTGCTTGCTGAACGGACCGTCGAGGTCGTGGTCGACCTTGGTCTTGTCCGCACCGTTGCCCGGTGCCGGGTCCTGCCGCACGTCGGCAGGGTTCACCTGGGCGTTGCTGCCCGCCCAGGCGGTCGTGAAGGTCGAGGCGGTGGCGGCGGTAGCCGCGAGCGCCACGACGACTGCGGACGCTCTGATCGCCCGTCGTCTGTTGGTCACTTGATGTTGTCCTCCCCGGCGCCCGATGTCCGCAGACCTGAGGTGGGGTGTCCGCGGGCGGGGTCGCGCGTCACAAGTGACGACATTCGACCGGAGTTAAGAGAGAAAAGACAGATCTTGACTTGAACAGGCCAACTGCACTATGCAGGAGCGCCTTTCCGGATACCGAACGCCATCCGAACCTCCCCCGAGCAGGCAACCGGCGCACCCCGGCGGCCGGTTGGCGGATTCGGTGACTCCGTGCGCCCCCCGTGCACCGGCACCGTGGGTTAGGTCACGCTTACCAACGGTTCCTCTCGGGCATCCACCGTCGTAGAGTCGCTCGACCGAGGGCACCGCCCTGCGGTGGCCCGGGAGAGCGATCCACCACCGATGCAACCGACGCACCCGATGCCTCGAGGGACGGTACCCGTCATGCCGCGTCCGAACACCGCACAGCTCGCCTACGGTTCGGCCACCGTCGTCTTCTCGACCGCCGCACTGCTCCTGCTGTCCAGGACCACGACGACCCTGGGGATCATCGCGATCAGCGTGGCCGGACTGCTCATCGGGGTACTCGTGGTGGTGGCCGTGCCGGTGCGGCGCCAGGTGCCCGCGGTGCCGCAGCCGTCCGTACCCGCCCAGCGGGCCCCCCGGAACGCCGAGATCCGGGTGCCGGCCGTCCACGCGGGCGCGGGGGCCGATACCCGGATCGGTTCGTAGCTCCGCCGTCGGCCTACTGCGGCACGGTGACGACCACGGTCTTGGCGGCCTTGTCGTGCAGGCCCTGCTTGTAGGGCTTGTCGACCAGGATCAGGATCAGCAGGAGCAGCGGCCACAGGCAGGCGCAGCAGATCAGCGCGGGCAGCCACAGGACCGAGGCGCGGATCAGCGAGGCGTTCGTCGGTGGTGTGGAGCCGTCGTTGAGCATCGCGACCCGCAGCTTCAGCCACTTCTTGCCGAGGGTCTGCCCGCCCTTGGCGACCATCAATGTGTCGTAGGCGACATACGCCACGATGGTGATGAGTTGGAAGACGAGCTGACTACCGCCGTTGAAACTGTTGACGGTGTCGCTGAAGTCGGCGTCGTTGTCGGTCGCCCGCTTGTAGACGTCGAACGGGATGCCGATGATCGCGAGCGGGATGGCGACGATCAGCCAGTCGATGAGACGGGCGAGGATGCGCCGACCGGAGTCGGCGAGCGGCGGCATCCCGGCGAGCGGATCGGCGCCGCCGTAGCCTCCTCCGCCGCCGTAGGGCTGGGAGCCGTACGGCCCGGGCGGCGGCGGAGCGTTGTCGTACGGGGATCCGTACGGGCTGCCCGGCGGCGGACCCCCGGGCGGTGGACCGTCCGGAGGCGGGCCTTCCGGAGGCGGACCTCCGGGCCCCTGCCCCTCGGATGGCCCGCTCCCGTAGGGGGAACCCGACCCCGCCGACGGTGGCGTGGGGTCCTGCGGCTTCTTGAGGAACGGGTCGTCCTCGGGCGGCTGGCCGGACGTCGGCTGGTCGTTGCTCATGGGGGCAGTGCATCCCGCAGGCCGGGGCCCCGCAACGATTCGCCGCCCGTCCGGGGGACCGCCGAACGGGCCGTCGTGCGCGCCCCCCTGCGGGACACCGTCAGACGGGCCCCGGACAGGCCCTTAGGCGGCCACGAAGGTGTGGGACGCCTTGTCGTGCCAGCACTGCCGCCAGGGGCGGTCGAAGAGGCACCAGAGGACGTTGAGCACGCCCAGGACGAGCAGCCCGAGGACGCCGTAGACGAGCCAGCGGCGCAGGGCCCCTCCGAAGGTCGGCGGCTCGTGGGCCTCGATGTCCCGCACCTGGAGGCCGAAGAGCTTCTTGCCCGGCGTGCGCCCCCACTTGGCCGTGGGAAGCGCCTCGTAGAACACGCCCAGCACGAGGAAGAGGGCGAGCGCGATCCCGAGGTTCAGGGAGGTCGTGCCGTCCAGGAGCCACACCTGGACGGTGGTGCCGGTCTGCTTGGCCGCCTCGATCTTGCCGTCGATGTGGTCGAGTGCCTTGGTGACGAAGGGGAACGCCGCCGCCCCGGTGATCGCCCCGAAGAGGATCGTGTCGACGAGCCGGGCGGCCAGCCGCTTGCCGAGACCGGCGGGACGGGCGGCGGCCTGGGCGCGCGCGGCCTGGAGGAACGGGTCCTCGACGGGCGGCTTCCAGGGCAGGACGGGCTGCTCGGGGTCGGCCGCCCGGGCGCCGGCCGCCGGGGACGCCTGGGGGGTGGGCTGGGCCAGCCGGTGCACCTGCTGGGGCCAGGACGGGGCGCCGCCGCCGGTGCCGGTCGTGACGGGCGCCGGGGACGGACCGGCCTGCGCCGCCGGGCTCTGCGCCGCCTGCTCGGGGCGGGGCGACGGCTGCGCCGTCCGGAGAGCCTCCGGCGCCTGAGGTGCCTGCGCTCCCTGGAGACCCTGGGCCGCTTGGGCGCCCTGGGAGCCGAGGGAACGCATCGTCATGGCGCCCTCGCCCGCGGGGCGGGGCTGTGCCTGCCGTACGCCGGGCAGCGCGCCGCCCGTCGGGTCGGCCGACGCCGGGGTCACCGGCATGCCGCCCAGCCGGGCGGGCGACGAGGGTGCCCGGTGCCCGGCCGGACCGGTCGCGGGGCGCGCCTCGGGCTCCGCGGCCGCCCGCGGGTCCTGACCGGGGATCCGGGGGTCGTCGCCCTGCGCCGGGCCGGGGTTCGCGGACGGGCTGCGGGGGTCGGCCTCCGGGGAGCCCCACGAGACCCGCTGGTCGCGCTCACCGCCGAAACCGGTCTGGCGGTTGACGTCCGCCTGCCAGGCGGAGGCCGGCTCGGGCACCGGGCGCTCCGGGGCGAGCGGATCCTCGTCGAAGAAATAGGGACCGGTCTCCTCGACCGCCGGCACGGGTGCCGGTGCCGGTGCGGGTGCCGGGCTCGGCATCGGTACGGGTCCCGCGGCCGACGGCGCGGGCGCCGACGGCAGGGCCTCGCCGTCCCCCGGCGCGGGCCGGCTCGTCCCGGGCACCCAGGCGGCCCCGTTCCAGTACCGGATGTACCCGGGAATGGACGGGTCCGGGTAGTACCCGGCCTGCGGTACCTCTCCGCCGCCTCCAGGAGGAGTAGCCACTGCCCCGACTCCGTTCCGTTACAACGCTGCTTCGACCATCGGGCCGCCGGCCCAAGGAGGACAGTAACGAAGAACGCGGCCCTGGGAAGATAGAGCCCGAGAGAAAGCCCGCCTTCGAGGGACATACCGCGATTCCCGCGACTCAGCGTCAGGTTCGGGCCGGGGCTTTCCGGTGGGTCTCCGGCGCGGCCCACGCCCCGTCACACAGCGTGGCGGGAGCCGGAGGCGAGTCCGCCCCCGGGACCCGCCCGCTCGGCGTGCGGACCCTGTGCGGAGGCTGTGCGGACCCTGCGCGGATCCCGCGTCGCGGGCCGCGGGGAAACTTCCCGAGAAAAGTTCCCGAAGTCGCGTCATGGCCGGCGGCCACCGCTGTCTCTTCCGGTACGGGCCCACGCGGGGCCCCGTACCGGAGAGGACGTCGCACCGTGCAGAACACCGAGAACGACAAGCACGCCGAGAACGGCGAGCACCGTGCCGGGCAGGCCGAGAACGCCACGCACGCGGGGAACGTCTCGCGCGCGGAGGACACCGCGGCCGCCGGGCGGACCGACACCACCGGGCACTCCGTGGTCGAGCGCGAGCTGGAGCTGAAGCTGGTGCTCTCGCCCGAGCGCAGCGTCCCCGTGCCCGTCCGGCTCTCCTACCGCACCGACGACCCCTATGCCGTCCACGTCGTCTTCCACATCGGCTCGGACCACCCCGTCGGCTGGACGTTCGCCCGCGAGCTGCTCGTCGAGGGCGTCTTCCGGCCCTGCGGTCACGGGGACGTGCGGATCTGGCCCACGAAGGTGGACGGCCGCGACGTCGTGCTGATGGCCCTGTCGTCACCCGACGGCGACGCGCTGCTCGAAGCCCCCGCCACGCAGGTGTCCGCCTGGCTGGAGCGGACCCTGCGCGCCGTCCCCCCGGGCACCGAGTCCGAGCGGCTCGGCATGGACGAGGGGCTCGCCGGACTGCTCGCGACGACCGTGGTGGCCGACGAGCTGTGGCTGCGCGATCCGTGGCCGTCGGACGAGTCGCGGGACGGTGAGGAGTGAGCCGAGAGCCTCAGAAGAGCTTGCCGGGGTTCAGCAGGCCGAGCGGGTCGAAGGTCCGCTTGATGCCGCGCTGGAGTTCGAGCCCGACCGGCCCCAACTCCCTGGCCAGCCACTCCTTCTTCAGCACGCCCACGCCGTGTTCGCCGGTGATCGTGCCGCCCAGCTCCAGGCCCAGCGCCATGATCTCGTCGAAGGACTCCCGCGCCCGTCGCGACTCGTCCTCGTCGGTGTGGTCGAAGCAGACCACCGGATGGGTGTTGCCGTCGCCCGCGTGCGCGCAGACGCCGATGGTCAAGTCGTACTTGCGCGCGATGGCGGACGTGCCGTCGAGCATCGCGGCCAGCTTCGTCCGCGGCACGCACACGTCGTCGATCATCGTCGCCGTCTTGATCGTCTCCAGGGCGGTGAGGGACAGCCTGCGCACCTGCAGCAGCAGTTCGGACTCCGCGGCGTCCTCGGCCGGTACGACCTCGGTCGCGCCGGCCGCCGCGCACAGCTCCCCGACGGCGGCGAGGTCCGCGCCCGGATCGGGAGTGTCGAAGGCGCACAGGAGCAGTGCCTCGGTCGTGTCCGGCAGCCCCATGTTCGCCATCTTGTTGACCGCACGCACAGTGGTGCGGTCCATGATCTCCAGTAGCGAAGGAGTGTGGCCGCGCTCCATGATGGCGCAGACCGCCTCGCAGGCGGCGCCCGCCGAGGGGAACTCGGCGGCGAGCACCAGCTGTTGCGGTGGCTGGGGCCGGAGCGACAGGACCGCCCTGACAACGATGCCGAGACTGCCCTCGGAACCGACGAACAGCCGGGTCAGGTCGTACCCGGCGACGCCCTTGGCGGTCCGGCGGCCGGTGGAGAGCAGCCGGCCGTCGGCGAGGACGACGTCCAGGCCGAGGACGTACTCCGCGGTCACCCCGTACTTCACGCAGCACAGTCCGCCGGACGCGGTGCCGATGTTGCCGCCGATCGTGCAGGTCTCCCAGCTGGACGGGTCCGGCGGGTAGTAGAGGCCGTGCTCGTTCACGGCCCGTGACAGCACGGCGTTCACCACGCCCGGCTCCACCACCGCGATCCGGTCGACCGGGTTGATCTCCAGGATCCGGTCCATCTTGACGAGCGAGAGCACGATGCAGCCCTCGGAGGCGTTCGCCGCCCCGGACAGGCCGGTGCGGGCACCCTGCGGGACGACCGGCACCCGCAGGTCGGTCGCGACGCGCATGACGTGCTGCACCTGCTCGACGGTGCGCGGGAGCACGACGGCGGCGGGAGTGCCCGCGTCGCAGAAGCTCGCCATGTCCCGGGCGTAGGAGCCGGTCACGTCCGGGTCGGTGTGCAGCGCCTCGGCCGGCAGGCCCGCGCGCAGTCGTTCGTGGAGCCGCGTCAGAAGATCGTCCATGCGTCCAGCCTGGCACCCGGGGCCATCGGTGTGAACCCGCCGGGCCTTCGGCTTCACCAAGCGGAGTGGACGCTTCGTGTGCTCTTCGTACTGCCCCACAGTGACGCCATGAAGCGCGCCATGAAGAGGGAGAACCTGTCGAGGACGGTCCTCGTCGCCGGGCTGGGCGCGGCGGTCGCGGCCACGGGACTGATGTACCTCCCCGCACTCCTATCGGATCTGTTCGAGGACGGCCCGCCGTCCGCCTCCAGCCCCGCCGGGCGGGCGATGATCGCGGCCCAGGCCGGGGCGCCCGCGGCCCTGCCCGACCTGACCGCGCTGATCGCCGACCGGGAGAAGTGGCTGTCGGACCACGAGGACGACGACGCCTCGTGGGCCGTACTCGGGGCGGCGTACACGGAGCGGGCCGCCCGCCTCGGCGACGCCGCGTCCTATCCGCGGGCCGAGCGGGCCCTGCGGCGCTCGCTGGACGTGCGGTCGGCCGCGAGCGGGAACCTGGACGCGCAGTTGGGCCTCGGAGCACTGGCCAACGCCCGGGGCGAGTGGAAGACCGCCCGGACCTGGGCCGAGAAGGTCCGTACGGCGAACCCCGAGCGCTGGTCGACGTACCCCGTGCTGATCGACGCGTACAACGGCATCGGGGACTACAAGTCCGCGCAGAAGGCCATGGACACGCTGGAGAAGCTGCACCGCGGCGCGACGGTCAGCGCGCGCGCCTCCCAGGTCCACCGCAACCACGGCTGGCGCGAGGACGCCTGGGCGGACGGGGAGGACGCCGTGGCGCGGGCGGGCGCGGTGCCGGAGAAGGCGGCGGCACTCGCCCGGCTCGGTGACCTGGCGTGGGAGCGGGGCGAGCCGGAGGAGGCGCTCGGCCAGTACGGCGTGGCGCTGCGGCTCGCGCCGGACCACGGGCCGGCGCTGGCCGGCCGGGCGCGGGCGCTCGCCGCGCTCGGCCGGACCGACGAGGCCGTGCGCGACTACCGCACGGTGCTGGAGAAGCTGCCCCTGCCGGAGTACGTCCTGGAGGCCGGCGAGCTGTACGAGTCGATCGGCCTGGACGGCGACGCCCGGGCGACGTACGAGCGGCTGCGGACGACGGCCTGGCGCAACGGCGCCAACGGCCTGGTGGTGCTCGGACTGTACGAGGCGGACCACGGCGACCCGGCGGCGGCGGTGCGGCGGCTGAAGGCGGAGTGGGCGCGCGGGCACGGGTCCATGCACGTGGCCGACGCGCTGGGCTGGGCGCTGTACCGGGCGGGACAGCCGAAGGAGGCCCTGCCGTACGCGAAGCGGGCGACCGACGAGGGCATGCGCAGCGCGCTCTTCGCGTACCACCGGGGTGTGATCGAGCGCGAGGTGGAGCAGTACGGGCCGGCCCGTCGGCACCTGAAGGAGGCGATGCGCATCAACCCGCACTTCTCGCCGCTGCTCGCGCCGCGGGCGCGGGAGGCGGTTGCGGCGCTCGGCGACCCGCCGGACGAGCTGCCGGAGGAGCTGCGCCCGGCGCCGAAGTCGTCCGCGTCGAAGCCGTCCGGGGCGACGGTGGCGGCCGGGAGTCCGTCCTCCGGGGCGTCGGGTGGCGGCTCGGGGTCAGGTGGAGGCGCGGGATCCGGTGGAAGCTCGGGATCCGGGGGTGCGACGGGCGGTGCGGCGTCCGCGGGTACGCCGTCGGACGAGAGCGCGCCCGGGGCGGAGCCGGCCACTCCGCAGCGGAGCCCGAAGGCGCCGTAGGGCGCGGGCACGCACGGCACGCACGGGCACGGAAGCGGCCCCCACGGAAGGGATTCCGTGGGGGCCGCGGGTGTTCCGGGCGGGACTCCCCGGACAACACACCTAGAGGTTGCCGCGCTTCTCCTGCTCGCGCTCGATCGCCTCGAACAGGGCCTTGAAGTTGCCCTTGCCGAAGCCCATGGAGCCGTGGCGCTCGATCATCTCGAAGAAGACGGTCGGGCGGTCCTGGACCGGCTTGGTGAAGATCTGCAGCAGGTAGCCGTCCTCGTCGCGGTCGACGAGGATCTTCAGCTCGCGCAGGGTCTCGACGGGCACGCGGGTCTCGCCCGCCCACTCGCCGAGGGTGTCGTAGTACGAGTCCGGGGTGTCGAGGAACGCGACGCCCGCAGCCCGCATCGCGCGGACCGTCGCGACGATGTCGTTGGTGGCGAGGGCGATGTGCTGGACGCCGGCGCCGCCGTAGAACTCGAGGTACTCGTCGATCTGCGACTTCTTCTTCGCGATCGCCGGCTCGTTGATCGGGAACTTGACCTTCAGCGTGCCGTCGGCGACGACCTTCGACATCAGGGCGGAGTACTCGGTGGCGATGTCGTCGCCCACGAACTCCTTCATGTTCGTGAAGCCCATGACCTGGTTGTAGAAGCCGACCCACTCGTTCATCCGGCCGAGCTCGACGTTGCCCACGCAGTGGTCGATGGCCTGGAAGGTGCGCTTGGCCGGCGGCTCGACGATCGGGGCGGCCGAGACGAAGCCGGGGAGGTACGGGCCGTCGTAGCCGGAGCGCTCGACGAGGGTGTGGCGGGTCTTGCCGTAGGTGGCGATGGCGGCGAGGACGACGGTGCCGTTCTCGTCCTTCAGCTCGTACGGCTCGGTGATGCCGGTGGCGCCGTGCTCGACGGCGTAGGCGTACGCGGCGCGCGCGTCCGGCACCTCGATCGCGAGGTCGACCACGCCGTCACCGTGCTCGGCGACGTGCTCGGCCAGGAAGCGGCCCCGGTCGGTCGAGGCCTTGATGACGGAGGTGAAGACGAAGCGGGCGGAGCCGTTCGTGAGGACGTAGCTGGCGGTCTCGCGGCTGCCGTTCTCCGGTCCGGAGTAGGCGACGAGCTTCATGCCGAAGGCCGTGGAGTAGTAGTGCGCGGCCTGCTTGGCGTTGCCGACGGCGAAGACGACCGCGTCCATTCCCTTCACGGGGAAGGGATCGGCCTGCCGCGCCGTGGAAGGGGTGGGGTCGATGGTCATCGAGTTGTCTGCCATGACGGCAGAGTCCCGCCGATCCACAAGCTGCGCAATAGTTCGTCACAGGGGTGGGCAATCTGCACAGCGACTGGTCAGTATGGGCGGGCTATCTGTACATCATGACCATCGGGAGGTCGCCGTGGCGATCGATCATCTGGACGGCCGTCTCATCGTGCTGCTCGCGCAGGAACCGAGGATCGGCGTCCTGGAGGCGTCGCGCCGGCTCGGCGTGGCACGCGGGACGGTCCAGGCCCGTCTCGACCGGCTGCAGTCCAACGGCGTCGTCCGCGGGTTCGGACCGCAGGTCGATCCGGCCGCCCTCGGCTATCCCGTGACGGCGTTCGCGACGCTGGAGATCAAGCAGGGTCAGGGACAGGACGTGCGGGTGCATCTGGCGACCGTGCCCGAGGTGCTCGAACTGCACACGACCACCGGGCACGGGGACATGCTCTGCCGGCTGGTCGCCCGCTCCAACGCGGACCTGCAGCGGGTGATCGACCGGGTCGTGGGCTTCGAGGGGATCGTGCGGGCGTCCACCGCGATCGTCATGGAGAACCCGGTGCCGCTGCGGATCATCCCGCTGGTCGAGCAGGCGGCGGGAGACGAGTCGCCGTAGGCCGTCGGCCGGACGGCGGGGCGGTGGGGCGGCGTCCGGGACGGGGCGCCGGCGCCTGCCCGGACGCCTCGGCGGAACATGCAAAGATTCTATGCAAAGAACCTCTTGCAACTACTTCTTTGCAACTCTACGCTTGAGCCATGTCCAAGCCCGAAGAGTTCCTGAGCCGCACACTGGATCCGCGATCCCTGCGCGGACTGGCGCACCCGCTGCGCATACAGCTGCTGCGCGCCCTCCGGCACCACGGGCCGGCCACGGCTTCCCAACTGGCCGATCGGCTGGGCGAGTCCAGCGGTGCCACCAGCTACCACCTGCGCCAGCTCGCCGCCCACGGCTTCGTCGAGGACGACCCGTCCCAGGGGAAGGGCCGGGAGCGGTGGTGGAAGGCGGCCCAGCAGGGGACGGCCTTCGACGCGGCGCTCTACAAGAACCCCGATCCCGAGGTGCAGGGCGCGGTGGAGATCTTCCTGCACGAGATAGCGACGATCCACACGCAGGAGCTGTCGACCTGGCTCGGGACGCGCCGCGACTGGGACGACGTGTGGGCCGGCGCCTCGGACATGAGCGACTTCACGCTGCGCCTGGCGCCCGAGAAGCTGCGCGAGCTCAACGAGAAGGTCCACGAGCTCATCGACAGCTACCGCGACGACGCCGATGCGGAGGCCCCCGACGCCCACCGCGTACGGATGCACCTGCACGCCTTCCCCCAGCGGGAGCACTGAGCCACGCTCCCGCGGCGCGGTCCGGGCGCCGGTCACGCGCCTCGCGACAGGTCACGGGGCGTGAAGCCCCCGCGACCTCCGCACCCAGCACGCAGCACGCAGCACGCAGCACGCGTACCGATCCGTGGCCGGCGCGGTCACGGGCACCTCAGTCATGCACGGAAGGACCCGGAGTCATGCACGCCGACATTCACCTCCAGCTGCACCACCTGAACGCCACCGCACTGCACCACGAGGCGGCCGTCTCGCTGCCGTCCACCCCCGTCCGTGTCCAGCTGGGCTGGAAGCTCGTCGAGTGGGGACTCAAGCTCGCCGTGACCCCCACCCGCCAGGGCACCGGGGTATACACGGTCGCGGCATGAACGCGCCGGGGGGACGCACTCCGCTGACGGCCCTCCTGGCCGCCAACGCCATATCGATCACGGGCAACTCACTCACCCTGATCGGTGTCCCGTGGTTCGCGCTCGACCTCACGGGAAGCCCGGGGAAGGCGGGTCTGGTCGCGTTCTGCGCGGCCGTCCCCGTCGTCGTCTCCGCCATCGTCGGCGGCCCGGTCATCGACCGGATCGGCCGCCGCCGGGTCAGCGCCGGCTCCGACCTCGTCTGCGCGCTCGCACTCGCCGCGATCCCGCTCCTGCACCACACGGGGCTGCTGGAGTTCTGGATGCTGTGCGCGCTGATGGCCGTGACCGGCCTGTGCCATGCTCCTGGCGAGATGTCCCGCTACGTCCTCATCCCCGACCTGGCCCGCCTCGCCGGGACCCCGCTCCCCCGTGCCGCCAGCCTGTACGACGCCGTGGCACGCGGCGCCAGAATGACCGGCGCCGCCCTCGCCGGCGTCCTGGTCGCCCTCATCGGGGCGGACACGGTCCTGCTCGTCGACGCCGCGACCTTCGCGCTCTCCGCCGCGCTCGTCCTGGCGGGCATACGCAAGGTGGCCGCCGCCGAGCCACGGCGCGACGCCACCGGCTTCTCGCTCTCCGGCTACCGCGCGGACCTGCGCGAGGGGTACGCCTTCCTGTTCCGTTCCCGCCTGCTGCTCGGCATCACGCTGATGGTGATGGTCACCAACGGCCTGAACCAGAGCTGGAGTTCGGTCCTCCTGCCGGTGCACGCCCGGGAGGAGCTCGGCGGCTCCGCCGCGCTCGGGCTGCTCGTCGCCGTCTTCGCCGGCAGCGCGCTGCTCGGCGCCCTGCTCTACGGCGCGGTCGGGCACCGGCTCCCGCGTCGGCCCGTGTTCACCGCCGGCTTCCTGCTGTGCGGCGCGCCACCGTTCGTCGTGGCGGCGTTCAGCGACACCACACCGCCCCTGCTCGTCACCATGGCCCTGGCCGGGTTCGGGGCCGGCGTGCTGAACCCGATCCTCACGACGATCGTCTACGAGCAGGTCCCCGACGCCCTGCGCAGCCGGGTCTCCGGTGCCAGCACGGCCGGTGTGCTCCTGACGACGCCGCTGGGCGGACTCGCTGCCGGCTTCCTGATCGAACGGGTGGGGCCGGCCCCCGCGCTGCTCACGGTCGGCGGGATCTACTTCCTGGCGACGCTCGCCCCGGCGGTCTTCCCGTCCTGGCGTGGGATGGACGCGAGCCCGCCGCCCCCGGCCGCCTCGGTCAGCAGCTCGGAATCTTGTCTTCCAGACCCTGCTCCAGCGCCTTCAGGGACGTCACCGCGTCGCTGAGCGTGGACACGGGGATCAGCCGCATCCCGTGGGGCAGCTCCGCCTGCGCGTCGGAGCACTCGGCCTTCGGGACGAGGAAGACCGTCGCGCCGTCCCGTCCGGCGGCCTGGGTCTTCAGCGAGACCCCGCCGACGGCGCCGACGGTCCCGTCCGGCTCGATCGTCCCGGTGCCGGCGATGGTCCGGCCGCCGGTGAGGTCGCCGCCGGATCCGTCGCCGTCGAGCTTGTCGACGATGCCGAGCGAGAAGAGGAACCCGGCGCTCGGACCGCCGATGTCGGCGAGGTGGAGGGTCACCTTGACGTCCTTGGGGTCCAGCTTCAGATAGCCCAGGCCGGCGAGGACCGCGGCGTCCTGCGACTCCTTCATCTGCCCCAGGTTGTGCTTCTCGACCTCGGCGTCCGACTTGCCCGGCGGGTAGACGGAGTCGCGCGGCAGGACGGCCCGGTCGGTGCGGAACCAGGCGTCGGCGACCGCGGCGAGGCCGTTGTCCACGCTCGGCCCGGTGGCGACGATGGTCGTCATCAGGAGCTTGCCCTCCGTCTGACGGACGGGCGCGCCGCTGATGGTGATCACCTGCCGGCCCTTGTCCACCCCGAGCACATCGGCCGTCGAGCCGGGCTGCGCGATGGCGTACGGCAGCGGCGCCAGACCGGCGACCGCGAAGAGCGCGGCGACGGGCAGGGCGCAGAGCGCGAGAGCACGGGGACGCGTGAGACTGGAGAGCACGCCACCAATCTACTGGGCGCCCCGTGGCCGTCGCCGGGGAGCCACGGGCGGCCGGGGCCAGGCCGCCGCCGGAGGCGGACCCGGGCGGGCCGACGTCCAGGTGCGCGCCGGAGTCGACCGCGGCCGGGGTCCATCACCGTGCGGGCCGGAATCCCTGATCCGGGCGGGGTCTGGCAGGGCCTGTCCGAGAGGCCGTGCCAGGCGGGTCCCGGGACAGAAGCCCAGGGGCAAGACGCCCCCTAGCGCAGTGCGTCCGCGACCTCGCGGGCGGCGTCGACGACGCGGGGGCCCACGCGCTCGGGCACCGCGTCCGCGAGCATCACGACGCCCACGCTGCCCTCGATGCCGGTGATCCCGACCAGCGGCGCCGCGGCGCCGCTGGCGCCCGCCTCGAGCTCGCCGTGGGTGAGGGTGAAGCCGGGGTCGATCAGGCTGCCCTGGCGCGCCGCGAGGATGGCGCGGCCCGCCGCGCCCCGGTCCAGCGGGTGCCGGAATCCGGCCCGGTAGGCCACGTGGTAGTCGGTCCAGGTCGGCTCGACGACCGCGACCGCGAGCGCCTCCGCCCCGTCGACCAGGGTCAGGTGGGCCGTCGCCCCTATGTCCTCGGCGAGCGAGCGCAGCGCGGGCAGCGCCGCCTCGCGCACCAGCGGATGGACCTGGCGGCCCAGCCGGAGCACGCCGAGGCCGACGCGGGCCCGGCCGCCCAGGTCGCGTCGTACGAGGGCGTGCTGTTCGAGTGTGGCGAGCAGACGGTAGACGACGGTCCTGTTGACACCGAGTTTGTTGGACAACTCGGTGACGGTCAGGCCGTGGTCGGTGTCGGCGAGCAGTTTGAGGACCCTGAGGCCCCGGTCGAGCGTCTGGGAGGTTTCCGCGGTCACGACGCCCTCTCCTTCGGAGTGAGTGACGGCGGTCCTTCAAACGAAAGCTGCGACACCGGTCCCGTCGGCGACGCACGTCAGAGGCCGCCGGCAGGCCATGCGCACCGGCTGCGCTCCGCGGCGGCGCTGCCACGGGGCGTTTGCATTGCGGGGGACAGTAGCGACCCACTCCGCTCAGCGGAAGACCTCGTCCAGAATCCGGGCGCGGGCGACCGGATAGAGACGGTTCGGGATCCAAGTCGGTCGGATCGACGACTTCGGTGGACAAGATCGACTATGTCGGTCCCGTGTTCCGCGGCGCCCGCGAACCCCCCGCGCGAGCGGTGTCACGGACCCTCCGGGCCTGTTCACCGAGTGACGAACGGGGCCCGTGCGCAGTCGCGCGCACGGGCCCCACATGTCCACAACTCTCAGAGTTTCCGCAGGTCAGCGCATGCGGGTCGCCCACTCCTGCACCTTCTTGATCCGTTCCCGGATCTGTCCGGCCGTCGCCTCGGCGCTCGGCGGACCGCCGCAGACCCGGCGCAGTTCGGTGTGGATGACGCCGTGCGGTTTGCCGCTCTGGTGGACATACGCGCCCACCATCGTGTTGAGCTGCTTGCGCAACTCCAGCAGTTCCTTGTGCGAAACGACAGGCCGTCGCTCGGCGGGCAGCTCCAGGAGATCCGCTTCGGTGTCCGGTTTCTTTCGGCTGTGCGCGATCTGCCGGGCCTGGCGCTTCTGCAGGAGCAGCTGCACCTGGTCGGGTTCGAGGAGCCCGGGGATGCCGAGGTAGTCCTGCTCCTCCTCGCTGCCCGGGTGGGCCTGCATGCCGAACTCGGCGCCGTCGTAGAGGACGCGGTCGAAGACGGCGTCGGACTCCAGCGCCTCGAAGGGCAGCATGTCCTGTTCGCCGGTGTCCTCGTCCTGCTGCTTTTCGGCCTCCGCCAGTTCCTTCTCGGACTCGGCGTAGGGATCCTCCTCGCCGTCCTTCTTCGGCCGGTCGAGGACGTGGTCGCGCTCGACCTCCATCTCGTTGGCGAATCCGAGGAGGTTGGGGATCGTGGGAAGGAACACCGACGCGGTCTCGCCGCGCCTGCGCGAACGCACGAAACGTCCCACGGCCTGGGCGAAGAAGAGCGGGGTCGAGATGGTGGTGGCGTACACGCCGACGGCGAGGCGGGGCACGTCGACGCCCTCGGACACCATGCGGACGGCGACCATCCAGCGGTCGTTGTTCTCGCTGAACTCGTCGATCCGCTTGGACGCGGCGGCTTCGTCGGAGAGGACGACCGTGGCCTTGGTGCCGGTGATCTCGCGGATCAGCTTGGCGTAGGCGCGGGCGGAGTCCTGGTCGGAGGCGATGACGAGCCCGCCGGCGTCCGGGATGCCCTTCCGGACCTCGGTGAGTCGCCGGTCGGCGGCGCGCAGGACGTTCGGCATCCAGTCGCCGCGCGGGTCGAGCGCGGTGCGCCATGCCTGGGAGATGGCGTCCTTGGTCATCGGTTCGCCGAGGCGCGCCGCGATCTCGTCGCCGGCCTTGGTGCGCCAGCGCATGTTGCCGCTGTAGCTGAGGAAGATCACGGGGCGCACGACGCCGTCGCCGAGGGCGTTGCCGTAGCCGTAGGTGTAGTCCGCCGAGGACCGCCGGATCCCGTCGTTCCCCTCCTCGTAGGTGACGAAGGGGATCGGGTTCGTGTCGGAGCGGAAGGGCGTACCGGTCAGGGCGAGCCGGCGGGTGGCCGGGTCGAACGCCTCCAGGCACGCCTCGCCCCAGGACTTGGAGTCACCGGCGTGGTGGATCTCGTCGAGGATGACGAGGGTCTTGCGCTGCTCGCAGCGGTTGCGGTGCAGCATGGGGCGGACGCCGACACCGGCGTAGGTGATGGCGACGCCCTGGTATTCCTTGCTGAGCGGCCCGGCGCTGTAGTCGGGATCGAGCTTGATCCCTATCCGCGCGGCCGCCGCGGCCCACTGCTTCTTCAGGTGCTCGGTCGGTGCGACGACGGTGATCTGCTGCACCACGTGGTGGTGCAGCAGCCAGGACGCGAGGGTCAGCGCGAAGGTGGTCTTTCCGGCTCCGGGGGTCGCGACCGCGAGGAAGTCCCGGGGCTGCTCCTGGATGTATCTCTCCATGGCGCCCTGCTGCCAGGCTCGCAGCTTGTTGGCGGTGCCCCAGGGGGCGCGGCCGGGGAAGGCGGGAGAGAGGTGATGGGAGGAGGTGGCGGTAGTAGTCACGGTCTCCGGTTCGACGCTCGTCCAGATATGACAACCGGGCCACCTTACCGGTGCGGCCACCGCGACCCCGCCCGGACGAGGCCGTGGCGGGGGGTCGTGAGACCGTCCTCACAGCTCCCGCAGACGCCTCGCGATGCCCGGAATGTCCCCCGGCGTGCCGCCGGCCACGTCGATGACCAGGGCATACGCCCGGTGCCGGTCCAGGTCGGCGAGATCGACTCCGTCGACCGCCGGGAAGACGGCGGCCGAGAGCCGGGCCGCGCGCTTGTCGCACCTCGGCGAGCGTGAGCCCACCACGCCGGTGGTCCCCCCGCCGGGCGTCACCCCCGTGGGGCCGGGCCGCCCAGCCGGGTCGCCACCCATGCCCCGGCCGCCGCCACGCCCGCCATCGGCAGGAACACGGCCGCGAACGCCGCGGGGTGCGAGACCGCCCCCGGCTCGCCCACCACCCCGTGCCCGAGCGCCCCGCCGCCGAGGGCCGCGAACGCCGCGCCGCCCACCGCCAGCAGGATCACGTTGGACAGGCCGTCCGAGATCTGGAGGGCCGCCGAGTTCGCGCCCGCCTCCTCCGGGGCGGACAGCTTCAGCAGCAGCACGCTCGTCGACGCGATCACCAGTCCCATGCCGAGACAGCCGAAGGCCCAGGCCACTGCGACGATCCAGACCGGCACCGAGTGGCTCAGGACCGTCGGCGCGGTCGCGATCGCGGCGGCCACGAGCAGCATGCCGATCACCACGAGCCGTTCGCGGTACGGCTCCGTCCACGGCCGGGACTGCACGTAGGAACCCAGCGCCCAGGTCGCGCCGCCGACCGCGAGCGACAGGCCGGCCAGCGTCGGGCTCAGGCCGCGCTCGGTGACCAGCATCAGCGGTACGAAGGATTCGGCGGCGATGAAGGAGCCCGCCGAGATGCCCCGCAGCAGCACCACGGACGGCAGCCCGCGCACCGCCCGGTACGTGCCGGGCGGCAGCAGTCCGAGCGCGGCGGGGACGAGGAGCGCGGCCCCTGCGGCGGCCGGGAGCAGGGAGAGCCAGCGCAGGTCCTGCGCCGCGTACTGGAGCAGCCCGGCGCCCACGGACAGCGCGAGCGCGAGCCGGATGCGCCGCCGGTCGTACGGCGGGACCGGAGCGGCCGGATCGGCCGGGCCCGAGGCGGTGCGGCGGATCGCCGGGAGGGCGAGGGCCAGCGGGAGGGCCACCAGGGCCGGGATGCCGAGGAAGACCCAGCGCCAGCCGAGGTGCTCGGTGATCGTCCCGGAGGCCAGGGGACCGACGACGGAGGGGACGACCCAGGCCGCCGCGAACGCCGCCATGATCGCGGGTCTCAGGTGTTCGGAGTACGCCCGGCTGACGATCACGTAGAGCGCGACGATCACCAGTCCCCCGCCGAGGCCCTGTACGGCGCGGCCGAGGATGAACAGCCACATGGTGCCCGCGGTGCCGGAGAGCAGGAGGCCGGCGGCGAAGGCGGACATGCCGGTGGTGAGCGCCGCGAGCGGCCCGGCGCGGTCGGACCACTGCCCGGCCAGGACCATGCCGAAGAGGCTGGTGGTGAAGTACGCGGAGAAGGCGAAGGCGTAGAGGGGGATGCCGTGCAGCTCGCGCGCGGCGACGGGCATGGCCGTTCCCACGGCGGTCGCCTCGAAGGCGATGAGCAGGACGACGGAGACGATGCCGATACTGAGCGCCCGGTGCCCCCGGTCCAGCACTGATCCGTCCGCAAGGACCGGACCTGCGGTTTCTCTGATCGGGGCGACGTCGGCGTCGCGGGGTTCCAAGGCGCTCATGCCCTTCAGAGTAAGGGCCGAACGAGCAAATGGCCCCTGTCGGGAGTCGCGATCCCCTCGTCCCTTGGTCGTAGGCCGGCCCCGTCCCGGCCGGGACGGTCGTGAACGGCGTGTGGCAGTCGTGTTGCGGCCCGCCCGGATCCCTTGAGCCCCTTCCGCCCCCGCCCTACGGTCGTTCCAGAGCACAACACGACCGTGTGCCCGAGTGGTTCAGGGGCTCGACTGCAACTCGAGTTACGTCGGTTCGATTCCGATCACGGTCTCTGGAGGATCCGCGCAGGACCGCTGCGCGTGTGCCGGAGTCCCGCCGGCAGGCGCGCGTCGACCCGGCGGCGGCCGGTACGTCCCGAACCGGCCGCCGCTGTACCCGCCGCCGGTCCCTCGGCGCCCGACGTGGGCGTACCGACCGCACCCGCCGTTCCCGGCCCGCGCCGCGGACCCACCGGGGCGCTCCCGCGCCCTCTCCACAGGGCTCCTCCCCCACCGCCGCCTGTCCCCTCCCTCCCCTTGAGTAGGCTCCTGTTGCCCTCGCAACCGGCAGGGCGACCGACAGGGGGGATTCGCACGTGGAACGGCCGCGCCCGCACGAGGAGTCCGCGCGGCGGATCGGCCCGTACCGGCTGATCACCCGTCTCGATCCGCCCCAAGGCCACACGCCCTGCCGCCGGTTCGTCGCCCGCAGTGCCGACGGCGGCCGTACGGTGCTGCTCAACGCCCCGCTGCCCGGCGCCGATCCCGCGCGCTTCCTGGCGGAGGCACAGGCGGGGCAGCGGCTGCTCGGTCCCTGGATCGCCCCGGTGACCGAGGTGTCCGACACCCCCGCCTCCCCCTGGTACGCGACGCCCTACCTGCCCGCGCTCCCGCTGCCCGTCGCCCTCGCCGTCCACGGCGGGCCGTTGCCGGAGGGAACGGTGCGGGCCGTCGGCACCGCGCTCGCCGAGGCCCTGGCCGCCGCCCACGCGCAGGGCGTCACGCACGCCGGTGTCTCGCCGGCCGCCGTCCTCCTCGCGGCCGACGGGCCGCGGCTCGGCTGCTTCGGCGCGGTCCGCGCGGCCGCGCCGGAGGGAGAGCCGCGGGGCGGACTGCCCGGTCTCGAACCCGGCACCCTGGCGCCGGAACAGACGGCGGGCGGACGGCCCCGGCCGGCGGGCGACGTCTACGCGCTCGGCGCGGTCCTCGCGTACGCCGCCACCGGGCACACCGTGCCGGAACGCTCCGAACTCCCGCCCGCCCTGCGCCCGTTCGTGTCCGCCTGCCTCACCCGCGACGCGGCCGCCCGACCGGCCGCCGCGGCCCTGCTCGCCGACCTGGCGCCGCCGGCCCCGCACGAGACGGTCCTCGGCTCGGCGACGTCACTGCTGAGTCCCGGCTGGCTGCCCGGCCGGCTCGTGGCGGCGCTCGCCCGCCAGTCGTCCGAGATCCTCGCCGCCGAACTGCCCGGGAACTAGCCGATGCTGTCACCCCTCACCCACGACGACCCGGTCGCGATCGCCGCGTACCGCCTCCTCGCCCGCCTGGGCTCCGGCGGCATGGGCACGGTCTACCTGGCCCGCTCGCCCGGCGGCCGCACGGTCGCGCTGAAGACCATGCACGCCCGGCTCGCCACCGAGGCCGACTTCCGCACCCGCTTCCGACTGGAGACGGACGCGGCCCGGATCATCGGCGCCCGGCACGGCGCGGCCGTCTTCGACGCGGACCCGCGGGCCGAGACGCCCTGGCTGGCCACCGAGTACGTCCTCGGGCCGCCGCTCGACGACGCCGTCTCGCTGTGCGGCCCGCTGCCGGAACCCTCGGTGCGCGCCCTCGGCGCGGCGCTGGCCGGGGCACTCGGCCAGCTCCACTCCTCGGACGTCGTCCACCGCGACCTGAAGCCGTCCAACGTGCTGGTCACCGCCTACGGGCCGAAGATCATCGACTTCGGCATCGCCCGCGCGGCCGGCGACGACCGGCTGACCCGTACGGGCGCGGCGGCCGGCACCCCCGCCTTCATGTCGCCCGAGCAGGCGGGTGGCCAGGAGCACACCCCGGCCGGCGACGTCTTCGCGCTCGCCGGCGTCCTGCTGTTCGCGGCCGCCGGCCACGGCCCTTTCGGCACGGGCTCCCCGGCGGACCTGATCTACCGCGTCCGGTACGCCGATCCCGACCTCGACGGCGTCCCGCCGGACCTGGCGCCCGTACTGGCGGACTGCCTGGCCAAGGACCCGGCGGCCCGCCCCGCCACGGCCGAGCTGGCCGCGCGTCTCCACGACGGCCACGGCGACTTCGCGGACCACCTCCCGCCGCTCGTCCTGGCCGACATCGCGCGCCGCGCCACGGACGTCTGGCTGCACCAGCCGTACCGGCTGCCGCCCCCCGCGGACTCGGCGCTCACCCCGACCGCGCCCGGCTCCGGCCCGTCCCGCCGCCGCCTGCTCACCACGGCCGGCGGCTCCGTGCTGGGCGTGGCCGGAGCGGGTGTCGGGGCCTGGGCCTGGCTGTCGTCCCGTGACGGCGGCGGAGGCCAGGGCGAGGGCACGCCCGGCCCGACGGCGACGACGACCACGCCGGCCCCGAACGGCTCGGACGGTTCGCCACGGCCGCTCTGGCAGGTCGACTCCTTCGACCGCGAGCAGATGACCTTCCCGATGCTCGCGGGCGACGTCGTCGGTTTCGAGGAGACGTCCTCCTTCCGGGTGCTGGACCCGAAGACCGGCCGGGAGCTCTGGGAGGACAACCTGGCCATCGAACCGCAGCAGGTGACCACGGACGGCACGTACTACTACGACTCGCAGAACATCGACTCCGAGAACGGTCTGGCGATCCGCGCCTTCCGCCCCCGGGACGGTGCCGAGGCCGCACGCCCCGTCCATATCAAGGGATTCGACGGCTCCGCGCTCAGCACGTACCTGCTGACGGCCGGCGCCGGAATGGTCGTCGCGTACAGCCGACTGGGCAAGGGGGACGACAGCTTGGACGAACGGGAGCGGAACCGTCACCTCGTCGGCATCGACCTCCGTACCGCCAAGGAGGCCTGGCGGCGGCCCGTCTCGTACGAGGGGGTACGCCGGTTCCTCGCGCAGGTCTCCGGCAGCCGGCTGATCATCGGGCGGCGCAGCGGCGACTTCAGCACCTTCCGGCTGGAGGCCCTGGACCTGCGGACCGGGCGGCCGCTGTGGCAGCGGAGCTTCCCCATGGCCGACGAGGACTACTCCCTCATCCCGGGCGAACTCACCCTGGACGGCCGGCACGTGTACCTCGGCGGGCAGAAGCTGCGCGCCGTGCGCATCGGCGACGGCGGCCTCGCCTGGGAGACTGGCAAGGCCAAGACGCTCTACGGCGTGCCGGCCGTCTCCGGCGACGCCGTCTACGCCACCGAGGGCGACCGCGGCCTGATCTGCGTGAACGCCGGCACCGGCCGGCGGCTGTGGGAGGAGAAGCCGCCCACCCGCGACCTCACTCCGGTGCTCGGTGCCCGGCCGGTGGTGGGGAAGGCGTACGTGTACGCCCCGGTCAACGGCGGCCTGAACGCGATCGACCTGGGCACCCGGCAGTCGGCCTGGGTCTTCCCCACCGACGCCACCCGCTATCTCGTGGACAGGCAGCGGACGCGGATCTTCGGCGCCGGCGAGACGTCGGTGGTCGCGTTGCCGCTGGCGTGACCCGCCCCCGGGCCGCCGGACCACGCCGGGCGGCCGATTCCCCACCGGACGACTTCGAAGCAGAAGGCAACGCAGTGACCATGCAGTCCCTCGCCACCGGCGACCCGCTCCGGCTCGGCCCGTACCGCCTCCTCGGCGTCCTCGGCGAGGGCGGCATGGGCAAGGTGTACTTCGGCCGGGACGGCTCCGGCCGTCCCGCCGCCGTGAAGGTGCTCCGCCCCGACCTCGCCCACGACCGACACCTCGCCCAACGGTTCGTCCGCGAGGCGGAGATGGCCCGCGCCGTCACCGGCAAGGGCGTGGCGCGGGTCCTGGGCGCGCAGACCGAGGGCGGACGGCCCTGGATCGCGGCCGAGTTCCTGGCCGGCCCGACCCTGGACGAGGCGGTCCGCGCGTACGGGCCGATGGACGAGCCCACGGTCCGCGCCCTGGCCCACTTCCTCTCCCGCACGCTGCACGACATCCACGCGGCCGGCCTGGTCCACCGCGACCTCAAGCCCGCGAACATCGTGCTGACGTCCTCGGGCCCCCGCGTCATCGACTTCGGCATCGCCCGCCCGGAGCACGGCCTGACGCTGACGACGACGGGCCAGATCCCCGTGACGCCCGGCTACGGCGCCCCCGAGCAGGTCCTCGGCCAACGCGTCGGCCCGGCCTCGGACGTCTTCTCGCTCGGCGCCGTCCTCGTCTTCGCGGCGAGCGGCCGGCGCGCGTTCGACGCGACGCACGTGGCCGCCGTCCAGTACGAGGTCGTGCACGGGACGCCCGATCTGGACGGGGTCCCGCCGGTGTTGCGGGACCTGATCGGGCCCTGCCTGGCCAAGGACCCGGCGCTGCGGCCGGCGCCGCCACAGATCGCCGCCGCCTTCGCCCCGCCGAAGGGCGCCGGCCGCGCCTGGCGCAAGGGCCCCCTCGCCGAGGACATCGCCCGCCGCGAGGCCGCGACCAAGGGGCTCACCGCGTCCGCGCACACGGTCGTGTCGGGCACCCCGACCCGGCGGCGCTTCCTCGGCCTGGCCGCCGCGGGCGCGGGTGTGGTCGCGGCGGGTGGCGGCGGCACGGCCTGGTGGCTGACCCGGGAGGAGCGGAGCCCGACGCACGACGTGCCGCAGGCCGTCCCGACCCCCGCCGCCGCGTTCCTCTCGCTGATCGACGTCAAGCCGGGTGAGGCACCGGCCGCGCTGTGGGGGCCGCTCGACGTGACCGCGGCGAACGGACAGGTCCCGCTGCCCGTCCGCGACGTGGTGATCGTCCAGGCCAAGACGGGCGGTCTGCTCGCCCTGTCCGTCACGGACGGCAAGGAGCGGTGGCGGGCGAAGGACATCGACGCCGACGCGGGATTCGTCTCCGTCGCCGACCGGCTGGTCGTGGCCGTGGACGACGAGCGGGCCGTGCACGCCTTCGTCGCGGCCACGGGCCGGCACGTCTGGTCGACGGACGCCGACGCCGACCACCTGCTGGCGGCCGACGCCACCCACGTCTATCTGATCACCGGCGACAACGAACTGCGCGCCGTCGACGCCTGGAACCCCGCCGTCACCTGGTCCCGCCCGATGCCGTCCCCCCGCTCGTCGATCCCCGCACGGGCGGCGGCAGGCGGCGGCCGGCTGGTCGTGCACGACCGGACCGGCCAGGTGACCTGCGTGGACACCGCGACGGGCAAGACCATGTGGAGCCTGAAGAACCAGGGCACGAACGGCCCGGTCCCGGTGATCTCGGACGACACCGTGTACCTCGGCGGCTCCTCCCTGACCGCGCGCAAGCTGGACAAGGGCGACGTCGTGTGGACCGAGAGCGCCGACGAGCGCTCCAGGAAGGCCGGCGTGGGCTGGGGCAGCCCGACGGTCGACGAGGATCGCGTCTACGCGGTGGACAGCTACAACGCCTACCGCTACGGCACCCTCTTCAACAGCAACTCCCCGACCACGGAGTGGTACGAGGTCCTGGACGGCGTGGGCAGCACCGTGACGGCCCCGGCCGTCGAGGGCACGACGGCCTGGCTCCCCGGCCCGGACGAGGACTACGTGCGGGTCGTCGACAAGAAGACCCAGGACTGGCTCTTCACCCTGACCATGCAGCGCGAGGGCCCGTACGCCATGGCGAGCGACGGCAACCGCGTCTTCGTGGACCGCGGCGGCCGGGTGATGGCGATGCCGGTGTTCGGCAAGGTCTGACGGCGTTCGCGCCGGGTGTCCGCGCCGCGGCCGGACCGACGGCGCTCCCCGGGCGGGTGCGGTGCCCCGCACCCGCCCGGGGTGACCGCCGGTCACGTCCGCCGGCGTTCCCTCGGCCTCAGTAGGCCGGCACACCACCGGCGTCGGGACAGCCCAACGCGACGGCGTACCTGCGGGAGAGGTCCTGCAGGACCCGGACGTTCGCCTCCTTGGGGCTCTTCTCCCTGGGGCGCGACCCGTAGACGAGCTGCGCGTGGACGAGGGGCTTGCCGACCCCCGGCACCTCGCAGGCGAACCACAGCTCGGCGCTCCCGGAGTCGCCGTAGGCGCGCAGGCCGACCGGGAGGCGGGCCAGCGCGACCTCCGCGGGCTGGGGCGCCGGCAGGCTCTCGACCTCCTCGAAGAGCACGGTCATCTTCGACGGGCTCTCGTCGGGGTCGGCGACGTCCGGCTCGATCACGCACTCGGTCAGCTCGCCGCCGCCGCGGCGCTCGGGATCGTGGAGGAGACCTTTGAGCGTCGGCGCCGTCCCGTGGGAGCGGTACGTGAACGCCTTCGTCTCGGAGATCTGCTCCAGCGCCTGCGCGGACCTGGCCGACAGCCCGCCGCACACCCGGGCCGCCGGCACGGTGTCCTTCCCGGCCCCGGCCTCCTCGCCGCCGCCTCCGCAACCGGCCGACGCGAGCACGAGCACGAGACCCCCGACGAGCAGACGGGATCGCCGGGGGACGTGACGCCGCACCGTCATCCCTTCGGGTCCGGGGTGACACGGCTGACGGCGTCCCCGCCGTCGTTGTACTTGCCCTCCACGCCGCTGTGCATCTTCCGCGCCCACTCGGTGCCGTCGAGGTTGTTGGCGGCGATGTACGCGTCCATCGGCGTCACCGCGCGGGCCGAGCCCAGTTCGCCGTACTCCCGGAGCTTCATGTGCTCCTGCACCGAGAAGTCGGGGCCGTTCTTCTCCAGCTCCCGGTTGATGTCGATGCCGAACTGGGTCATGCCGGCACCGGCGACCGCCCCTGCCACCTGGGGGACGGCGAAGGCGGCCACGGCCGCGCCGCCCGCCGCCGCTCCGGCGAAGGGGAGGGCCACGACCCCGACGCCCACGGCCACGGCCGCGCCGACGCCGAACTTCTTCCACTCCGCGGCCTCGGCGAGCTTCTGCTCCGCCGCCTTCGTGGCCTCCCCGTAGTGGGCGTGGATGTCGTTCGCGCGGGCCTGGTCGAGCATGCCGTGCATCTTGGCGCCCGTCTCGATGACCTGCGCGACCTCGCCGTTGGGCTCGGGGTGCGCGCGCAGACCGCTGGCCGTGTACTCCTGCTGGGCCATGGAGAGGATCTTGTATCCGTCCTCGTCCCCGCCCGCGACGGCGAGGAAGGAGGCCGCAGTGTCGTGCGACAGGTCGATGTGCCCGGGCCCGTTGTGGCCGAACGCGGTGTCCCGCAGGTCCTGGCCCGTGTAGGCGTTGCCGAAGTTGGACGAGGCCCAGTTGAGGTCGTCGATGTACCCCGCGCCCATCTTGGCGAGGCTGTCGGCCATGCCCTTGTGGTCGTCCAGGTACTTCGGCTGGTCGCCCACGTACACCATCACCTGCTCGGCGACGTTCGCCGTCATGTCGTCACGGCGGAGACCGAGGTCCGGCTGGTCGTACGGAACGCCCAGGGTCGCCGCCTCGATGGCGTGCCCGAGCTCGTCGAAGTCGTCACTGCCCTTGTTGTTGGGCATGTCCGGCCACTTGCGGTCCTCGAGCATGTACTTGAGCTCCGGATCCATGTCGTCCGGGTCCTTGCCCGAGCTCTCCCAGCCCTTGGCGCCGAAGAACTCCTTCGCCGCGTCGGGATTGTGGCCCAGGGCCTCCATGTACCCGGCCACGGGGTCGAGACCGTGGTCCGTGCCGGCGCCGAAGTTCAGGAACGTCTCGTAGCCGTCGGGCTGCCAGAGCTTCTTGGGATCGGTGCCCTTGTGGTCCTTCTCGAAGTCGATCAGGCTCTTGCCGTAGTCGTGCAGGAAGTCCTTCTCGTACTCGCCGTTGCGCATGAGGCTGCTCATGACCTGGTAGCCGTAGGGCCCCTTGGTCATCGTCCCCATGTTCATGTCGACCATGTCGACGCGCTTGCCGCCGAGGTCGATCATCCCCTTCTTCCACTCCTCCATCGCCTTGCTGTCGGAGTGCGAGGCGGTGGCCAGGGTGTACCCCAGGCTCTTCTGGATCTTGGCCGACTCCTTGGTCATGTCGTCGCCGAACTGCCGGCGGTCGGCGATCCGGGTCCAGAACTCGAGCGTCTTCTTCGGCCCCAGGCCGGTGGCGAACTGCTCGGCGAAGTACGGGTCGCCCTCGTGCTTCGACAGGAGACCGTTGATCTTCTTGATCTCGTCGAGGGTGTACGGGCGCTTGACGTTGGCGAGCTCGGTCAGCGCGTCGCGGTCCTTGTCGGCCTGCGCCTTGCCCTCCTTGGCGCCCTTCAGGCTGTCGTACGTGTTCGAGTCGAAGCCCTTGCCACGGCCGTTGTAGTCCTGGCTCAGCGCCCAGTAGAGGATGTCGTCCGCCTCCTGCGCGGCCGTCACCTGGTTGCGGATGCTCGTCCGGTACGCCTGGATCGTCTCCTGGTACCCCTTGTTCATGGACGCCAGGTGCTCGGTCGGGGTGTCCGCCGGCGGGTCGAACCAGACCTCGCCGTCCGGCTTGATCGAGAGGTTCTTGTCCTTCTCGACGTCCGACCTGATCGTCTTGAGCTTGGACTGCGCCTGGGAGAAGACGTCGTAGGCGTCGCTCAGCAGCCGGTGCACGTCCGCCGCCTCGTCCGCCGCGGCCGTTATCTGCTTGCCGACGAGGGAGACCTGCTCAAGCGCGGCATCGCGGGTCTCGCCCTTCCAGTCGGACTCGGCGAGCCCCTTCTCGACCGTGTTGTCGTAGAGTCTGCCGGCCTTCCGGAACTCCTCCGGGAGCTTGCTCCACTTCCCCACCGCCTCCGACAGCTCGTTGAGATCGGCATCAAGAAGGGTCTTGTAGTCGAGCATGGATCCAGGATCTCCTCGATCGCTCAGGCGAGATTGCGGTTGGAGTCGTTGCCGGCCTTGCCGTCGTCCTTGCTGTGCCGCGCCTTCTCGGTCCGCTCACGGGCGTCGAACTCGGCGGCGGACTCGCGGAGCTTCCCCGCGACACCGTTCAGCAGCAGACCGTCGACGTACTTCATCTGCGATTCCCACCGCGTGGAGAACGTCTTGAAGGCGGGCCCGGACCTGAAGCCCTTGAGACCGGCCTGGATCTGCCCCGTCTCCTTGGTCGCATCGTTGTCGGCCTTGGCGAAGTCCGTTCGCACGATGTCGGCCTTGCCCGCTCTGCCGCGCAGCTCCGACGAGTCGACGTGCAGCTTCTTGCCCGTCGGACCGTCCTCGGGCGGGATCCCGTTGAGTCTCATGCGGGATTCCTGATGCTGTACCGCGCTGGCTCGTGCGCTTGCCCACTCTTCGTCGAACGACATGATCTTCCGTTCCGGTGATCGCTGCGAATTCGTTTCAGTTGGCGCTCAGCAGGTGCCCTCGTCGACCGACGAGGTGAGGTCGTACTCGGGCACGACCGTGGTGGATCCGTCGGCCCCGGGTACGGCGAACCCGCCCGACTCCTTCTTCGTGAAGGCGACGCAGAAGGGGAACTCCCCTTCGGTGGTGCTGACTTGGAAACGGTCGCCCTCGCCCTCCCGGGCGTCCGCCGTCTTCACATCAAGCCGGTAGTACGGGCCTTCGCCCTCCGAGGCGTCCCGCAGCGCCTCCGTGAGCATCGAATCGGTCGCACCGGACGGATGGGCGTCGGCCTCGATCGTCTCGGCGGCGGCCACGACGACGGTCCGCATCTCCTGCCGCGTCCACGAGTCGCCGTCGGCGAAGTCCATCGCCCGGCATCCGGCGAAGACCCACACACCGGCGAGGAGGAGCGCGGCGAACCGTCCCACCCGATTCGCCGCGTCCGAGGGCTCGTTGGCCGCGGGATCGCGATACCGCCACGCGCTGAGGCGCCAGTACAGGCGCCGCTGGTCGACACATCCGAGGACGACGAAGACGGCCGCGAGAACGAAGAAGAGGGCTATGACACCGACCATGACCGGATGATCAGCTCCGCCGGGAACGCACCACCGGAACGGCCACGGCCGCGCCGATGAGGACGGCGGCGCCGATACCGAGACCGATCCAGAGGCCGGTGTTGCCGCCCTCGTCACTCTCGGCCTGCGCGACGGGCCCGGGCGCGGGAGCCTTCGAGGCCGACGCGGACGGCGCGGCGGACGGCGACGCACTGCCGGCGGCGTCGAGGTCGGGAATGGGCCGGACGTCCGCGGGCCCGACGTCACCCGGGGTCTTGAGCGCGCGGAGGGGCCGGATGGCGCCGTAGCCGATGAAGTCGTTGCGCTTCTCGCCGGTGTTCGGACCGGCGATGGTGTTGAGCATCGCCTTGAGCACCTGGTTGTTGGTCCAGTCGGGGTGCTTGGACCAGACGAGAGCGGCGGCGGCGGAGGCGAGGGCGGTGGCCTCACTCGTTCCACTCGACCGGCACAAGCCGGTGCCTCCACCACATGCATGGACAGTCTCATCCCCGGGAGCCATGACGTCGACTTGGGGGCCGTACTGTGAGATCTTGACTCGCGTCAGCTTCTTGTCGATGGCACCAACACCCACCACGCCCGGAGTTGCACCCGGGTATTCCGCTTGGTTGCCCTCACTCGCGCCGTTCCCGACGGCAGCGAAGATCAGCGAACCCTTACCCAAGGCGTACTTCACGGAATCCGTAAGCTCTTGCGAGCCCGCAGTGGCCCCTTGAGAGAGGTTGATCACCTTGGCGCCGGAATCGGCGGCGAACCGAATCGCTTGAGGTACCACCCTGTTGAATTCATCGTTGGCGGCCTGCTGACTTCCCTTGCCTCGGTCAGTCCCAGGCAAGCGGAGAGAAATGATCTTGGCAGCTGGCGCCAAGCCAAATGCCCCGTTTCCTCCGTCCCGTGCCCCCGTACCCGCAATCAAACCGGCCATGCCCGTACCGTGACCGGTGTAATCGGTGTACTCGTCGCCCGGCCGATCCGGGGCGAAGTCCTTGCCACTAACCACCTGACCCACGAGGTCTGGATTCTTCCGGTCCACACCACTGTCGATGACCGCGACAGTGACACCCTCACCCTTGCTGATGGCCCAGATCTCTTCGGCCTTCATGGTGTCGAGGTGCCACTGCTGAGCACGGACGGACTCGGCATGGGCAGGGACGGATGCAATGCCCACCAGCAGCATCCCCAAGGCGGCCGATGCGACAGACCGACCACTACCCCAACGAATACTGCTGGCGCGCATTTACTTCCTCTGACTCAGTCGATGACGGGCGGGGCGACAGGCCGGCCACCCTGCTGCCAGGTCTCCTCGTCCTCGACGAGGTAGTCCGGGCGCTCTCCATTACGTTCGTCACGGCGGGATCCCGCAGCCTGCGAGCCGCCGTGCATCATGCCGCCTCGCCCGGTCTGGCCGGCGCCATGGCCGGACTCGCCCTGCGCACCACCACGCACCAGTCCGGAGCCTCCGGGCGTGAAGGGACGAGAGCCGGCAGCCCCAGGCTGCTGCGGTCGGCCACCGACGACACCACCGGTCTCGACGGCGAGGCGACGTCCGCCGCTGATGCCGTTCTGACCGCCCATGGGATGAGTACCGCCCATTCCGCCCATGGGGCCGCGCCCCATGCCCGAGTTCGGTCCCGTGCCCCGCTCAGTACCGATCACGGTGCTGCGCGGGATGCCCGTCGTCGCCCGACCACTGCTGGGAGGAACCGCGCGTCCGCCACTGATACCCTCGCGCGGCATCCCGAGCGGTCCGGTGGTTCCGGGGCCCGTGCGACCAGGGCCCACCGGTGCACGCGAGGCCATGGGAGGCGTGTTAGCCCGGGTACCGCCCGTCACTGCCGGCGGGATCTGCCCAGGCAGCGTGGTCATCGGAGGCGTGAAGCCGTCAGGCTTGCTGACGGGCGGCGTCACCGAAGTCTGCGGAGGAGTGGTCGTCGTCGGAGGCGGCAGGGTACCGACAGTGTCGATCCCAAGATCAGCGGGAACCTCGGGGCGCACTACCTGAGTCGGTCCGGTCTTGTCACCAGGCGGCGGAGTTGTGCGAACGTCGGCAATAGATCTTGAGTCCGATGACGGAACTGTCGCAGTGCCCGACTCCACCGAGGACCGGCCGTCACTGCTGGCAGAGGAACCAACATACTGAGTCTGGTAGCCGCTATCAGTACCCTGATCCGGAACAAACGCAGCCGGCGGCGGCGGCAACACCGGCACCACCAAGTTCTGCATCTGGTGGTCGGACCACTGGTACGACCCCGACAGCTTCTCCATCTCGTCGGCGGCCGCCTGCCGGTTCGCCTCCGCCTTCGCCGCGAGGCGCTGCGCGACCTCCTCCGGCGTCAGGGCCTTCCCCTCGACGTCCGCCATCTGGGAGCGGGCGTTGGCCGCGATCTGCTGGGAGTCGGGGTCGTTGTGGAACTTGCGCGCCGCCTCCAGGTTCTCCTTGGCCTGCGCGTGGGAGGTGTACCGGGGGATGGCGCTCTGCGCCAGGGCGATCGCGTCCGACGCCTGGCTCATCCAGAACGACGCGTCGTCGCTGTAGTCGGCGAGGCTGTGCGTGCTGCTGGCCAGGCTGTCCGCCCACTCCATGAACGCCTTCTCCGCCTCGCCCTTCCACTCCACCCGGCCCGGGCGGTCGCGAAGGGTCTTGGCGATGTCGCGCATCTTGGTCGCCGCCTTGGTCAGGCGGTCGGCCGCGTCCTGGACGTAGAAGCTGCTGGCCTCGTCCACCCAGGCCAGCATCTGCTCGTGTGGCATGGAACGGAAGTTGGTCGCGCTGCCGCCTCCGCCGCCGTCTGATGGGATCATCTGTCGCCTCTTCCCCGTGTCCCCGTCGTCCTCGAAGTCCGTGTCCGCGGACTAGCCGAGCGAACCGTCGCCCGTCGTCGTCTCGCTGCCCGGCTGCGCCGTCCCGGAGCCGTCCGTCGTGCCCGTGGTGCGGCCCGCGGCCTTGTCGGCCTCTTCCTTGGCGGTCTGCGTGCGCTGACTGATCGCCAGCATCCGCCGGCGGATGTCGTCGTCCGTCTGCTCGAAGCCGTCCTTGGACATCGTCACGGCGATCCCCATGCCTTCGAGGCAGTCGCCCAGCAGACCCGAGAGCTTGGTCAGCTCCCTGAGTACGTTGTCGTACGAGGAGAAGATGCCGGACGCCTCGATCCACGCGCCTCCGCCACCGCCGAACTGGCTGCGGGAGACCGGGTCCGCCGCCATGTTCTTCGTGCCCGCGGGGGATTCGGTCAGCGAGACGATCAGCTCGTCGATCCCCTTCTTGAACTCCAGCATGGATTCGGAGTTGTAGGCCACGGCGCGCATGTACGCGCCGCCGCCTCCGTCCGCCATCGGTGCCAGCATGTGCACCACCCTCCCCCGTGTACCGACAACCAGCAAAGGCCGAGTCGAGCCTAGGAGTTCACTGTACCGAGAAGGAGTGTCAGGACGCACCTCCCGGTTGCACAAGCAACGCGGATCACATGGTTACGAATTGGGTACGGCAACCGCCGCCTGCGGCCTGATCGGGAGGCGGTTGACGGGGCGTCCGGTCGCGGCGCGCACTGCTGAAGCCACCGCCGCGGGGGCCGTGACCACCGGGACCGCGCTCGCCGCCTTGGCGCCGAAGGGGGCCACGACGTCGCGCTCCTCGACGAGTTTCACGATGCGAATGTCCGGGGCGTCCAGGGATGTCGGGAGTGCGTAGCCCGTCAGGTCGGGGTGACGGACCAGGCCGCGGGCCGTGCGGAGGTTCTCCGTGAGGGCCGCGCCGACGCCCTGGGTGACGCCGGCCTCGATGCGGGTGGCGAGCTGGGCGGGGTTGAGGACGCGGCCGACGTCCTGGGCGACCGCCATCTCCACGACGCGGATGGAGCCCAGCTCCACGTCGACGTCCACCACCGCGCGGATGGCGCAGAAGGCGAGGCCGACGAAGGCGTCGCCCTGGCCCGACTCGTCGAGCGGCTCGGTGGGGTGCGGGCGGCACTGGGCGGTGGCCCAGAGTTCCTTGCCGTCCATGGCCTCCGCGACCGTCATCGACAGGATGCCGTCGTACGAGGTGATCTTGCCGTCGGTGATCTGGAGGAGTTCGGTGGACATGCCGAACTTGTGGGCCAGCGGCTGGAGAAGCTGGGTGCGGACCATCTTCGCCGCGCGCTCGACGGCGCCGCCCGAGACCCAGGTGTGCCGGCCGTGGGTCGCCGGGCCGGCCGGGGGCTGGTCCGTGTCGACCGAGGCGACGTGGACCTCCTCGATGCCGAGGGTCTCCTGGACGATCTGGCGCGCCAGGGTCGAGAAGCCGGAGCCCGTCTCCACCGCCGCGCAGATGACGGTCGCGACCCCGTCGTGGACCTTGACGGTCGCGGTCGAGACCTCGTCCGTTCCCTCGGCGCCGAGCATGTGGACCATGCCCAGGGCGTAGCCGACGCCGCGGCGCACCGCTCCCGGTTCGCCCGCGCCCTCCGGGCCGCCCGGCAGCAGCCAGTCGTCCTCGGGAGAGTCCTTGGGCAGCGCGGGGAGCGGGAAGTCCCGTACGGCGGAGAGGAGTTCGGCCACGGGTGCGGGGCAGGTGACGGTCTGGCCGGTGGGCAGGATGTCGCCGGTCGCCAGGGCGTTGCGCAGGCGGAGGTCGGCCGGGTCCATGCCGAGTTTCGAGGCGAGCTTGTCCATCTGCGCCTCGTAGGCGGCGCAGACCTGCAGGGCGCCCTCGCCGCGGACGTGGCCGGACGGCGGGTTGTTCGTGCGGACGGCCCAGCCCTCGATGAAGGCGTGCGGGACGACGTAGGGGCCGCAGGCGAAGGAGACGGCGGCGGCCAGGGACTCGGACGAGGCGTCGGCGTACGCGCCCGCGTCGAGCAGGATCTGTGCCTCGACCTTCACCAGCCGGCCTTCGGCGTCGGCGTGGTGGCGGTAGCGCAGCAGGGTGGGGTGGCGGTGGGCGTGGCCGAGGAAGGATTCCTCGCGCGTAGCGCTGAGCTTGACGGGGCAGCCGGTGCGCAGGGCGAGCAGGCCGAGCGGGATCTGGAAGCCGGGGTCCTCGCGGTCTCCGGTGGCGCCCGGGACGCCGGTGACGACGACCTTGACCTGGTCCGGGGAGAGGCCGAAGCAGGCGGCGGCGAGGTCGCGGTCGGTGTGCGGGTCGGTGGAGGCGGTGTAGATCTCGACGCCGCCGTCGGGGCGCGGGACGGCGAGTCCGGCTTCGGCGCCGATCGGTGCCGGGTCCTGGCGGCCGATCCGGTACAGGCCCTCGACGACGACCTCGCCGGCCGCCTCCGCGTCGCCGAAGCGCAGCGGGATGTGGCGGATGAGGTTGCCGTCCGGGTGCAGGGCCTCGGCCGCGAAGGCTCTCTCGGGGTCGGTGACGGGTTCGAGGATCTCGTACTCGACGGCGATGGCGGCGGCGGCGAGGCGTGCCGTGTCCGGGTGGTCGGCGGCCACGGCGGCGATGGCCTCGCCGTGGTGGCGTACGAGGTCGGAGGCGAAGACCGGCCGGTCCGCGACGGTGCGGCCGTAGGTCGCCGCTCCCGGGACGTCGGCGTGGGTGACCACGGCGCGGACGCCGGGCATCTCGGCGGCGGCCGTGGTGTCGACGGAGACGATCCGGGCGTGCGGGTGGGGCGAGCGCAGCAGCGCGGCCCACAGGAGCCCCTCGGCCCAGAGGTCGGAGGCGTACGGGAACGTGCCCTCGGCCTTGGCCCGCGCGTCGGACGGCGGGAGCGAGGCGCCGATACCGTGCGGCGGGAGCTCCTGCTGGGGGTCGGGCGCCGTGGTGGTGGCGGTGGTCGCGTCGATGCTCACGCCATGCCTCCGTCGTGCGGGTGCGGGATCTGGTGCGGGATGCGCGCCTCGTCGGTCGACTCGGCCGCCGCTGCGGCCTCGCGCTCGGCGACGACCTCCTGCACGGCGTCGAGGACGCCGCGGTAGCCCGAGCAGCGGCAGAGGTTGCCGCAGAGGGCCTGGCGGGCCTCCAGCTCGGTGGGGGCGTGGTTGCCCTCCAGCAGGTCGTGGACGGTCATGGCCATGCCGGGGATGCAGAAGCCGCACTGGACGGCGCCGCAGCGGGCCAGGGCGCGCTGGACGTCGGAGGGCTCCCCGTCGGTGGCGAGGCCCTCGACGGTGCGCACCTCGCTGCCGGCCGCGGTCGCCGCGGGGACGAGGCAGGAGGCGACGAGCCGGCCGTCGACCTGCACGTTGCACGCGCCGCACTCGCCCTGCGAGCAGCCGTCCTTGGCCCCGGCCAGGCCGAGGCGCTCGCGCAGGACGTAGAGCAGGGACTCGCCGATCCACGAGTCCGTGACGGGCCGGTCGGCGCCGTTGACGCGCAGGGTGTACGAGGTGTGCGGGTGCTCGTCGCTGTCCGCGCTGCTGGTGGTGGGGAGGGCGGCGGGGACGTCGTCCGAGAAGGCGGGCTCCTCGGTGTACGACGGTTCCGCCGCGGGCTCGGGTGCGAACTCCGCCGCGGGCTCGGCCGTGAGGCCGTCCTGGCGCTCCGCCGGGTCGGTGGCGTGCTCGTGGGCGGGTTCCGGCGCGTGTCCGGCGTCGTGGTCGGGTGCGTTCTCGGGGTCCGCCGCCTCCGCGTCCGGCACGGCCCAGGGGGCGGGGGCGCCGCCCGGCAGGGTCGCGGGCGCGCTGCTCGCGTACTGCGCGAGCATCGACGCCGTGTATTCGCCGGATTCGTCCGAGGAGTCCGAGACGACCGGGATGCGCCACTGTCCGGTGGACGCCGACTCGGCCTCGGCCGCCTCGGGGAAGCTCCACTGGCCCGTCGCCTGCGGGTCACGCTCCGGCTCGGACGGCGCCTCGGGGGCGTCGGTGGTGAAGTTCCACTGGCCCGTCGCCCCCGGGTCGGGGTTCAGGGGCACCAGCGGCGTGATCATCGGCGGTACGTAGCCGTGGCCGGGCGCCTCCAGCGGGACGCCGTCGAGCATGAAGTCGGGCGGCAGCTGCACGAAGGCCGTGGCCTCGCCGTCGTAGCCCTCGCTCTGCGGGATCGGCTGCCAGCCGCCCCCGTACTCGTCCCCGCCGTCGTGGTGCTCGTTGCTGTGCCGGTCGTTGCTCACGACAGCGCCCTCCCCAGTGCCCGTCGGGCCAGCGCGGCGACCGTGCGCCGCAGGTGCAGTACGGCGGGCGGCAGCTGCTCGTCGCCCGGCGGGTCGGGGATGCAGGCGGCGGCGACGTACTCGCCGAACGCCGTCAACGCCTCCGGTGCGAGGCCCCGGTCCCCGTCCCAGTCCACCAGGGTGGCGATCCAGTGCTCGGCCTCCAGCGGGCGCAGCGGCATCGGCGCGATCGCCCCCACCGCGCAGCGCACCCCGCGTCGGGCGGGGTCGAGCACGACGGCGACGGAGGCGGTGGCGCGGGCCGGACCGGTGCGGCCGGTGGCCTTCAGGAAGACCTGGGGGGCGTGCAGCAGCGGCACCCGCACGAAGGCGACCAGCTCGCCGGGCGCCAGCAGGTCGCGGCCGGCCAGCAGGTGGGAGACGGGGATCTCGCGCGTGCCCAGCGGGCCCATGACGACCAGGTCGGCCTCCAGGGCGGCCAGGACGGGCAGCGAGTCGCCCGAGGGGGCCGCGGTGACGATGTTGCCGCCGAGGGTGCCCGCGTTGCGGATCTGGGGCGGGCCGGCGGCCCGCGCGGCGGCGGCCAGGGCGGGGATCAGGGCGGCGAAGTCGGGCCGGCCCATCCTGGAGTGGGTGAGGCCCGCACCGAGCAGGGCGTGGCCGTCCTGGTACTGCCAGCCACGGAGCTCGTTGATCCGGCTGAGGCCGACGAGTCCGGCCGGCCTGAGCTGGCCCTTGTTGACGGCCGCCATCAGGTCCGTGCCACCCGCGACGGGCACGGCCGCGGGCATGGCGGTGAGCGCCGCCACGGCCTCGTCGAGCGAGGCGGGCAGCGTCACGGACTGCGCCGTCTGTGGTGCGTGCGTGGTCAACCCGCTGCCCCTTCCCGGTGTCCCCGGCGGTCCCCGACTCGTCCCCGGCTGTCGCGCCTGTGTGGCCGTACCGTACGTGCACACAGCCCGGACGTGGCAACTCTGGCACATCTTCCGACCCGTCCGACGCGAGGGTCCGCGAAGGACGGTTCCGTCCAGGACGTCCTCCAGGGAGTGGAACATCCGTTTTGCCGCCGTTGGGTGAAGGGCTGCCCGGGGAGCCTCACACGTTCGGGGGCGCCCCCTCGATGGGCCGCCCCGGCACGCCGGGGCGCTGCTGTCGGGGCGAGGGGCCGGCGGGCGGGCGGTAGTCGACGCCGAGGGCGTCCAGACGCCGGTAGTGGGCGGCCATGCGCCGCTCGAAGTCCGCGAAGTCGCGGTCGGCGGGCGCGGGCAGCGCCGACCAGGCGACCTCGGCGAAGGCGGCGAGGCGCGGGAAGACCTGGTAGTCGACGCGGGCCCGGTTCTCCATGACCTCGGTCCAGACGTTGGCCTGGGTGCCGAGGACGTGGGCGGCCGCCTCGGGCGAGAGGCCCGCCGGTACGGGCTCGAAGCGGTAGACGTCCTCCAGGGTGCGCACGTAGCCGATGGGCATCGGCTCGTCGTCGCCCGGCGCCTGCCGGTGGTCCAGGTACACGTGCTGCTCGGGGCACATGACGACGTCGTGGCCGGCCTCGGCCGCGGCGATGCCGCCCGCGTAGCCGCGCCAGGAGGACACCGCGGCGCCGGGGGCCAGGCCGCCCTCCAGGATCTCGTCCCAGCCGATGAGGCGGCGGCCTCGGTCGGCGAGCCAGCGGTCGAAGTGGCGGACGAACCAGGACTGGAGCTCGTCCTCGTCGGCGAGCCCGAGTTCCGCGATGCGGGCCTGGGCGGCCGGGGACCGCCGCCACTGGTCCTTGGGGCACTCGTCGCCGCCGATGTGGACGAAGGTCGACGGGAAGAGGTCGAGGACCTCCTCGAGGACGCCCTCGTAGAAGCGCAGGGTGGTCTCGGAGGGGGCCAGGACGTTCGGGTTGACGCCCCAGGTGTCCCAGACGGCGAGGGAGGACGTGTCCACGACGTCGCTGTTGCCGAGTTCGGGGTACGCGGCGATGGCGGCCTGCGAGTGGCCCGGGACGTCGATCTCGGGGACGACGGAGATGTGCCGCTCGGCGGCGTACGCGACGATCTCGCGGATGTCGTCCTGGGTGTAGTGGCCGCCGTGCGGCGTCTCGTTCCACAGCGGCGACGCCCGGTGGCCCCATTTCGTGCGCGCCCGCCAGGAGCCGATCTCGGTGAGCCGGGGGTGGCGCCGGATCTCGATGCGCCAGCCCTGGTCGTCGGTGAGGTGGAAGTGGAAGACGTTGAGCTTGTGGGCGGCGAGGAGGTCGAGCTGGCGCAGGACGTCGTCCTTCGGCATGAAGTGCCGGGAGACGTCGAGCATGAGCCCGCGCCAGCGGAAGCGGGGGGCGTCGGTGACGGTGAGCCGGGGCAGGTCCCAGACCCGCCCGTGGGGGCCGGCCGGCGCCTTGCGGTACACGTCGGGCCCGAGCAGTTGACGGAGCGTCTGGACGCCCCAGAACACGCCGGCGGCGCCACCGCCCTCGACGAGGACGGCGGCGTCCTCGACGGAGCCGTCGGTCGACAGCCGGTAGCCCTCGGGTCCCGAGGCCCGTTCGATCCCGGGGTCGACGCGCAGCCGGACGGCGCGCGGTCCGTCGCCGGGGGCGAACGGCAGGCCGGTGGCCGCGCCGAGCGCGGAGCGCAGCCACCGGGCCACGCCCTCGGTGCCGGGTCCGGCGTCGAGGGGGGTACCGGCGTCCAGGGCGATCCGGCCGGGCGCGGTCCCGTACGTGCCGACGTGGGAGGGCGCGGGGATCAGCGGCGGCTGGTGGTCGTCGTGCATGGCATCGGCCTTTCGGAGCGGGGCCCGGCCCACGGGGGCGGCCGGGGCGCGGGGACGAACGGGCGCGGGGACGGCGGGGAACGCGGACGCGTCCCTTCCTGTCAGTCCTTCACGGCGCCGCCCAGTCCCGAGACCAGCCGGCGCTGGACGAGGACGAAGAAGACGAGCACCGGGATCGTCATCACGGTCGATCCCGCCATGATTCCTCCCCAGTCGTTCTCGTCGGGCTTGAAGAAGACCAGCAGCGCCATCGGCAGCGTGGACTGCGAGGTGTCGCTGATGAGGAACGACTTGGCGAAGAGGAAGTCGTTCCAGGTCGAGATGAACGAGAAGACGCTCGTGGCCACGAGCCCGGGGAGGACCAGCGGGAAGAGGATCTGCCACAGGAACCGGGTGCGGCTCGCCCCGTCGATCTGGGCCTGTTCCTCCAGGGCCTCCGGGACGGCCTTCACGAAGCTGCGCAGCATCCAGATCGCGAACGGCAGGGAGAACGCGAGGTGCGGCAGGATCAGCGAGCCCAGGGTGTTGAGCTGGCCGAAGTCCCGCATCAGGAAGAACAGCGGGATCGTCAGCGCCTCGATCGGGACCATCTGGGCGACCAGGAACATGATGAGCAGCGTCGTCCGGAAGCGGAACCGGAAACGGGTCACGGCCGTGGCGGCCAGGAAGGCGATGAGGGCGGAGGCGAGGACGACCGAGCCCGCGACGACGAGCGAGTTGAGGAAGTACCGGCCGAAGTCCTGCTGCTCGAAGACGCGCCGGAAGGAGTCGAGGGACGGGGACAGGGTCCACGGTCTCGGGTGCGTCGACTGGATCTCGCCGGCGGGCTTGAAGGCCGAGAGCACCATCCAGTAGAGCGGGAAGGCGACGGCGGCCGCGACGAGCAGGGCGGCCGCCTCCGCCGCGAGCCGCCCCGGGCGGCGGGGCAGCCGGAGGTGCGGTGCGCTCACAGTTCTTCTCCCTGGCGTCGCATCAGGCGGAGGTGGACCAGCGTGACGGCGAGCAGGATCAGCAGCATGACGACGCCGATCGCGGAGCCCAGGCTGTACTGGGACGAGGCGAACGCCTTCTGGTACGCGTACACGTTGAGGACGAGGTTCTGGCCGGCGATGCCGCCGCCGCCCGTCATCACGTAGATCTGGGTGAAGACCTTGAAGTCCCAGATGATCGACTGGATCGTGACGACGACCAGGATGGGCCGGAGCATCGGCGCCGTGACCGAGCGCCAGATCCGCCACTGCGAGGCGCCGTCGAGGGCGGCGGCCTCCAGGACCTCGGACGGGATGGCCTTGACGCCGGCGTAGACGGTGACCATGACGAACGGGAACGAGCACCACACGACCTCGAGGAGGACGAGCGCGAAGGCGCTGTAGCGCCCGTACGTCCAGGAGAAGTCGCCGAGGCCGAGGACCCGGTTGACCGGTCCGAAGTCGGGGTCGAAGAGGAAGACCCAGACGGTGGAGCCGGTGACGGCGGGGGTGGCCCAGGCGCCGAGCGCGGCCAGCATCAGGGCCAGGCGCGGCACGGCCCGGACGCGGGTCAGGAGCACCGCGAGGGCGCAGCCGACGGCGAGCGTGGTGACGACGCAGGCGGCGGCGAACAGGACGGTGGCGAGGAGGACCTGCCAGAACTGGGGGTCGGAGAAGAGGGCCGTGTAGTTGCCGAGGCCCTGGAAGGAGGTCGGGGCGCCGCCGCTGACCTGGGCCTGGGTGTACTCCAGGAGGGAGATCAGCCCGAGCTGGTAGAGGGGGTAGATCAGGAGCCCGCCGAGGACGACGAGCGCGGGGAGCAGGTAGAGCCAGGGGGTCCAGCCGGACCGGGAGCGTGGGCCGGTGGTGGTGCGGGGCCGGCCGGCCGGGCCCCCGGAGCCCTTGCGGGGGCCGGGGACCGGGCCGCCCGCCGCGACGGCGGGGGGTGTCACGGTCGCGCGGGACGGGGTGTCGTCCCCGGCCGCGGCGGCCGGCTTCGTGCCGTTCGGGGCGCTCATCGTCAGCTGCCCGCGGCCGTGAACGCGGCGTCCATCTTCCGGGCGGCGTCGTCCGAGGCCGCGGCGACGTCCTTCCGGCCGCTGACGATCTCCTGGAACATCGTGGGGAGCACCAGCGAGGCGTCGATCTGGCCCCAGCCGGGCGAGGCGGGGACGAACTTGGCGCCCGCGCCGAGGGAGTCGATGAACGGCTTCACGAAGGGCTGCTTGCGGGCCGCGTCCGCGCGGACGTCGCTGTACGTCGGCAGGAAGCCCATGGCGTCGAAGAGCCTGCCCTGGGTCTCCTTGCCGGTCAGGGACTTCATGAGGTCGACGGCGAGGGTGCGGTGCGAGGTGCTCTTCAGGACGCCGAGGTTGTTGCCGCCGGCGAAGGCGGGGGCGATCGAGCCGGGCGTGACGCCGGGCAGCGGCACCACGGCGTACTTGCCCTTCACGGTGCCCGCCTCGACGGCCGCGTGGCTGAAGTCGCCGCCGATGGCCATGGCGGCCTTGCCGGAGGCGAAGGCGGTGACGGTCGCGTTGCCGCCCATCTGGGCGCACTTGGCGGCCGGACAGTTGTCGTCGCCGAACAGGGAGGTGTACGCGGCGATGCCCTTGCGCGCGGACTCGCTGTTGACGGCGGCCTTGTACGACCCGCCGTTCCCGGTGGCGAGTTCGCCGCCGTTGGCCCACACGAACGGCATGGCGCCGTAGGTGTAGGCGCCGCCGACGGCGAGGCCGTACAGCTCGGGCCTGGCCTTGCGGATCTTCTTGGCGGTGGAGATCAGCTCGGCCTGCGACTTCGGGGCGGTGAGGCCGAGCGCGCCGAGGACGTCGGTGCGGTAGTAGAGCGCGCGGACGCCGACGAAGAGCGGGGCGCCGTAGATCTTCCCGTCGACGGTGACCGAGGACCTGGCGGTGGGGTCGGTGTCCTTGGCGTCGGCCCAGGCGCCGAACTCGGCGGTGATGTCGGCGAGTCCGCCGTCCTTCACGTAGCCGGCGGTGTCGGTGTTGCCGTACTCGACGAGGTCGGGGGCGGACCCGGGGTCGTTGAAAGCGGCCTTGATGCGCTGCGCGCGGGTGTCGACGGGGATGTACTCGACCTGGACGTCGGTGCCCTCGTGCCGCTGCTCGAAGGCGGCGATCGCCGCGTCGACGACCTGCTCCTTGGGCTTGTTGTTGACCTCCTGGAAGAGCCAGACGCGCAGGGTGCCGGACTTCTCGTCCGTGGCGGCCCCGCCGTCGGAGGTCTGCGGGGCGCAGGCGGTGGCGGTGAGGCCGGCCAGCACAAGTGCGGTGACCGGAGCGGCGATTCGGGCAGCAAGCTTCATACGGGGCTCCCACCAATCATCGTTGCAGCATGCGCAACGGGCGTTTCGTGCTGCACAACACGCTGGAGGTTAGAGCCGTGCCCCCTACCCGACAAGTGGTCTCAACCACTCTGTGACCAGCCGACGCACCCCGTGCAACGCGCGACAGGCGGCCGCCCCACGAGAACGGCCCCCGGCACACGTACCGAAGTACGCGTGCCGGGGGCCGTCCCCGTGGCGGAGGGAAGTGCTACTTGTCCTTGCCGCCCTTGTCCTTGTCCTTGTCCCCGCCGGGACCCATGGACTCGTAGATCTCCTTGCACATGGGGCAGACCGGGTACTTCTTGGGGTCGCGCCCCGGTACCCAGACCTTGCCGCACAGTGCCACCACGGGAGTGCCGTCGAGGGCACTCGCCATGATCTTGTCCTTCTGGACGTAGTGGGCGTAGCGCTCGTGGTCGCCGTCACCGTGGGACACCTGCGGCGTCGGCTCGACGAGGGTTCCCGTACCTGCCCCGCGCTCGGGCTCGAGAGTGCTCATAACAGCCAAGGGTACTGGGGCTCCCCGGGTACCCGCGCCCGGCCGGTCCGACGGGGTCGGAGGGCCGCGCCGGCTCAGTTCAGCGAGGGATCGTCCGGGTACGTCGCCACGATCGCGAGCTCCCCGCGCTGACGGCGGAGCACCGAGCGCCAGAGGGTCTCCGGGGAGGGCGAGGAGACGTCGCCCGGCTCGGACTCGACGACGTACCAGGCGCCCTCGCCGAGCTCCGTCTCCAGCTGGCCGGGGCCCCAGCCCGCGTAGCCGGCGAAGATCCGCAGGGAGCCGAGGGCGGGCCCGAGGAGCTCGGGCGGGGCCTCCAGGTCCACCAGGCCGATGGCCCCGTACACCCGGCGCCAGCCCAGCGGCCCCTCGTCGCCGGGGATCACCGCCAGCCCCAGTGCGGCGTCGAGCGACACCGGGCCGCCCTGGAAGACCACGCCCGGGTCGCCGGCGAGCGGGGCCCAGGACGCGAGGATGTCACCGACCGTGATCGGAGTGGGCCGGTTCAGGACCACGCCGAGCGACCCCTCGTCGTCGTGGTCGAGGAGGAGCACCACCGCGCGGTCGAAATTCGGATCCGCCAGGGCGGGGGTGGCGACGAGCAGTCGCCCTGTGAGCGAGGACACCTCGGTCATGCGACACATGATCCCGCATCTTCGGCGTTCGCGGAGCTTCTCGGGCACGACGGGCGGACGGCGCGCACCCGGCGCAGCTCAGGGCGGCTGCGACGGCCGCGAAGATCCATAAACGGACGGTGACACTCCGCAAGATCGCGTGAACAGAGTGTGTTGTGCCGAATTCATTACATCTGCGGGGGCCCCTCGCTCTACCGGAACGGGGGTGATCGGCCCTTACCCTATTTCCCTGGCCCCTGCCCGACGACTCCGGAACGCGAGATCCATGACCGGCACAGACGATGTACTGCTTGTCCACGGCGGAACCCCGCTGGAGGGCGAGATCCGCGTTCGCGGCGCGAAGAACCTCGTGCCCAAGGCAATGGTCGCCGCCCTGCTCGGCAGCGGTCCGAGCCGGCTGCGCAACGTGCCCGACATCCGGGACGTCCGGGTGGTGCGCGGCCTGCTGCAGTTGCACGGCGTCACGGTCCGCCCCGGCGACGAGCCCGGTGAACTGGTCCTCGACCCGACGCACGTCGAGTCCGCCAACGTGGCTGACATCGATGCCCACGCGGGTTCCTCGCGGATCCCGATCCTCTTCTGCGGCCCGCTGCTGCACCGCCTCGGCCACGCCTTCATCCCGGGCCTGGGCGGCTGCGACATCGGCGGCCGGCCGATCGACTTCCACTTCGACGTGCTGCGCCAGTTCGGCGCGACGATCGAGAAGCGGGAGGACGGCCAGTACCTGGAGGCCCCGCAGCGACTGCGCGGCACCAAGATCCGCCTGCCGTACCCCTCGGTCGGCTCGACCGAGCAGGTGCTGCTCACGGCCGTCCTCGCGGAGGGCGTCACCGAGCTCTCCAACGCGGCGGTGGAGCCGGAGATCGAGGACCTGATCTGCGTCCTGCAGAAGATGGGCGCCATCATCTCGATGGACACCGACCGGACGATCCGGATCACCGGTGTCGACCGGCTCGACGGCTACACCCACCGGGCGCTCCCGGACCGCCTGGAGGCGGCGTCCTGGGCGTCGGCGGCGCTGGCCACCGAGGGCAACATCTACGTGCGCGGCGCCCAGCAGCGCTCGATGATGACCTTCCTGAACACCTACCGGAAGGTGGGTGGCGCCTTCGAGATCGACGACGAGGGCATCCGCTTCTGGCACCCGGGCGGCTCGCTGAACGCGATCCACCTGGAGACGGACGTGCACCCCGGTTTCCAGACGGACTGGCAGCAGCCGCTCGTGGTGGCCCTGACCCAGGCGTCCGGCCTCTCCATCGTGCACGAGACGGTCTACGAGTCCCGGCTCGGATTCACCTCGGCGCTCAACCAGATGGGTGCGCACATCCAGCTGTACCGCGAGTGCCTGGGCGGCTCGGACTGCCGCTTCGGCCAGCGCAACTTCCTGCACTCGGCGGTCGTCTCCGGACCGACCAAGCTCCAGGGCGCGGACCTGGTCATCCCTGACCTGCGCGGCGGCTTCTCGTACCTGATCGCGGCCCTGGCGGCGCAGGGCACGAGCCGCGTCCACGGGATCGAACTGATCAACCGCGGCTACGAGAACTTCATGGAGAAGCTCGTCGAGCTCGGCGCCAAGGTCGAGCTGCCGGGCAGCGCCCTGGTGTAGGGCCCGTACGCGGACGAACGGAAGGGCGGCCACCCCCTGACAGGGTGGCCGCCCTTCCGTCGCCTTCAGACCCGCTCAGAGGCCCTCGGGCACTTACTTGCCCTTGGCGGCTTCCTTGAGCTTCGAGCCCGCGGAGACCTTCACGCTGTAGCCGGCCGGGATGTTGATCGGGTCGCCGGTCTGCGGGTTACGAGCGGTGCGAGCGGCACGGTGGGTGCGCTCGAAGGTCAGGAAGCCGGGGATGGTGACCTTCTCGTCGCCCTTGGCGACGACCTCGCCGACGGTCTCGGCGAGAGCGGCCAGCACGGCGTCGGCGTCCTTGCGGGTCACCTCGGCACGGTCGGCCAGGGCGGCCACCAGCTCACTGCGGTTCATGTTGTTACTCCCGTGTTCTTCTTGCCTGTGAGGCGTGAGATCGAAGCCGATGCTGCCAGGGCCCTCGGACAGTCCCCGGACCCGGGTCTGCTGTACAGACCCTCGCGCCCGAATAGGCATCCTGCCCCCACCAGCGGCGGGAACGCCAATCCGGCACCCTCTGGGGTCACACGAAAAGCGCCACGGCCTCCGGCATGGTGACGTTCCGTCGACTCCGCCGAAACTCTTTGGAGCCGAACAGCCACCCTAAAGGCGGGTTTACGGCGCGGCGACTCGCGACGCGCCGTCCACCGGGCTGACGTGGGGCCTGTCACAGCCCGTTCGAGGAGGTCTCCCCACCCGCGCCGGCCGCCTTCGCGGCCGTGCGGACGGCACCCGCGACGGCGCCCGCGACCTTGTCGTTGAACACCGAGGGGATGATGTAGTTCGGGTTCAGTTCGCCCTCGGTCACGACGTCGGCGAGGGCGGTGGCCGCCGCCAGCATCATGTCCGTGTTGACGGCCCGGGACTGAGCGTCCAGCAGACCGCGGAAGACACCCGGGAAGACCAGCACGTTGTTGATCTGGTTGGGGAAGTCCGAACGGCCGGTGGCCACCACGGCGGCCGTCTGACGGGCGATCGCCGGGTCGACCTCGGGGTCCGGGTTCGCGAGCGCGAACACGATCGCGCCCTCCGCCATGGCGGCGACGTCGTCCGCGCCCAGGAGGTTCGGGGCCGAGACGCCGATGAAGACGTCCGCGTCGACCACGGCCTCCTTGAGAGTGCCGGTGACGCCCTCGGGGTTGGTGTTGTCGGCGATCCAGCGCAGCGGGGTGCCGGGGGCCGCGTCGACCAGGTCCGTACGGCCCGCGTGGACCACGCCGTGGATGTCGGCGACGACGGCGTGCTTGACGCCCGCCGCGATCAGCAGCTTCAGGATCGCCGTACCGGCCGCTCCGGCGCCCGACATGACGACCCGTACGTCGCCGATGCCCTTGCCCACCACGCGCAGGGCGTTGGTCAGCGCGGCGAGGACGACGATCGCGGTGCCGTGCTGGTCGTCGTGGAAGACGGGGATGTCCAGGGCCTCGCGCAGCCGCGCCTCGATCTCGAAGCAGCGGGGCGCCGAGATGTCCTCGAGGTTGATGCCCGCGAAGCCGGGGGCGATCGCCTTGACGATCTCGACGATGGCGTCCGTGTCCTGCGTGTCGAGGCAGATCGGCCAGGCGTCGATGCCGGCGAAGCGCTTGAAGAGGGCCGCCTTGCCCTCCATGACGGGCAGCGCGGCCATGGGGCCGATGTTGCCCAGGCCGAGGACCGCGGAGCCGTCCGTCACGACTGCGACGGAGTTGCGCTTGATGGTCAGGCGCCGGGCGTCCTCGGGGTTCTCGGCGATCGCCATGCACACCCGGGCCACGCCCGGGGTGTAGATCATGGAGAGGTCGTCACGGTTGCGGATGGGATGCTTCGACGCCATCTCGATCTTGCCGCCGAGGTGCATCAGGAACGTACGGTCCGAGACCTTGCCGAGGACGACGCCCTCGATGCCCCGCAGTTGCTCGACGATCTCGTCGGCGTGCCCGGTCGAGGTCGCGGCGATGGTCACGTCGATCCGGAGCTTCTCGTGGCCGGAGGCGGTCACATCGAGGCCGGTGACGGAACCGCCGTGGGACTCCACCGCCGTGGTGAGCTGGGAGACCGCGGTCCCGCTCGCGGGAACCTCCAGCCGGACCGTCATCGAGTACGAGACGCTGGGCGCCGTTGCCATGGCCGAGTTCCTTCGCTTTCCCTAGCTTCATTGCTACGCCGCCTCGGCTGGTTGCCCGGCGGCGCCCTCCGATGGTCGCACCTACCTGCCGGTAGCAGGTAATGCGGTCATTTTGTTTTCGGAAAGTAGTTTCCACCATACGAGAAGCCGACGGGAAACAGAAGAGGCCCCTGTCACCAGTGGTGACAGGGGCCTCGACTTCGTACATACGCACGAAGAGTGTCCTGAGTGGCACCGACCCGCCATGCTCGCCTCGCGGCAAGTGGTCCCTCTGAGGGACGAAGGTTGGGCCCGGGGGCTTGGATCGAGCCGGTGCCACGACAAGGCTAACAAACCACCCTGGCAAGTGATTACTACGGCGCAGGTTGACTTGAAATCAGCCCCTCACGGCCCCAGGGCGGGCCGTGAGCTCAGTCCCTGAGCAGGTCCGGGACACCGTCCGCGTCCGGCACGTCCCGGGCCCCGGACACCACCGTCAGCTGCTGGGTGGCCCGCGTCAGGGCCACGTACAGCACCCGCAGGCCGGCCGGCGACTCGTCCGCGATCTCCGCGGGCGAGACGACCACCGTGGCGTCGTACTCCAGGCCCTTGGCCTCCAGCGAGCCGAGCGCCACCACGCGGTCGCCGAGGTCGGCCAGCCAGCGGGCGGCCTGCTCACGCCGGTTCATGGCGACGACGACACCGACCGTGCCGTCCACCTGTTCGAGCAGCCGGTGCGCCTCGGAGCGGACGATTCCGGCCAGGTCGGCCTTGTCCGGGACCGCCACGAAGCGCGGCTCGACGCCCGTGGAGCGGACCGCGCGCGGCGACTCCTTGCCGGGCATCGCCAGCGCGAGCACCTTGGCGGCCAGTTCGGCGATCTCCGCCGGGTTGCGGTAGTTCACGGTCAGCTCGAACCGGCGGCGCGGGCGGCTGCCCAGGGCCTCGTCGCGCGCCTCGGCCGCCTCGTCCGGGGTGGACCAGGAGGACTGCGCCGGGTCGCCGACGACCGTCCAGGTCGCGTGGCGCCCGCGCCGGCCGACCATCCGCCACTGCATCGGCGTGAGGTCCTGGGCCTCGTCGACGATGACGTGCGCGTACTCGGTGCGCTCCGCCGCGAGCCGCTCGGCCCGCTCGCGCTGCGTCTCCTCGCGGACGGGCATCAGCTCCTCCAGGCCCGTCAGCTGGTCCAGCGGGTCGTACTCCCGCTTCCTGCGCGGCCGCGCGGGTGCGCCGAGCAGGGTGTGCAGCTCGTCGAGCAGCGCCACGTCGTGCACGGACAGGGCCTCGCGGCGCAGGGAGCGGGCCAGGCGCCGGACCTCGCCCGGGTTCAGGACGCGCCGGGCCCAGCGGCCGAGGCGCTTCTCGTCGGCCATCGCGTCGAGGACCTGGCGGGGCGTGAGCTCGGGCCACCAGGCGTCGAGGAAGGCGAGGAAGGAGTCCTCGGTGGAGACGTCCTCGTCGAAGGAGGAGCGCAGTTCGGCGGCGAGCTCGGGGTCGCTGTGCCGGCCGGCCGAGCCGGACTTGGAGTACAGCGCGTCGAGCAGCAGCCGGCGGGCCCGGGGGCGCAGCAGGTTGACGGGGGCGGAGCCGCCGAGGACGTTGTGCCGGATCCGCCGGAGCTCGTCGGCCTCCAGCTCGATGCGGCGCCCGAAGGCGACCACGCGCAGGAGGGCGGGGGTGCCGGCGGGGGCGGCGGGGGTGTCGTCCTCGTCGAAGGAGAGCTGGTCGCTGTCCCTTCCCCGGCCGGTCGCGCCGCCGGGGGGCGCGGGGGTCTCCAGGGCGCCGCGGGCCGCCTTGCGCAGCACCGCGACCATGCGGGAGGAGCCCTTGACGCGGGCCACGGCCGGCTCGTCGTAGGCGGTGGCCTCGGCGCCGTCGACGAGGCTGCCGACCGCGCGGATCGCGACCTGGCCCTCCTCGCCGAGGGAGGGCAGGACCCCCTCGGTGTACGAGACGAGCAGCGGGGTCGGGGAGACGATCAGGATGCCGCCCGCGTAGCGCCGCCGGTCCTGGTAGAGCAGGTAGGCCGCCCGGTGCAGGGCGACCGCCGTCTTGCCGGTGCCCGGGCCGCCCTCGACGTACGTCACGGAGGCGGCGGGCGCGCGGATGACCAGGTCCTGCTCGGCCTGGATGCTGGAGACGATGTCGCGCATGGTGTGGCTGCGGGCCTGGCCCAGCGCGGCCATCAGGGCGCCGTCGCCGATCACCGGGAGCTCGCGCCCGTCGAGGGTCGCCCGCAGCTCGGGGCGCATCAGGTCGTCCTCGACGCCGAGGACCTTGCGGCCCTTGGAGCGGATGACGCGGCGGCGCACCACGCGGCCGGGGTCGACCGGGGTGGAGCGGTAGAACGGCGCGGCGGCGGGCGCGCGCCAGTCGATCACGAGCGGCGCGTAGTCGGAGTCGAGGACGCCGATCCGGCCGATGTGGAGGGTCTCGCCGATCTCCGCGTACTGGTGGGACCCGTCGGACCGCACCGCGTCCTCGGCGGGCTCGACGGACGTGTAGGCGCCGTCGGGTCCCTTCTTGCCGTCCTTGCCGTTCAGCAGGTCGATCCGGCCGAACAGGAAGTCCTCGAACTCGTTGTTGAGCCGGTTCAGGTGGACACCGGCCCGGAACACCTGGGCGTCGCGCTCGGCGAGGGCGCCGGGCGTGCCGACCTGGCCTCGTTTCGCCGCGTCGTTCATCAGGAACTCCGCCTCGTGGATCTTCTCCTCGAGGCGGCGATAGACCTGATCCAGATGTTCCTGTTCGATGCTGATCTCGCGGTCACGGACCGTGTCGACCACACCGACGGCTTCCTGCGCGGCCACCGAGGCCCCCTTCTGACGTGCACTGGGCAGCCGTCGAGCTTATGCCACAGAAGGGGCCTATGTCAGGCGTCGACCTCCACGAGGCGCTCGCCGTCGAAGGTGCGGACCTCGAAATGGTCGATGTCGTTGCGGTCCATGGCCGCTCCGCCGTGGACGTAGAGCGGGTTCTTCGCCGCCTCGGTGGCGGCGCCGGGGATGCCGTAGCCCCACTTCGGGACGGCCCAGGAGGTGACGACCTCCTCGTCCCCGCTCTTGGACACGGCGACCAGCCGGCACTTCAGCGGGCCCTTGACGTTCTTGAGTTCGAGGACGGCGTGGGTGCCCCAGCCCTTCTTCTCCACCCCGACGGTGGCGCTGACCAGGGTGGTCGGGTCGGTGGCCTGGAACTTCTCCTCCATGTGGTGGAAGAAGGCGTCCTCGGCGGGGCTGGTGGGGTGCGGGTCGGCGGCGACGTTGTTCGTCCCCCCGCCGGACGTGGCGACCACGGCGACGGCGGGTCCGCCGACGACGAGGACGGCCGCGGCGGCGACGAGGAAGAAGGTGCGGCGGCGGGTGCGGGCCCGGTGGGCGCCGACCTCGTCGACGAGACGGTCGAGGAGCTTCGGGTCGGGAAGCGCGCTGACCGGCGGCTCGCCCTTCCTGCGGGCGGCCAGGGGCACGGGCGGGCGGGGGGCGAAGGCGTCGAAGGCGCCGTCCGCGTAGGGGTCGATGCCGGAGAGGCCGGCGTCCCGGAGCCGGGCCCCGGAGGACGGGGACGGGGTGTCCGCGAGCATGGCCAGCATCGGCTCCATCCCGGCGAACTCCTCGAGATGCGCGGCACACACCTCACAGCCCCCAAGATGAGCTTCGAACGCGGCGGCATCGTCGGTGTCCAAGATGCCGAGCACATACGCGCCCGCCGCATCATGTGGCGACGTCATACCGTTACCCCCCTCTCCTCCAACGCGAGCTTCATGGACCGCAGTGCGTAGAACACCCGGGACCGCACGGTCCCGGCGGGTATACCAAGACTCTCGGCCGCCTCGTTGACCGTACGTCCCTTGAAGTAGGTCTCGACCAACACTTCCCGGTGAGCGGGCGTCAAATCTTCGAGTGCGTCAGAGAGCGTCATCAGCCACAGCGCCTTGTCGATCTCGTCCTCCGCGGGCAGGACCTCGAGCGGTGACGGATCGACCTCCTGAGGCCGGGCCTGCCGGCTTCGGTGGCCGTCGATGACGATGCGCCGGGCGACCGTCACCAGCCAGGGTCTGACAGAGCCGGTAGCCCGGTTGAGCTGGCCGGCGTTCTTCCAGGCACGGATGAGCGTCTCCTGTACGACGTCCTCGGCGCGCTGGCGGTCACCGGCGACGAGGCGGAGTACGTAGGCGAGCAGCGGTCCGGCATGTTCGCGGTAGAGGGCCCGCATCAACTCTTCGTCTGGGACGGCGGGTCGAATGCGGGTCACCTCGTTGCGATGCCGGGCCCGATGCGGACGGTCATCGGCCACGGCCGCATCCTTGCGCACCTGAACCTCCCGGTCGAGACCCTGTTTGTCGTGCAGAGGTACGCACCGGGCGCGGGTTCTTCTCAATGGCGCGCGAACTTTTTCGAGCGGATTCCGGCGCGGGGTCCGGGAGGGTCTCAGGCGGCCCTCTTTCCACGTCGCGCTGCCCGATGGCGGGCAACACGCTCGCGGTTGCCGCACAGTTCACTGGAACACCAGCGGCGCCGGCGTCCGCGCGAGGTGTCGAGAAAAAATCGGCGGCAGTTGTCGCCCTCGCACTGCCTGAGCAGCGCGCGGGCGTCCGGGTCGGTCAGCAGGTCGACGGCGTCGCGGGCGACGGCGGCGAGCAGGGAGCGGCAGTCCGGCTCGGCGCTCAGCACCCGGACGAGCAGACCCGTCTCGGCGCGCACGGCGCGCGGGGCGGGTGGCGCGGAGGCGGCGGCGAGGGTGTTGAGCCGCTCCAGGGCGGGGTCGGCGCGCCGCCCTTCGAGCTGGGCGCGGACGACATCGGCGACGCAGTCGCGCAGTTCGCGGAAGTGGACGACCCAGAGGGCGTCGAGGGAGCGCAACGGGGTGGCGGCCGGGACGAGTCCGGCGGTGTGGAGGAAGCGGTCGAGATGGTCCCCGCGGTCGAGCGGCAGGGCGGCCAGGTCCAGGCAGATCCGCCCGGAGTCGAACCGTACGGTCATGCCCCTGTCACCACCTCGCGGTCGGGAGCCCGGCGGGGCCCGCGTCGGGCTCCCGACCAGAGTGCCCGCGCGGGACGGGTCCGGCTAGGGGGCGTCTTGTCGATCAGGCCGGCAAGACCGGCAAGACACCCCCTGGGGGGCGTCTGTCAGGCGTCGCGCGCACGCCGGGACGGACGGGACGGCCCTCAGCCCCGCGGCGGAGGGTCGTCGTGGAGGATGCGCTGGAAGATGTGGTGGTCGCGCCACTCCCCGTCGATGTGGAGGTAGCGGGGCGCGGTTCCGATCTGCTCGAACCCGCTCTTGGCGAGGACGCGTTGGGAGGCGAGGTTGTCGAACATGGTGCAGGCCTCGATCCGGTGCAGGCCGAGTTCCTCGCGGGAGGCGCGGCAGACCTCCTCGACCAGCGCGCTCGCCAGACCGCGGCCGGTGTGGCGCCCGTCGACCCAGTAACCGAGGGAGGCGCTGCGGAAGGGCCCGAGGACGATGCCGGAGAGGATGGCGGACCCGACGATCACCTCGGTCTCCTCCCCCGCCTCCCCCGCCTCCGTGGACACGGCGAACCACCGTCGGCCGCCGTCGGCGAGCCGCTCCGCCTGGCCCTCGGCCGTGTAGTACGCCTCGGTCCGGTACGGCTCCCGGGGGCGCATGTGCGCGCGGTTGCGCAGCAGGGCGGTGGCGAGTGCCGCGGCGTCGGAGGGCTCGGCGGGCCGGATGCGTACGGCGTCGGTGGTCACGGGGGCCACCGTAGACGCCGGCGTATGGGGCCGGGACGCTGACCCATGTCCAGTGCGGCGGGCCGTCGCTTGACTGGGGGCATGACGACGAACGAGACGCACGGCAAGGCCGGGACGGCGGCCGGCACGGTACTGGCCGCGGCGACGGGGGCCACGGGACTGGTCGCGGGGGTGTGGTTCGCATACGCCTGCTCGGTGATGCCGGCCCTGGCGCGCAGCGACGACCTGGTCTTCGTCGAGGTGATGCGGAACATCAACGACGTGATCCAGAACCCGGTCTTCTTCACGGCCTTCTTCGGGGCGCTGATCCTGACGGCGGTCTCGGCCTGGCAGCTGCGGCGGACGCGGGCGCGGGGCCCCCTGCTCGCGGCGCTGGTCCTCTGCCTGGCGGTGTTCGTGGTCACCTCGGCCGCCAGCGTCCCCCTGAACGACGCGCTCGCCGCCGCCGGTGACCCGACGAAGGCACGCGCGGACTTCGAGGCTCCCTGGGTCGCCTGGAACCTCGTCCGCGCGGTCCTGACGGTGGCCGGTCTCGGCTGCCTGCTCGGCGCGATGCGCCGGCGCTGAAGGGCCCGGGAGGACGGTGGGGCGGCCGGAGGGCGGCCGCGTACTGGGGGGCGGCCGGAGGGCGGCCGCGTGTGCGGACCGCTCCCCTCCCCATGCCCCTCAGGCCCTTTCCGGGACAGCCCTCAGGCGTCCGCGTACTTCGCGTCCGCCGCCGGGTCCAGGGCCAGCCGGTAGCCCCGCTTGACCACCGTCTGGATCAGCTTCGGCGTGCCCAGGGCCGTGCGGAGCCGGGCCATCGCCGTCTCCACCGCGTGCTCGTCACGGCCCGCGCCCGGCAGGACGCGGAGCAGGTCGGCGCGCGAGACGACCCAGCCGGGGCGCCGGGCCAGCGTGTGGAGCAGGGCCATCCCGGCGGGCGGGACCGGGTGCAGGCGGCCGTCCACGAGGACGGCGTGACCGCGGATCTCGACCCGGTGCCCGGCCAGCGGCAGCGTGCGCGCCCGGGCGGGCAGTTCCTGGCAGAGCAGCTGCACCAGTGGCCCGAGGCGGAAGCGCTCGGGCTGGAGGGTGCCGATGCCGTGCGCCTGGAGCGGCAGCGCCGTGACCGGTCCCACGCAGACCGCGAGCACGTCGTGCCGCAGCGCCGCCAGCAGTTCGGCCGCCAGCCCCCGGTCCTCGGCCCGGGTCAGGAGCGAGGCGGCGGCGGGCGCGCTGGTGAAGGTGACCGCGTCCAGGGTGCCGTTCAGCACGCCGTCGAGCAGCCGGTCCAGCGGGTTGATGTCCTCCGGTGGCATCCACCGGTAGACGGGGACGCCGACGACCTCCGCGCCGCCCTCCGTGAGTGCCTCCACGAAGCCCGGCAGCGGCTCCCCGTGCAGCTGGAGCGCGATCCGCCGCCCGGCGACGCCCTCGCCCAGCAGCCGGTCGAGGACCTCGGCCATGGACTCCGAGGACGGCGACCACGTCTCGGTCAGTCCCGCCGCCCGCACCGCGCCCTTGACCTTGGGGCCTCGGGCGAGGAGCTCCACGCCCCGCAGGCAGGCGAGGAGTTCCTCGCCGTACCCCCAGCCGTCGGCCGCCTCGACCCAGCCCCGGAAGCCGATGGCCGTGGTGGCCACGACGACGTCCGGGGCGTGCTCGATGAGCTCCTTGGTGGCGGAGAGCAGTTCGGTGTCGTCCGCCAGGGGCACGATCCGCAGCGCGGGACCGTGGACGACGGCCGCACCCCGGCGCCGCAGGAGTGCGCCCAGCTCGTCCGCCCGCCGCGCCGCCGTGACGCCGACCGTGAAGCCGGCGAGGGGGCCCTGCTCTTGCTCGTACATGACGACCGAGCCTGACGGTGTCGCGTGACAGACTCGGTTCGCTTGTATTTCCTGCCCGTTACGGACCACTCCGGTTCACACCTCGGCGTAGCCGGGCTGCGGCTCGGCCGCGTCCGAGGCCGCTGCCGCGGTCTCCGCCGTGTCCGGTACGGCGGCGGGCCGCCGAAGGTATACCGCCCAGGTCACGACCATGCACGCCGCGTAGAAGACCAGGAAGGCGACGAAGGCCGCGGTGCCCGTTCCGGCGGTCTGGAAGGACTGGCGGAAGGCGAGGTTGATGCCGAGCCCGCCGAGCGCGCCCACCGCGCCGATCAGGCCCATGGCGGCCCCGGAGAGCCGTCGGCCGTACGCCTCCGCGGCCTCGCCGGTCAGACCCCTGCGGTGCCCCTGGGAGAGGAAGATCGCGGGGATCATCTTGTACGTGGAGCCGTTGCCGAGGCCGCTGAGGACGAAGAGGCCGATGAAGCCCACGAGGAACACCGTCAGGGACTCGACGGCCGAGGCGTAGACCACGACACCGGTCGACACGGCCATCGCGGCGAAGGTCCACAGGGTGATGCGGGCGCCGCCGTGGCGGTCGGCGAGCGAGCCGCCGATCGGCCGGATGAGGGAGCCGAGCAGCGGGCCGATGAAGGTGAGCGAGGCCGCCTGCAGCGGGGTGCGCCCGAACTGGGTCTGGAGCACGAGCCCGAAGGCGAAGCTGTAGCCGATGAAGGACCCGAAGGTGCCGATGTAGAGGAAGGCCATGATCCAGGTGTGACCTGCCTTCACGGCCTCCTTGGCGGCGCCCGTGTCGTTCTTGACGGGCGCGAGGTTGTCCATGAACAACGCGGCGCAGACGGCCGCCACGACGATCAGCGGGATGTAGACGCCGAGGACGATCCGCGGGTGGGCCGCCCCCGCGACGCCGATCACGAGCAGGCCGACGAGCTGCACGACGGGGACGCCGATGTTGCCGCCGCCCGCGTTGAGGCCGAGCGCCCAGCCCTTCTTCCGCAGCGGGAAGAAGGCGTTGATGTTGGTCATCGAGGAGGCGAAGTTGCCGCCGCCGACACCGGTGAGCGCGGCCACCAGCAGCAGGGTGCCGTACGAGGTGCCGGGCTCCATCACCGTGTAGGCGAAGCCGGTCGGCAGGAGGAGCATCAGGGCGCTGAAGACGGTCCAGTTCCGGCCGCCGAACCGGGCCACGGCGAAGGTGTACGGGACCCGGATGAGCGCCCCGACGAAGGTGGCGGTCGCGATCAGGAAGAACTTCCCGGCCGGGTCGACGCCGTACTGCGGCCCCATGAAGAGGACCATGACCGACCACAGGCTCCAGATGGAGAAGCCGATGTGCTCGGAGAAGACGGAGAAGATCAGATTGCGCCGGGCGATCCGCTCTCCTCGTTCACGCCAGAAGGTCTCGTCCTCCGGCTCCCACCGTTCGATCCACCGGCCGCCCATCACGTACCTCCACGGTGTCGGGTCCGAGCATCCGGATGCTCCGGACCTCGTGCAGCCGACGCTAGGGAGGCCGCGTTTCAGACCGGTGGCAGGAAGTGACGGGTACGGAACCTTGCTCTCACCCGGGGCGGCCGCGGGATGTGAGTACGCCGCGGGTTCCGCCGGACCGGGCCGTCAGCCGGGACCGCCCTGCGGAAGGCCCGCCTCGTCCTCCGGGAGCCAGGAGCCGGCCGGGCGCCGCAGCCAGCCCTCCCGGGCGCCGATCTCGGCCGCGGCGGCCCGCAGGGCGTCCAGGGCGGGATGGCGCAGCCCCCGGCGCCAGACCAGGCTGACCGGGGAGAGGGGCACGGGGTCGACGAGCGGCCGCAGGACGCTCCCCGGCATGGGCGGGAAGTCGACGACGGCGAGGACGGGCGTGCGGCGGCGCTCCATGAGCCGGCGGAACTCCTCCTTGCCCACGGCCATCGGCGCGGGCGGGGCGACCGTGATCCCACGGCCGGCGAAGAGCCGGGCGGCGAGATCGGTCCACTCCGGGGTCCGGTCGTTGCCGGCGCCCGCGTAGACCTGCTCGCCGGCGAGCGCCGCGAGCGGGACGGCGTCGAGCTCCGCCAGCGCGTGGTCCTGCGGCAGCACGATCGCCATCGGCTCGTAGCGCACGAACTGAGCGGCCAGCCCGGTCCGCAGCCGCGGGTCGAGGCCGCCGTAGCGCCCGAAGGACGCGTCGAGGCCGCCCGCCAGGATCTGCCGGGCGGCCCCGGTCAGACCGCTCTCGAAACGGGCCATCAGGTCGTGCTCCGGCGCGAGTTCGCGGGCCCGCTCCAGGACGCGGCAGTGGGCCAGGCCCGCGCTGTTGAGGTCGACGAGCAGCGGGCGGGCCTCGGCGCGGAAGGCGTCGGTCAGCGCGTCGCAGGCGGCCAGCACCGCCCGCGCGTACGGGAGGAGGCGTTCGCCCTCCGGGGTGAGCGCGACCTGGCGTGTGGTCCGTACGAAGAGATCCGCGCCCAGTTCCCGCTCCAGGCGCCGGATGTCCCGGCTGAGTGCCTGCTGGGCGACGTAGAGCCGGGCGGCGGCGCGAGTGAAGTGGAGCTCGTCGGCGACGGCGGTGAAGGCGCGCAGGAGCCGCGGTTCGACGTCGTGCGGATGCGGGGAAAGGGCCACGCGATATTTAACAACAGGGGTGCGTCAATGGGTGCCGATCAGGTGTTGGACCGCCCGCCGTGCGGCCCGTGAGGCTTCTCCCATGCCGCCTCACGATCTCGTCCTGACCCCCGCGGGCCCGGCGCTCGCCCCGCGCTTCGACGCGCCGGCCGGTCCGCCCCGCCCGCCGCACCCGCCGCGGCCGGCCCGCCCCGCCGATCCGTACGCGCGGCTCTTCGCCACCCCCGGCGCCCGCGCCTTCACCCTCGGGAACCTCGTCGCCCGCCTGCCCATGGGGATGTTCGGCGTCAGCGCGGTGATGATGATCGCCGGCGCGTACGGCTCCTACGCGCTCGCCGGCGCCGTCACCGGGACCGGCCTGGCCGCCACGGCCGTCGTCGCGCCCTGGACGGCGCGCCTCGTCGACCGGTACGGGCAGGCCCGGGTCGCGGTCCCCGCGACCGCCCTGGCCGTGCTCGGCTGGCTCGCGCTGCTGCTCTGCGTGCGCTTCGAGGCGCCCGCCTGGACGCTGTTCGCCGCGTACGCCGCGACCGCGACCACCCCCAACACCGGAGGCATGTCCCGAGCCCGCTGGGCCCATCTGCACCGGGGCGACCCGGCGGCCCTGCACACCGCCAACGCCTTCGAGCAGGCCGTCGACGAGCTGTGCTTCATGCTCGGCCCGGTCCTCGCCGCCCTCCTGTGCTCCGCGCTCTTCCCGGAGGCGGGCACCCTGACCGGGGCGGTCCTGCTGCTCACCGGCGTCCTCGTCTTCGCGGCGCAGCGCGCCACCGAACCCCCGGTGGCGCCCCGCACCTCCGCCGCCGGCTCGCTGCTGCGGACGCCCGGCCTGGCGCCGCTGCTCGTGGTCTTCCTGGCCACCGGCGCGGTCTTCGGCGCGATGGAGGTGGTGACGCTGGCGTACGTGGACGGCCCGGCGGCCGGCCCCGTCCTCGCCCTGCAGGCGGCGGGCTCCTGCGCGGCCGGCCTGCTCTACGGGCGGGCACGCCGCCGTGCCGGCCTGACGGCCTGCCTGGCGGCGATGACGGTCCTGATGACGCTGCCGCTGCTGGGCGCCTGGGCCGGCTCGCTGCTCGCCCTGGCGGGTGGGCTGCTCGTGGCGGGCATGGCGACCGCCCCGACGATGGTCACGGGCATGACCCTCGTCCAGCGGCTCACCCCGCCCGCGCGGCTCAACGAGGGGATGACGCTGGCCGTGACCGCCCTGCTCGCGGGCGTCGCGGCCGGCTCGGCCACCGGCGGCTGGACCGCCGAGCACGCCCCGACGACGACGTACGCCTTCCTGGTGCCCGCCGCCGCGGCGGCCCTGGCCCTGGTGCTGGCGGTGGTACGGAGCGCCGGCATGACACAGGCCCGGCGGTCGTCGTGACGACTGCCGGGCCTGTGCCCACATGGGATGAGGTGTCCGAGCGGGCCTGGGGCCCCTCGGGCGCTCGGTGGAGATGGCGGGAATCGAACCCGCGTCCAACGGTGCAGAATCAGGGCTTCTCCGTGTGCAGTCCGCTAGGAGTTTCTCAGCCCCGGAGATCACGCGGACAAGTCTCCGACGGGCTCAGTCACTGTTTGATTTCCCTCAGGCCCCCGTGACCGGGGCTAGAGGTTTAGATCCCTTGATGACGCCAGGATCCGGGTCGGGACCATCCCCGGGCTGACGCTCCTCACAGAGGCTTCTACTCGATACCTAAATTAGGCAGCGAGGGCGAAGCGGGAGTTATCGCTCTTGGAGTTGGCGATTATTGGTTGCGACATATGGTTTACGAGATCATTGCCGCTTCCTCGACACGCTTCCCCTGCTTCGACATCCGCTGTCGAAACCGATCATCCCCATGTTGATTTTTCAATGCGCGCACCCGCTGTGAGGTGCAGGGCCCATCGTACGTGACCGACGGGCGGCGTTGCCAGCGTATTCCGGCGAGGCGGCGCGGACCCTCCGCGAGCCCGGCCGGATCGGGGGGTCGAGCCGCCGCGGCGGCCCCTGCCGGCTCAGACGGCCTGGGCCGCCCGCTGGCGCCGCTTCGCCGCCGCGATCGCACGGCTCGTCTCGCGCGTGTCCTGCTTCTCGCGGAGCGTCTGGCGCTTGTCGTACTCCTTCTTGCCCCTGGCGAGCGCGATCTCGACCTTGACCCGGCCGTTCAGGAAGTACAGCGCGAGGGGCACGATCGTGTGACCGGTCTCCTGCGCCTTCGACTCCAGCTTGTCGATCTCGGCCCGGTGCAGGAGCAGCTTGCGCTTCCGCTTGGCCGAGTGGTTGGTCCAGCTGCCCTGGAAGTACTCCGGGACATGGATGTTGTGCAGCCACGCCTCGTGCCGGTCGATCTGGACGAAGCCGTCGACGAGCGACGCCCGGCCCATCCGGAGCGACTTCACCTCGGTGCCCATGAGCACCAGGCCACACTCGTAGGTGTCGATGATGTGGTAGTCGTGTCGCGCCTTCTTGTTCTGCGCGATCATCTTGCGCTCAGGACCCTTGTCCGGGTCCTTCTTCTTCGCAGGCTTGCCCTGCACGTTCACGAGTCCCTTTGCCATAGTGCGGCCATTTTCGCACTACGAGCCCCCTCCGAGGCCACTCAATACCGTTCTCGCCCGTGCCTCGGCCCGTGCCTCGGTCGCGCCGCCCACGTCCAGGTCCGGGGTGATGCCCCGGCCGTCCACTCCGTGACCCGCGGGGGTGCGGTAGTGGCCGACGGTCAGCTCGGCGACCGAGCCGTCGGGCAGGGTGCTGGGCATCTGCACCGAGCCCTTGCCGAAGGTCCGCGAGCCGACGGTGACCGCCCGGCCGCGGTCCTGCAGGGCCCCGGTGAGCAGCTCGGCGGCGCTCATGGTGCCGCCGTCGACCAGCGCGACGACGGGCCGGTCGGTGTCGCCGCCGCCCTGGGCGTACAGGGCGCGCTGCTCGCCGTCGACGTCGTAGGTGGCGACAAGCCCGCCGTCGAGGAAGGCGGAGGCGGCGACGGCGGCCTCGGCGACCAGTCCGCCGGAGTTGCCCCGCAGGTCCAGCAGGACCCCGGCGCCTGCCGGGGCGTTCCGCACCGCGTGCCGTACCCGCTCGCCGGCGCCCTTGGTGAAGGCGGAGACCTTGATCAGGACCGCTCCGTCGTCGAGGCGGCGCACGGTGACGGTCTCGATGGCGAGGCGGGCCCGGCGCAGGTTCTGGTTCCAGGCCGCGGCGCCGCGGCGGACGCCGAGCGAGACGGTGCTGCCGGGGACCCCGTCGCCGCGGAGCAGGGCGACGACCTCGGAGGCGGACCGTGCGGCGACGGGGCGGCCGTCGACGGAGACGAGCTGGTCGCCGGTGCGCAGCCCGGCCCGGGCGGCGGGGCCGCCGGGCCGCAGGCGGGTGATCTCGATCCGGCTCTTCCCGGCCCGCTCCACCCGGCGGGCGGACAGGCCGACCCCGGTGTAGCTGCCGTCGAGGGCCTGCTCGAACTCCTCGTACTCGGCCGCGCCGTACACCGCGCCCCAGCGGTCGCCGCTGCGGCTGACGAACTCCTCGGCGGCCTTCTTGCCGGACTTGCCGTCGGCCATCGCGTCGGACGCGGCACGGGCGAGGGCGGCCCGGTCGACGGTGCTGCCCGTCGGGGTGGGCAGCGTGGCCTTCGCGGCGGTGCCCTCCTGCCGTGGCAGTGAGCCGGTGGCCGCGGCGGTCGCGAGGACGCCGGTGAAGACCAACGTGAGAACGGCCCCACGGAGGACTCCGCGGGGCCTGAGACAGAGGTCGGGGCGATGCCCCGGGCCGGCCGGCATGGGGCCCACTCTAGGACAAGCGAAAGGCGCCGTACGGTGGTTGACCGTACGGCGCCCGGGGGACTCAAGCGGCGCTTCTCACACCTTGAGGTACTTGCGCAGGGCGATGAAGGCGGCGACGGCCGGCATGAGCAGCCCGATCGCGATGACGAGCGGCAGCTTGGCGAGGACGGCGTCCCAGCCGATGAAGTTGACGAGCTGCATCTTGTCGGCGAGTGCGATGCCGTGGTCGATCAGGAAGTATCTGCCGACCAGCAGCATGATGCAGGCGACCGCGCCCCCCAGGAGTCCGGCGAACGCGGCCTCCATGATGAACGGCATCTGGATGTAGAAGCTGGAGGCGCCGACCAGCCGCATGATGCCGGTCTCCCGTCGCCGGCTGAAGGCGGAGACGCGCACCGTGTTGACGATCAGCATCAGCGCGATGACCAGCATCAGCGCCATGATGCCGAGCGCCGCGATGTTCATGCCGTTCATCAGGTCGAACAGGTTCTGGAGGATGTTCCGCTGGTCCTGCACGGACTCCACCCCGTCCCGCCCGGCGAAGGCGGTGGCCACGACCTTGTACTTCTCCGGATCGTGCAGCTTGACGCGGAACGACTCCTGCATCTGGTCGGGCGTGATGACCGTGGCGATCGCGGTGTCGCCGTACTGCTCCTTGTAGTGCTTGTACGCCTCGTCGGTCGTCTCGTGCTGGACGTTCTCGACGATGTCCATCTTCCTCAGATCGGCCTGGATCTGCTCCTTCTGCTGCCCGGTCACCGCACCCTTGGCGCACTTGGGCGAGGAGGCCGCGTCGTTCTTGTTGCAGAGGAAGATGGAGACGTTGACCTTGTCGTACCAGTAGTCCTTCATCGTGCTGACCTGCTCGCGCATGAGCAGCGCACCGCCGAAGAGGGCGAGCGAGAGGGCCACGGAGACGATGACGGCGAAGGTCATCGTGAGGTTGCGCCGGAGACCGACACCGATCTCGGAGAGCACGAACTGAGCGCGCATGGTGTTCTACTCCCGCCCGCTCAGTGCTGGTAGCCGTAGACGCCGCGCGCCTGGTCTCGGACGAGACGGCCCTTTTCGAGCTCGATGACGCGCTTGCGCATCTGGTCGACGATGTTCTGGTCGTGGGTCGCCATGACGACGGTGGTCCCTGTCCTGTTGATCCGGTCGAGCAGCTTCATGATGCCGACGGAGGTCTGCGGGTCGAGGTTGCCGGTGGGCTCGTCGGCGATCAGCAGCATGGGCCGGTTGACGAAGGCGCGGGCGATGGCCACACGCTGCTGCTCACCGCCGGAGAGCTCGCCGGGCATGCGGTCCTCCTTGCCGCCGAGACCGACGAGGTCGAGGACCTGCGGCACGGCCTTGCGGATCTCGCCGCGCGGCTTGCCGATGACCTCCTGGGCGAAGGCCACGTTCTCGGCGACGGTCTTGTTGGGCAGGAGGCGGAAGTCCTGGAACACGGTCCCGAGCTGGCGGCGCATGTGCGGCACCTTCCAGTTGGACAGCCGGGCGAGGTCCTTGCCGAGGACGTGCACCTGGCCGTGGCTGGCGCGCTCCTCCCGCAGGATCAGGCGGAGAAAAGTCGACTTTCCGGAGCCGGACGAACCGACGAGGAAGACGAACTCCCCCTTCTCGATCTCCAGGGAGACTTCCCGGAGCGCGGGGCGGTTCTGCTTCGGATAGGACTTGGAGACATTGTCGAATCGGATCACGGATGCACCACGGTCGGCCGGGAGTAGGTGTGCGCGACCTTACGCGACCGGGGATGGCCTGCGCAGTCGCGGTCCGTGCTTGTGTGCTTTATCCTTTTCGTCCTTCGCGGAGGAATGTGCGGAATCCGGCGGGGCGCGCCGAAACGCTCCGGAGCTGGCAGAGTGGTAGGGGGAACGCCCGGGTGCCGCCGAGCGTTGTTCCCGGTGTGGATCCCTGTGCGGGAGGAGGAGAGCGCATGACCTACGACCGTCTGGTGTGCGCCAACTGCGCGGCCCCTGTCGCGGAGGGCCGCTGCCCCGTCTGCCGCGCGAACCGCGAACGGCTGAAGGAGGAGGGTCCGCTCGCGGGCCTGACCCCGGCGATGCTGCTGACACTCGTGATCGCCCTGGTGGCGGCGGTGGCGCTGCTCGCGGCGCTGCAGACCGCGTAGGCCCGACAGGGCCTGACGGGCCGCACACGAGCCGGAGAGACGAAAAGGGCCGGGGGTCACCCCCCGGCCCTTCCTCATGCCTCAGCGAGTCGCTCAGACGGCGGCGCGCCCGCCGCCGACGAGACGCGGCAGCATCCGGAAGCCGATGCCGCCGGCGATCATCGTCGCGGCACCGATGAGCAGGAACGAGGTCTCGGCGGCGCCGGTCTCGGCCAGCTCCTCCTTGGCCTTGCCCTGCTCGACGGGCTGCGAGCCGGCGTTGTTGGTGCCGGGGTTGTTGTCGACGCACTCGGCGCCGTCGAGGTCGACGGTGCAGGTGCCGGCGCCGCCGTCGGTGGAGGAGCCACCGTCGGTCGAGGAGCCGCCGTCGGTGCCGGTGCCACCGTTGTCGCCCTGACCGCCGTTGTTGCCGTTGCCACCGTTGTTACCGGTGCCACCGTTGTTGCCCTGACCGCCGTTGTTGCCGTTGCCACCGTTGTTACCGGTGCCGCTGGTCGTGCCGGTCGAGGTACCCGTGGACGTACCCGTCGAGGTGCCGGTCGACGTGCCCGTGGACGTACCCGTGGAGGTGCCGGTCGAGGTACCCGTGGACGTACCGGTCGACGTGCCCTCGGTGGAGCCCTCGGTCGAGCCTTCCGTGGAACCCTCGGTCGAGCCTTCCGTGGAACCCTCGGTCGAGCCCTCGGTCGAGCCCTCGGTCGAGCCCTCGGTGGAACCCTCCGTGGAACCCTCGGTCGAGCCCTCGGTCGAGCCCTCGGTCGAGCCCTCGGTCGAGCCTTCCGTGGAGCCCTCGGTCGAGCCGAGGGAGGTGTTGCCGCCGTTCCCGCCACCCTCGGTGTCACCGAGGCCGGCCTGGACCGCGACAGTGCCGTCGTTGACCTCGGCACCGAAGGACACACCGACGGCGCTCGCGGCACCCGCCGCGGTGAGCGACGCACCGGCGGCGATCACGGCGCCGGCGGCTATACGCGCAACGCGGACACGCGTCTTCTTCGTCATCTGTTTGCTACCCCCAGTAGCTCATTCGTCATGGAGCCGCGCTCGGGGGCCTCGGACACCAGGAGCGGTCACGTCACCGGACCGGCCCCCATTCACACGCGCCCCAGAGATACGCATGCCGCATGCCACCCTTCCGACTTTCCGCATACGCGTCAAGGTCGTTGCGCGTGCGATGCCCGAAAGATCGTCAATTGCCTGGCATGCGGGGATGCAACTGTGACGTAAACCTGGAACTCCCGCCTCCCCGGCGGCAGTTCCCTTGTCGACAAAGCGTCAGGATCGACGCTGTTCCGCTTGCGCCCGCGAATCACCGGGGACGACGAAAGACGCCGGGCCCGTCACACTCTCGGTGTGACGGGCCCGGCGTGCGACCGTTTCGCGTGCGGTTACTTCTCCTGCTGCTTGCGCCAGCGGATGCCGGCCTCAAGGAAGCCGTCGATCTCGCCGTCCAGGACGGACTGCGGGTTGCCGACCTCGTGGTCCGTCCGCAGGTCCTTGACCATCTGGTACGGGTGCAGGACGTACGAACGCATCTGGTTGCCCCAGGAGCTGCCGCCGTCGCCCTTGAGGGCGTCCATCTTGGCGCGCTCCTCCTGACGCTGACGCTCCAGCAGCTTGGCCTGGAGGACGTTCATGGCGCTCGCCTTGTTCTGGATCTGGGAGCGCTCGTTCTGGCAGGAGACCACGATGCCGGTCGGGATGTGCGTGATGCGCACCGCCGAGTCGGTCGTGTTGACGCCCTGGCCACCGGGGCCCGAGGCGCGGTACACGTCGACGCGCAGCTCGGACTCGTCGATCTCGACGTGGTCGGACGACTCGACGACCGGCAGGATCTCGACACCGGCGAAGGACGTCTGGCGGCGGCCCTGGTTGTCGAAGGGGGAGATGCGCACCAGGCGGTGCGTGCCCTGCTCGACGGAGAGCGTGCCGTACGCGTACGGGGCCTTCACGACGAAGGTGGTCGACTTGATGCCGGCCTCCTCGGCGTAGGAGGTCTCGTAGATCTCGGTGCCGTAGCCGTGCCGCTCGGCCCAGCGCAGGTACATGCGCTGGAGCTGCTCGGCGAAGTCGGCGGCGTCCACGCCACCCGCCTCGGCGCGGATGTTGACCAGCGCCTCGCGCTCGTCGTACTCGCCGGAGAGGAGCGTGCGGACCTCCATCTCGTCCAGCGCCTTGCGGACGGAGCCGAGCTCCGTCTCCGCCTCGGCGCGGGTGTCCGGGTCGTCCATCTCCTCGGCGAGCTCGAAGAGCACCCCGAGGTCGTCGATCCGGCTCCGCAGGGCCTCCGCCTTGCGCACCTCGGCCTGGAGGTGCGAAAGCTTGCTGGTGATCTTCTGCGCCGCCTCCGGGTCGTCCCAGAGGGACGGGGCCGCGGCCTGCTCTTCGAGCACGGCGATGTCGGCCCTCAGCTTTTCGAGGTCCAGGACGGCCTCGATCGACCCCATGGTCGAGGAGAGGGACTTCAGCTCTTCGGATACATCGACGACTGCCACGCGTCCAGCGTAACGGCTCGCCGCAGATCCCCGGTCCCCCCGGCTACGGCTGCGAGGACGTCTTGGAGTCCTGCGGCGGCGCCTCGGCGTCGTCGGCGCTCGCCAGATAGCCGCCCGCCGCGAGCGCGCCGGCCACCACGACCGCCGCGACGGACAGGGTGATGCGCCGCTTGCGGACCGTCTCCGCCTTGTGGCGGGCCGAGCCGGGGCGGCGGGCGCCCGCCGCCCGGGGAGCCCGGGCGGTGCCCAGCGGGCCGCCGGAGAGCTCGTCGGGGGCGGGGACGCGCATGGAGGTGTGGGTGTCGCGGTTGGAGTCCGGCGAGGCGCCGGGCACCAGCGGCACGGCGGCCCGGCGCGGCGAGCCCTCGGCCGCGCCCGCCCCGGTCGGGTACAGGTCCTCGTCGGACGCGTCCGACGCCGGTTCGGCGTCCGGCTCGTCCACGTCCAGCGGCGGGATGCCGGCGAGCAGCGGGAGCACGTCGCGCAGCCGGGCGCCGAGCTCCGAGGCGCGCAGCCGGGAGGCCGGGGCCTTCGCCAGGCACTGGACGATCAGCTGCCACAGCTCCTCGGGGATGCCGGGGAGCGGGACGACCGTCTCGGTGACGTGGCGGCGCAGGACCGCGCCGGGGTGACCGCCGCCGAAGGGGGTGAAGCCGGCCAGGAGCTCGTACAGGACGGTGGCGAGGGCGTAGATGTCGACGGCCGCGCGCGGGGGCAGGCCCTCGACGATCTCGGGGGCGAGGTAGTCGGGGGTGCCGATGATCCGGGTCGCCTTGGTGCGGCCGGGGGTGTCGATCAGCTTGGCGACGCCGAAGTCGGTGAGGAGGGCCGGGTGGGCGCCGCCGGGCCCGAGCGGTCCCTCCATGTCGAGCAGGATGTTCTCCGGCTTGACGTCGCGGTGGACCACGCCGGCGGCGTGCGCGGCGGCGAGGCCGTCCGCGACGTCGGCGATGATCGCGACGGCCGCCTCGGGGGCGAGGCGGCGTTCGCGGTCGAGGCGGGTGCGCAGGTCGGTGCCGCGGACGAGGTCCATGACGAGCGCGAGGTCGTTGCCGTCGACGACGAGGTCGCGGACGGAGACCACGCGGGGGTGGTCGAGCCCGAGCAGGGCGGTGCGCTCGCGGACGAAGCGGCCGACGAGTTCCTGGTCCGAGGCCAGGTCCTCGCGGAGCAGCTTGATGGCGACGGGGCCCTCGGGACCCTCGCCGAGCCACACCGTGCCGGCGCTGCCCCGCCCGAGGATCTGGTGGGCCTTGTAGCGGCTGCCGATATTCCGTGCCAAGACTGCTCCCTCAGCGGCTGGCGGTCGCGACAAAGTTACGCGTCCCCGGGCGCCGGTCGTCACCTCCGAGGGGAAATCACCCCTCGGAAGTCGATAAATCGGCAGCGTTACTGCCCCGTACCGCCGGTAGCACCCCCGCTGTCCGTGCCGCCGAGGCCGGAGACCCAGTCGCTGACGGACGTGATCGCGTCGCCGATGGCCTCCCAGTAGCCCTTGCCCTGGGCGACCCAGTCCTGGAGCGGGGTGAGCTCCCAGATGAGCCAGCCCGCGACCACGAACAGCACGATCGTGAACAGGCACCCCTTGAGGCAGCCGAGGCCGGGGATCCGCATCGGGTTGGCGCTGCGCTGACGCGGCGGGCGCGGCTCGCGCGGGGCCGGTGCCTGGGGCGGCGGCTGCGGAGGCGTGTACGGCTGCTGCTGCGGCCGGCCCCCGTACTGCTGGGGCTGCTGGGGCGCGTACTGCTGCCGCTGCGGCGGGCGCTGCTGCTGATACGGCTGGGGCGCCTGCTGGGGCTGCTGGTACGGCTGCTGCGGCCGGCCGCCGTACTGCTGGGGCTGGTGCTGCGGGGGCTGCGGCTGGCGCTGGGGGCGCCGGCGCAGCGGGTCCTGGCTCGGATCCAGGTACTGGACCTGCGTCTGCTCGTTGCGGTCACGGGCGGCGCGCAGCTGGCTCTGCCAGGGGTGCGGCTCCTCGTTCTGCGGGGACTGCGAGGGGACCGGGGGCATGACGGCGGTCGGGTCGGCGGCTCCCGGGCCTCCGCCGGGGCCGCTGGTCGGCATGACGCTGGTCGCGGCGGCGGGGTCGTACGAGGACCCGCCTGTGGGCAGCACCTGCGTCGCGCCGGCCGGGTCCACGCCCGGAGCCTGCGGGACCGGCGCGGGCGCCGGGTCGGGGGCGAGCAGGGCACCGACGCCGTCGGCGGCCTCGATCTGGGCGGGGGTGGAGTGCACGCCGATGCCGGCGGCGACCGCGCGCAGTCCCCGGGCCAGGTTCTCGGCACTGGGCCGGCGCGCGGGGTCCTTGCTCAGGCAGCGCTCGATGACCGTCCACAGCGGGCCGGGAACGGTCGAGGGGCGGCGCGGCTCCTCGCTGAGGTGGCGGTGCAGGACCTCCAGGGCGGTGCCGCCCGCGAAGGGGGGCCGGCCGGTGACGAGCTCGTACAGCAGGATGCCCGCGCCGTAGATGTCGACGGCGGAGGTCTGCGGACGCCCCTCGGCGGACTCCGGGGCGACGTACGCCGGTGTCCCGACGAACTCGTGCGTGCGGGTCAGCCCCGGGGAGTCGGCGAGGCGCGCGATGCCGAAGTCGGTCAGCATCGGGTGCATCTGACCGCCCTGCTCGGCGAGCAGCACGTTGGCCGGCTTCAGGTCGCGGTGGACGACGCCGTCCGCGTGGCTGGCGGCGAGCGCGTCGGCGATCTGCGCGGTGAGCAGGCTCGCGGCGACCGGGGTGAGCGGGCCGTTCTCCCGGATGTAGCGGTGCAGGTCCGGGCCCTCGACGAGGTCCATGACCAGGGCGAGGACGTCACCCTCCACGACCAGGTCGCGGGTGCGCACGATGTTGGGATGGGTGAGCCGGAGCAGCACGGAACGCTCGCGCAGGAAGCGCATCACGATGTCCGCGTCGTTGGCCAGCTCCTCCTTGAGGACCTTGATCGCGACGGTCTCGCCGGGCTGGCCCGGCACCGCTGCCTCGGCCCCCGCCGTCTCCCGCTGGCGGGCTCGCCAGACGGTGCCCGTGGCGCCGCGGCCGAGCGGCTCCTCGAGCAGGTACTTGCTGCCGATAGGCCGCACGTCACGCGCTCCCTGCTGATCGTGGTCCTGGGGGGTTCCCGGGGTCCTGTCGTCTGTTGTGACCCGTCCGGGTGTCCGACCCACTTTAGTGCCGCCGAACGGGTCACCGGTCGATCACACTGCCGATCACCTTGTGGCCGATTCTCGCGCCCCGAGGCGCCGGACTTGTCCGAAAACAAGACGCGTCAGCTGTACCCGTGGTTGCCGTGCTCGACGCAGGGTGTGCTCAACCAGGCATTTTTGCGTGCACAGCCGACCATTCAAGATCACTTGTGACCGACCCGCGGGCGTGTCGTCAGTGGCAGGTGCGAGGATGCCTACAGCACGTCGCATCGGGGTCGGGAGCCCCGCGCCGTGCCGACCTGAACCGGACGACGTGTCCGTGCCGGGCGGGGGAGAGACACGGCGGTTCCCCTGCCGAGCACCACGCGCAGAAGGGACCGCTGACGGCGATGCAGATCCGGCTGACCGTCCTCGCACCGCACGCCGGCCACGGCGCGGGGCGCTCCTGCGACGTGCTCGTCACCGCCCCGGCGGGGACGGCGCTGTCCGCCGTGGCCTCCGCCCTGGCCGCGGCCGTCTCCGGCCCCGACACCTCGACCTCCGGCACGACCGTCCTCTACGCGGGCCGGGAGCGGCTCGACGGGCAGCGCTGCGCGCTCGGCGAGCCCCCGCTGGTGGACGGAGCCGTGCTCACGCTCCAGGTCCCCGGCGAGGACGACCGGATCGGCGAGGGCGCCTCGGCCCGGCTCCACGTGGTCGCGGGACCCGACGCGGGCGGGGTCCACCTGCTGCACGGCGGGCCGATCCGGATCGGCCGCTCCATGGACGCGGACGTCCCGCTCGACGACCCGGACGTCTCCCGGGCGCACTGCACGGTGACGGTCGGCGAGGACGGCCGGATCACGGTCGCGGACCCGGGCTCCACGAACGGCACGACCCTGGACGGCGTGCAGGTCGGCGACCGGCCCGTCCGGCTGCGCCCCGGCTCCCTCCTGCGGCTCGGCGAGTCCGCGCTGCGCCTGACCGGACCGGGGGACGGCGGTACGGAGGCGGTGCCGACGGCGCCGGACGGCGAAGGCCACCTCCGGGTGGGCCCCGTGCCCGACGCGGACGCCCTGGGCGGCGCGGCGGACCCGGGTCCCGGATCCGACGGCCCCGGCGGGGGTACGGCCGCGGACCTCGCGTACGGGAGCCGCGGACCGTACGAGCCGGAGCGGCACGGCCACGACGCCCCGCCCGGCGGCCGTCCCCACCCCTCCGCCCGGCCCGGCGGACCCTCCGGTGAGCACGGCGCCCGCGACCCGTACGCCGACGCCACCCACGGCGGCTCCCTGGGCCACGCGCGCGCCGAGGACTTCCCGGACGACGAGGGCGAGGCCCACAGCAGGACCCGGCAGACCCGCCGCCAGGCCCCGCCGGCCCGCGGCCGGCGCGGGATAGGAGCCTGGGCCCGCCGCTTCGCCGGCGGTCGCGAGGAGCTGCCGCTGCCGACGGCCGAGACCGGTTTCCCGCCGGCCACGGCCGGGGCGGTCGCCGGCCCGGCGACCGCCGCCGACACCTGGCCCGACCCCGCCGCCGTGCTGCTGACGGCGCTCGGCCCGGGCCCCCGGCTCTGGGAGCGCGGCCCGGACCATCCCGAGTCCCTCGTGGTCCGGCTCGGGACGGCCGACCGGGCCGAGCTCTCCGGCGTCCCCGTCACCGTCGGACTGCGCGAGGCGGGCTCCCTCGGACTCGCCGGCCCGGGCAACCGGCTGGCCGGGCTCGCCCGCTCCGTCGTGGCCCAGCTCGCCGCCCTGCACTCCCCGGCCGAGCTGGAGATCGTGCTCATCAGCGCGGACCGCAACCGGCCCCTGGAGGAGCGGCGCCGCGCCTGGTCCTGGCTCGGCTGGCTGCCGCACCTGCGCCCGGCGCACGGCCAGGACTGCAGGCTCCTCCTCGCCTACGACCGCGACCAGGCCCAGGCCCGCACGGCCGAGCTCACCCGCCGGCTGGACGACGGACCGCTCGGGCCGGGCTGGCCGAGCGCCGACCGCATGGCCGTGGCCGAGGCGGCGGCCCACCACGACGGACCGGTCACGGTCGTGATCGTGGACGGCGACCCCGGCACGGCGGCGCTGCGGGAGGCGACCGCGCGGCTCGCCGGGGCGGGCGCCGCCGCCGGCATCCATCTGATCTGCCTCGCCGAGGCTCCGTCCGCCTCCCCCGTCTCCCCCGTCGCCGCGACGTACGAGAGCGCCTGCGCGGCCTCGCTCGCCTTCCGCGAGTGCGGTGCGGTCGCCCTGCTGAGCGGTGACGTGGCGACGGCGCTGCGGCTGCTGCGCACCGTGGGAGGCCGGGCCGCCGGTCACGGCACCGTCGGCGTCGTGGACGCGGTCTCGGTCGCCTGGGCCGAGCGTTTCGGACGGGCCCTGGCGCCCCTGCGCACGGAGTCCGCGGCGCCGCGGGGCAGGGCCGCGGCGGCGGCGCTGCCGCCGTCCGCTCGGCTGCTCGACGAGCTCGGGCTCGCCCGGGCCACCCCGGCCTCCCTCATGGCTCGCTGGGCCTCCGCCGGCGACGGGACGGCGGTGCTGGGCGCCGGCCCGCGCGGGCCGGTGTCGGTCGACCTGACCGAGGAGGGCCCGCACCTGCTGATCGAGGGCCCGGCGGGCAGCGGACGCACGGAGCTGCTGCGCTCGATCGCCGCCTCCCTGGCCGCGGGCGGCCGCCCCGACCGCCTCGGTCTGCTGCTGGTCGACGGCGCGGGCGGCGAGCGCGGCGAGGGCCTGGGCGTCTGTACGGAACTGCCGCACGTGACCGAGCACCTGGTGGCCTCCGATCCGGTCCGGATGCGCGCGTTCGCCCAGGCGCTGGGCGCCGAACTGAAGCGCCGGGCGGAGATCCTGGGCGACGGGCACTTCGCCGACCGGCGGGCCACCGGCCGGCTGATCGCGCAGCGCCCGCCGAGCGCAGCGGAGACACTGCCTCCGGGCGCCCGGGCGAGCGTCCGCGTCCCCGAGGCGCGCTCGGCCGGCGGCCGGACCGGCGACGGCGGCCTCGACGACCGCCCGAGCACCCGGACCGGGCGGACCGGCGCCGACGAGCTGACGTACCTGCCCAGCGGCAGGACCCTGCGCACGGGCGAGGGAGCGATCGGCGAACGCCCCGGCACGGGCTCTCGCTCCGGGGCCGCGGACCTGGCCGACCGGTCGAGCGGGCGCGTCGCACGCGCGACGGACGGGGACCTCGGCGACCGGCCGAGCGGCCGGCTGCCGCTGCGCGGCGACTCCGGTCTCGGTGACCGCCCGAGCGGCCGCGTGATGCGGACGGACGAGGTGGAGCCGGGTGACCGGTCCTCCGGCCGGGTCACCGGGTCAGCCGAGCCGGCGGGCGGCGGCGAGGCGGACGGCCACGCCCGGCTGCCGCGGCTCGTCGTACTGGTCGACGACTACGACGCCCTCGTGGCACCCGCGCTCGGCTCGCCCGGCAGGCCCGCCGCCGGTTCCGTCGTACGCGCCCTCGAAGCCGTCGCCCGCGGCGGCGCGCGGCTGGGGGTGCACCTGGTCGCGACCTCCGCGCGGCCGGACCGGACGGCGGACACGGAGCTCGCCCACGGCGCCCGGCTGCGGATCGTGCTCGACGCGCCGCCCGTGGCGGCCGGTCCCGACGACCCGGTCCCGGGCCGGGGGCGCCTCGGCCACCCGGACGGCCGAGTGACCCCCTTCCAGGCGGGGCGGGTCACCGGCCGCATCCCCCGCACGGCGACCCTGCGTCCGACGGTCGTCCCGCTGGAGTGGGAGCGGATGGGCGACCCGCCCACCCGCAGACCCGTCCGCGAGCTGGGCAACGGCCCGACCGACCTGGCGCTGCTCGCCTCGGCCCTGGACCGGGCGGCCCGTTCCGTCGAGGCGGCGCCGGTGGCGCCGCTGACCCCGGCCGCCCACCCCTGACCTCGACCGGAACCCCGCCCGGGACACTCCGGCCACCCTGGCCGGCCGGGCACCGGGCGGCGTCCGGCCGCGTGCCGGGACGCCCCGCCGCGCCTTCCCCGGCACCGTCGCCGTACCGCCCGGGGACGGGTCCCGACCACCCCTGACATCACGTCACGAGCGGGTCACGATCTCCGAGTCGACACCGAAGGCGGTATTGCGGGCCCCGAACGCCCGGCGTAGACCTGTCGGACCGGGACGAGCACGCGCACGACAGAGACGGGGCAGAAATGCGTACAACTCTTCGTACACGCAGGGCGGCGACGACGATCGCCGCCTTCACCGCGGTCACCGCACTCACCCTCTCCGGCTGCGGCTCCGACGCAGCCGACGACCCCGGTCCGTCGGGGACGAACGGACCGAGCGGCAGCGGGAAGACCGTCTCCTTACCGTCCCTCAAGGGCGAGAAGATCGAGGTCGCCGCCGTCTGGACGGGACCCGAGCAGGAGAACTTCACGAAGGTCCTCGACGAGTTCGAGAAGCGCACCGGGGCCACCGTCACCTTCGTGCCGGCGCAGGACCCGATCGTGAACTTCCTGGGCACGAAGATCGCGGGCGGCTCCCCGCCCGACGTGGCGATGCTCCCGCAGGTCGGAGCGATCAAGCAGGCCGTCGCCCAGAAGTGGCTGAAGCCGGCCGGCCCCGAGGCAAAGGCGCAGCTCGCCGCCCACTACGCGAAGGGCTGGCAGGACCTCGGCGCGGTGGACGGCACGCAGTACGGCGTGTATTTCAAGGCCGCCAACAAGTCGCTGATCTGGTACAACACCGCCGCCTTCGAGAACGCGGGCGCCTCCGAGCCGAAGACCTGGAAGGACTTCCTCGCCACCGCCGAGACGATCTCGGCCTCCGGCGTCACCCCGGTCTCCGTGGGCGGCGCGGACGGCTGGACCCTCACCGACTGGTTCGAGAACATCTACCTCTCCCAGGCGGGCCCGGCCAAGTACGACCAGCTGGCCAAGCACGAGATCAAGTGGACGGACGCCTCCGTCACCCAGGCCCTGACCACGCTCGGCGAGCTGTTCGGCAAGCCGGCGCTGATCGCGGGCGGCGCGAACGGCGCGCTCCAGACGGAGTTCCCGGTCTCGGTCACCCAGACCTTCACCGGCGGCGACCAGCCCAAGGCCGCGATGGTCTTCGAGGGCGACTTCGCCGCCGTCAACATCGCGGAGACCGATGCCAAGATCGGTACGGACGCGAAGGTGTTCCCCTTCCCGGCGGTGGGCGCGAACGGTCAGGCTCCGGTCGTGACGGCGGGCGACGCGGCGGTGGCGCTGAAGGACACCAAGGGCGCCCAGGCGCTGCTGACCTTCCTCGCCTCCCCCGACGCGGCGGCGATCTGGGCGGGTGCGGGCGGCTTCCTGTCCCCCAACAAGAGCCTGGACCCGGCGGCGTACCCGAACGACGTGCAGCGGGAGATCGCCAAGGCGCTGATCGGAGCCGGCGACGACTTCCGCTTCGACATGTCGGACCAGATGCCGCAGTCGTTCGGCGGGACGCCCGGCAAGGGCGAGTGGAAGGCGCTCCAGGACTTCCTGAAGAACCCGAAGGACGTCGCGGGGACCCAGGCACGGCTGGAGGCCGACGCGGCCAAGGCGTACCAGAGCTGACGCCGTGACCTCGGCGCCCGCAGGCCGGCCGGCGAAGCCGGCCGCGTACAAGAGCGTCACCGGCACCCGCAGGGCGGTGGCGGCGGGGTTCCTCCTCCCCGCCCTGCTGCTGCTCGGTGCGCTCGTCGTCTACCCGATCGGGTACTCCGTCCAGCGTTCGTTCTTCGACACGTCAGGGGACTCCTTCGCCGGACTGGACAACTACGTCGAACTGTTCACCGACGACACACTGCTGACCGCGGTGAAGAACAACGCGATCTGGGTGGTCCTCGCGCCCACCGTCGCGACGGCGCTCGGCCTGGTGTTCGCGGTGCTCACCGAACGCGTGCGCTGGGGAACGGCGTTCAAGCTGGTCGTCTTCATGCCGATGGCGATCTCGATGCTGGCCGCGGGGATCATCTTCCGGCTGGTCTACGAGCAGGATCCGGACCGCGGGGTCGCCAACGCCGTCTGGGTCGGGGTCCACGACACCTTCGCGGAGTCCTCCGGCTTCCCGCGCGCCCGCCCCCTGCCGGTACACCCGCTGAAGGCCGCGGGCGGCGGGGCGTACGTCACCAAGGTCCCCGTCCGCAGCGGGGAGACGGCGAGGCTGCCGCTGATCGGCGTCGCCCCCGCGCAGATGCCGAAGGACGCCCGGCCGGCCCGTGATCCGGCCGCGCGACCGGACGGGATCGCCGGCACCGCCTGGCTGGACTTCACCAAGGGCGGTGGCGGGCGGCCGAACGCCGTCGACGCGCGGGAGCTCGGCCTCAAGGGGCTGCGCATCGAGGCCGTGAAGGACGGCCGGGTCGTGGCGAGCACCACGGCGGCGGCCGACGGCACGTTCGCCCTGCCGGCCGCCGCGGACGGTGCCGTGCTCCGGCTGCCCGCGAGCAACTTCAGGGAGCAGTACGGCGGGGTGGAGTGGCTCGGCCCCTCGCTCGTCACCCCGGCCGTGATCGGCAGCTACGTCTGGATGTGGGCCGGGTTCGCGATGGTGCTGATCGCCGCGGGCCTGGCGAGCGTGCCGCGCGAACTGCTGGAGGCCGCCCGGGTCGACGGGGCGAACGAGTGGCAGGTCTTCCGCCGCATCACGGTCCCGCTGCTCGCGCCCGTCCTCGCCGTCGTCCTGGTCACCCTGATGATCAACGTGCTCAAGGTCTTCGACCTCGTCTTCATCATCGCGCCGGGCTCGGCGCAGGACGACGCGAACGTCCTGGCACTCCAGCTGTACCGCTCGTCCTTCGGCACGGACGCGGACCTCGGGATCGGCTCCGCCATCGCCGTACTGCTCCTGCTGCTGGTCATCCCGGTGATGGCCTTCAACATCCGCCGGATGCGAAGGGAGGCCCGCCGGTGACGGGGTCCACGCACGGCACGTCCACGCACGGCACGTCCACGCACGGCACGCCCGGGAAAGGCGCGTCGGAGGCCGGTGGCGTCGGTGGCCGGCTCGCCGCCCGCGCGGCCGGCGGCGCGATGCGGGTCTTCCTGGTCCTGGTCGGCCTGTTCTGGCTGATGCCGACCGTCGGCCTGCTGCTGTCCTCGCTCCGCGGGCCGTCGGACATCAGCGAGAGCGGCTGGTGGCGGGTGTTCACCGCACCCGCCCAGCTCACGACGGAGAACTACTCCCACCTGCTCGCCGACGACACCATCACGCGCTCGCTGCTCTCCACGGTCCTGATCACCGTGCCGGCCACGGTTCTCGTCGTGGTCATCGGCTCGCTGGCCGGATACGCCTTCGCCTGGCTGGAGTTCCCGGGCCGGGACTGGTGCTTCATGATCGTGGTGGGGCTGCTCGTGGTCCCGGTCCAGGTCGCGCTGATCCCTGTCTCGAAGCTGTTCGGGGCGGTCGGCCTCTTCGAGACGACGCTGGGCGTGGTGCTGTTCCACACCGCGTTCGGCCTGCCGTTCGCGATCTTCCTGCTGCGGAACTTCTTCGCGGAGATCCCGCGCGAGCTGCTGGAGGCGGCACGGCTCGACGGGGCGGGTGAGATCCGGCTGTTCACCCGGGTGGTGATGCCGCTGGGCGGGCCGGCGATCGCCTCGCTCGGCATCTTCCAGTTCCTCTGGGTCTGGAACGACATGCTGGTCGCGCTGATCTTCGCGGACTCCGAGTCGCCGCCGATCACGGTGGCGCTGCAGCAGCAGGTCCGGCAGTTCGGCAACAACATCGACGTGCTGGCGCCGGGCGCGTTCGTCTCGATGGTGATCCCGCTGGCGGTCTTCTTCGCCTTCCAGCGGCAGTTCGTGTCGGGGGTGATGGCCGGCGCGGTGAAGTGACCGCCGGTGTCCGAGCGGCCGGGGGCGGGTGCGGACCGGAGCGGCCCGGTGCGCCGTACCCCGCCGCCCGGCCCCGCCGATAGGCCGTCCCGCCCGTACGCCGTCCCGCCCGGCCCGTACCCGCCCGGTCGCTCAGGGGCGGACCGTGAGCGCCGCGACCGCGGAGCGCGCCAGGTCGTCGAGGTACCCCTGCGGGAGCTCGCCGCGCACCACCACGAGCCGCCAGTAGAGCGGGCCGACGACCAGGTCGAGCGCGCGGTCGGAATCGGCGCCCGCGGGCAGTTCGCCCCGGTCGACGGCCTCCCTCACCACCTGGGCGACCACGCCCTGCCGGCCGTCGAGCAGGGCCGCCCTGATCGCCCCGGCGATCTCCGGCTGCCGGGCCGCCTCGACCAGCAGGTCCGGGATGACCTGCGAGGCGACGGGGTGGCGCAGGGCATGCGCCGCGACTTCGAGCAGGGCGCGGACGTCCCCGTACAGGGAACCGGTCGACGGTGCCGGCAGCCCCTCGGCGGCGAGGGCGCCGACGAGGTCGAGGACGAGCGAGAGTTTGGACTTCCAGCGCCGGTAGACGGCGGTCTTGCCGACTCCCGCGCGGCGCGCGATGCCTTCGATGGACATCCGGGCGAAGCCGACCGCGGCCAGTTCCTCGAAGACGGCGGCGCGGATGGCCTCGGTGACGTCCTCCCGGAGCACGGCGGCTCCCGCGGGGGCGCGGCGGGGGGTTCCGGGGGCTGTCGTCATGGACGGGATTCTATCCACCGACCGGCATCCACGTCACGACGATACGGTTGCGTTCCGACGCTCGACCGCCCTAGTCTCCCCCGTAGCGACGATACGGTCCCGTCCCGTCGCTCCTGTCGTCACCGTGAAAGCGACCCCGTGACCACCGAGACGCTCACCCCACCCGCCACCGCCGCGGCCGCCGCCTCCTCCCCCGCACCGGAGGACCTGCGGGCGCTCGCCCTGCGGCACGGCCTGTCCGTCAGCGGCGCCCGTCCGTCCCTCCCCGTGTACGTCCGGGAGCTCTGGTCGCGGCGCGCCTTCATCGCCGCCTTCGCGACAGCCCGCCTGACGGCCCAGTACAGCCAGGCCCGCCTCGGCCAGGTCTGGCAGCTGATCACCCCGCTCCTCAACGCGGCCGTCTACTACCTCGTCTTCGGCGTCCTCATGGACGTCCGCCGGGACATCCCCGACTACGTCCCCTTCCTGATCACGGGCGTCTTCGTCTGGACCTTCACCTCCCAGTCGGTGCTCGCCGGCACCCGCGCCATCAGCGGGAACCTCGAACTGGTCAGGGCCCTGCACTTCCCCCGGGCGAGCCTCCCCGTGGCACTCGCGCTCCAGCAGCTGCAGCAGCTGGCCTTCTCGCTGTCCGCGCTGGCCGTCATCCTGTGCTGCTTCGGCGAGTTCCCGGCCTGGAGCTGGCTGCTCGCGATCCCCGCCCTCCTCCTCCAGTCACTGTTCAACACCGGCCTGGCCCTCGCGCTGGCCCGACTGGCGGCCCGCACCCCGGACATCGCACAGCTGATGCCCTTCCTGCTGCGGACCTGGATGTACGTCTCCGGGGTCATGTGGTCCCTCCCGCACCTGGCGGCGAGCGGCCGGCTCCCCCAGGGCCTGATCACGGCCCTGGAGGCCAACCCTGCGGCGCTCTACATCGACCTGATGCGCTGCGCCCTGGTCGGCGGCTTCACGGCCGACCGGCTCCCCCCGTGCGCCTGGGCGACGGCCGCCGCCTGGGCCGTGGCGGCCTTCGCCGGCGGCTTCGTGTACTTCTGGAAGGCAGAGGAGACCTACGGCCGTGGCTGAACACACCGGACTGCGCCCCCGCCTCCGTCCCGCCGGGGCATCCGCGCCGGACGGGGAACGCACCCCGACGGTCGTCGTCGACGGGGTCCACATCTCGTACACCGTCCAGGGCGGCCGGCCCGCGAGGGGCGGCGCCACCGCCGCCCTCGGCCGGCTGCTCTCGCGCGGCCCCCGGCCCGGCGGGCGCACCGTGCACGCGGTCAGGGGGGTCGGCTTCGCCGCGTACCGGGGCGAGGCGATCGGCCTGATCGGCTCCAACGGCTCCGGCAAGTCCACCCTGCTCAAGGCCGTGGCCGGCCTGCTCCCCGTCGACCGGGGGCGGATCTACACCCAGGGCCGGCCGGCCCTCCTCGGCGTCAACGCGGCCCTGATGGCCGACCTGACGGGCGAGCGGAACGTGATCCTCGGCGGCCTCGCGATGGGCATGACCCGGGCGGAGATCGACGCCCGCTACGACGACATCGTGGAGTTCTCCGGGATCAACGAGAAGGACGACGCCGTCTCCCGGCCCATGCGGACGTACTCCTCGGGCATGGGCGCCCGGCTGCGGTTCTCCATCGCGGCGGCGAAGAGCCACGACGTGCTCCTGATCGACGAGGCGCTGTCGACCGGAGACGCCGCCTTCCGCCGTCGCAGCCGGGAGCGGATCGACGAGCTGCGCGCCGAGGCGGGAACCGTCTTCCTCGTCAGCCACTCGCATTCCACCATCACCGAGACCTGCGACCGGGCGCTGTGGCTGGAGGCGGGCACGCTGCGGCGGGACGGACCGGCCGCGGAGGTCGTCGCGGAGTACGAGGAGTTCACCAGGAAGGCCGGACAAAAGAGAGGGAAATAGCCCAATACGGAATAGAGTGCGGGTCGATGACGACGCATGGACACCGCACTCCGCCCCCCTCGCCCGATGCCGGCCAGGGCCACGGTCCCGCCCCGGAACCCGGCGCGGGACCCGCCGACGGCACCGCGCCCTCGCCGCCGTCGGCGGGCGGCACGCCGTCGCCCGCCCGCCCGCCCGCGGCGCCGGCTCTCACCGCCTCGCCGTTCGAGTCGGACACCTTCACCTCGGCCACCTTCGTCACCGTCGGCCGCGGCCCGCTCCTCGCGCTCGGCGCCGTCTGGCTCCTGACCCGGGCCGGCATGCTGCTGCTCCTGCTGCGCGACAGCCTGGGCATCGGGGGCGTGGGCCGGGAGGTCTCCGTCCTCTACCAGTACTGGTACGGCCAGTTCGCCCACGGCACCTTCCCCGTGAACGACGTGACCTGGCAGTACCCGCCCGGCGCCGGCCTGGTCATCGTCTCCCCGGCCGTACTGCCCTGGCTCAGCTACTTCCAGGCGTTCGTCGCCCTCACCCTGCTCGCCGACGCGGTCGTGACCGCCGCCCTCGCGCGCGCCGACAGCCGCCGCGTCACGCACGGCGCCTGGATCTGGGTCTGCGGGCTGCCGCTGCTCCTGCACCTTCCGCTCGCCCGGTACGACGTCCAGGTCACCGCCCTCGCCGTGCTCGCCCTGCTCGCCCTCACCGCCCGCTCGGCCACCGCGCACCGCTTCGGCGGGGTCATGGCCGGGATCGGCGCCCTGGTGAAGGTGTGGCCCGCCCTCGCCCTGATCGGCACGCCCCGGGGCCGCACCACCCGGGACGCCTGGGTCGCCGCAGGCGTCACCGCGGCCACCCTGCTGGCGACCCTCGCCCTCTGCTTCTCGAACTCCTTCGACTTCCTGCGACAGCAGGGCAGCAGGGGCGTCCAGATCGAGTCCCTGGGCGGCACGGCGCTGGCCCTGTCCCAGGCGACCGGGCTGTGGCCGGGCCAGGTGCAGTACCGCTACGGCGCCTTCGAGTACGTCGGCCCGTACGTCTCCAGCGTGGGGCGGATCGCGCTGCTGCTGACCGTCCTGGCCTTCGGCTGGCTGCTGATCTGGCGGCTCCGGGCCGTGCGGTGGACGGCCGCCACACCGCTCGACGCGGCCCTCGCCGCCGTCCTGCTGTTCACCGTCACCAGCCGGGTGATCAGCCCCCAGTACATGATCTGGCTGCTGGGCCTGGCGGCCGTCTGCCTGACCTCGCGGGCGACCGTGATGCGGCCGGTGGCCCTGCTCCTGCTGCCGGCCGCGGCACTCAGCTCGCTCGCGTACCCGATCCTCTACCAGGACCTGCTGACCGGGTCCTGGCCGGGCGTGGCGGTGGTCGCCGTCCGCAACGCGACGCTGCTCGCGGCGGCGCTCCTCGCCGCCCGGCGCCTGTGGACCGCGACGGTGGCCGACCCGTCGTAGGGCCTCGCCGGATCCTGCCGGGCTCGCGTGCCCGGGTCCCGTACGACGCGAAAGGGCCCCGCCGGTCACCCGGCGGGGCCCTTCGTCATCAGGTCAGCTGCGCGCCCGCAGGAGCTGACGCATCGTGCGCATGGCCACCGAGAGGTTCGCCAGGTCGAAGGTCTCCGAACCCTGGATCTCCTCCAGCGTCGTGCGCGCCCGGCCCAGGAGCGCCGCGTTCGTCTCCTCCCAGCCCTTGAAGCGCTCCTCCGGCGTCGAGGACCCGTCGCCCGCCGCCAGCACGTCGGCCGTCAGGGCGGCGTGCGCGGCGAAGAGGTCCTCGCGGATGGAGGCACGGGCCATCGACTGCCACCGGTCGGTGCGCGGCAGCTCGATGATCCGGTCCATCAGCTGGGTGATCCGCAGCCGGTCGGCCAGGTCGAAGTAGACCTCGGCGACCGCCAGCGGGTCCTTGTCCGTACGGTCGGCGATCGCGACGACGTCGAGGATCGGGAAGGCCGAGGAGAATCCGGCGACCCGCAGGGCGAGCATCTCCGGCACGCCCAGCTCGGTCAGCTCCTCCAGGATCCCCTGGTACCACTCCAGGTCCGCGCCGCGCAGCAGCTGCGGCAGCTCGGTCCAGACCTGCTCCACGCGCTCGCCGAAGAAGTCGATCGTCTCCTGGAGCTGGAGCGGCTGCGGCCGGTTGCCGAGCAGCCAGCGCGTACCGCGCTCGACCAGGCGGCGGGAGTGCAGCCGCATCCGGGTCTGCAGCTCGGCCGGGACCTGGTTGTCGAGCGCCTCGACCGCGTCCCAGACCTCGCCGAGCCGGAAGACGGCACGGGCGGCGGTCTGCGCGCGCACGATCTCCTCGATCGACGCGCCCGTCTCCTCGCGGAGACGGTGCAGGAAGGTCGAGCCACCGGAGTTGACGGTGTCGTTGACCAGGACGGTCGTGACGATCTCGCGGCGCAGCGGGTGGTTGTCGACCGCCTCGGTGAACTTCTCGCGCAGCTGCGCCGGGAAGTACGCGTGCAGCAGGCCCAGCAGGTACGGGTCGTCCGGCAGGTCGGTGCCGATCAGCTCGTCGGCCACCGTGATCTTGGTGTACGCGAGCAGGACCGCGATCTCCGGCTGGCTCAGGCCCTTGCCGTTGTTGAGCAGCTCGCGGATCTGCCGGTCGTTGGGCAGGAACTCGAGCGAGCGGTCCAGGGCGCCGTCGCGGCCGAGCCGGCGCATGAAGCGCTGGTGGGCGTGGAGCAGGGACGGCGACTGGGCGAACGCGTTGGCCAGGGCCACGTTCTGCGCGTAGTTGTTGCGCAGGACGAGCCCGCCGACCTCGTCGGTCATCTCGGCGAGGATCCGGTTGCGCTGCTTGACGGTCATGTCGCCTTCGGTGACGAGCCCGTTGAGCAGGATCTTGATGTTCACCTCGTGGTCGGAGGTGTCCACACCGGCGCTGTTGTCGATGGCGTCGGTGTTGACCCTGCCGCCCTCGCCGTCGGGGCCGCCCTTGCGGGCGAACTCGATGCGGCCGAGCTGGGTCAGACCGAGGTTGCCGCCCTCGCCGACGACCTTGACGCGCAGGTTCTCGCCGTTGACGCGGATGGCGTCGTTGGCCTTGTCGCCGACGTCCGTCTGCGACTCGGTGGACGCCTTGACGTAGGTGCCGATGCCGCCGTTCCACAGCAGGTCGACCGGTGCGTGGAGGATCGCCTGCATCAGCTCGGCCGGGGTCATCTTGACGACGCCCGGCTCGATGCCGAGGGCCGCGCGCATCTGCGCGTTGACCGGGATCGACTTGGCGCTGCGCGGGTGGATGCCGCCGCCCGCGGAGAGCAGCTGGGTGTCGTAGTCGGCCCAGGAGCTGCGGGGCAGCTCGAAGAGGCGGCGGCGCTCGGCGTAGGAGACGGCCGCGTCCGGGGTCGGGTCGATGAAGATGTGGCGGTGGTCGAAGGCCGCGACCAGGCGGATGTGCTCGGAGAGCAGCATGCCGTTGCCGAAGACGTCGCCGGACATGTCGCCGACGCCGACGACCGTGAAGTCCTCGGTCTGGGTGTCGTGGCCCAGCTCGCGGAAGTGGCGCTTGACGGACTCCCACGCGCCGCGGGCGGTGATGCCCATGCCCTTGTGGTCGTAGCCGGCCGAGCCGCCGGAGGCGAAGGCGTCGCCGAGCCAGAAGCCGTAGTCGACGGCGACGGCGTTGGCGATGTCGGAGAAGGTCGCGGTGCCCTTGTCGGCGGCGACGACGAGGTAGGTGTCGTCCTCGTCGTGGCGCACGACGTCGACCGGGGGAACGACCTCGCCGGCGACCAGGTTGTCGGTGATGTCGAGCAGCGCCGAGATGAAGGTCTTGTAGGAGGCGATGCCCTCGGCCAGCCAGGCGTCGCGGTCCACGGCCGGGTCCGGGAGCTGCTTGGCGACGAAGCCGCCCTTGGCGCCGACGGGCACGATGACGGTGTTCTTCACCATCTGGGCCTTGACCAGGCCGAGGATCTCGGTGCGGAAGTCCTCACGCCGGTCGGACCAGCGCAGACCGCCTCGCGCGACCTTGCCGAAGCGCAGGTGGACGCCCTCGACGCGCGGCGAGTAGACCCAGATCTCGAAGGCCGGCCGCGGCGCGGGGAGGTCCGGGATGGCCTGCGGGTCGAACTTCATCGACACGTAGGAGTGCGGGGTGCCGTCCGCCGTGCGCTGGAAGAAGTTCGTCCGCAGCGTGGCCTTGATGACGGTGAGGAAGGACCGCAGGATGCGGTCCTCGTCCAGGCTCGCGACCTGGTCGAGGGCGCCGTCCAGCTCCTCCAGCAGTCCGTCGATCAGCTCGGTGCCGGCGCGCTGGCGCTCCGGGGACATCCGGGCCTCGAAGAGGGAGACGAGCAGCCGGGTGGTGTGGACGTTGTTGCGGAGGGTGTCCTCCATGTAGTCCTGGCTGAACGTCGAGCCGGCCTGGCGCAGGTACTTGGCGTAGGCGCGCAGCACCATCGCCTCGCGCCAGTCGAGTCCGGCGGAGAGCACCAGCGAGTTGAAGCCGTCGTTCTCCGCCTCGCCGGTCCAGGTGGCGGAGAAGGCCTCCTGGAAGCGCTCGCGGGCGTCGTCGGCGAGGTAGTCGCCGCCGTTGGCCGTCGAGGCGGGCATCCGCAGGCCGAAGTCGTAGATCCACGCGTGCGTGCGGTCGGCGCAGCGCAGCTCGTACGGGCGCTCGTCGACGACCTCGACGCCGAGCCGGCTGAGGACCGGCAGGACGGCGGACAGGGAGACCTGGTCGCCGGTCTTGTAGATCTTGAAGCGGCGCTCGCCGGGGCCGGTGGCGACCGGCTCGTACAGCGAGAGCGCGAACTCGTCGCCGGTGCGGGTCAGCTGCTCCAGGTGGACCAGGTCGGCGACCGCGGCACGCGGCGAGTGGTCGGCCTTGTAGCCCTCGGGGAAGGCGTTGCCGTAGCGGCGCAGCAGCTCGGCGGCGCGCTCCTCGCCGCACTCGGCGGTGAGGGCCTCGCCGAAGCCGTCGGCCCAGGAGCGGGCGGCCTCGACGAGCCGGGCCTCGATGCGGTCCTTGTCGGCGTCGGAGAGCTGCGGCAGCTCGGTGCCGGGCTCGACGCGGACGACGAAGTGGAGCCGGGACAGGATCGACTCGGTGTTCCAGGCCGTGAAGTCGACGCTGGTGCCGCTCAGCTCCTCCTTGAGGATGTCGATGATCCTCAGCCGGACGCCGGTGGTGTAGCGGTCGCGCGGCAGGTAGACGAGGGCGGAGTAGTAGCGGCCGTACTCGTCCTGGCGCAGGTAGAGCCGCAGCCGACGGCGTTCCTGCAGGTAGAGGACCGAGGTGACGATCGAGCGGAGCTCGTCGACGGGGGTCTGGAAGAGCTCGTCGCGCGGGTAGGTCTCCAGGATCTGGAGCAGGTCGCGGCCGTCGTGGCTGTTCGGCGAGAAGCCGGCGCCCTCCAGGACCTCCTGGACCTTGCGGCTGACGACGGGCACGCGGCGGACGGACTCGGTGTACGCGGCGGACGAGAACAGGCCGAGGAAGCGGCGCTCGCCGATGACGTTGCCCTCGGCGTCGAACTTCTTCACGCCGACGTAGTCGAGGTACGAGGGGCGGTGCACGGTGGCGCGGCTGTTGGCCTTGGTGAGGATCAGCAGCTTGTGCTCGCGGGCCTTGGCGCGGGCGTCGTCGGGCAGCCGGCTGAAGGACGAGGAGACGGGCGCGTGGTGGCCGTCGTGCTCGCCGCCGTGCTGCGGGTCGGAGCGCAGGATGCCGAGGCCGGTGCCGGGGACGGCCGCCAGGGCGTCGCCGTTGACGAGCTCGTACTCGCGGTAGCCGAGGAAGGTGAAGTGGTCGGCGGCGAGCCAGCGCAGCAGCTCGCGGGCCTCCTCGACCTCGGTCGGGCGCAGGTCGGAGGCGACGGGCTCGTCGGGCAGGCCGTCGGCGATGCGGAGCGCGGCCTCGCGCATCTTGTCCCAGTCCTCGACCGTCTCGCGGACGTCCGAGAGGACGCGCAGCAGGTCGGCGGTGATCTGCTTGAGGTCGGCGCGGTCGGTCTCGCGGTCGATCTCGACGTGGATCCAGGACTCGTTCAGCGCGTCGTGCGGCAGCTCGGCGGCGGTACCGGCGGACAGCACCTCGATGAGCTTGCCGGTGAGGTCGCGGCGGACGAGGACCTGCGGGTGGATCACGACGTGGATGCCGCGACCGTGACGGGAGAGCTCGTTGGTGACGGAGTCCACGAGGAACGGCATGTCGTCGGTGACGACCTCGACGACGGAGTGGCTGGAGGTCCAGCCGTTCTCCTCGACCGTCGGGGTGTGCACGCGGACGTTCGCGGTGCCCTGGGGGCGGTTCTCCGCGAGCCGGTAGTGGGAGAGCGCGGCACCGAAGACGTCCACCGGGTCACGGTCGGCGAGGTCCTCGGGCGCGGTGTGCAGGTAGTAGCGCTGGAGGTAGTCGAGCAGGGTGTCGCGGTCGGGCCGCTTCCCGTTCTCGGGCCCCGTCGGAAGTCGCCCCCCGGCCGGGCTGTTCTCAGCTACCCGGGCGGCCCTCGCGAGCAGCTCGGCCTTGGCTTCGTCCAGCTTGGTCTGCATGTCCTCTGGCTCCTGTCGCGCGCCGTTGCGTGACGTCGGTGGAAGAAAGGACACAACGCCACGACGCGGTGCTACCGGTCGGAGACGACGTTATGCCGCGATGAGAGATGTCCGAGCCGATATCGGCCAATCTCGGCGAGGCGCCCGGACGGCGAAGAACAGCGAACGCCTTGTCGGCCCGGCCGCCGGAGCGGGTCGGGCGCAGGCCGGGGGCTTCGCTGCCCCCAGGGCGTATCGCGCTGATCACGGGAAAAGCCTATCGCCTGCCACCCCCGGGCCGTCATGGTCCGTATGTGTACAAAAGAGGGGGTGGAAGTTTGACGTTATGGACAGCGACACATGTCCTCTTGGCAAAGCAGGGCGGCGCGGGGAGTGTGTACCGCGGGGCAGCACCGACATCTGGGATCTGGGAGTCGTGATGGCGAAGATCTTGATCGTGACCGGGGACGCGGCCGAATCGCTGGAGGTCATGTACCCCTACCAGCGGCTTCTGGAGGAGGGGTACGAGGTCGACATCGCCGCCCCCGCGCGCAAGCAGCTGCGGTTCGTGGTGCACGACTTCGAGCCGGGCTTCGACACCTACACCGAGAAGCCGGGATACACCTGGCCCGCCGATCTGGCGTTCGACGAGGTGGATCCGGGCGACTACGTGGCCGTGGTGATCCCCGGCGGCCGGGCCCCGGAGTACCTGCGCAACGACCCGGAGCTCCGCAAGATCCTCAAGTCCTTCTTCGACGCGGACAAGCCGGTGGCCCAGATCTGCCACGGTCCGCTCCTGACGGCGGCGATCGGCGGTCTGGAGGGCCGCCGCGTGACGGCGTACCCGGCCCTGGAGCTCGACATGCAGGCCGCCGGAGCCACCTTCCAGGACACCGACGCGGTCGTCGACGGCCAGCTGGTCTCCTCCCGCGCATGGCCGGATCACCCCACCTGGATGCGCGAGTTCCTCAAGGTCCTGCGCGCCCGGGGCTGAGCGCCGGCGGCTCGCCGGGTCGGCGGGGCCTCGCCGACCCGGCAGGGCCGCGGGCCCCGTCCGGGACGGCCCTCAGGCCAGCTCCTCGGCGACGGCGACGGCCTCCGCCAGCGAGTCGACCACCGGCACCCCCACCGCCTCCAGGCTGGCGCGGCTGTGCGACCCCCCGGTGTACAGGACCGCCTTCGCGCCGACGTGCGCCGCCGCCCGGGCGTCGTCCGCCGCGTCGCCGATGACGACGACCCGCTCCGCGGGCACACCGCCCAGCGCCGCCAGGTGCCGCACCATGTGCGCCGCCTTGCCCTCGGTCGAGGAACCGACGCGCCCGTCCACCCGGACGAACCGCGCCTCGATTCCGTGCCGGCGCACCAGCGGGACCAGCTCCACGTGCGGGGCGAGCGAGAGCAGCGACTGCGTGAGCCCGGACTCCTGCCGGGCGGCCAGCAGCTCCGCCGCGCCGGCCGTCAGACCGCAGCCCTCGGCCCGCGCCCAGTAGTGCCGGTGGAAGATGCCGTCCATCAGCTCCCACTCGATGTCCGTCGGCAGCCGCCCCATCAGGCGCTCGTAGAACAGCGGCACCGGCACCGTGTACAGGTCGCGGTAGCGCGCGAGCGTGATCGGCTCCAGGCCCAGCTCGGCGAAGGCGGCGTTCGTCGCGCCGATGACCGCGTGGATGTCGTCGAGCAGGGTCCCGTTCCAGTCCCAGACCAGATGCTTGCCGTGCCTCGTTCCGTGCTTCCCCATGGCACGACGGTACCGGCAGCCTCCGGCAGGGGTGCCCAGCCGGGCGGGCCCGACCGCTCCCCGGGGCCGGGGCGGGCGTCAGCCCAGCAGGCCGGGGATCTCCTGGATCCCGAACCAGAGCAGCTCGTGGTCCTCGGCCCCGTCCACCGTGAACCGGGCGTCGTCGTCGCCCTGGTCCGCCGCGCCCAGCGCGTCCGCCGCCGCCGAGACGTCGGCCTCCGCGTCGTCCGCGTCGGCGTGCACGGCCGCGGCCTTGGCCAGCGCGACCGCACCGGCGATCCGGACCTCGCCGAGCGAGCTCGCGTCCAGGCCCCGGTCGGGATCGACGGCCGCGTCCTTGTCCGGCACGTCGACGGCGACGACGATCCGGCGCCGCGCGGCCGAGGGGTCGCCGGCGAGCAGGCGCAGGGAGGCGGCGGCGGCGCGGCTGAGCGCCGCGTACTCCAGCTCCTCGATGTCGTCGGAGACGTACCACTCGCGCAGGGCCGGTGTGACGGCGAAGGCGGTCAGCGGGCCGGGGCCCAGCTCGCCCGCCTTGTGCGCCTGTGCGAGACCGGGGAGGGTCAGGGGGACGTACACGCGCATGGCTGGCCGCTTTCGTAGTCGGAAACGCCCTCAGGATACGTGCGGAGTCCCCTTTCGGGGCCTCCGGGCCGCCCCCGCCGGCCCACCGCACGCATGCCCCGGACCCGTGCGCGCATGGCCGCCCGGCCACCACGCTCACCCTGATAGGTGAAGCCGCCGGAGGGCCACCCGACGGTCCCCGGCGCCTTGCGACGGCTCCGGGCCGCCCCGTACAAGATCCCCAACAGAAGTTACCGCCCGGTAGTCAGCCGGGTGCGAGGGAACGGGATGGCCCATGCAGACCTCCGTCACGACGACGACCACCGCCGCCGCGCCGGCCCTCGCACCGGAGGCCGACGGCCGCCTCCGCGCTCCCCGCACCGCGCCCCGCGGCCGCGCCGGCACCGGCCCCCGCGGCCGTGCCGGGACCCGCCCCGGAGCCCCCTCACCGTCCCGTACGGCGCCCCGCGCCCTGCCTCCCCACGCCGTCTTCGCCGAGCGGCTGCTCGCCGTCCTGAGCGGCGACCGGCCCGTCCACTGGATGCTCGGCCAGACCGTCGGCGAGGCGTACGAGCAGCTCGTCCGGCTGGCCCCGGAGACACCACTGCGCTCCGGCGGGGCGCGGCCCGTCCTGCGCCGCTGTGCGGCCCAGCCGCCCCGGACCGGGGTCGTCGAGGCCTTCGCGAGCATCGCCGTCGGGGAGCGGGTCAGGGCCATGGCGTTCCGCCTGGAGCGGGGCGCCGACGGCCGCTGGCGCTGCGCCGCCGTCGAGCTGGACGGCCTGCACGCGCGGGTACCGGCCCAGTCACGGGCCGGCCGGGCATGACGAAGGGGCCGGACACCTCGTGGTGTCCGGCCCCTTCACCGTCCGGCCGCTACTTCTTGCGGCGGCGGCCGCCGCTGCTCTTCTGCGCCTTGCGGCGCTCCGCTCGGGTCAGCCCGTCACCGGCCGCGTCGTCGCTGACGAAGTCGCCCTCGACCACGGAGCCGTCGCCGTCGACCTTCGGCGCCGAGAAGTGCAGGCGGTCCGGGCGCTGCGGGGCGTCGAGGCCCTTGGCACGGATCTCCGGACGGCCGGCGCCGGCCGGCACGGCGGCCTGCTTGTCGAGCGACGGGGCCGCGTCCTGCACCGGGACCTCCTCGACCTGCTGCTCGACCTGGACCTCCAGGTTGAACAGGTAGCCGACGGACTCCTCCTTGATGCCCTCCATCATCGCGGTGAACATGTCGAAGCCCTCGCGCTGGTACTCGACCAGCGGGTCCTTCTGGGCCATCGCGCGCAGGCCGATGCCCTCCTGGAGGTAGTCCATCTCGTAGAGGTGCTCGCGCCACTTGCGGTCGAGCACGGAGAGCACCACGCGGCGCTCCAGCTCCCGCATGATGTCCGAGCCGAGCGACTTCTCACGGGCGTCGTACTGCTCGTGGATGTCGTCCTTCACGGACTCGCCGATGAACTCCGCCGTGATGCCGGCGCGGTCACCGGCCGCGTCCTCGAGCTCGTCCACCGTGACCTTCACCGGGTAGAGCTGCTTGAACGCGTTCCACAGGCGGTCGAGGTCCCACTCCTCCGCGAAGCCGTCGGCGGTCTCCTGGCGGATGTAGTCGTCGATCGTGTCGTCCATGAAGTGCTGGATCTGCTCGTGCAGGTCCTCGCCCTCCAGGACGCGGCGACGCTCGCCGTAGATGACCTCGCGCTGGCGGTTGAGGACCTCGTCGTACTTCAGGACGTTCTTGCGGGTCTCGAAGTTCTGGGTCTCGACCTGGGACTGCGCCGAGGCGATGGCGCGGGTCACCATCTTGTTCTCGATCGGCACGTCGTCCGGCACGTTGGCCATGGCCATGACGCGCTCGACCATCTGGGCCTTGAACAGGCGCATCAGGTCGTCGCCGAGGGAGAGGTAGAAGCGGGACTCGCCCGGGTCGCCCTGACGGCCGGAACGGCCGCGCAGCTGGTTGTCGATACGGCGCGACTCGTGGCGCTCGGTGCCGAGGACGTAGAGCCCGCCGAGCTCCTTGACCTCCTCGAACTCCGCCTTCACGGCCAGCTCGGCGCGCTCCAGGGCGGCCGGCAGGGCCGCGGCCCACTCCTCGACGTGCTCGACCGGGTCCAGGCCGGCCTGGCGCAGCTCGGCCTCGGCCAGGTCGTCCGGGTTGCCGCCGAGCTTGATGTCGGTGCCTCGGCCGGCCATGTTCGTGGCGACGGTGACGGCGCCCTTGCGGCCGGCCTGGGCGACGATCGTCGCTTCACGGTCGTGCTGCTTGGCGTTCAGCACCTCGTGCTGGATGCCGCGCTTGGAGAGCTGCTGGGAGAGGTACTCGGACTTCTCGACCGACGTCGTACCGACGAGGATCGGCTGGCCCTTCTCGTGCTTCTCCGCGATGTCGTCGACGACCGCGTTGAACTTCGCGACCTCGGTCCGGTAGATCAGGTCCGACTGGTCCTTGCGGACCATGGGCTTGTTCGTCGGGATCGGGACGACGCCGAGCTTGTAGATCTGGTGGAACTCGGCGGCCTCGGTCATGGCCGTACCGGTCATGCCGGACAGCTTGTCGTAGAGGCGGAAGAAGTTCTGCAGGGTGATCGTGGCGAGCGTCTGGTTCTCGTCCTTGATGTCCACCCCTTCCTTCGCCTCGATCGCCTGGTGCATGCCCTCGTTGTAGCGGCGGCCGGCGAGGATACGGCCGGTGTGCTCGTCGACGATCATGACTTCGCCGTCGATGACGACGTAGTCCTTGTCCTTCTTGAACAGTTCCTTGGCCTTGATGGCGTTGTTCAGGTACCCGACGAGCGGGGTGTTCACCGACTCGTAGAGGTTGTCGATGCCCAGCCAGTCCTCGACCTTGGCGACGCCGGACTCGTGGATGCCGACGGTGCGCTTCTTCTCGTCGACCTCGTAGTCGCCGGTCTCCTCGATGCCCTTGAGCGGGTTGCCGGCCTCGCCCCTGGTCAGACGGGTGACCAGCTTGGCGAAGTCGCCGTACCACTTGGTGGCCTGGTCGGCCGGGCCGGAGATGATCAGCGGCGTACGGGCCTCGTCGACCAGGATCGAGTCGACCTCGTCGACGCAGGCGAAGTTGTGGCCGCGCTGGACGAGCTCCTCCTGGGACCACGCCATGTTGTCGCGCAGGTAGTCGAAGCCGAACTCGTTGTTCGTGCCGTACGTGATGTCGCAGCCGTACTGCTCGCGGCGCTGCGCGGGGGTCATGTTGGCGAGGATGCAGCCGACGGTCAGACCCAGGAACTTGTGAACGCGGCCCATCAGCTCGGAGTCGCGCTCGGCCAGGTAGTCGTTGACCGTGATCAGGTGCACGCCCTTGCCGGAGAGCGCGTTCAGGTACGCCGGGAGCGTGCCGACGAGGGTCTTGCCCTCGCCGGTCTTCATCTCGGCCACGTAGCCGAGGTGGAGCGCCGCACCGCCCATGAGCTGGACGTCGTAGTGGCGCTGGCCGAGGACGCGCTTGGCGGCCTCGCGGACGGTCGCGAAGGCCTCGGGCAGCAGGTCGTCGAGGCTCTCACCGTCGGCGTACCGCTGCTTGTACTCCTCGGTGAGCGCCCGCAACTCGGCGTCGGAGAGGTTGACGAAGTCCTCTTCGATGGAGTTGACCTGGTCCGCGATGCGGTGCAGTTTGCGCAGGATCTTGCCTTCGCCTGCACGCATGAGCTTGTTGAAGACGGACACTGAGGCTGGTCTCCTTGCCGGTCGGGCCTGGCACTGGGTCGTGTGATGGACTCGGGCGCGGGCACGGCAGGTGGTCCCCACCGCAACGGCCATCGTAAGCGAGACCGCCGCCGCGCCGGGAGGCCCGCAGTGCCGTGGGGCCACTGCCGCCCGGAAAAGAGAACGCACGAGGCGGGCGGAAGGTGCCGCCGGGCGCGAAAAGTGCTCGCGTCGGCGCCGCCCGCTCACCACAATTCCGTCATGGAGCCCATCACCCTGACCACGGAGCGTCTGACGCTGAGCACGTTCGTCCCGCAGGACGCCGACGAGGTCCACGACATCTGCCAGGACCCCGAGATCCAGCGCTGGACCACGGTGCCCTCCCCGTACGCGCGCCAGGACGCCCACGACTTCCTGAACCACGTGGTCCCGGCCGGCTGGCGCGACGACACCGAGTACTCCTTCGCGGTGCGGACCCGGGACGGCGGCCCCCTCCTGGCCGCGGCGGCCCTGCACCACCCGCGCTCGGGCAGCTGGGAGGTCGGCTTCTGGACGGCGAAGGAGCACCGCGGCCGCGGCTACATGACCGAGGCGGTGCTCGCGATGGCCCGCTGGGCCTTCACGGACCTGGGCTGCACCCGCCTGGAGTGGCGTGCCGAGGTCGGCAACGCGGGCTCCCGGGCCACCGCCGAGAAGGCCGGCTTCACCGTCGAGGGCGTCCTGCGCGCGGCCCTGCCGAACAACGGCACCCTCCGGGACACCTGGGTCGGCTCGCTGCTCCCCGCGGACCTCGGCCTGCCGGGCGCGCTGCCCTACCTCCCCGCGCCGCGGACCCGCTGACGCCGGGTCCCGGGGCGCGGCACCCGGCCGCCGGCTCGCCCTTCCCGGCTTCCGGCTCCGCGGAACGCCGGATGACTGTCGGTGCCGCCCTCTAGGGTGCGGATCATGACGACTGTGCCGCCGCCCGCCGCCGAACTCTCCGCCGACGACGCCCGCCGGATCGCGCTGCGCGCACAGGGCTTCCTGGGCGCACCTGACCGGAAGGCCGGGGTCCGGGGCGTGCTGCGCCATCTGGGGCAGGTCCAGCTCGACACGATCTCCGTACTGGCCCGCTCCCACGAACTGATCCCGTACGCGCGGCTGGGCGCGGTGGGCCGTCGGACGGTGGAGGACGCGTACTGGACCGAGGCGCACGCCTTCGAGTACTGGTCGCACGCGGCCTGCATCCTGCCCGTCGAGGAGTGGCCGCACTTCGCCTTCCGCCGCCGCGGCTACCGCGACCGGCCGCACTGGGGCCACCAGCTGCCGGACGGCGCGTACGACGCGGTCATCGGGCAGCTGCGGGCCGAGGGCCCGCAGACCGCCACCCAGCTCGGCGGCGCGAAGAACAAGGGCGAGTGGTGGGACTGGTCCGAGTCGAAGATCGCCGTGGAGCGCGCGCTGATGTACGGCGAGGTGGTCTGCACCGAGCGGCGGGGCTGGAAGCGGGTGTACGACCTGGCCGAGCGGGCCGTCCCGGACCACCTGCTCCACGACGACCTGGACGACGCCGAGTGCGTCCGCCGGCTGGTCCGGCAGGCGGGCGAGGCGCTGGGCGTGGGCACGCGCGCGGACATCGCCGACTACCACCGGCTCAAGGGCGAGCAGTTCGACGCGGCGGTCGAGGCCGCCGGCCTGGTGCCGGTCACGGTGGCGGGCTGGGCCAAGCCCGCCTGGGCCGATCCGGCGGCGCTGGCCGCCGAGCCGCGCGGCCGGCACCGGACGACGCTGCTGTCGCCGTTCGACTCGCTGATCTGGGAGCGGGCGCGCACGGAGCGGATCTTCGGCTTCACGCACCGGCTGGAGGCGTACGTGCCGAAGCAGAAGCGGGTGCACGGCTACTTCGCGATGCCGTTGCTGGCGGGCGGGAAGCTGGTCGGCCGGGTGGACCCGGCCCGTGACGGCCGGACGCTCGTGGCCCGCCAGGTGTCCGTGGCCTCCCCGAAGGCGATCGCCCCGATGGCCGTGGCACTGCGGGAGGCGGCCGAATGGGTGGGGTGCGACTCCGTGCGGATCGAGCGGGCGGACGACCGCTCCCTGGCGGCGGCGCTGACCGCCGAGCTCGGCTGACGGGTCCTCCCCAGAATCTGTACGCCTCCCCCGCGGTCGCCCTCGGGAGAGGCGTACAGGCCCCCGGGAAGGGGCCCGCCGGCGTCACCTGATCTCGAGGATCTTCTCCCGCATCGCGTAGACGACCGCTTCCATCCGGGAGTGCAGCTGGAGCTTCTCCAGGATGTTGCGGACGTGGTTCTTCACGGTGTTCTCGGAGATGAACAATTCCTTGGCGATGTCCCGGTTGTTCATTCCGGTCGCGACCAGCTTCAGGACTTCCAGCTCCCGGTCGGTGAGCCGGGGAGCGGGCACGAGACGGCGTTCGTCGGTGCGCTGGATCATGGATTTGAACTCGGTGAGGAGTTTCGACGCCATGGAGGGGCTGATCTGCGACTGGCCGTCGGCGACCGCGCGAATCGCGGTCGCGACCTCGTCGGTGGAGATCTCCTTCAGGAGATAGCCGGTCGCGCCCGCCTTGATCGCGTCGTAGAGGTCGGCCTCCTCGTCGCTGATCGTCAGCATGATGATCTTCGCGCTGGGTGCCACCTCCTTGATGGAGGTGCACGCCTCGATGCCCCCGCGCTTGGGCATCCGGACGTCCATCAGCACGATGTCGGGCAGCAGGTCGGCGGCCTTGTCGACCGCCTCGGCCCCGTCACCCGCCTCGCCGACGACCAGGATGTCCTCCTCCTGCGCGAGGACGATCTCGAGTCCGCGCCGGAACAGGGCGTGGTCGTCCACCACGAGGACCCGGATCGGCTCCTTCCGCGAGTCGCCGCTGTCCGAATCCGATCCCTCGGGGGTGGCCGCGCAATCGGGCTCCCGCCCTCCGTGCACCGGCCCGAAGCTGTCCGCCATCGTTCCTCCCCCTGAGGCCGTGGCCTGAAGTCGTGTTCGGTCCTCCAACCGCTGCTCACGAAGCAGCGGTTGGCGTGCACGACATGATTTCATGCCCGGACCCCGGTGTGGTGATCCCGTGGTCGCACGGGGGTGCCCCTGGGGGCGCACGGAGCGCTCCAGGGGCACCTTGAGGGACTGCTGAGTCTGGTGCGGCTGCGGGTCAGCCGCCCAGTGCACCACCGGCGCCGCCACCCTCGGCCAGGGGGTCGCTCTCCAGGTGGATGACGCCGTAGTCGTACGCGTGTCGCCGGTAGACGACGCTCGGCTGCTTGTTGTCGGAGTCGACGAACAGGTAGAAGTCGTGCCCGACCAGCTCCATCTCGTAGAGAGCCTGGTCGAGGGTCATCGGGGCGGCCCTGTGCGTCTTCTCGCGGACGACCAGCGGGCCTTCGCCCTGAACCTCGATCGAACCCATCATCGTGGTGGGTACCTTGCCGGGCTCCTCGGCCACGAGCTCGCCACTGCCGTTGAGCTGGGCGACACCCGGCACCACGTCGCCGACCTCGGCCGCCGAAAGCCTGCCGTTGCCACGGCGGGTGTACCTCTTGTCGTGCTGCTTGCGCAGCCGTGCCTCCAGCTTGTCGCTGGCGAGGTCGAGAGCTGCGTACGGGTCGCCTGCCGCCGCCTCCGCCCGGATCACCGGGCCTCGGGAGTGGAGGGTGATCTCCACGCGGTCGGACCGGTCGGCCTGCCGCGGGTTGTGCTCCTTGGACACCTCGACGTCGAGGCTGATCACCTTGCCGTCGAGCTTCTGGATCTTCTCCAGCTTCAGCTTCTCGGCCACGTGCTTGCGGAACCGCTCGGGCACCTCGGTCTTGCGGCCCTTGACGACGATGTCCACGCAGAACTCCGTTCCCGGATCGCCCAGATCGGCTCCTAGGCCGCTGGGCCTCTCCCTTTGCACCAGACTCCGATGTTTACCGGAGTCTCGGACTTGGCGACTTTCACCTCGTCCTCCCCAGTCGACAAGATCCCCACCCCACCGACCTGAGGTTAATTCGCCCTGAACTCCTGTCCTGTAGGCGCACCCGTATGCATTGGGTGAGGCCATGACTTTCGTCATTCCTCACAACCGAACATAGCTCGTTCGGACGGGTGTCGGCACCCGGTGCAGCCACTTACCTCCATTCGGGTGTTTTCACCTCTCACCACCTGCAACGATGCAACTTCCCTGTCAGTTCCGGTTTATTACGAACGACGAGGGTGAACCGGCCACGACCGCCGCTGGTGCCGGAGGTGCCGTAGGCGTCGCCGTCAGAGTCGGCCGGGTGATTCGGCCGATCCGGTGTTCCCTCCGGCCGCCCGGACGGCCGTGCGCGGTGAACGGCGGGTGTACAGGGCGTACGGCGGCCACGGCCCGCGCCGCCTCGGTCAGCGACGCACCGGTGGTCATGAGGTCGTCCACCAGCACCACCCGTCCGGCCGCCAGCAGCCGCGCACCGCCCGCCACCACCTCCAGCGCCCCGGACAGGTTGGCGAACCGTCCCCGGGCGTCGAGGGCGGACTGGTCGGCCACGGCACGGCGCTGACGCAGAACCGACGCCACCCGGGCGGGCCGCCCCGACTGCCGCAGCCGGCGGGCCGCGGCCAGCGCGATGCGCCGGGTGGGATCGTGGCCACGTGCCCGCACCGCGCGCCGCGACGAGGGCACCGGTACGAGGAGCAGGGGGTCGGCCCCAGGAGCCCCACAGGACGCCGCAGCCGCCTCCACGGCCCCTGCCAGCGCCGCTCCCAGGGGCTTGGCGAGTCCCAGGGCACCGCGCTCCTTGTGGGCGAGGAGCGCGGCGCGCACGGCACCGTCGTAGGGCGCGGCCGCGTGGACGCGGGGCAGACCGGCGGGGACGGGGCGGGGCAGGATCCGGCGCGGACCGGACTCCGTCAGCTCCGCCCGGCACGAAGGGCACAACTCGGAACGCGGCCTGCCGCAGCCTCCGCAGGCGACCGGCAGCACCAGTCCGGCGATCTCGAGCCACCACCCCCGCATGGCTCCACTGTCCTCCTGCCGGAGCGGACCGGCCACCCCTGTGGACAACGGCCCGGAGGGTGCCGGTGCGGGCACCGAGGAGGGCGGGGCCGGCGTCCGGCGCCGAGCGCCGGACGCGCCCTAACCCGGATAGACGGGGGAGGACCCGAGGACCTTGCCCAGACGCTGCCAGTTCGCCCCGGGCACCAGGCGCACGATGCCGTCGTTGCCCGAGTCCGCCACGAGCGGGGACCGGTCGTCGTCGGGCGCGGCCACGGCGGTGACGCCGTTGAGGCCCGGCAGCAGCGAGGAGGCCGAGGTCGCCCCGTCCGTCTGGATGTACCGGACCTGCTGCACGCCGCCGGCCTCCTTGCCGACCACGACCAGCCGGCTCGGACCGGCCCAGGAGACCGCCGTGACCGTCTCCATGCTCGGCGCCACGGCCTTGAGGTCCTCGACCGAGACCGTCTGCTGGGCGCCGCTGCCCTCGCGCATCACCCGTCCGATGTTCAGCGTGGTCCGGCCGTCCTGGCGCTTGAGCAGCAGGGCGATCCGGACGCCGTCGGCGGACACCCTCAGCGACTCGACCCGGATGCCGTCCGCCAGCCAGGGCGTCGACACCTCGACGCGCTGCCCGTCGCCGTCCGGGACCATCCACAGGCGCGGCCGGACCGGGTTGCGGTCGGCGACCCACAGGTCGCCGCGGCCGTCCCAGCTGGGCGCCGAGAGCCGGTCCTCGGGCCGCGCGGCGGTGCTCGTGACGACCGCGGGGGCCAGCTCCTCGTCGGAGAGGATCGACGTCACCCGCAGCTCGCGGCCCTCCTTGGCGACGCCCGCGGCGCGACTCTCGTCCCGGTCCACGGCGACCGACCGCAGCGGCAGCAGGCCCTTGCCGAAGGGTCCGGGCGCGGGCTGCGGCTCCTCGGCCGTCCTGCCGCCCACGAGCAGGGTCATGAGCTTGCCGTGCTCGTCGACGAAGAAGGGGTTCTCGGCCCGCTCGGAGGCGCGCACGGGCGCGAACTCGTCCCGCGCCTGCCGCTTGCCCAGCACGCACAGCGACGTTCCGTCGGACCGCTGCAGCTCGACCTGCTCGACCCGGACGGACGTCAGGTCGCCCAGCGTGAAGAGCAGCTGTGCGGCCATGCGCCGGCACACCTCCGGACCGACCCGGTCGGCCTTGGCGTTGAGCGGCACCTTGAGGGTGGACTGGTCGTCCGGGGCGAGGGAGGTGACGCCCTTCTTCAGTTCCGTGCCGGAGGGGAAGCGGGAGACCGCGGCCTCCTGCAGCCACAGCGTCGGCCCTTCGAGCAGGGCCTTGACCGTCTGCGTCACCGGGTCCATCCGGGTGATCGGGTCCTGGCGCTGCCGGATGTAGACCGGGTCGGCGACGACCCAGTCCTCCCCGGAGGCGAAGTAGTACTTGTTGACCGACCGGTAGTTGCGCTGGAAGTCGGCCTCGCTCAGCACCAGCCCGGACGGCAGGTGGTCGATGCGCCACTCCTTGCCCTTGCCGTCCTCCGAGGGCTGCTGGACCACGTGGATCTCGTCCTGGAACTCGGCCCGGGCCGGCTCGTAGGCGTGGTACTCGTTCACCTTCGCCACCGTGCGTCCCTTGATGGGGAAGGACCGGCCGCGGCTCTCGGGGTCGTCCACGGCGACGGCCTGCTCACGGTCCGGGGCCGTGGCGAGCACCGTGATGGACGCCTCCGGCTTCCAGTCGCGCGCCGCCTGCTTCGTCAGGTACTTGCGGGCCGTGGCGAAACCCAGGTCGTCGCTGGTCATGGCCTCCAGGAAACCGTCGACGATCTCGTCCGGGTCGGCGTTCTCGCGCGGCTGCACGGCGTAGACCCGGACCTGCGAGTCGCCCAGGCTGGACGCCTTCACGCTCTCCACGTCGCCGCTGTCGGGCATGGTGGCGCAGCCGGCGACGAGCAGACCGCCGCACGCCAGCAGCACGCTCGTACGCGCCGTCCGGCCGCCCCGCGCGGGGGTGCGCGACGTGCCGCCCCCGCTCGCCTCGGCCCCCGCGCCCGTCCGGTACGCCTCCACCCCTGCCCCCTGTCCCTGGTGCCCGTCGGCCTGCTTCCGCTCCCCTCGGGAGTCAGCGCCCACGTGTTCCGCCTTCCCGTTCGGTGTTCGAGGTGGCCATGGCCTCGCCACCGTCGGCGTCCCCCACGGACCGAGCCACCACCCGGGCTCCGCTGCCCGGCAGGGCGGTCGGATCCGCCGTGGCCCGCGGCGCTCCGGGCAGCCGCGGCGGCACGGGCAGGGACGGCCGGTCGCCGGCGGTCTGCGCGGGCACCGCCGTCAGGCGCGTGCCGGTCTCCTGCGACGGGCCGGACGCCGCCTGCTCGCGGTTGCGCCGCGAGTCCTCGGGCTCCAGCGGGATCGGGGAGCCGCGCAGCGGCTCGTCCGCGGTACGCGGCAGCGTCAGCCGGAACTGGGAGCCTCCGCCGGGCTCGCCCCAGGCCTGGAGCCAGCCGCCGTGCAGCCGCGCGTCCTCGACGGCGATCGACAGGCCGAGGCCCGTCCCGCCGGTGGTGCGTGCGCGCGCCGGGTCGGCGCGCCAGAAGCGGTTGAAGACGCGGGTGGCCTCGCCCGGCTTGAGTCCCACACCGTAGTCGCGGACGGCGACCGCGACGGCCCCGCCCGCGGCGGCGAGCTTGACGACGACGTCGCGGCCCTCGCCGTGCTCGACGGCGTTGACGACCAGGTTGCGCAGCACGCGCTCGACCCGGCGGGCGTCCGCCTCCGCCACGACCGGCTGCTCGTCGCCCACGACGACGATCCGGCCGCCCTTGCGCTCGGCGAGCGGCTCGGCGCCGCCGATGACGCGCCGGACGACCTGGCGCAGGTCGATCGGCTCCGCCTCCAGGGCCGCCGCTCCGGCGTCGAAGCGGCTGATCTCCAGCAGGTCGGCGAGGAGGGACTCGAAGCGGTCCAGCTGGTCGCCGAGGAGCTCGGCGGAGCGCGCGGTGATCGGGTCGAAGTCGACCCGGGCCTCGTGGATGACGTCGGCGGCCATCCGCACGGTCGTCAGCGGCGTGCGCAGCTCGTGCGAGACGTCCGAGACGAAGCGGCGCTGCATCCGCGAGAGCTCCTCCAGCTGCTGGATCTTGAGCTGGAGGTTCTGCGCCATCTTGTTGAAGGCTTCACCGAGCCGGGCGATGTCGTCCTCGCCGGTGACCTTCATGCGTTCCTGGAGCCGGCCGGCGGAGAGACGCTCGGCGATCCCGGCCGCCATCCGGACGGGGGTGACGACCTGGCGCACCACGAGCCAGGCGATGGCGCCGAGGAGCACCACGACGAACAGCCCGGCGGTCGCCAGCGTGCCCTTGACCAGGGCGAGGGAGTCCTCCTCCTGGGTCAGCGGGAAGAGGTAGTACAGCTCGTACTGGTTGCCCTCGGCGTCGTTGAGGCGCTTGCCGACCACCAGGCCCGGCTCGGAGTGCTTGCCGTCGGTGTAGTGGATCCGGGCGTACGTCTGGAAGGTGCCCGACCCCTGGGCGACGGAATGCCGCAGGCCGACCGGGATGCTGGTGGCGGGGTCGACCTCGCCGGAGGCGCGGGCGCCCCGGCTCGCGGTGCCCTCGGACTGCTCCAGGGACAGCGCCACGACGTTGAACGCGCTCTGACCACCACTGGCGAGCTGCTCGACCAGGGTGGAGCGCCAGTTCACGGACGCCCCGGCCCGGCCGCCGTCCTGCTCACCGGGTACGGAGGGGGTCGTCGCCGCCTTGTCCTGGGCAGCCGAGAAACCTCCGGCGGCCTGGCTCTGGGCGGCCTTCTCCTTGGCGTCGAGGAGGCCGTTGCGGACCTGGCCGATGACGACCAGGCCGAGCAGCAGCACGACGCCGAGGGACATCAGCAGGGTGCCCGCGACGACGCGGAGCTGGATGTTCCGGCGCCACAGCCGCACCGCGGGCAGCAGCGGGCGGCGGAACCAGCGCATCACCAGCCGGAGCACCGGGCCACCCGGTGCTCCGTCCTGGAGGAGGCGTCCTCCATGGAACGGACGGCCGAATCGCGAGCCCCCCCGCCTCGGTCCGGCAGTCCGCCCCGTCCGGACTCCCGGCTCGCCGGGCTTCGGAGCAGTACTGCCTATGCTCATGTCAGCTCGGCCCCGCCTTGTAACCGACGCCCCGGACGGTCACCACGATCTCCGGCCGCTCCGGGTCCTTCTCGACCTTGGAGCGCAGCCGCTGGACGTGCACGTTCACCAGCCGGGTGTCGGCCGCGTGCCGGTATCCCCAGACCTGCTCCAGCAGGACCTCACGGGTGAACACCTGCCACGGCTTGCGGGCCAGCGCGACGAGCAGGTCGAACTCGAGCGGGGTCAGGGCGATGGACTGCCCGTCCCGCTTCACCGAGTGACCGGCGACGTCGATGACCAGGTCGCCGATGGCGAGCTGCTCCGGCGCGGGCTCCTCCGACCGCCGCAGCCGCGCCCGGATGCGGGCGACGAGCTCCTTCGGCTTGAACGGCTTGACGATGTAGTCGTCGGCCCCGGACTCCAGGCCCACCACCACGTCGACGGTGTCGCTCTTGGCCGTGAGCATGACGATGGGCACACCGGACTCGGCCCTGATGAGCCGGCACACCTCGATGCCGTCCCTGCCGGGCAGCATGAGGTCCAGCAGCACCAGGTCCGGCTTGGCCTCACGGAATGCGGCGAGCGCCTTGTCACCGTCCGCTACGAACGACGGCTCGAACCCTTCACCCCGCAGCACGATCCCGAGCATCTCGGCCAGTGCGGTGTCGTCATCGACGACGAGAACGCGTCCCTTCATATCGACATCATCCCATTTCCGTATCAGTCTCAAGGCGGCTGGTGAGATAGCTCACTGACCAGCGTCGACGTCTGTGATCGTCCACCGGTGGCTGCCCTGGTCGCTGTGGTCGCTGATACCAGGCATGCATGTCACCCCCGTAGCCGCCCTGAACCGTACCCTGGCCCCCCGCTCCGCGCCCATAGCGGAATGACCTCGTGATTCCGTGGATCTTCGGCCGGGGAATCCCGCCCGGACGGCCCGCTCCGCACCGCGGGACGCCCGTCCCGCACCCGGACCGGTTCCCCGCTCCGCCGCCCGTCGCCGCCGCGGCCCGTCCCCCTCGTGCCGGCGTACGCCGCGCACCCCGTCCCGCCCCGGCCCCGCCGCGGTCCCCGCGCGATCCCGGCGCCCTCGGCGATCAAGGCGAGACGGAGGCCCTCACCCCGGTCCGCGGGCGGGTTCCGCGTGGCACGATGGCTCACGGTCGGCCGCCTCGACAGACAGCGGGCCGGCCGCCGAGACCGAGCCGGTTCGCCGATCCGGCCCCGCGACCATTCACTCGAGGTGGACGACCGTGAACGACACTCCGGGCTGGACCTCGCCCGGGTCTGCTCCCTCCGACGGCCACGAAGGACCCGGAGTGCCCCGGCCCACCGAGCCCGGTGACGCGAACGGCTCCGCCCCGCAGTGGTCCAAGGACCAGCCGCCCGCCGGCCAGTGGTCCTCGCCGGGCGCCCCCGCCCCCGGACGCGCCCACACGCCTCCGCCCAGCCCCGGCTGGGGAGGCGGCCCCGCCCACCGCCAGTGGGGCAAGCCGCCGGCCGCCAAGCCCGGCGTGATCCCGCTCCGCCCGCTGAGCCTCGGAGAGATCCTCGACGGCGCGGTGTCCACCCTGCGGACGTACTGGCGCACCGTCCTGGCCGTGTCCGTCACGGTCGCGGTGATCTCCCAGGCGGCCGACATCCTGGCCCAGCGCTACCTCATGCCGACCCCGCCGAAGATCAACCCGGACGCGACCCCGGCCGAGGCGCTCGACCAGTCCCTGGAGTCCCTCCGGGTCAGCATGATCGGCCTGGCCCCGGCGCTCCTCATCATGGTGATGACGAGCCTGGTGTGCGCCGCCCTGCTCACCGTCGTGATCAGCCGGGCGATCCTCGGCCGCCCGGTCACGCTCGCCGCCGCCTGGCAGGAGGCGCGGCCGCGGCTGCTCCAGCTGCTGGGACTGACCCTGCTGCTGCCGCTGATGAGCGCGGCAATCGTGGGCGTCGGCCTGCTGCCCGGACTCCTCCTCGGCGGCACCGGCGGCGACGCTCTGGCCGGCCTCGGCGGCACCGCCGGACTGGTCGTCGTCGTCTGGCTGATGGTCCGCTTCAGCCTCTCCTCTCCCGCCCTGATGCTGGAACGCCAGGGCGTGATCCGGTCGATCAAGCGCTCGGCCAAGCTGGTCGACGGCTCCTGGTGGCGCATCTTCGGCATCACGCTGCTGACGCAGCTGCTGCTCTTCATCGTCGCGATGATCATCGCGATCCCCTTCGCGATCATCGCGATCGTCGCCGACGGCGGCGGCTTCGGCAGCTTCATCGACAACCCGGAAGCCGGCAACAGCTGGTCGTTCCTTCTGATCACGGGCATCGGCGGCGTGATCGCCAACGCGATCATCTACCCGATCTCCGCTGGCGTGACCGTCCTCCTCTACGTGGACCAGCGCATCCGCCGCGAGGCGCTGGACCTCGAACTCGCCCGCGCCGCGGGCGTTCCCGGCTACACCTCCGGGAGCTGACGGGGTGACGGCCACGGGGGGCGCGGTCGTCGCGCGGTTCAGGCAGGCCGCCGACGACATACCGCTGGACATCCCCCGCGACCCCGCCCGGGAGGCGGCGGAGCGGGAGCTGTCCAAGCCGATCTACCACGAGAACGACCCCAACCTCCTCGAACGCGGCCTCGACCGCCTCTGGGAGTGGATCGGCGGCCTCTTCGACTCGGCGTCGGGGGCCTCCCCCGGCGGTGCACTCGGCCTGGTCGCCGTCGTCCTCGTCGTGCTCGCCGTGGCGGGCGCCCTGTGGTGGCGGCTCGGCACCCCCCGACGGGCCGTCACCACCGCGGACTCCCTGTTCGACGACGGCCCCCGTACCGCCGGCGAACACCGGGCAGCCGCCTCCCGGCACGCGTCCGCCGGCCGCTGGAACGAGGCGGTCCAGGAGCGGATGCGGGCCATCGTCCGCTCCTTGGAGGAGCGGACGCTGCTCGACCCGCGCCCCGGCCGCACGGCCGACGAGGCGGCCGCCGAGGCCGGCCGTACCCTGCCCGCCCACGCGGACGAGCTCCGCTCCGCGGCGCGCGCCTTCGACGACATCACCTACGGCGGGCGCACGGCCGACGAGCCCGCGTACCGACGTATCGAGGAGCTGGACGAGTCCCTGGAGCGGACGAAGCCCACCCTCGACAGCGCATCCGCGGGGGCAGCCGAATGAACCGACTGCTCACCAGCCCCACCTCGGCTTCCCTCACCCCTCGTCAGATCTGGTCGCGCGTCCGTGGTGTGCTCCTCGTGCTGGCCCTGATCCTGATCGGCGGCCTGACCCTGGCGACCGTGCGATCCGCCGACCACCACGGCCTGCTCGACCCCAGGTCCGCCGGCCCCGAAGGAAGCCGCGCCGTCGCGGAGATCCTCAAGGCCCAGGGGGTCACGCTCCGGGTCGTCACCTCCCTCGACGAGGCCACCGCCTCGACCGCCACGGACACCACTCTCCTGGTCACCTCCCCCGATCTGCTGACCGTCTCTCAGCAGTCCGCTCTCCGCGAGGCCGTGAGGGCCTCGGCGGGCCGCACCGTCCTCGTCGGCGCCGGCGAGGCCTCGCTCCCGATCCTGGCCCCCGGTGTCTCCTCCGCCACCAGCGCCCCCGTCCGCAACCGGACCGCCGGCTGCCCCCTCCCCGCCGCCGTCCGCGCAGGCAGTGTCGACCTCGGCGGCGAGCGCTACCTCACCGCCGGGGCGCAGGCCGTCGCCTGCTATCCCGCCGACGGGCTGCCGACCCTGGTCTCCGTGAAGGACCCCGCCGCGGGGGAAACGGTCCTCGTCGGCTCCCCGGACCTCTTCCTCAACGACCGTCTGGACCAGCAGGGGAACGCCTCGCTCGCCCTGCAACTCCTCGGCTCCCGGCCCCATCTCGTCTGGTACCTCCCGTCCCTGTCCGACGCCTCCGCCGTCGAAGGCGACGGCGAGTCCGAGGACGGACCCACCGGCGACTTCCTCTCCCTCGTCCCTTCCGGCTGGCTGTGGGGGACCCTCCAACTGGCCGTGGCAGCCGTCCTCGCCGCCGTCTGGCGTGCCCGCCGCCTCGGCCCCCTGGTGACCGAACCCCTGCCGGTCGTCGTCCGCGCCTCCGAGGCCACCGAGGGCCGTGCCCGCCTCTACCGCACGTCCCGCGCCCGTGACCGCGCGAGCTCGGTCCTGCGCGCCGCGACCCGCACCCGCATCGCACCGCTCCTCGGCGTGCCCACCCGGGACGCCCACTCCCCCGAGGTCCTGCTCCCCGCTCTCTCCGCGCGCCGCACCGAAGCGACCGGAGAGCCGGCGGACACCAGGGACCTCCTCTTCGGCCCGGCTCCCGCCGACGACGCCGCCCTGATCCGCCTGGCGGACCAACTCGACGCCCTCGAAAGAGAGGTACGCACCTCATGAGCGCCCCGACCCCCGAGACCGCTACGACCTCGGACGCCGCCCGCGCCTCCCTGGAGGCCCTGCGCACCGAGATCGCGAAGGCCGTGGTCGGCCAGGACCCCGCGGTCACCGGACTCGTCGTCGCCCTGCTCTGCCGGGGTCACGTCCTGCTCGAAGGTGTCCCCGGTGTCGCCAAGACCCTCCTGGTCCGCGCGCTCGCCTCCGCTCTCGAACTCGACACCAAGCGTGTCCAGTTCACCCCCGATCTGATGCCGAGTGACGTCACGGGCTCGCTCGTCTACGACTCGCGGTCCGCCGAGTTCTCCTTCCAGCCGGGCCCGGTCTTCACCAACCTGCTGCTCGCCGACGAGATCAACCGCACCCCTCCCAAGACCCAGGCCTCGCTCCTGGAGGCGATGGAGGAGCGTCAGGTCACCGTCGACGGGACTCCCCGCCCGCTGCCCGACCCCTTCCTGGTCGCCGCCACGCAGAACCCGGTCGAGTACGAGGGCACCTATCCCCTGCCGGAAGCCCAACTCGACCGCTTCCTGCTCAAGCTGACGGTCCCGCTGCCCTCACGCGCGGACGAGATCAGCGTCCTGACCCGTCATGCGGACGGCTTCGACCCTCGCGACCTGCAGGCCGCCGGCGTCCGGCCGGTCGCCGGCCCCGCCGATCTCGAAGCGGCACGCTCCGCCGTCGCCAAGACCTCGGTCTCCCCCGAGATCACCGGCTATGTCGTCGATATCTGTCGTGCCACGCGTGATTCCCCCTCGCTCACTCTCGGTGTCTCCCCCCGTGGTGCCACCGCACTGCTCTCCACCGCTCGCGCCTGGGCCTGGCTCACCGGCCGGGACTACGTCACCCCGGACGACGTGAAGGCCCTCGCCCTGCCCACCCTGCGTCATCGCATCCAACTGCGGCCCGAGGCAGAGATGGAGGGCGTCACCGCCGACTCCGTCATCCACTCGATCCTCGCCCACGTCCCCGTACCCCGCTGAGAACGGCGCCCCATGGCCCTCACCGGACGAACAGCGCTCCTGGCCGCCCTCGGTTCGCTCCCCGTGGGCCTCCTCGCCCCCAGCTGGGCGGGGATGCTCGCGGTCAACGCGCCCCTCTCACTCGCCATTCTGTGCGACTACGCGATGGCCGCACCAGTGCGAACGCTGCAGTTCACCCGAAGTGGTGACACAACAGTTCGACTGGGTGACGCGGCGGAGGTGCACCTCACCGTCACCAACCCGTCGGGCCGCCGGCTGCGTGCCCAGCTGCGCGACGCCTGGCCCCCGAGCAGCTGGACGCCCGGCACCGAACAGGCCGCGTCCCGCCGGAAGCTGGCCGTTCCGGCCGGCGAACGCCGCCGGATCACGGTGGCCCTGCGCCCCACCCGCCGCGGCGACCGGCAGGCGGACCGCGTCACCGTCCGCTCCTTCGGCCCCCTGGGCCTGGCAGCGCGTCAGGGTCGTCACGAGGTCCCGTGGACCGTCCGCGTCCTCCCGGCGTTCGCCAGCCGCAAGCATCTGCCGTCCCGGCTGGCCCGTCTCCGCGAGCTGGACGGCCGCACGAGCGTCCTCATCCGCGGGGAGGGCACCGAGTTCGACAGCCTCCGCGAGTACGTCCCCGGTGACGACACCCGGTCCATCGACTGGCGTGCCACCGCACGACAGGCGAGCGTCGCCGTCCGTACCTGGCGCCCGGAACGGGACCGCCACCTCCTGATCGTCCTCGACACCGGGCGCACGTCGGCGGGTCGCGTCGGGGACGTGCCGCGACTGGACGCGGCCATGGACGCCACTCTGCTCCTGACGGCGCTCGCCTCCCGGGCCGGCGACCGTGTGGATGTCCTGGCCTACGACCGACGTCTCCGCGCCCAGGTCCGGGGTCGTTCGGCGGCGGACGTCCTGCCGGCGGTGGTGGACGCCCTGGCGACCGTCGAGCCCGAACTGGTCGAGACCGACGCCCGAGCCCTCGCGGCCTCGGCGCTGGCCCGGGCCCCACGCCGCTCGCTCCTCGTCCTGCTCACGAGCCTGGACGCCGCACCGATCGAGGAAGGACTGCTGCCGGTGCTTCCGCAGCTCACCCGGCGCCACACGGTTCTGGTGGCCTCGGTCGCCGATCCCCGCACGGCCCGGATGGCGACGGGCCGCGGCACGGTCGACGGTGTCTACGAGGCCGCGGCGGCGACCCAGGAACAGTCACAGCGTCATCGCACGGCGGATCAGCTGCGTCGCCACGGTGTCACGGTCGTCGACGCGGCCCCGGACGCTCTCGCTCCCGCACTGGCCGACGCCTACCTCGCCTTGAAGGCCGCCGGCCGCCTCTGATCCCTCCGGTGTGGGCCTGCGACTCCGGTCCGGAGCCCACACCGGACGCCGGCCTCCCCCAGGAACGAATCTGCTCCGGAACGCAGAAAAGCCCCGCACCATAAGGTGCGGGGCTTTCTCACAATGATTGTTCGGCGGCGTCCTACTCTCCCACAGGGTCCCCCCTGCAGTACCATCGGCGCTGAAAGGCTTAGCTTCCGGGTTCGGAATGTAA
>NZ_JBICYQ010000015.1:0-286868 GCF_043201055.1 Streptomyces sp. NPDC048338
CTAAGCCGTGCCCGACTGCCCCATTCAATGGCTGCGCTGAACCACCCCCGGACCCGACGCGGGCCGACGGCGCTGCGCGCCCCCGGCCCCCCGCCCTGGACCCATCCCCCGGGCCGCCCTCCGAGTGTGAAAAGGCGGGTGGAGGCGACGGGTCAAGGGTGGGCGAAGCCCATCGCGCAGCGACGCGACGAGGAACGAGGAGCGCCCTTGAAGCGGCGCCGCAACCCGCCACACTCGGAGAGAGGGCGGCCAACCACCAGAAGTAAACGGGGACCCAGCAGCCCAAGACCCCAAGCCCGCACCCCCTAAGCGCCTCGCTCTCGCCCCCCAAGCCACCCCCACCCCCGGGGGATACCCCCACCCGGGGTCGTCCCGGCTGCCGGATGGGAACGTGAGTGTGCGTCAACAAGGCTTGGCGCATGACGACTTACGCACGCACCAGCCTGGTTCTCGCCCTCTCCGCCGCCGCCGTGGCCGCCTCCCTCACCGTGGCGCGGGCCGCCGCCCCCGTCGGCGGGCTCGACTGGGTGCCCTGCGGGCCCGAGGGCCTCGGCCAGGAGTGCGCCACCCTCTCCGTCCCGCAGGACTACGCCGATCCCGGCGGCCCGACGCTCTCCCTCGCCGTGTCCCGGATCCGCAGCCAGGAGCCCGCGGCGCGCCGCGGCACCCTGATGGTGATCCCCGGCGGCCCCGGCAGCTCCGGGGTCAAGCGGCTGTCGCAGAAGGGCGCGGCGCTGCGGGAGCAGCTCGGCGGCACGTACGACCTGGTGGCGTTCGATCCGCGGGGGGTCGGTGGCAGTTCGACGGCGAGCTGTGGGCTCGACGAGGGCGACCGGCGGCTGGTGACCCTGCGCGGCTGGCCGGCGGCGGACGGCGGGATCGAGGAGAACGTGGCCCGTGCCCGCCGGACCGCGGAGGCGTGCGCGCGCAACGGCGGTGACCGGCTGCGCAGCTTCACCACGGAGAACCAGGCGCGGGACCTGGACCGGCTGCGGCAGGCACTGGGAGAGGAGCGGATCTCGGCGTGGGGCATCTCGTACGGGACGTACGTCGGTGCCGTGTACGCGCAGAAGTACCCGCAGCGCACCGACCGCCTTGTTCTCGACAGCAGCAGCGACCCCGACCCGAAGCGGGTCGCGCGGGGCTGGCTGGAGTACATGGCGGAGGGGGCCGAGGACCGGTTCCCGGACTTCGCCGCCTGGGCGGTGCACCCGGACCGGGACCGGCCGGACCAGCGGCTGCGTCTGGCCGAGCGGGCCGAGGAGGTCAGGCCGCTGGTCCTGGATCTCGCGGCGCGGCTCGACCGGGAGCCGCGGGAGTCCACGACCCCGGGCGTGCCGCTGACCGGCAACGTGTTCCGGCAGGCGCTGCAGAACGCCCTCTACGGCGACGCCGCGTTCCCGGCGCTCGCCCGGCTGGTCCTGGACGCCTCGGCGCGGGACCCGAAGGTGAGGCCGGTGATCCCGCCGGGTCTGGACTCGGCGCTGACCGACCAGGACGCGGCCATCACGGTCGGCGTCATCTGCAACGACGTGAAGTGGCCCGGGTCCGTCCCGGCCCATCGCCGGGCCGTCGCCGCGGACCGGGTCCGGCATCCGCTCACGGCGGGGATGCCGGCCAACATCACTCCGTGTTCCTTCTGGAAGGCACCCGTGGAGAAGCCGGTCCGGATCACCGACCGCGGCCCGTCGAACATCCTGATGGTCCAGGGCCTGCGGGACCCGGCGACCCCCCACGCCGCCGGCCTGAGGATGCGGGCGGCGCTGGGCGACCGGGCGCGTCTCGTCTCGGTCGACCACGGGGGCCACGGCATGTACCTGGGCAACGGCAACGCCTGTGGGGACCGTGCGGTGACGGACTTCCTCCGCACCGGGGAGCGCCCGGCCGCCGACGTCACCTGCCGGTGAGGTGCGCGGGGGCGCCTTCTGACGGTGACGTGTGCCGGGTTCGCCCCGGGGGAACGGGGTGCCGCGCCCGGTGACGCGGCCGAGGGCCGCCCCCGGTGGCGTACCGGGGGCGGCCCTCGTGGGTCCGTGTCAGACCTTCGCGGGTTCGGGTGCGCCCGCGGCCGGGGTGCCCGAGGCGACGGGGACGGTCTCCGGTTCGGTGTCCACGTCGAACTCCTCCAGGAGGGCCTTGCCGAAGCCGAAGAAGTACGTCGCGAGGAAGCCCGCCACGTAGCCGACCAGCAGGCCGCCGGCGTAGATCGCGATCGTCGCGCCGAGGCCCTTGTTGCCGTCGAGGAGCGGGAAGAGCGCCCAGCCCGAGGGGCCGATGGCCGTGGAGCCGACCTTCTCGCCGAGCATGTTGAACAGGCCGACGAAGCCGCCGCCGAACGCGCCGCCGACGCAGGCCGTCACGAACGGGCGGCCCAGCGGGAGCGAGACGCCGTAGATCAGCGGCTCGCCCACGCCCAGGAAGCCCGCGGGGAGCGCCGACCTGATGGTGCGGCGGATCGAGCCGTTGCGCGGCAGCCGGAGGTAGACGGCCATGGCCGCGCCGACCTGGCCGGCGCCGGCCATCGCCAGGATCGGCAGCAGGACGGTGTACCCCTGCTGTTCGATCAGCGTGGTGTGGATGGGGATGAGGGCCTGGTGCAGGCCCAGCATCACGAGCGGCAGGAACAGGCCGCCGAGGACGAAGCCGGCGCCCGCGCCGGCGTTCGCCAGCAGCCAGTCCGCGAAGTCGCCGATGGCGGTCGAGATCTCGCCGGCGACGAACATCAGGCCGAAGATCGTGACCAGACCGGAGAGGAGCACGGTGAGGGTCGGGGTCACCAGGACGTCGAGGGACTCCGGGACCCAGCGGCGGCACCACTTCTCGACGTGCACCGCGAGCACCGCGGCGCCGAGCGCGCCCAGCACACCGCCCTGGCCGGGCGAGAGCGTCTGGCCGAAGGCGTCGATCTTCGCGACGCCGGGGAAGACGATGATCGCCGCGACCGCGCCGCCCAGGATCGGCGTGCCGCCGAACTCCTTGGCGGTGTTGTAGCCGACGAAGACCGCGATCAGTGCCATGAATCCGCTCGCCATCGCGGCGAGGGCGGGCGTCACGGACGGCAGCCAGGCGAGGTTGACCAGCAGGCCGTTGAGGCCGGCGATGATGCCGCAGCCGATGAGGGCGGGGATCAGGGGGACGAAGATGTTCGCGATCCGGCGGAGGAGGAGCTTGAAGGGGGTGGCGTTCCGCTGCTTCCTGGCCGCCCTCAGGGCCGCGCCCTGAGCCGCGAGGTCGTCCGCTCCGTGTGCCGCGGCGCCGACGGTCGCCTGCGCGGGGGACGGCGCCGGGGCGGCGGCGATCAGGGCCTCGAACTCCGGGGTCACGCGGGCGACGGTCCCGGGGCCGAGGACGATCTGGTACGTGTCGTCCTCCACCACACCCATCACGGACGGCAGGGCCCTGAGGGCCTCGTCCTGGACGAGCGAGCGGTCGCGCAGCCCCAGCCGGAGCCGGGTCATGCAGTGGGCCACGGAGTCGATGTTCTGCGCGCCGCCGACGAGCGGGAGGATCGCGGCGGCGATGGCGCGGTTCTTGTCGTCTGTGCTCATGGTGCGGTCGTGCCTTGCTGTGCGGGGGTGGGGGACGTTCAGCGCGCGCCGTCGGCGTGCAGGGCGGCGCGCAGGTGGCCCTGCGAGTCGGTGAGGCGCTGGTCGGCGGCCTTGGCATCGATGTCGGCGAGGATCATCAGGATGGCGGTCTTCACCTCGCCGTCCGCGGCGGCCAGGGCGGTCTCGATCTGCTCGTCGGGGGCGCCGGTGGCGAGGGAGACGATCCGCCGCGAGCGGGCCCGGAGCTTCTCGTTGGAGGCGCGGACGTCGACCATGAGGTTCCCGTACGTCTTCCCGAGCCGGATCATCGTGATCGTCGAGATCATGTTGAGGACCAGCTTCTGCGCCGTACCGGCTTTCAGCCGGGTCGACCCGGTGAGCAGTTCGGGGCCGGTGACGACCTCGATCCCGTGCTCGGCGGCGGCGGCCAGCGCGCTGTCCGCGTTGCACGACAGGCCGATCGTGAGCGCCCCGGCCGCGCGGGCGTGCTCGACGGCGCCGATGGCGTACGGGGTGCGGCCGGAGGCGGAGATGCCGACCACGGTGTCGTGCTCGGTCAGGCCGAGCGCGGCGAGGTCCTCGGCGGCGAGCTCCTTGGAGTCCTCCGCGCCCTCGACCGCCTTCACCATCGCCGAGGGCCCGCCCGCGATCAGGCCGACGACCTCGGAGGGGTCGGTGTTGAACGTCGGGGGGCACTCGCTCGCGTCGAGGACGCCGAGCCGGCCGGCGGTGCCGGCGCCGGCGTAGACGAGCCGCCCGCCGCGGGCCATGCGGGCGGCGGTGGCGTCGATCGCGGCGGCGATCTCCGGCAGCCGGGCGGCGACCGCGGCGGGGACGGCGGCGTCCTCGGCGTTCATCAGGGCGGCGATCTCGGCGGTGGGCAGCCGGTCGATGTCGGCCAGCTCGGGGCGGAAGGCCTCGGTGGCGAGCGTGGCCAGCTGCGCCTGGAGGTGGCTGTACGCGGAAGTCATCGTGGTGCGGCTCTTTCGGTGCTTCGGCGTCGTCGTTGACGCCGTCGGCGGGTTCAGCGGGTGTGTCTCGTGCGGGATTCGGCGGGCGGGGCGTCAGCGGGTGCGCGGTGAGTGCCGGTGGGCCAGGGCTTCGTACGAGGCCGCGAGGGCAGGGGCGGCCGTCTCGTACGTGCGTTGGGTGACGCAGGTGAACAGGCAGTCCACGACGAGCAGCTGGCTGGTACGGGACGACATGGCCGCGGGGCGCAGCTCGCTCTCGCGGGCTGTGGAGGTGGTGAGGATGTGGTCGGCGTACTGCGTGACCGGCCCGTCCGGGCGGCCGGTGATCGCGACCGTGGTGGCGCCGTGGTCGAAGGCGACCCGCAGCGGTTCTATGACGTCGCCGGTCGAGCCGGAGTGGGTGATGGCGATGGCGACGTCGCCGGAGCGGAGCTGTACGGCGTTGGTGACGGCGAGGTGCGGGTCGCTGTGGGCGTGCGCGAGCAGGCCGATGCGCAGCAGTTTCTGGCCGAGGTCCTGGGCGACGAGACCGGAGGCGCCGACGCCGTAGATGTCGATGCGGCGGGCGGTCGCCAGTGCGGCGACGGCGGCGCCGAGCTGGACGGTGTCGAGTCCGGCGGCCGTGTCGGCGAGGGTCTGCTGCTCGTCGTAGGCCAGCTTGGCGACCACGTCGGCGACCGGGTCGTCGACGGCGATGTCGGCGGTGACGGAGGGAGCGCGGCCGGACTGCTGCTGGGCGGCGAGGCCGGCCAGGGCGAGCCGCAGATCGCGGTAGCCGGGGTAGCCGAGGAGGCGGGCCGTACGGACGACGGTCGCCTCGCTGGTGCCGGTGAGTTCGGCGAGACCGGTGACCGTGAGGGCGGCGCAGCCGGCCGGGTCGCCGGCGACGGCTTCGGCGACCCGCTGCATCGAGCGGGTCATGGACGGGGCGAGGGTGCGCACCTTGGCCGCGAGGGCGGCGGGCGCGGGCGGGGCGCTGACGGCCCCGGCGGCGGTACTCGGTCTGCCGCCCGCCCCGTTGAAAATTTCCTTCACGTCATTGGTCACGCTTGAAAGATATTTTCGGGAGCGGGGGGCGTCAAGACCTCTTCGGGCCCGGATGCGGCAGGACCCTCGTCCTCGGACCCGGAGACGGCCTTCGTGCCCGGGGCGAGTGGGGAGACAATGACTGCATGGACGACATCGACCCCCTGGAGCAGGCTCTCCATACCGCCCGCGCCCTGGTCCTCGCCGATCTGGCGGCTCGCGACGTGGCCGCGGCCGAGGTCGTCTCGATGGTGGAGGACTCGGTCACCCACCGCCGGTGGTGGGCCGAGCAGTGGCCCGAGGGCATCACGTACGTCGCCGGTCTCGTCGCCCAGGACGTCCAGGACGCCCTGCTGGAGCGCTACGGCCGCTGGCCGCTGTGCCCGGTCTGCTCCGCCGGTGACCCGCACGCCCTGGACGTCGAACCGGAGCTCGGCCCCGACCCGCACTGGGTCTGCGGCAAGGCGGGCGTGGTCGTCGCCCCGGTCGGCGGACTGACGTGACGCTCTTCATCGACCCGCCGACCTGGCCCGGGCACGGACGCATGTGGTCGCACCTGGTCAGCGACGTCTCCCACGAGGAACTGCACGCCTTCGCCGCCTCGATCGGCGCCCCGCCCCGCGCCTTCGAGCGCGACCACTACGACATCCCGTCGGAGCGGTACGCGGACGCCGTCGCGGCCGGCGCGGTCGAGATCGGATCGAAGGAGCTGGTCCGCCGGATCACCGACGCGGGGCTGCGGCGGCCGAAGGGCCGTCCGGCGCCCGGCGAGACGCTGCCGCGCCAGGACGTGTAGCCCCGGCCGACCGGGCAGGGCCGGTGCCCGTCGCCCCGGGTAGGACGCCGCCGGCCGGGTCGCGCGGGCGCAGCCGGCTCAGTGGGAGGCGGAAGCGGACGGGGTGCGGTCCTCCGGCCGGGCCGCGGAGGCGGCCACGATGTGGCTGGTCGAGGTCCGGCGGTGAAGGCGCAGGGCCACGACGACCGTGCCGAGCGCCGCGACCGTCATCGCCGCTCCCGCCCACGCCGTCGCCGCGAAGCCGAGGTCCGCGTCGATCACCGTGCCGCCGAGCCAGGGGCCGCCGGTGTTGCCGAGGTTGAACGCCGCGGTGGTCGTGGCGGCCGCGAGGGTCGGCGCGGCGCCCGCCACGTTGAACATGCGGGCGTTGAGGGCCGGGGCCGTGTAGAAGCACGAGACGCCGAGCAGGAACGTCAGCGTGATCGTGGCCACCGGGCTGGAGGCGAGGAGGGCCAGGCCGGCCAGGAAGACCGTCGATGCCGTGATGCCGCTGAGCAGGACCCCGAAGAGGTGCGCGTCGGCGACCCGGCCGCCGATGTACGTACCGAGCAGCGCGCCGACGCCGAACAGCGCGAGGACACCGGAGACCCAGCCCGCGTCGAGCCCCGAGACGTCGGTGAGCAGCGGGGCGAGGTAGGAGAAGGCGCAGAAGACGCCACCGGCGGCGAGCGCGGTGACGAGGATCGAGAGCAGCACCTGACGGTCGCGGTAGATGACGAGCTCGCGGCGGAGCACGGGCTTCGTCTCGGGCAGCGGGATGTGCGGGATCCGGGTGACCACGCCGACCAGTGCGATCGCGGAGGCGAGCGCCACCGCCCAGAACGCGGAGCGCCAGCCGAGGTGCTCGCCGAGGAAGGCGCCCGCCGGGACGCCGAGGACGTTGGCGATCGACAGACCGCCGATCATGACCGCCATCGCCTTGGCCCGGGCGCCGACCGGGACCATCGCGATGGCGACGGCGGCGCCGAGCGCCCAGAACCCGGCGCAGGCGAGGGCGCTCACCACCCGGGACGCGAAGAGGACGGCGTAGTTCGGGGCGAGCGCGCCGGCGACCTGGCCGAGCCCGAAGACGCTGATCAGGGCGATGAGCGTGGTCTTGCGGGGGAGGCGGAGGGTCGCGACGGCGAGCAGCGGGGCGCCGACGACCATGCCGATGGCGAAGGCGGAGATGAGCAGGCCGGCGCGGGGGATCGAGACGTTCATGTCGTCGGCGATGGACGACAGCAGGCCGGACAGCATGAACTCGCTCGTGCCGAGCGCGAAGACGGAGAGGCCGAGGATGTAGACGGCCAAGGGCATGCGGGTGGCGGCGGGGGCGGCGGCGGGCTCGGCAGGCAAAGACGGCATGACATGGGTCAACCGGGGTTTTGTGCCTGTCATTCCCCGGGGCCGGAGTGTCTTGGCATGTGGACAGCGGGGGCGTCAGCCCCACCCCGCCCGGCGCCGGGCGGGATGGGGGACGGGATCAGGGAGTCGTCAGGGCCTTGAACTCACGCTCCATGTTGCCGCGGGCCGCCGACTCCCAGGCGGCCGCACCGTAGGGCGTACGGAAGAGGCGGGGCAGCGACAGCAGGTGGCGAAGGACCGCGGCGCGGCCCTCGCGGAAGGCGTCCTCCGGGACGAACGCGTACTCCTCGCGGACCGCCGCGGTGTACCTCGCGTAGGTGTCCGGAGCGCTCGCCAGGATCGCCAGGTCCGCGTCGCACAGGGCCTCGCCGTTGATGTCGCCGTCGGCCGGGTCGTGGCTGACGGTCAGCCGCACCAGGCGCGCCACCTCCGCCACCTCGTGCACCGTGAGGCCCGCCTCGGTCAGGGCCTTCTCGGCCAGCACCGCCGAGCGTTCCTCGTTCTCGGAGCGGTCCGGGCGGTAGACCGCGTCGTGGAACCAGGCGGCCAGCCTGACGAGCTCCAACTCCCCGCCCTCGCCCCCGAGGTCGGCCAGCTCGTCGATGCGGTCCAGGACCGCTCGCAGGTGGTCCACCGTGTGGTATCTCCGCTGCGGCTCGGCCCAGCGGGCCAGCAGGTTCCGGCCGTACGGGAGAGGGTCCGGCCCCTCGCGGCCGGCACGCGCGGCGCGCAGCGTCGAGGTCCAGCGCAGGAGCAGCTCGGGGTCGTGTGCGTGCTCTTCATCGGCGGTCATGAGAAGCATTCTGCCGCTCCCGCGCACGGAAGCGCGGCTTCCGAGGCCCTTCCCCGTGCCTGCCGAGTCCATACCCCGCGCGGGTATGAAAGCCTTCCTGTGCGGGGGCAGGACGATCCACCCGGCCCAGGGGCGACGGTCCGCCGCCGCGGTGCGTCCGGATCCGCCCTCGCTGCCGCCGCGCAGGTCGTCCGGGGCCACCGGAACGCGAGCCGTGGCGGACGGACCGAAAACCCGTTGCCGGAACCGGCCGCCGGACGCCAGTCTTCCGCGCATGGACACCCCACCCGCACCGCGCCTCGTCGCCGACCTCTTCGCCGCCGACGGACGCCTGAAGGCCATCCCTCGCAAGCCCGCCCGACGCGAGCAGCTCCTCGACCATCTCGCCGAGTCGCTCTTCGAGCCGGCCCGCTCCTACACCGAGCGCGAGGTCAACGAGGCCCTGCTCACCGTCCACGGCGACTTCCCGGCCCTGCGCCGCTACCTCGTGATCGGCGGCCAGCTGGCCCGTACGAAGGACGGCTCGGCCTACCGCCGACAGCAGCAGACCGGCTCCCCCGAAGGCACTATCCGCTCCGTCGCGTGACCGGCGCGCTCGTGGCCGGCCTGGTGGCCGGCTACGGCATCGCGATCCCGGTCGGCGCGGTCGGCGCCTACCTCGTGGCCGTCACCGCCCGCACCGGCTGGCGTACGGGCGCGGGGGCGGCACTCGGCGTCGCCACGGCCGACGGGCTGTACGCGCTCGTCGCGGTCCTCGGCGGCTCGGCGCTCGTGCCGCTGCTCACGCCCGTCATGACCCCGCTGCGCTGGGTCTCGGCCGTGGTCCTCGTGGCCCTGGCGGCCCGTGCCGCGTGGACGGCGCTCCGCGCCTACCGGATCCGTGACGGCGCGACGAGGGACGACGGCAAGGATCCGCTCACCCCGCTGCGCGCCTATCTGACCTTCCTCGGCATCACGGTCCTGAACCCGATGACGGTGATCTACTTCGTGGCCCTGATCCTGGCCACCGGACCCGGAGCCCCGACCACCGCGGTGGACCAGACGGCCTTCGTACTGGCCGCGGTCACCGCCTCGGCGAGCTGGCAGCTCTTCCTGGCCGGCGGTGGCGCGCTCCTGGGTCGAGGCCTCACGGGACCACGGGGCCGACTGGTGACGGCCCTGCTGTCGAGCGCACTGATCGCGGGACTGGCGGTCGCGCTGGTGGCGTAGGCGGGGTGGCAGCGCGAGGGCTGGGGAGCCCCTAGCGGGCGCCGCGTTCGCGGGTGGTGAGCAGTACGAAGCCGGCGGCGGCCGCCATCGCGCCCGCGGCCATGAGGCCCTGCCGGGATCGGTAGGACAGGACGGACCAGCGCGACTGCGCGGACAGGACGGAACCGACGCTCAGCCAGGAACCGGCTGAGGCGAAGGAGAGGGCGGAGCCGATCGAACCGACGGACAGGGCGCTGCCGACGGACCCGATGGACAGGACCGACCCGACGGACCCGATGGACAGCACGGAGCCCACGGACCCGATGGAGAGCACGGAGTCCCTCGACCAGAGGGAGAGGGAGGGGGATAGGGGCGAGTCGGTCTGCTGGCTCGGGCGCATGGGGTGATCGTAAGCAGGGAGAGGGTCTGGGGGCGGTGGCTGGAGGCTGGGGGCTTGGTGTCGGCGGGTCTTGGGGGGTGCTGGTCTTGGGCTCTTGGGGCTGGGCGGTCTTGGTTGGTTTCTGGTGGTTGGCCGCCCTCTCTCCGAGTGTGGCAGCCGGGTCCGTGCCCTCAAGGGCGCTCCTTCGTCGCGTCGCTGCGCGATGGGCTGCGCCCACCCTTGACCGCCCGGTCCCGGCTGCCTTTTCACACTCGGAGGGCGGCCCGGGGAGGGGCCAGGCGGGGGGCGCGCATTTCCTGGGCGCCGTAGGCGGCCGAAGGCTTTCGGGGTGGCTTCCCGCTCCCATTGAATGGGGTGACCCGGCACGGCTTAGCGGGTGCCACTCGTCTCTCGGCTGGGATTCATGCCCCGCTGGTCACTCTCCGGTGGGGGTGAAGCCGAATCCGCAGCCAGCATTGCTAGGACGGGCCAGGGGCATGGGCCGCACGGGGCGGCAGACCGTGCGGATCGCATCCGTCCCACCAGTCTCATCGCCGGTCCGGGATCGGCTGCCCGATGACGCTACGGCGTACATTAAGCCCCCCGAGAGTCCGATATCACCCGTAAAGTCCCATATCCCGTCCAGTTACCACGGGTAATGTACGCGCTAGCGTCCTTCGGGAGTCCCACTTGCCAGCGAAGGATCCGGACCGGGTGGACGAGGCCCGCTTGAGGCGTCGACTCTCCAAGGGGTCTCGGATTTGGCTTTGCCCCATCGGACATTGACCAGCGGGGCATGAATCCCAGCCAGGAATCGAGTCGCATCCGCTAAGCCGTGCCCGACTGCCCCATTCAATGGCTGCGCTGAACCACCCCAAGACAGACGGCCGCCGACGGCGCCCGAGAGGCACCGGCCCCCCGCCCTGGACCCCCTCCCCGGGCCGCCCTCCGAGTGTGAAAAGGCGGGTGGAGGCGACGGGTCAAGGGTGGGCGCAGCCCATCGCGCAGCGACGCGACGAGGAACGAGGAGCGCCCTTGATGCGGCGCCGTGACCCGCCACACTCGGAGAGAGGGCGGCCAACCACCAGAAGCAAACCAAGACCGGCCCACCCCAAGAGCCAGGACCCGCACCCCCCAAGCCCCTCCTCCCTCGCCCCCCGCCGAGGCCACCCCCTCCCCCCCGACACCCCCCTCACCTGTCCGTGGGCTGGAAGCCGCGCAGGCGCAGGCTGTTGCCGACCACGAAGACCGAGGAGAAGGCCATGGCGGCGCCCGCGATCATCGGGTTGAGCAGTCCGGCCGCGGCGAGTGGCAGGGCGGCGATGTTGTAGGCGAAGGCCCAGAAGAGGTTGGAGCGGATCGTGCCGAGGGTCCGGCGGGAGAGGCGGATCGCGTCGGCCGCGGCCCGCAGGTCCCCCCGTACGAGCGTCAGGTCGCCGGCCTCGATGGCGGCGTCCGTGCCCGTGCCCATCGCCAGTCCCAGGTCGGCCTGGGCGAGTGCGGCCGCGTCGTTGATGCCGTCGCCGACCATGGCCACGCTGCGGCCTTCGGTCTGGAGCCTCTTGACGACGTCGACCTTGTCCTGGGGCATGACCTCGGCGATCACCTCGCCGATGCCGACCTCGGCGGCGACGGCCCGGGCGACGGCCTCGTTGTCGCCGGTGAGGAGGATCGGCTTCAGCCCCAGCGCGCGCAGTCGGCGGATCGCTTCGGCGCTCGTCTCCTTGACGGCGTCGGCGACCTCCAGGACCGCGCGGGCCTGACCGTCCCAGGCGACCGCGATGGCGGTCCGGCCGGCTTGCTCGGCCTCGTCCTTGGCGGACTTGAGGGCCGGGGGCAGTTCCATCGCCCATTCGGCGAGCAGCTTCTCGCGGCCGACCAGCACGGCGTGGCCCTCGACGACGCCCTGGACGCCGAGTCCGGGGACGTTGGCGAAGTCCTCGGGGGTGGGCAGAACGCCGACGCGGGCGGCGGCGCCGGTGGCGACGGCCTGGGCGATCGGGTGTTCGGAGGAGTGCTCCAGGGCGCCGGCGAGGCGCAGGACGTCGGTCTCCGCGATCCCGTCGGCGGTGTGGACGGCGAGGAGTGTCATCCGGCCGGTGGTGACGGTGCCGGTCTTGTCCAGGACGATCGTGTCGACGCGGCGGGTCGTCTCCAGGACCTCGGGGCCCTTGATGAGGATGCCGAGCTGGGCGCCGCGGCCGGTGCCGACCATGAGGGCGGTCGGTGTGGCGAGTCCGAGGGCGCAGGGGCAGGCGATGATCAGGACGGCGACGGCGGCGGTGAAGGCGGCGGTCAGCCCGGCGCCGGTGCCGAGCCAGAAGCCGAGGGTGCCGAGCGCGAGGGCGATGACGACGGGGACGAAGACGGCCGAGATCCGGTCGGCGAGGCGCTGGGCGGCGGCCTTGCCGTTCTGGGCGTCCTCGACGAGTTTGGCCATCCGGGCCAGTTGGGTGTCGGAGCCGACGCGGGTGGCCTCGACGACGAGCCGGCCGCCGGCGTTCAGGGTGGCGCCCGTGACGGTGTCGCCGACGGAGACCTCGACGGGTACGGACTCGCCGGTGAGCATGGAGGCGTCCACCGCGGAGGAGCCCTCGACGACGGTGCCGTCCGTGGCGATCTTCTCGCCGGGGCGGACGAGGAAGCGGGTGCCGACCTGGAGTTCGGTCGTCGGGACGGTGACCTCCCGGCCGTCGCGCAGGACGGTGACCTCCTTGGCGCCGAGTTGCATCAGTGCCTTGAGCGCGGCGCCGGCCTTGCGCTTGGAGCGGGCCTCGAAGTAGCGGCCGGCCAGGATGAAGGCGGTGACGCCGGCCGCGGCCTCCAGGTAGATGTTCCCGGCGCCGTCGGTGCGGGCGATCGTGAACTCGAAGGGGTGCGTCATTCCCGGCGTCCCCGCTGTGCCGAGGAACAGGGCCCACAGCGACCAGAGGAACGCGGCGATCGTGCCGACGGAGATCAGGGTGTCCATCGTGGCGGCGCCGTGCCGGGCGTTGGTCCAGGCTGCCTTGTGGAAGGGCCAGGCGGCGTAGACGACGACGGGTGCGGCGAGGGTGAGGCTGAGCCACTGCCAGTACTCGATCTGGAGGGCGGGGACCATGGCCATGGCGATGACGGGGACGGCGAGTGTGACGGCGGTGACGAGCCGCTGCCGCAGCGGGCGCAGTTCCTCGTCCGCCCGCTTCTCGTCGTCGGTGTCGTCCCTGTCGGCGGTCTCGTCGGCGCGGGCTCCGGTGCGTGGCTCGGCCGCGGTGTAGCCGGTGGCTTCGACGGTGGCGATGAGGTCGGCGACGGAGACGTCCGTGGCGAAGGTGACCTTGGCCTTCTCGGTGGCGTAGTTGACGGTGGCGTCGACCCCGTCCATGCGGTTGAGCTTCTTCTCGATGCGGGCCGCGCAGGAGGCGCAGGTCATGCCGCCGATGGCGAGCTCGACCTGGGTGGCGCCGGGAGCGGTGGTGGTCATGGGGGCCTCTCTGTGTCGGGGCGGTTCGTCTCCGGGGCGCGGGGCGCCGGGCGGTCAGGCGCGGCCGGTCAGTGTGTAGCCGGCGTCGTCGATCGCGGCGGCGATCGCCGTGTCGTCGGGTGCGCCGCCGGTGGTGACGGTGACCAGGCCGCCCGGTACGTCGACGTCGACGGAGGTGACGTCGACGAGTGCGCCGACGGCCTCGGTGACGGCGGTCCTGCAGTGGCCGCAGCTCATTCCGGCGACGGTGTACGTGGTGGTGGCCGTGGCGGTGGTGGTGGCGATGGTGGTCGGGCGGGCGGCGTCGGGGGTGCAGCAGGACATGGGGTTCCTCCTCGGTTCTGCATCATCTGTATACCCCTGGGGGGTATCAAGGTCTGCTCCATGTATACCCCCGGCCGGTATTCCGCGCAAGCGTCTCCCTCGCCTTGACTTGATACCCCCTAGGGGTATGGTGAAGGGCATCGCACGGATCGGTCACCCAGGCACGGGAGAGCTGTCATGAACACCGGGATGAAGATCACCGCCTTCGCTGCGGCCCTCGCCGCGACCTTCGGGACCGCGTACGGCGTCGGCCAGGGCATCGGACCCGTGGCCGAGCCGGCGGCGGCCGCGCACGGGGAACACGCGGCGCCCGCGGAACCGGACGAGGGTGCCGCGCACGCGGGACACGGCGAGGGGGCCGCGAACGCGCCGGCGGCCGGGGGTCTGCAGGTGTCGGAGGGCGGCTACACGCTGGTGCTGGAGACGCCCCGGCCGGCCGTGGGCCGTAGCGTGCTGAGGTTCGCGGTCGAGGACGGCGCCGGCCGGAAGGTCACCGCCTACACGACCGAGCACGGCAAGGAGCTCCACTTCATCGTCGCCTCCCGCGACCTGACGGTCTATCGCCACCTGCACCCCGTGCGGGCGGCCGACGGGACCTGGTCGACGCCGGTCGACCTGCCCGCGGCGGGCGGATACAAGGTGTTCGCCGACTTCAAGCCCGCGGTGAAGGGGGCCGAGGGCGTCACGCTCGGCGCCGACCTGTCCGTACCGGGGGCGTACGCGCCGCGACCGCTGCCGGCCGCCGAGCGGACGGCCGTCGTGGACGGGTACCGCGTCACCCTGGGCGGGACGCTGGACCCGGGCAAGCCGGGGGAGCTGCGGCTCACCGTCGCCAAGGGCGGCCGTCCCGTCACGGACCTGGAGCCCTACCTCGGTGCGTACGGCCACCTCGTCGCGCTCCGGGACGGCGACCTCGCCTACCTCCACGTCCACCCCAACGAGGGCGGTCCGGGCCCGGTCGTCTCGTTCACGGCGACGGCGCCGAGCGCGGGCACGTACCGCCTCTTCCTCGACTTCCGGCACGACGGGAAGGTGCGCACGGCGGCCTTCACGGTGCGTGCCGGCGCGGGGGCCGGTGCGGGCGCCCCGTCCGCGCCGGTGCCGTCGGGGAGTGCCACGCACGATGCGGGCGGGCACGCGCACGGCTAGGCTGGTCATTGGACTAGACCTGTAGTAGCCGTCATCCGTGGAGGAATGGGCTCAATGAGCAACCGTGCAGTGCTGGAGGTGATCGCCCTCGACGAGGAGGACGCGGTCGCGGCCCAGGCCGGTGGGGCGGACCGCCTCGAGCTGGTCACCGACATGGCGGCGGACGGGCTGACCCCGTCCCGGGCCGGCTTCACGGCGATCCGCGCCGCGGTGGACATCCCGCTGCGCGTGATGCTCAGACTGACCGACGGCTTCGCCGCCGGCGACGTGGACGCCCTGGTGGGCCGTGCGCGCGAGCTGCGGGAGGCGGGCGCGGACGAATTCGTCCTCGGTTTCCTGACGGCCGACGGTTCGCCCGACCTGGTCGCCGTGGAGCGGCTCCTCGCCGTCCTGGACGGCTGCCGCTGGACCTTCCACCGCGCGATCGACCGCGCCGACGACCGCGACGGGCTGCGCAAGCTGCTCGCGGACCTGCCGGGCCTGGACACCTACCTCACGGCCGGTGCGGCGACCGGTGTCGACGACGGGCTCCCCGTCCTGCGCGCCGAGGCGGCCCGCGCCGGTGAACCGGGCTACGAGCCCCGGATCCTCGTCGGCGGCGGCCTGCGCCTCGACCATCTCCCGACCCTGCGGGCCGCCGGCCTGAACGCCTTCCACATCGGCGGCGCGGCCCGCCCGCTGGGCTGGGCGGCACCGGTCTCCACGGACGCGGTCCGCGCCTGGCGGGTGGCGATCGACGCCTAGGGGGTGTCCGGGCGGTCTTCTCGGGCCCGGGAAGACCGCCCGGACAGGACCTGGACGCCCGTCTCGGCGGGGCCGCCGGAAGCGGTCCCGCCGTCGGCGGTTCAGCGTCCTCCGGCGACCCGCAGGATCGTGCCCGTCGTGTAGGAGGCGTCCTCGGACAGCAGCCAGGCGACCGCGGACGCGATCTCCGACGGGCGGCCCGGGCGGCGCAGCGGGATCGTCGGGGCGGCCCGGGCCGGACGGTCGGGGGCGCCCATCGCCGCGTGCATGTCCGTGTCGATCAGGCCGGGCGCGACCGCGTTGACCCGGACGCCGTCCGGGCCGAGCTCCTTGGACAAGCCGACGGTCAGCGCGTCGGCCGCCGCCTTCGTCGCCGCGTAGTGGACGTAGTCGCCGGGGCTGCCCAGCGTGGCCGCGGCGGAGGAGACGTTCACGATCGCCCCGCCGCCCCGGGCGGCCATGTCCCGGGCGGCGCGCCGGCAACACAGCAGGTAGCCGAGGAGGTTGACCTCCACCACCCGCCGCAGGTCCGCCGTCCGCGCGTCCGCCAGCCGCCCCAGCGGCCCGGTCACGCCCGCATTGTTCACCAGGCCCGTCACCGGCCGTCCGAACGCGGCCGCCGCCGTGTCGAAGAGCCGCTCCACGTCCGCCTCGACGGACGTGTCCACGCGGACGACGGCGCACCTCGCGCCGGCCTCGCGGACCGTGCGGGCCGTCGATTCGGCCGCCGCGGAGTCGCGCACGTAGCCGAGCACCAGGTCGTGGCCGTCGGCCGCCAGCCGTACGCAGGTCGCCGCGCCGATCCCGCGGCTGCCCCCGGTGACGACCGTGACCGGCCGTGCGGCCCGGGGGAGTTCCGTACCGGACATCAGGTCCACCTCTCTCGTGGTCGCGCCGCCCCCACGGTAATTCGATGGCTGTCGGCCGCCCCGGCTGGCTAGCCTCGCCGACCATGGCCACCCCCAAGCTGCACGCCGACGAACTCGACATCGACGAGGAGCTCGTCCGACGGCTCGTGGACGCGCAGTTCCCGGGCTGGTCGGGGCTTCCGGTCCGCGCGGTGCCCTCGGCCGGCACGGACAACGCGATGTACCGGCTCGGCGGCGATCTCGTCGTCCGGTTGCCGCGTCTGTCCTCCGCGGCCCGCCAGATCGACAAGGAGCAGCGCTGGCTGCCCCACCTCGCCCCGCACCTTCCGCTGCCCGTGCCGGTACCCCTGGGCAAGGGTGTGCCCGGCGAGGGCTTTCCGCTGCCCTGGTCGGTGTACGCGTGGCTCGACGGTGCCGACGCCTACGACGAGCCGCTCGTCGATCTCGCCGACGCGGCCGTCGCGTTGGGCCGCTTCGGGGTGTCCCTGCGCGGGGTGGACGCCTCCGGCGGGCCCGCGTCCTTCCGCGGCGGTCACGTCACCGAGTGGGCGGGCGACTACCCGGCCCGCGTGCTGCGGGACCTCGACGCCGACGGCACCGCCGACCGGGCCCTGGTCACCGCGGCCTGGGAGTCGGTGCTCCGCCTCCCGCAGTGGGAGGGCGACCCGGTCTGGGTCCACGGCGACCTGCTGCCGGGCAACCTGCTCACCCGCGACGGGCGCCTCAGCGCCGTCATCGACTTCGGCGGTGTCGGCACCGGGGACCCGGCCTGCGACATGATGGCCGCCTGGACCCTGCTGACCCCCGAGACCCGGCCGCTGTTCCGCGAGGCCGCCCGGGTCGACGACTCGACCTGGGCCCGCGGGCGCGGCTGGGCGCTGTGCTGGGGCCTGGTCACCGAGCACTACTACCGCGTCACGAACCCGGTCCTCGCCGACGTCGCCCGCCGCACGCTCGGCCAGGCACTGGCCGAGTACGAGACCGTGGTGTGAATCGCCCGTGCGCGGTCGGGGCGTGAGGCTCCCGCGCACGGCCCGGGTGCAGCGCGGCTCCGGGCCCGACGCGGTGAGCCCCGGAGCCGGAAGGTCAGCCCAACTGCGTCGGCAGGGGCGAGGAGTGAAGGATCGTCAGGCCCGACACGGCGCGGGTGAGCGCGACGTAGAGCCGTCGCAGACCGGTGCGTTCGTCCGGTTCGCCGTCGACGACGGCCGCCGGGTCGTCCAGCACCACGTAGTCGTACTCCAGGCCCTTCGCCAGCGACGCCGGGACCAGCGTGAGCCGTGACTCGGCCGTGGTCTCCTCGCCCGGCGACAGGTACGCGAGCCCGGCGGCGGTCAGTGCCTCCGCCAGCGGTGCGATCCGCGCGTCGGCGGCGATCAGGCCGATCGAGCCCTCGTGGGCGAGGGCCGCGGCACAGGCCGCGACCACCTCCGCGTCCAGCTCCGCCGGCCCGCAGGCGCGGACCGACAGCGAGCCCGGGTTCTCGCGGACCGACTCGACCGCCGCGAGCCCGGGGGACATGTGCGGCAGCAGCCGGGAGGCGTACGCGATGACCTCGCGCGGCACGCGGAAGCCGGCCGTCAGCTCCTCCACGACCGCCGCGGGCTTGCCCAGGTGCGCCAGCGCCTGCGCCCAGCTCCCGGTCGCCCACGGGGTCGTGCCCTGTGCCAGGTCCCCGAGGACCGTCGCCGAACCGGTCGTGCAGCGGCGCCCCACCGCCCGGTACTGCATGGGTGACAGGTCCTGCGCCTCGTCGAGCACGACGTGGCCGAGCGAAGGGGTCCGCTCCACCACGTCCCTCGCCTCGTCGATCAGCACGGCGTCGGCCGGCGACCACCGCGCCGACTTCACCGATCGGGCGGGCTTCGTCCGGAGCAGCAGTTTCTGCTCGTCCTCGTCGAGGATCCCCTCCGCGTGCTCCGCGAGGAACGCGGCGTCGCCCAGCAGGCGCAGCACCAGCTTCGCCGGGTCGACCGGCGGCCAGACCGTCTTCACGAACGCCTTCACCGCGGGGTTGCGGGCCACCGCGTCCTGCACCCGGTCGTCCGGGGCCTCGCCGGCCTGCTCCATCCGGACCAGGACCGCGTGGGCGACGCGCTGGGGGAGCGCGTCGCGGGCGGCGCCGTAGCGGATGTCGCGCTCCAGCAACTCCTGGACGATCTCCTCCAGTTCGTACGAGGGGACCCGCCAGCGCCGCGATCCGCGGACCACCGTCAGGGACTCCGTCGGCGGTGTGACGTGCGCGCGCACGGCCCGGCGCAGCACTTCCGCCATCCTCGCGTCACCCTTGATCACGGCCGTCGGCGCCTCGTCCGTGCCGCGGACCTCGACGTGCGCCACGAGGTCGTCGACCGTCGCCTGCTGCACCTCCAGCTCGCCGAGGGCGGGCAGCACCTGCTCGATGTAGTGGAGGAAGGAGCGGTTCGGCCCGATGACGAGCGTGCCGGTGCGGGCCAGCCGCTCCCGGTGCGCGTACAGCAGGTAGGCGACACGGTGCAGGCCGACGGCCGTCTTCCCGGTGCCGGGCCCTCCCTGCACGCAGACCGTGCCGGACAGGTCGGAGCGGACGATCTCGTCCTGCTCGGGCTGGATGGTGGCGACGATGTCCCGCATCGGGCCCACGCGGGGGCGTTCGATCTCCGCCTGGAGCAGCCGGCTGGTGCGCTCCAGCTCCGCGGGGTCGGAGAGGTGTTCGTCCTCGTACGCGGTGAGGTCGCCGCCCGTGTAGCCGAAGCGGCGCCGCAGCCCCACGTCCTGCGGGTCCTTCCGCGAAGCCCGGTAGAAGGGCTGCGAGACGGGTGCGCGCCAGTCGATCACCATCGGGTCGCCGCCGGAGTCGTGGACGTGCCGGCGGCCGATGTAGAAGCGCTGTCCCTCCTGCGTGGTGTGCAGGTAGTCGAGGCGGCCGAAGAACAGCGGCGTGTGGGAGAGGTCCGCCAGCGCCTTGATCCGCTCCTCGATCTGGCGGCCGAGCACCACCGAGTTGACCCAGTTCGCGGTGACGTCCTTGATGTCGAGGGCTTCGACGTCCTCCCGCATCGCGCGGAGCGCGGCACGGGACTCGGCGAGATGGGCGCGTTCGCGCGCGAGCGGATCGGTTGCGGGCGCGGACATGGCGGTGCCTCCAGGCTGGTGCGTGGGCATGTCGGGGCGACCGCCGGTTTCCGACCGGACGGTGGCTCTCCACGGGGGAGGCGGGGAAGTCGGAGAGTGTAGCTTCCGGCCGGGGCGGCGGGCGAACGGGTTTCCACCCGTACGGGCGGCGTGCGGCCCCGCGCCGGTCGTCCCGTACATCCCGTAGGGGACGGCACCCGACTCAGGTCGTACCCGTGCCGCCGAACGGGTCCACCCCCAGGGCGATGTGTTCGGAATGTCCGAAATCCATCATGGAGGCATGACCACAGCGACCTTCACCCCGGCCCGCGCCCTCCCCGGCTCCCGCACCCGGCCGCTCACCACCGCGCTGCGCGCGATACGCGCGTACGGCGGCGCGGCCGTGGGCGTCGTCCTGCTCGGCGACCACCCGCGCGAGGCGGGGGTGCGGAACCCCCGCCCCGTGTACCGGGGAGGCGCGGACTGACCTCCGGGGCCTGTCCTGCCACACCCCCTACGGGGTGTCGCCCGCCAGGAGTTCGTCCGCGTCGACGATCCGGTACGCATACCCCTGCTCCGCCAGGAACCGCTGCCGGTGCGCCGCGAAGTCCTGGTCGATCGTGTCCCGGGCGACCACCGAGTAGAAGTGCGCCTGGTGGCCGTCGGCCTTCGGCCGCAGCACCCGGCCGAGGCGCTGGGCCTCCTCCTGGCGCGAACCGAAGGTGCCCGACACCTGGATCGCGACCGTCGCCTCCGGCAGGTCGATCGAGAAGTTCGCGACCTTCGAGACCACGAGCACGCTGATCTCGCCGTTGCGGAAGGCGTCGAAGAGCTTCTCGCGCTGCGCGTTGGACGTCTCGCCCTTGATGACCGGCGCGTCGAGGTGCTCGCCGAGCTCGTCCAGCTGGTCGATGTACTGGCCGATGACGAGGATCTGCTGCCCGGCGAACTTCCTGACCAGCGCTTCCGTCACCTTCCGCTTCGTCGCGGTCGTCGCACAGAAGCGGTACTTCTCCTCCGCCTCCGCGGTCGCGTACGCGAGCCGCTCGGAGTCGGTCAGGTTGACCCGGACCTCGACGCAGTCGGCGGGCGCGATGTAGCCCTGCGCCTCGATCTCCTTCCACGGCGCGTCGAAGCGCTTCGGGCCGATCAGCGAGAAGACGTCCGACTCGCGCCCGTCCTCGCGGACCAGCGTCGCCGTCAGGCCGAGCCGCCGCCGGGCCTGGAGGTCGGCGGTGAACTTGAAGACCGGCGCGGGCAGCAGGTGCACCTCGTCGTAGACGATCAGGCCCCAGTCGCGGGAGTCGAAGAGCTCCAGATGCGGGTAGATGCCCTTCCGCTTCGTCGTCAGGACCTGGTAGGTCGCGATGGTGACCGGCCGGATCTCCTTCCGCGTCCCGCTGTACTCGCCGATCTCGTCCTCGGTCAGCGAGGTCCGCTTCACCAGCTCGTGCTTCCACTGCCGGGCCGAGACGGTGTTGGTGACGAGGATCAGCGTGGTCGCCTTCGCCTGGGCCATGGCCCCGGCGCCGACCAGTGTCTTCCCGGCCCCGCAGGGCAGCACCACGACGCCGGAACCGCCGTGCCAGAAGCCCTCGACGGCCTGCCTCTGGTACGGGCGCAGGGCCCAGCCGTCCTCGGCGAGGTCGATGCGGTGCGCCTCGCCGTCCACGTAGCCGGCGAGGTCCTCGGCCGGCCAGCCCAGCTTCAGCAGCGTCTGCTTGATCTGGCCGCGCTCGGAGGGGTGCACGACGACCGTGTCCGCGTCGATCCGGGCGCCGACCAGCGGCTGCACCTTCTTCGAGCGCAGGATCTCCTCCAGCACCGGCCGGTCGGTGCTGGTCAGCACCAGGCCGTGGGTGGGGTGCTTGCTCAGGGTCAGCCGGCCGTAGCGGGCCATCGTCTCGGCGACGTCCACGAGCAGCGCGTGCGGCACGGGGTAGCGGGAGAACTCCACGAGCGCGTCGACGACCTGCTCGGCGTCGTGCCCGGCCGCGCGGGCGTTCCACAGGCCGAGGGGGGTCACACGGTAGGTGTGGATGTGCTCGGGCGCCCGCTCCAGCTCCGCGAAGGGCGCGATGGCACGGCGGCAGGCGTCCGCCTGCTCGTGGTCCACCTCCAGCAGGAGCGTCTTGTCGCTCTGGACGATGAGAGGTCCATTCACGCTTGATCAGGTCCTTCCCGTGCCGTTCCCGTAACGGCCAAACATCCAGTGTCCCGCATCGGCGGCGGATACGGCGCGGGCGAGGCGCGAAGCGGGTCGGTCCGGGCGGCGCGACGCCGTCCGGACCATCGGGCCGCGCGGGGGGCGTCCGGACGAACCCCCGGGGGAGCCTCCTGTCGATCCAGCCGGGCTCGTGTTCCGGCCTGATCGACAAGACACCGCCTGGACCCCCTGGCCCCCTGGACCGCCTAGATCGCGTCGTCCGCGAGTTCCGCGACGCCCGTGATCCGGTGCAGCGGGTACGTGCGGACCTCGTCCGCCGTGTGGTCGTAGCCCGTCACGAAGCCGCCCTCCACCCGGACCGGGGCGATGACCCGCTGGCTGGCCGCGCCCTCCGCGTTGACGTAGCCGATCCAGACGGCCGAGCCGGTCATCGCGGCGGCCTGGACGGTCGCCAGGGTCTCGGCGGGGGAGGTGCGGGGGAGCTCGCCGCCGGCCAGCGGGGCCGCCTCGGGGCGTTCCTTGCGGACCGCCGTCGACGCCAGGTCCCCGGCCCGGATGGCGCGGACGGCCGCCCCGAGCAGGGTCCCGTCGGGCACGGGCGGGCCGTCGGGGACCGGGACGGGGGCGGTGCGGTGACCGGTGCGGTAGGCGTCGGCGCGGGTGATCAGGACCGCGCCCTCGGCGGACTCGGCGGCCGGGGCGTACCCCATCGACCGCAGCCCTTCGAGCAGTGCCGCCGGGTCGGTCTGGGCGGCCAGGACCGTCGGGGCGAGGCGGCGCAGCCGCAGCGGGGCGGACCGCCGGTCCGCCACAATCTCCCCGAGCAGCGCGTCGTCGTCGCAGCGCACGTAGGCGGACGCGGCGCCCACGCGCAGGTGGCCGTGCTTCCTGGCGACGTCGTCGATGAGGTACGCGAGGGGCTGCGGGACCGGCGTCCGGGAGTGGGCGGTCAGGAAGTCGTGGAGGTCGGAGGCGGAGCGGCCGGCGTCGAGGGCCCGGCGCACCGAGCCGGGCGTGAACCGGTAGACCGTCGCGCCACCCTTCGACTCCACGTCCGCCAGGACGGCCAGGGTGTCCGCGAGGGGGCGCCGGAGCGGGCCGGGGGCCACGGCGGTGAGGTCGGCCTGGAGGAGGACGTGGTCGACGGCCTCGGGGAGCAGGGGGGCGAGGAGCGTGGCGGCCCGCGAGGCGGCCAGGGACGGTTCGACGCCGCCGTCGGTCACCGGTTCGGTCGCCGCCTCGTCGAGGGGCAGGTTGAGCAGGGCGCGGGCGGGCGAGGACAGGGCGCCTCGGCCGGTGATGCCGAGCATCTCGGCCTCGGTGAGCGTCCACAGGGCGATGCGGGAGCGGAGGTCGGTGGAGGTGGTGGTGGAACTCCCGCCGACGGTGCCGGCCGGGTTCGGGACGGTGACGCCGGTGACCGTCGCGCCGCCGCGCAGCGGCCGTTCCCAGCGCAGCCGGGCGAGCAGGGACTCCGGGTCGGCCGCCGAGCCGGGCGGCAGCGTGGCCTGGAGCGCCAGGACCCGGTGGCGGACCTCGGGGGCCGGGCCCCGGTCGAGGTCGGGGCCGAGGGCGGACAGCGTGCGGCCCTTCGCGTCCTGGCCGCCGACCAGTCCGGACGTGCGGGTCGCGGTGAGCCAGACGGAGGCGAGCCGCGCCCAGCGCTCGGCCGGCGGCAGGTCCAGCCAGTCGTCGTAGGCGGGGGTGGGCGCGTACCGCTCGTCGGCCTCGCCGTCCGAGGCCAGCAGGCCCGCCCCGTAGCAGAGCTCCAGCCAGAAGGCCGCGATCTGTTCCGTGACCTCCAGCGTGGTCGCCGTCCGCTTCAGGTCGCGGACGGACAGGCCGCCCGCGCGCAGCACCTGCGGGCCGCCCTGGTTCCACGCCTTGAGGAGTTCCTCGACGGTCGCGAGGGCGGTGTACGCCTGGCCGGCGGCCGCGCTGTCCACGACCTGTGGGGAGTAGGAGCGGAGTTCGGACAGCGCCGGGGGATGCGGTGCGGGAGTCCGGTGGGCCCGGCCGCCCCGCAGGTGCAGTGCCGCCTCCCGGGGCAGGACGACCGTGCGCGGGGAGGCGGGCAGCAGCAGGCCCCGGTCGCGCAGCCAGCGCACGGGCGGGGCCGGGTTCGCGGTCACCTCGCCGTACGGCGGTCCCCACACCAGCCGGTCCAGGACGGTGAGCGCGTCCGAGGGCGCCGTGTCGAGGAGGGCGTCCATGCGGGCCCGGTCGGTGAACAGCGCCGTGAGCGAGGCCACCGCGGAGACGGGGTCGTGGGTCGGGGGCAGTCCGGCGGTCCCGATGATCTCCTGGATCCGGCCGGGCGACATGCCGGACGTGGCCTCGGCGACGGTCGGCCCGAGCCCCGTCGGGGACGGGTGCTGCGGTGAGGGGGCGAGCAGTTCGCGCGCGGTCCGCACGAGGCGCAGCCGGTCGTCCTCACCCCACACCAGTGCCTGTTCACGCAGCATCTCCACCGCGTGCGGCAGCGCCGCCTCGATGGCCGGGTCGCTCTCGTCGCCGGCGAGCAGCGAGAGGAGTACGGGGTAGGACGCCGGGTCCGGGGCGATGGCGAGCGCTTCGGCGGTCTGCAGCGCGAAGCGGTCGAGCCGTTCCAGGGCACGGACGACGGAGCCGCGGGTGCCGGCCCGGGTGGCGAGCTGCGTCAGGTCGTTCGGCACCGGGTTGAGCAGATCCGGGCGGGCGCGCAGCAGCGCGGCGAGCCCTTCGTCGCCCCGCGCGCGCAGCGCCTCCGCGAGCGTGCGCGGTGCGGCGGCGGCACCAGTTCCTGCGGGCACGTGTGCCTCCCGGTCGAGCTCACCGATCCCCATCCGCCCCACGTTAGCCCCTGCGCGGGCGCTAACGTCGGGGCGTACCGGCCGTGGAGGGCACTGTGGGGATCGAGAGCGACCAGTTGGTCTTCGACTATCTGAGCCGGGTCGGCGATCTGGCGCAGCAACGGCAGCTGTCGTCGGGCTCCCGGATGCGGCTCGTGTCTGCTCTCCGAGGCGAGATCGACCGTCGGCGCGCCACGTACGGCGAGGAGGGCCCGGAGGCGGTGCGCGGCATCCTCCGGCAGCTCGGCACGCCGGACGAGGTGGTGGACCGGGCGGCGGGTGTCGCGCCCGTTCCGGACCCGCCGGAGGCGGGACTTCCGGAGCAGCGGGGGCGGCGGTGGAGGAGGAGCGCGGTGCCGAAGCCCCGGACGACGGCGCGGTCGTCCGGCACGGTGCCGGGGTCGCGCACGGGCGCGCCGCCGCCGCATCTGGCGGGGATGGACGACGTCGGGGCCGCCGACACCGAGCCCGACTGGTGGCGCACGGACGCCACGCCGCGGCGCGGGGACGACCTGGTGCCGGGGTTCGTGGGCGGGGTGGAGATCCCGGAGCTGCTGAAGCCGCCACCGACCGACGACGACGGCGACGACGACGGCGACGGCGACGGCGACGGCGTCGTGGAGGCCGGGGACGGGCCGGAGTCGGCGGGGGAGACGGCCCCGGACGAGGACGCCGCGGGGCGCCGGGGGTGGTGGCGTCCGGTCAAGGTCCGGCGGGACGCCGTCGTGGCGGGGGCGGACGGTGCCGACGCGACGGAGCGGCGATTCCGCCCGGCCAACCCGTTGCTGCTGCTCGCCGCGCTCCTGCTGCTGGGGGGCGCGCTGTTCGGTTCGCTGCTCGCCCTCGCGTTCGGCTGGCTCCTGGCCTACGCCTCGCGGCGGCTGTCCCGGGGCGAGGTCCAGGGGGCCGTCATCGTCCTCCCCGGGCTCGCGGCCACGGCCGGCGCCGTGTGGATCTGGGGCCGTCTGGCGGGGCGCTGGGGAGCACCGATCGCGGAGGGCGGCGAGGCGATGGGCGCGGCGATCGGCCAGACCTGGCCGTGGGTGGTGCGGGGCGCGGCGGTCGCGTCGGCGCTGTTCCTGCTGTGGAGGTCGCAGCGCCGGGTCTGACGCCGCGCGGCGACCAGGGCGGCAAGGGTCGCCGAGGTCGCGAGAGCCGCGTCGGGAACGGAGGGCGCCGGCACCGGAGGCTTGTCGGACGCGCGTACGAGCCGAGGCGGGGGCGGAGCTCGGTCCGGGCCCCCGACGTTTTCGAACACCCGGGCACAATGACCCCCATGACTCGTCTCACCGTCGGCTTCGACCTCGACATGACCCTGATCGACTCCGGCCCCGGCATCAAGGCGGCGTTCGAGGCGTTCTCCGCCCGGACCGGCGTCCCGATCGACGCCGACCTCGTCGTCTCCCGGCTCGGACCGCCGCTGGAGCACGAGCTCGCGCACTGGTTCCCGGAGGAGGAGGTCGTGGCGCGGGCCGCGGAGTACCGCGCCGCCTACCCGACGTACGCGATCGAGCCGTCGCTCCCGATGCCCGGCGCCAGGGATGCGATTCAAGCCGTTCGCGAGGCCGGCGGCCGGACGATCGTGGTGACCGCCAAGAACGAGCCGCACGCCGCACTGCACCTCACCCACCTCGACATGGAGCCGGACGCCGTCATCGGAGGGCTGTGGGCCGAGGGCAAGGCGGAGGCGCTGCGCGCGTACGGGGCGCGCGTCTACGTCGGCGACCACACCGGTGACGTGCGCGGCGCCGCGACCGCGGGGGCCCTGTCCGTGGGCGTGACGACGGGTCCGTGCGACGCCGACGAGCTGCGCGCGGCCGGCGCCGACGTCGTGCTGGCCGACCTGACGGAGTTCCGTGCCTGGTGGGAGGGCTTCCTCGCGGCCTAGTGGCCCGGTGCGGCCGCCCGGCGGGCCTGGCGGCGCTGCGCCGCGATCGAGCGCAGCACGCCGGCGCCCGCGACGAGGAAGCCGACGCCCATCAGCATGCAGACGGCGTACGCGACGGGCGGGAACGGATCGGTGCCCAGGAACAGCGGGGCCACCGTGACCAGGGTGGCCACCGCGCCGATGATGAAGACGATCGCACCGGCGCGGACCAGACCGTCACCCGGAGCGGTGTCGTCCGACGAGGCCGAAGGGGTTTCACTACGCATTCGGCCAGGGTAGTTCCCAGGCCGAAGGAACAAACCGGCGACGTCTTGTCATCAGCTACCTGACCATTAGCCTGGTGCCCGGCGGGTCGGGCGACCCGCTGTACCGCTTTCCGGACTGCCAGCCGGCAGCCATCCGGTGCCGGAATCCCGGCGCCCCCATCGAGTACGAGGACGAGGACAGACGTGCCTACCGGCAAGGTCAAATGGTTCAACAGCGAGAAGGGCTTCGGCTTCCTCTCCCGCGACGACGGCGGCGACGTCTTCGTGCACTCGTCGGTCCTCCCTGCCGGAGTCGACGCCCTGAAGCCGGGGCAGCGTGTGGAGTTCGGAGTGGTCGCGGGACAGCGCGGCGACCAGGCCCTCTCCGTGACGGTGCTCGACCCGACCCCGTCCGTCGCCGCAGCCCAGCGCCGCAAGCCCGACGAACTGGCCTCCATCGTGCAGGACCTGACGACGCTCCTCGAGAACATCACGCCGATGCTGGAGCGGGGCCGCTACCCCGACAAGGCGCAGGGTTCGAAGATCGCCGGTCTGCTGCGGGCGGTCGCCGACCAGCTCGACGTCTGATCCACCGACCCGCTCCCGGAAGCCCCCGATCCGCGGGGGCGACGGGGGACCTCCGGGTCCGGACCCCCTCAGGGGAACGCCAGCGCGTCCGGTCCGAGGGGCGGTACGAGCCCCTCGGCCGCGGCGCGCGTGAGCAGGCCGCGGACCGCCGCGTAGCCGTGCTCGCCCAGGTCCGCGGTGAACTCGTTGACGTAGAGACCGATGTGCTGATCGGCCACCTTCGGGTCCATCTCCTGCGCGTGTTCCAGTACGTACGGGCGTGAGACGGCCGGGTCGTCCCAGGCCATCCGGACCGATGCGCGGGTGGCGTCCGCGAGCCGCCGCAGCGTGTCCTCGCCCAGCGACCGGCGGGCGATGATCGCGCCCAGCGGGATCGGCAGCCCGGTCGTGTCCTCCCAGTGCGCCCCCATGTCGGCCAGCGCGTGCAGCCCGTAGTTCTGGTAGGTGAAGCGGGCCTCGTGGATGACCAGACCCGCGTCGACCTTCCCGTCGCGCACCGCCGGCATGATCTCGTGGAAGGGCATGACGACGATCTCGCCGACGCCCTCCGGGACCACGTCGGCCGCCCACAGCCGGAACAGCAGGTAGGCCGTCGACCGCTCGCTCGGCACCGCCACGGTTCTGCCCGCCAGCTCCGCCGGCGCTCCCGGCTCGCGGGTGAGGACCAGCGGCCCGCAGCCCCGGCCGAGCGCCCCGCCGCAGGGCAGCAGCGCGTACTCGTCGAGGACCCAGGGCAGCACGGCGTACGAGACCTTCAGCACGTCGTGGACGGACGTGCCGCGCTCGGCCCAGCCGTTGGTCAGGTCGATGTCGGCGAAGGTCACGTCGAGCCGGGGCGCGCCCGGGACCCGGCCGTGGGCCCAGGCGTCGAAGACGAACGTGTCGTTCGGGCAGGGCGAGTAGGCGATCTTGAGCGCTGGCGTCATGGGGCGGGCTCCACGAAGACGGAGTGGCAGAGCAGCTGGAACGTGTTCCGCAGCGAGTCCAGGGCCTCGCCGATCCGCCAGGCGGCGCGGTCGCGCGGGCCGACGGCGTTGGAGACCGCGCGGATCTCGACGACGGGCACGCCGTACGCGGCGGCGGCCTCGGCGACCCCGAAGCCCTCCATCGCCTCGGCGGCGGCGTCCGGGTGGCGTCCGGCGAGCTCGGCGGCGCGCGCGGCGGTGCCGGTGACGGTGGAGACGGTCAGCACGGGGGCGACGGTGTGGCGCTGTCCGCCCGCGGCGAGCGCCGCGGAGATGCGGCGGGTCAGCGGTTCGGGTGCGCGGTGGGCGGAGCGGCCGAAGCCGAGCTCCTCGACGTCGACATAGCCGTCGGGGGTCTGGGCCCCGAGGTCGGCCGCGACGAGGGTGTCGGACACGACGACCGATCCGAGGGGGGCCGCCGGTGCGAAGCCGCCGGCGATACCGGCGGAGACGACCAGGTCGTAGGGTGCGGCGGCCGAGGCGAGCGCGGTCGCGGTGGCGGCGGCGACGGCGGCGGGGCCGACCCCGCCGACGAGCACGTCGGCGACGACGGCCGGCCGGACCGTGGCGGCCTGCGGGGTCCCGGCGGGATCCGGGGCCGGGCCCGTGTGACGGCGCAGGGCGAACCCGCCCGGGAGCGGGACCTCGCCCGAGCCCGGACCGTGGAAGGGGAGGCCGAGGCCGACGGAGTCGGCCTCCGCCGCCACGGCCGTCACGATCAGGATCCGGAACGTCACCGGAGGATCAGGAGTCCTTCTTCTTCAGGTCGAAGTGCCAGACACCGGTCAGCTTCTTGCCGTCGGTCTCGACGATGGTGACCTGGGTCTGGTTCGTCGCCTCGCCGGTCTGGCTGGCGAAGAAGGCGCTGGCCGGGATGGTCCGGTACGTCTTGTGGTACGGCTCCGGCTCGGCGGCCTGGCCACCGAGGAAGATCGTCCAGCCGTTCTCGGCGATCTCGGGGTCCACACCGAAGCGGATCTTGTCGTCCGCGGAGACCGAGATGGACTTCTCGGCCTTCTCGTTGAGGCACTTCTGGAACTGCGACTCCTTGATGGGGTCGCCGTCGTTGTAGCAGGCGGCCTCGGAGTGCACCGACTCAGTCCCGACCGTCAGGGTCGCGAGCGGGGTCGGCTTGTCGCAGGCGGAGAGGACGAGGAGCCCGGCGGAGACGGCCCCGAGGGCGACGGCGGCCCGGCGGCGCGAGCCGGTGAAGAACGCAACGGTCATGGCCCGAAGGCTATCGGGCGTGTCGAGCTGCGCCACGCGGGGGTGCGGCGCGCCGCGTTTTCCGCCCCCGATGCCGGGCCACCGGTGCCGTCCGGCCCTACTCCGGAGGCGCGGGCGGCCCGGGACGGCGGGCCGCCGCCAGCAGGCCGCGGACCGACAGCAGGGCGCCGAGCCCCAGGATCCCGGCCGCGACCCACATGCCCACCGTCCCGTTCAGCGGCAGCGAGATGCCGATCCCGCCGCCCACGACCCAGGCCATCTGCAGCGCCGTCTCCGAGCGGGCGAACGCGGAGGTGCGCACCACCTCCGGCACGTCCCGCTGGATCAGCGCGTCCAGCGACAGCTTCGACAGCGCCTGCGTCAGACCGGCCACCGCCCCGAGGACCGCCACCATCAGCCCGCCGAAGAACAGCGCCGCGCAGATCGCCGCGCCCAGCACGATCGTGATCATGGTCGCGATGATCACTTCCGGGCCGTGGCCGCGTTCGCGCAGCAGTGAGCCGACCGCCGTGCCGCAGGCGTTCCCGACGCCGGCCGCCACGGCGACCATCGCCAGCGACACCGCGGCGCTCTGTCCCGGCAGCGGATGCACCCGCAGGAGGAAGGCCAGGAAGAAGATCAGGAACCCGGACAGCATCCGCTGCGCCGCGTTGGCCTGGAGGCCGTGCAGGACCGACGGTCCGACCGTCCGCAGGCTCGGTTTCTTCTCGCCGTGCGTCAGCAGGTGCGCCCGCCGCTCGCCCTTCGCCGAGTCCACCTTGTGCGGCATCCGGAACGCCCAGTACGTGCCCAGCAGGAACAGCACGCACGCTCCGTACAGCGGCCAGCCGGGCCCGATCTGCTGGAGTCCCGCGCCGATCGGGGCGGCGATCCCGGTGGCGAGCAGGCCCGCGAGGGTGACGCGGGAGTTCGCCTTGACGAGTGAGAAGTTCGGCGGCAGCAGCCGGGGCACGACGGCGCTGCGGACCACGCCGTACGCCTTCGAGGCCACCAGCACCCCGAGCGCCGCCGGATACAGCTGGAGCCCACCCGTGGCCACCGCCGCGGACATCGTGAGCGCGAGGACGGCCCGGGTGAGCATCGCCCCCGCCATCGCTGCGCGCCGGCCGTGCGGGATGCGGTCCAGAAGCGGACCGATCACGGGGGCCAGCAGGGTGAACGGCAGCATGGTGATGCCGAGGTACAGCGCGACCCGGCCGCGTGCCTCGTCGGTCGGGACGGAGAAGAACACGGTGGAGGCGAGCGCGACGGTGATCATGACGTCACCCGCGCCGTTCACCGCGTGCAGTTCGATGAGCCGGCCCAGACCCGACTCGCCCGCGCCATGGGCGTGGGTCGCCTTTCTGATGCCTTTCGCGGTGCCGGTGAAGGGCAGGTGCAGGGCGCGCCCCAGCGACCGGCCCGCTCGGCTGAGCGGCCCGGCATGATCGTGGGATCGTGCGGAAGACCGTGCGGCTGCCACTCCGTCATAGTGCCCCACGCCCCCGCCGTACGAACCGTGGCGCGGCCCAAGGCGCTCCACGGGCCTCTCAGGCGCCGTGCCGGATGCCCGGGTCCCGGTCCTGGTGGCGCGGCCGATCCGGGCCCCGGCCGGCACCCCCGGGCCGACTTCGGACCGTCCGCGATCCGGGCCCGAGGCGTCCGCGATCCGGGCCACTTGGGACGGGCAGGTGGGCGCAACGCGGCAGAGGGGGTAGCGTGCGTAGCGCGCCACCGGCGGAAGTTCTCGGCCGCGCGCCTCTTCGGCATCCCGCAGAATGGATGGCGATAGGTGTGCCCGAGACACGCGAGACGTGTCGGGTGCGGACGTCGATGCGGCCCTCTGGTCCGCTCCGCCCGCTGCCCGGTGCTTCGCTCCGCTCCTCGGCCGGCGCACCCGTGAGACGGCGTAGGAGAGAAGCGAGACCTGTGAGTGCTGCGACGACGCGAAGCCGTACCCCGCGTACCCCGCGTACCCCCGACCGTCTGTGCGCCGAGGCGGTAGACCTCGCCAGGGAGGCCGCCGAGGAGGCCGCCGCCCCGGGTGTCATCGGGGACCACGAAGGGGTCGTCGCCGAGGGCGACCGGGTCGTCACCCACTTCTTCGCGTGCGAGGAGCCCGGCTACCGCGGCTGGCGCTGGGCCGTGACGGTCACCCGGGCCTCGCGCGCCAAGAACGTCACGCTTGACGAAACCGTCCTGCTGCCCGGCGCCGACGCCCTCCTGGCCCCCGAGTGGGTGCCGTGGAGCGAGCGGCTGCGGCCGGGCGACATGGGCCCGGGTGACCTGCTGCCCACGGAGCAGGACGACCTGCGGCTGGAGCCGGGCTACACGGGCGAGGACGCCCCGCCGCCGAACTCCGCGGTCTCCGAGGACATGGCGGACCACCTCGACGCCGAGGACGCCGAGATCGTCTCCCGTACGCCGTCCCGCGGCGCGATCGCCTCGGTCGCCGAGGAACTCGGCGTGCGACGGGCCCGGGTGCTGTCCCGGTACGGCCTGCACGTGGCGGCGGACCGCTGGGACGAGTCCTTCGGCGCCAAGACCCCGATGGCGCAGGCCGCGCCGGCCTCGTGCGAGTCGTGCGGCTTCCTGGTGCCGCTGGCCGGCTCGCTCAAGCAGGCGTTCGGCGTCTGCGCGAACGAGTTCTCCCCGGCGGACGGCCGGGTCGTCTCGCTGTCGTACGGATGCGGTGGCCACTCCGAGGCCGCGGTCATGCCGAAGCCCCCGCGCCCGGCGCCGCCGGTCCTCGACTCGATGGCGACGGACGCGTTCCCGCTCCGCCCGGCCAAGGACTCCGGCTCCACGACGGAGCCGGACGGCACCTCGGAAGACCTGGGCCACTCGTAGGTCCTTCGGCGGGGTCCGGAACCCCGGGACGTTCGCCGTCCCGGGATCCGTCCCGGGATCCCGCGGCCCCGATCGGGCCGCGGGTGCCGGCGGAGGTTCCGTACCGACGACCCCGCACGGACGTCCACGGATCTCCCCCCACGGACGTCCCGGTCCCGTGCACACCCCCTGCGCCCCCAGGGCAGCCGGACCGGAGGCTTCCGGCACCCTGGAGGGGGATGTGCGGAGCCCCGCCGCGTCCCCCGTCCTGCCGACCTCGCCCCCCGCCCCGCCTGAAGCGCCCGTCCCTTCCGGACGAGGCCGTCACCCTCGCGGAGACGGCCCGTACGCCTTCCCGAGGGCGTCCTCGGCAGGGTGCCCGCGGCCCCCCGGGCGCATGCGCCGCGTCCGGCCGGGCAGGCGCCCGGAACGGGCGACGCGGGACACCCACAGGTCGCGGTACCTTCGGGCACCCGCCCCATCCCGTCCCGCAGAGTGGAGTCAGACGTGAGCGTCAGCGTCAGGACGACGACCGACGGAGCCGACCCCTTCGGCACCGCCCGGCTGCGGCGGGGCGTGCTCGACGCCTGGGGAGCCGGGCCCGCCCGGTTCCGGGAGGACGCCAACGCCGAGGAGGACCTCGCCCTCGGCGGGTACCGCGACCGGCTCGTCGTCGAACTGGCCCAGAACGCCGCCGACGCCGCCCGCCGCGCCGGCGTGACCGGCCGTCTCCGGCTGACCCTGCACCCCGCCGACGCCGACGCCCCCGCCGTCCTGGCCGCCGCCAACACCGGCGCCCCGCTGGACGCGACCGGCGTCGAGTCGCTCTCCACCCTGCGCGCCTCCGCCAAGCGCGAGAACGACCGCGAGGCCGTCGGCCGCTTCGGCGTCGGCTTCGCCGCCGTCCTCGCCGTCAGCGACGAGCCCGCCGTCCTCGGCCGCCACGGCGGTGTCCGCTGGTCCCTCGCCGAGGCCCGCGAGCTGGCCGCCGACGCCGCCCGCCACAGCCCCGGGCTCGGCGACGAACTCCGCCGCCGCGACGGCCACGTGCCGGTGCTCCGCCTCCCGCTGCCCGCCGAAGGCACCGCCCCCGACGGCTACGACACGGTCGTCGTCCTCCCGCTGCGCGACTCCGCGGCCGTCGACCTCGCCGAGCGGCTCCTCGACTCCATCGACGACGCCCTGCTGCTGACCCTGCCCGGTCTCGCCGAGATCGTCGTGGACACGGCGGACGGCGCCCGCACCCTCCGGCGGTCCGAACAGGACGGCTACGTCCACATCGAGGACACCGCCTCCACCGCCGGCACGCACCGCTGGCGGACCGTCAGCCACGGCGGCGCCCTCGACCCCGCCCTCCTCAAGGGCCGGCCCGTCGAGGAACGCCTGCGCCCGCACTGGTCGGTGACCTGGGCCGTACCCGTCGACGCCATCGGCGCCCCGCGTTTCCCCGGTACCGCCCCCGTCGTCCACGCGCCCACCCCCACCGACGAACCGCTCGGCCTGCCCGCCCTGCTGATCGCCTCGCTGCCGCTGGACACCGCCCGCCGGCACCCCGCGCCCGGGCCCCTCACCGACTTCCTGCTGGAACGCGCCGCCGACGCCTACACCGAACTCCTCGCCGCCTGGCAGCCGGTGACGGTCGCCACCCTCGACCTGGTGCCCGGACCGCTCGGCAAGGGCCCCCTGGACGGCGCACTGCGCGCGGCGATCCTGGAGCGGCTGCCGCGCGTGGCCTTCCTGGCGCCCGAGGCCCCCTCCGAGGAGATGCCCGCGCTGCGGCCCGTGGAGGCCGAAGTGGTGGAGGGCGCGGGCGCCGAGACCGTCGGCGTCCTCGCCGAGGTCTTCCCGACGCTGCTGCCCGCCGGCCTGGAGCGGCGCGTGGAGCTGCGCACGCTCGGCATCGGCCGGGTGCCGCTGACCGAGGCGATCGACCGGCTGGCGGGCGTCGACCGCCCGCCGACGTGGTGGTGGCGGCTCTACGACTCCCTCGCGGGCGTCGACCCCGACCGGCTCACCGGTCTGCCCGTCCCGCTGGCCGCCGCGGAGCCCGTCGACCCGGAGACGCCCGCCCGCACCCGTACCACCATCGGCCCCCGCCAGGTCCTGCTGCCCCAGGACCGCACGCCCGCGGAACTCACCCGGCTCGGCCTCAAGGTCGCCCACCCCGACGCCGTCCACCCGCTCCTGGAGAAACTGGGCGCCCTGCCCGCCACACCCCGCGCGGTGCTGACGACCCCCCAGGTCAGGGCGGCCGTCGCCGGCTCCCTCGACGCCGGGGAGATCTGGGACGAGGACGCGGACGCGCTGGACGCCGAGGAACTCGCGGAGACCGTGCTCGCGCTCGTACGGGACGCCGAACTGGAACCGGGCGACGAGCCGTGGCTCGGCGCGCTGGCCCTGCCCGACGAGGACGGCGAGCCGGCCCCGGCCGGTGAACTGGTCCTGCCGGGCAGCGCCTTCGCCGCCGTGATGCGTGAGGACGAACTCGCCTTCTGCGACGCCGAGCTGGCCGAGCGGTGGGGCGAACAGCCGCTCGCCGCCTGCGGCGTGCTCGCGGACTTCGTCCTGGTCCGGGCCACCGACCTCGTCCTCGACCCGGACGAACTGGAGCCCCGCGACGGCGACTTCGCCGAACCCGACGACGCCGGGCTGCTCGACGCGGTCGACGTCTGGTGCGAGGACGTGCTGGACCGGCTGCCCGAGGCCCCGGTGCCGCCGGTGGCGACCGAGATCGTCGCCGTACGCGACCTGGACCTGGTCGACGACGACGCCTGGCCCCAGGCGCTCGCGATGCTGGCGCGGCCCCCGCTGCGGGACGCGCTCACCCAGCCGGTCCGGGTGCTGCTCCCGGACGGCACGACCGAGACCGTGCGGTCGTACACCGCCTGGTGGCTGCGCGACCACCCCGTCCTGGACGGCCGGCGCCCGGCCGGACTGCGCGCGGCGGGCACGGACCCGCTGCTCGCCGGGCTCTACGACTCCGCCGACGCGACCGGCTTCGAGGACGAGCAGGTCCTGCGGGCGCTCGGCGTCCGCACCTCGGTGGCGGCCCTCCTCGACGAGCCGGGCGGCGCCGCGGAACTGCTGACCCGCCTCGCCGATCCGGAGCGCGAGGTGACCGGTGCCCAGCTGCACGCGCTGTACACCGCGCTCGCCGACCTGGACCCCGAGCAGGTCACCCTCCCCGACGAGCTGCGCGCGGTCGTCGACGGCGAGCTCGTGGTGGTCGACGCAGCCGAGGCGCTGGTCGCCGACGCCCCCGACCTCCTGCCGCTCGCCGGCGACCTGCCGCTGCTGCCGGTCTCCCCGTCCCGTGCGGCCGACCTGGCGGAGCTGTTCCAGGTGCGCCGGCTGAGCGAGACCGTGGAGGCCGAGGTCACCACGGTCGGCGAGGAGCACGACGTGCCGCCCTCGGTGCACGCCCTGCTCGGTCCGGCGACCCCGGACACGTACATCGAGCACGAGGAGCTCCGCGCGGCCGGCGTCGAACTGGACTGGCGCCGGACCCCGGACGGCGTCATCCACGCCGCGACACTGGAGGGCGTCGCGGCCGGGCTGGCCTGGGCGGCCGGCCAGTGGCCCCGCCGGTTCGAGGTGGCCGCCCTGCTCGAGGACCCGTCCCGGACGGCGGAACTGGCCCGCGACCGCTGGTTCGACTAGGTACCGTCCGGGCGCAGGTCGCGGTCCGGTTCGGTGGCGGGCCCCGCGTTGATCCACCTGGGTCCATGCGTGCCCGCTCCCGGGGGACCTGGCGCCGCCGCGCGGTCCGCCGACCGGGATCGGTGGATTCGTCCGCCTACATTCCCGATCCATGACGCAGCAGAAGGCCGGCCTGCTGGGCGGCGCTCCCACCGGGCCGGACCAGGATCCGCCCGCACCCCGTCCGGCGGACGGCCCGGCCGAAGGGCGAGGCGCGGCGGCGCGCGTCCTGGTCCGGGCGGCGCACCACGCCGACGCCTGGACCTCCTCCTGGTCCCGGCGGAGGTCCCTCGCGGCGCTCTGGGCGGTCTGGGTCCTCACCCGGATCGTCATGGTGTACCTGCTCGTCCAGGACGACATCGGTGTCAGCAACGTGGCGAGCGAGGTGAACTTCCTCTATCCGCGCTGGTCCGAGCAACTGGCCGGGGGCTCCTACCCGGTCGGCGACGTCACCTGGCAGTACCCGCCGGGCGCCGGCCTGCTCTTCCTGTTCCCCTCGGCGCTGCCCTTCCTGGACTACTTCGCCGCGTTCCTCCTGCTGACCCTCGCCGCCGACGCCGTGATCACCCTCGCCCTGACCAGGCCGGGACGGCTGCTCGCCGGGGCCTGGCTGTGGGCGGCCGCGCTGCCCCTGCTGCTGAACCTGCCGCACGGCCGCTTCGACATCCAGGTGACGGCCCTCGCCGTCCTGGCGCTGCTGAGCGGGACGCGCCGCCCGCGGCTCGGCGGCGCCTTCGCCGCACTGGGCGCCCTGATCAAGGTGTGGCCGCTGCTCACCCTGCTGGGGAAGGAACGCGGACGCTCCAGCCGCGACGCCTGGCTGTCCGCCGTCGCGACGGCCGCCGCGCTGCTGACCGTGCTGGCCCTCTGCTTCAGCGACAGCCTCGGCTTCCTCCGGCAGCAGGGGGCCAGAGGCGTGCAGATCGAGTCCCTCGGCGGCACGGTCCTGGCGCTGCTGCGGGCGGCGGGGGAGCCGATCCGGATCGAGTCCCGCTACGGCGCCCTGGAGTTCAGCGGCGCGCAGGTCGACCTCGTGGCCCAGCTGTCGCTGATGCTGACGGCCGCCGCCTTCGGCTGGCTGATGCTCTGGCGCGGGCGGGCCTCCCGGTGGACCGCGGCGACCCCGTTCGACGCCGCGCTCGCCGCCGTCCTGCTCTTCACCGTGACCAGCCGGGTGATCAGTCCGCAGTACATGGTGTGGCTGCTCGGCCTGGCGGCGGTCTGCCTCACCTCCCGGCACACCACCCAGCGTCCGGTGGCCGCGGTGCTGCTCGCCGCGACCGCGGTGACCGCGCTCGCGTTCCCCACGTACTACCTGGACGTCATCCAGGGCACGGCACTGGGCAACACCCTCATGGTCGTCCGCAACGGGCTGCTGGTGGCGGCGGTGCTGCTGTCGTGCCACCGGTTGTGGCGGGCGACGGCCTCGACGCCCCCTGCGATCCCCGGACACCCGTGACCGGCAGTCCGGCCGGATCCCGTCCCGGGGAGGGACCTGCGCCCGCGGCTCAGGCGGGGAACCTCCGGTCCACCCACCGCCACGCGAACTCCAGGACGACCGCGCCGGCGGCGGCGATCGCCACCGCCGTCCACGGCATCGTCGTGCCCACGAGTTTCAGCGCGAAGAAGTCCTGGAGCCAGGGCACGACGAGCACCAGCAGGAACGCGCCGCCCATCGAGGCGACCAGCAGGATGCGCCACCACGTGTAGGGGCGGGCGATGATCGCCAGAACCCACATGGAGACGAGGAAGAGCGTCAGCGTCGCCGCGCTCGTCTCGGCGTCCAGGGCGCCCGGGCCGCTGTAGTGGTGGCGGGCGAGCAGGTACGTGGCGAAGGTGGCCGCCGCGGCGACGATGCCGGCCGGGATCGCGTACCGCATCACGCGCTTCACGAAGTGCGGCTTGGCGCGTTCCTTGTTGGGGGCGAGCGCGAGGAAGAAGGCCGGGACGCCGATCGTCAGTGTGGACAGCAGGGTCAGGTGCCGTGGCAGGAACGGGTACTCGACCTGCGAGCAGACCACCAGGACCGCCAGCAGGACGGAGTAGACCGTCTTGGTGAGGAAGAGGGTCGCCACCCGCGTGATGTTGCCGATGACCCGGCGGCCCTCGGCGACCACCGACGGCAGCGTCGCGAACGAGTTGTTCAGCAGCACGATCTGGGCGACGGCACGGGTCGCCTCGGAGCCGGAGCCCATGGAGACGCCGATGTCCGCGTCCTTGAGGGCGAGGACGTCGTTGACGCCGTCGCCGGTCATCGCGACGGTGTGGCCGCGGGACTGGAGCGCGCCGACCATGTCGCGCTTCTGCTGCGGGGTGACCCGGCCGAAGACCGTGTGCGCGTCGAGGGCTGTGGCCATCTCCTCGCGCTCGGTGGGCAGCCGGCGGGCGTCGACGGTGTTCTCGGCGCCCGCCAGGCCGAGCTTTCCGGCCACCGCGCCGACCGAGACGGCGTTGTCGCCGGAGATGACCTTGGCGGCGACGTTCTGGTCGGCGAAGTAGGCCAGGGTGTCGGCCGCTTCGGGCCGCAGCCGCTGTTCGAGGACGACGAGGGCGGTGGCGCGGGCGCCGTGGGCCACGTCGGCGGAGTCGAGTTCGCGGGTGGTGCGGGCCAGGAGCAGGACGCGCAGGCCCTGCTCGTTGAGCCGGTCGATCTCGGCGAGGGCCGGGTCGCCGGCCGGCAGCAGGACGTCGGGGGCGCCGAGGAGCCAGGACGAGTTCTCGCCGTTGCCCTCGCTGAAGGCGGCGCCGCTGTACTTGCGGGCGGACGAGAAGGGCAGCGCCTGCGTGCAGCGCCAGTCCTCGTTGTCGGGGTAGGCGTCGATGACGGCCTGGAGCGAGGCGTTCGGCCGGGGGTCGGACTCGCCGAGGGAGCCCAGGACCTTGCGCACGTACGCCTCGTCCGCGCCGCCCAGCGGCCGCAGCTCGGTGACGTCCATGCCGCCCTCGGTCAGCGTGCCCGTCTTGTCGAGGCAGACGACGTCGACCCGGGCGAGGCCCTCGATGGCCGGCAGCTCCTGCACCAGGCACTGCTTGCGGCCGAGCCGGATGACGCCGATCGCGAAGGCGACGGAGGTGAGCAGGACCAGGCCCTCGGGGATCATCGGGACGATGCCGCCGACGGTGCGGGCGACGGCGTCCTTGAAGTTGTCGTCCTTGACGACGAGCTGGCTGATGACGAGGCCGAGCGCGGTGGGGATCATCATCCACGTCACGTACTTGAGGATCGTGGAGATGCCGCTGCGCAGCTCGGAGTGGACCAGGGTGAAACGGGAGGCCTCCTCGGCCAGCTGGGCGGCGTACGCCTCGCGGCCGACCTTGGTGGCGGTGAAGGCGCCGCCGCCCGCGACGACGAAGGAGCCCGACATCATCCGGTCGCCGGGCTTCTTCACGACGGGGTCGGCCTCGCCGGTCAGCAGCGACTCGTCGATCTCCAGGCTGTCGGCCTCGGCCACCTCGCCGTCGACCACGACCTTGTCGCCGGGTCCGAGTTCGATGAGGTCTCCGAGGACGATCCCGGAGGTGGAGACCTCGACGGCCGCCCCGTCGCGGCGGACGGTCGGCCTGGCCTCGCCGATGACGGCGAGCCCGTCGAGGGTCTTCTTGGCCCGCAGCTCCTGGATGATGCCGATGCCCGTGTTGGCGATGATCACGAAGCCGAAGAGGCTGTCCTGGATCGGCGCCACGCAGAGCATGACCACCCAGAGGACGCCGATGATCGCGTTGAAGCGGGTGAAGACGTTGCCGCGGACGATGTCGGCGGTGGAGCGGCTGGACCGGAGGGGTACGTCGTTGACCTCGCCACGGGCCACCCGCTCGGCCACCTCGGCGGAGGTGAGCCCGTCGACTCGGTGCACGACGGGGGGTTCGGGCGCCGCGGTCGTGTCGTCGCCCGTGTCGATCTTCGCCCGCTGAGTCATGTTTTCGACGGTACGGCCGGAGCGGGCCGTTCACCCGCCGAGGTATCCGAAGATCAGACCGGGGGAGGAGCGGAATGGTCCCCCGGTACTACGGGGCCGTGCCGTCGGCCCCGGGCGCGCTGCCGGCCTCGGCCGCCCGCCGGGCCTCGTCCCGCTTGATCGCCGCGTCGCGCTTGCGGACGTACCAGATGCCGATCAGGCCGAGCCCGGCCCCGGCCAGGCAGGTCCAGACCCACCAGGTCAGGTCGCGGTCGTCGAACCAGCCGTAGAAGGGGACCTGCACCAGGAAGAGCACGAACCAGAGGATCGTGCCGCCGGTGATGGTGGCGACGACGGGCCCCTCCAGGGGCTCGGGTGCCTCGTGTCGGGGGGTCCACTTCGCCATGCGGCCAGTCTAGGTCCTGTCCGGGCGGTCCCCGCGGGCCGGTCCGCGGGCACCGGATGGGGTGCCTGGCGGGGGGTCTACGCGCGGAGATGGACGCTGCTTCGTTCATGTGTTCATACTGAAACGGTTTGCCTCTGGCGGGTTTCCTTCGTATGAACCGCCAAGAACATACCCAAGAGGACACCCCCATGAGCACCACGGCCACCGCCAAGGCCACCGTCCCGGAGCCCGCGTCCCCGCAGGGACCGGCCTCGGGTCTCGACCGCTACTTCAAGATCTCCGAGCGCGGCTCCACCGTGGCCCGCGAGGTCCGCGGCGGCTTCGCCACGTTCTTCGCGATGGCCTACATCATCGTGCTGAACCCGATCATCCTCGGCAGCGCCAAGGACATGTACGGGCACCAGCTCGACGGTGGCCAGCTGGTCACCGCGACCGTGCTCACCGCCGCCTTCACGACCCTCCTGATGGGCGTCATCGGCAACGTCCCGATCGCGCTCGCGGCCGGCCTCGGCGTCAACACGGTCGTCGCCCTCCAGCTCGCGCCGCGGATGTCCTGGCCGGACGCCATGGGCATGGTCGTCCTCGCCGGCATCGTCGTGATGCTGCTCGTCGCGACCGGGCTGCGCGAACGTGTCATGAACGCCGTCCCGGTCGGCCTGCGCAAGGGCATCGCGATCGGCATCGGCCTCTTCATCATGCTGATCGGCCTCGTCGACTCGGGCTTCGTCTCCCGCATCCCCGACGCCGCGCACACCACCGTCCCGCTCCAGCTCGGCGCCGACGGGCACCTCACCGGCTGGCCGGTCCTCGTCTTCGTCCTGGGCACCCTGCTCACCCTCGCGCTGATCATCCGCAAGGTGCCGGGCGCGATCCTCATCTCCATCGTCGTCATGACGATCGTCGCGATGGTGATCAACGCCGTCGCCACCGTGCCGTCCTGGGGTCTGACGACCCCGACGTGGCCGGGCAACCCGGTGGCCTCGCCCGACTTCGGGCTCGTCGGCGAGGTGAGCCTGTTCGGCGGCTTCGGCAAGGTCGGCATGCTGACCGGCGTGCTCTTCGTCTTCACCGTGCTGCTGTCCTGCTTCTTCGACGCGATGGGCACGATCCTCGGCGTCGGCGACGAGGCCAAGCTGATGGACAAGGACGGCAACTTCCCGGGCATCAACAAGGTCCTGCTGGTGGACGGCCTGGCCGTCGCCTCCGGCGGTGCCACCTCCTCCTCGGCCACCACCTGCTTCGTGGAGTCCACGGCGGGCGTCGGCGAGGGGGCCCGCACGGGTCTGGCGTCGGTGGTGACCGGCGCGCTGTTCTCGGTGGCGCTGTTCCTCACGCCGCTCGCGACGATGGTCCCGTCCCAGGCGGCGACGCCCGCCCTGCTGGCGGTCGGCTTCCTGATCCTGGCCGGGTCCGTCAAGGACATCGACTGGAGCGACTTCACCATCGCCGTGCCGGCGTTCCTGGCGATGGTCATGATGCCGTTCACGTACTCGATCACGAACGGCATCGGCATCGGCTTCATCGCCTTCAGCGTGCTGCGGCTCGCGACCGGCCGGGGCCGCGAGGTCCCGGTGGCCATGTACGTCGTCTCGGCGGTCTTCGTCTTCTACTACGCGATGCCGGCGCTCGGCCTCACGTGATCGCGGGGCGCGTCGGGCGCCCCGTAGAACTTCTCCGTCTCGTCGACGGCGGTCTTGAACCGCTCGTCGAAATCCTCGCGAATGAGCGTCCGGGCCACGTAGTCCTGGACGCTCATTCCGCGTTTGGCGGCGTGACTTCTGAGCCGGTCGAGCAGCTCACCGTCGATGCGCAGACTGAGCACTGTCGATCCCATGCCGTCAGAGTCGGGGCAGACAGGCCCCCTGGCGTCACTTTCCGGATCTGACTCACTCATTTGGGTGATGCATCGAGAGCGAACCGTGACCAGGTGGACGGTACGGCGGTTCGCATTGGTCTTTAGGTAGAGTAATGAGTTACTCTAAGGACTATGCCTGACCTGTCCCACGGCACAGCCGACGACGCCGCGGCCGTGAACGCGCTCCGCTCCTCCGTCATGCGACTGGGCCGACGCCTCAAGCACCAGCGTGTCGACGAGTCGCTGAGCCCCACCGAGATGTCGGTGCTCGGCACGCTGTCGCTCTGCGGTTCCGCCACCCCCGGTGAGCTGGCCCGCAAGGAGCACGTCCAGCCGCCGTCGATGACCCGCATCGTGGCGCTGCTCGAAGCCAAGGGACTGGTCCGGCTCGAGCCGCACCCCGACGACCGCCGGCAGAAGGTCGTCAGCCAGACCGAGCAGGCCGAGGCCATGCTCGAGGAGTCCCGCCGCAAGCGGAACGCCTGGCTGGCCACCCTGGCCGAAGGTCTGGACGAGGACGAGTGGGCCAAGCTGCGCGCGGCCGCCCCCGTACTGGAGAAGCTCGCCCACCTGTAACCGACGCCGAGGAGGCGACGCACCTTGAGTACGGGATCCGGAGCAGACTCCGCCCCCGTCCATGAATCCGACACCTACACCCGCGAGGGACCCGGAGACGACTGCGAGAGCGACCGCCGCGGCGGCATCTCCGGCGGCCGTGCGCACACCCGCGAGAACGGTGGAACGTTCTCCTCCCTCAAGATCCGGAACTACCGGCTGTTCTTCACCGGCGCCATCGTCTCGAACACCGGCACCTGGATGGCCCGGATCACCCAGGACTGGCTGGTCCTCAGCCTCACGGGCTCCGCCGCCGCCGTCGGCATCACCACGGCACTGCAGTTCCTGCCGATGCTCCTCTTCGGCCTCTACGGCGGAGTCATCGCCGACCGCTACCCGAAGCGGCTCATCCTCCTCTTCAGCCAGGCCGCCCTCGGCCTGTGCGGACTCGCGCTCGCCGTCCTCACGCTCTCCGGCCACGTCCAGGTCTGGCACGTCTACCTGATCGCCTTCCTGCTCGGCATGGTCACCGTCGTCGACAACCCGAGCCGCCAGTCCTTCGTCTCCGAGATGGTCGGCCCGGACCAGCTGCGCAACGCCGTCTCGCTGAACTCCGCGAACTTCCAGTCCGCCCGCCTCGTCGGCCCCGCCGTGGCCGGCCTGCTGATCGCCACCGTCGGCAGCGGCTGGGCGTTCCTGCTCAACGGCCTGTTCTTCCTCGCGCCGCTGGCCGGCCTGCTGCTGATGCGCCCGAGCGAGTTCCACAAGACGGAACGCGCGCCACGCGGCAAGGGGCAGCTGCGGGAGGGCCTGCGGTACGTGGCGGGCCGTCCGGACCTGATCTGGCCGATCGTCCTCGTCGGCTTCGTCGGCACGTTCGGGTTCAACTTCCCGATCTGGCTGACCGCCTTCTCGGACGACATCTTCCACGTCGGCGCCGGCACGTACGGCTTCCTCAACACCCTGATGGCGGCCGGATCGCTCGTCGGCGCCCTGCTGGCCGCCCGGCGGGGCAGCTCCCGGCTGCGGATGCTCGTCGGAGCCGCGGTCGTCTTCGGCGTGCTGGAGATCGCCGCGGCGCTGTCGCCGTCGTTCTGGCTGTTCGCCCTGCTGCTCGTCCCGATCGGCATGTTCGGGCTGACGGTCAACATCACCGCCAACTCCGCCGTCCAGCTGGCGACCGACCCCGTCATGCGGGGCCGGGTCATGAGCCTCTACATGATGGTCTTCGCCGGCGGCACGCCGATCGGGGCGCCGCTGCTCGGCTGGATCACGGACACCTACGGCGCGCGGGTCGGCTTCGCCACCGGCGGCCTGATGTCGCTCGCGGCGGCGGGTGCGATCGGCCTGATCCTGGCGCGCGTCGGCGGGCTGAGAATGTCCTTCACCTGGCAGGGCAGCCACCCGCAGGTCCGCTTCGTGCCCCGCGAACGACTCGCCACGGCGGCCTGACGCCGGTACGGGAGGGGTGCGGGGCGCCACGGTGGCGGGGGCCGGGCCGGCCCCCGCTCCGTCCCGGCACCCGCGCCCCGTCCGTCGGCCGCGCGGGGCCGGCACCCGGCACCTGCGGGCCGCACCCCCGCCCGTCCGCGGGTCGCCTCCCGGCGGTCAGGTGACGCGCTGTTCCAGGACCTGGCCGGGCCACTCGCCGACCGTGAACGGCTCCGTCCTGCGGAACCCCTGGCGCTCGTAGTACGCCACCAGCCGCCCCTCGCTCCCCGCGAAGCAGTCCACCCGCAGCAGGGACAGGCCCTGCCGGCGGGTCTCCTCCACCGCGTGCGCGAGCAGCGCCGCGCCCACGCCCCGGCCGTGGAACCGCCCGTCCGTCGCCAGCAGGTGCACGTACACCTCCGGCTCGTCCGCCGGCGCCACGTACGAGCCGGGGTGCGGCGTCAGGGTCATCGTCCCGGCCGGCTCCCCGTCGATCTCCGCCATCCACGGCGTCCCCGACGCGACGACCTCCTCGACCGTCCGCACCGCCGCGGGCCGGGACGTCCACGGTGTGGTGCCCCACTGCGCGGTGATCCCCCGGCCGTTCAGCCAGACGACCGCGCCGTCGAGCATCGCGAGTATCGCGGGAACGTCGTCGGACCCGCCTTTCCTGATCGTGATCTCCATCCCGCCGACGGTAGTCGCTGCCAGACTCGTCACATGAGGCTTTTCGCCGCGGTGTCGCCGCCCGCGGAGCAGCAGGCCGAGCTCGGCCGGGCCGTGGACCGTCTGAGCCGGCTGCCCGGTGCGGACGACCTGCGCTGGACCGCCCGGCCGGGCTGGCACTTCACGCTCGCCTTCATGGGCGAGGTCGACGAGGACCTGCTGCCCGACCTCCACGCGCGTCTCGCCCGAGCCGCGCACCGCACCGCGCCGTTCCCGCTCCGCCTCCACCGGGGCGGCCACTTCGGCCGCCGCGCGCTGTGGGTGGGGGCGGCCGGCGACCTGGACGAGATGCGGCTGCTCGCCGAGCGCGCCGACGCGGCCGCCCGCCGGGCGGGCGTGCCGATGGACGAGCACCGCCGCTACCAGGCCCACCTCACCGTCGCCCGGGCCCGTACGGACCGGGATCTGCGGCCTTTCGCCGCCGCGCTCGACACCTTCGAGGGCACCCGCTGGGAGGTCTCCGAGCTGGCCCTCGTGCGCAGCCGGCTGCCGGTCGCCGGGGTGTCGGGCGAACGGCCGCGCTACGAGACGGTCGGCTCCTGGCCCCTGGGCGGGGCGGAGCACGGTCCGGGCCCGGGTTAACCTCGACGGGTGGACCCGAAGACCCGTAACCGGATCATGGCCGGCGTGCTCGTACTGATGTTCGCGATCATCGCGGTGGCGTCGGTCGTGGGCTGAGCCGTACCCCGCCGCCGTACCCCCCGCCGCCGCGCCCGCCGCGGGGCGCCCGCGCGCGCTCCGGGATCCCGCTCCGCGGGCACGCCCTTGCTTCGAGTGGACTCGAAGCAGTTGGCTTGGGGCTCATGAAGTACACGCAGCTCGGACGCACGGGACTCAAGGTCAGCCGACTCGTCCTCGGCACGATGAACTTCGGTCCCCAGACAGACGAACCGACCAGTCACGCCATCCTGGACAGCGCGATCGACGCGGGCCTGAACTTCGTCGACACCGCCAACGTCTACGGGTGGGGCGAGAACAAGGGCCGCACCGAGGAGATCCTCGGCAGCTGGTTCGCCCAGGGCGGCGGCCGGCGGGAGAAGACCGTCCTCGCCACGAAGGTGTACGGCAACATGGCCGCCGAGGGCGACCCGTGGCCCAACCACGACCGGTTGTCGGCGCTGAACATCCGCCGTGCCGTCGAGGCGAGCCTGAAGCGGCTCCGCACCGACCACATCGACCTCTACCAGTTCCACCACGTCGACCGGCGGACTCCCTTCGAGGAGATCTGGCAGGCGGTCGACGTCCTGATCCAGCAGGGCAAGGTGCTCTACGCGGGCTCCTCGAACTTCCCGGGCTACAAGATCGCCCAGGCGAACGAGACCGCCGCCCGCCGGGGCGCCGTGGGGCTGGTCAGCGAGCAGTGCCTGTACAACCTCGCGGAGCGGCGCGCCGAGATGGAGGTCGTCCCGGCGGCCCAGGAGTACGGGCTCGGCGTCATCCCCTGGTCGCCGCTGCACGGCGGGCTCCTCGGCGGCGTCCTGAAGAAGCAGGCCAAGAGCGGTCGGCGCGCCTCCGGCCGGTCCGCGGACTCGCTCGCGAACACCACGGTCCGCGCCCAGGTGCAGGCGTACGAGGACCTGCTGGACAAGCACGGCCTCGAACCCGGCGAGACGGCCCTGGCCTGGCTCCTGACCCGTCCGGGCGTCACCGGCCCGATCGTCGGCCCGCGCACGGCCGAGCAGCTGGAGAGCGCCCTGCGCGCCCTGGAGCTGGAGCTGAGCGAGGAGCTGCTGGCCGGTCTGGACGAGATCTTCCCCGGCCCGGGGCCCTCCCCGGAGGCCTTCGCCTGGTGAGTGCGTAGCCGTCCCGTCCCCTTGCCCGACGGCCGCCGTCGCCTCGTCCGCGACGGCGGCCGTCGGCGTCCCACGGGGCGGGAGGGCGGGTTCGCGGCTCCTCGCCGTGCGGGGCGCGGCGGGTGCGCGGACCTACGGCTCCTCGTCGCGCGGGCGGGCGGCGCGGGCGTACGGCTCCTCGCCGTGCGGGGCGGGCTCCGGAGCGGTTCCGGAGCGGCTCCGGGGTCAGGTGCCGCCGAGCCAGCTCGTGGCGTCCAGCCGGTAGGTCGTCTCCGCCGGTACGACGGTGCGCAGCGCCGCCTCCAGGTCCCGGACCCGCTCCGGGCCCAGCGTGGCCGCCCACTCCGCGCGCAGCTCGTCGAAGACGGCGGCCGAGCGGGCGAGCGCGTCGAGGCCGCGCGGGGTGAGGCGGACGAGCTTGCGGCGGGCGTCGGCGGGGTCGTCGGCCCGCTCGGCGTAGCCGGCGGCGAGGAGCCGGTCGACGGTCTTCCCCGCGGCCTGCTTCGAGACGCCGAGCCGCCGTCCGATGTCGCTCGCGGTCGCGCCGTGGGCGCCGACGGCCTGCATGGCGAAGCCGTGCGCGGGGCGGAGCTCGGGGTGGCCCTGGCGGGCGAGCTCGGCGTGGAGGCGGTCGATCAGGGTGCGGAAGCCGCCGAAGAGGAGGAGCGGCAGCTCGAACCCCTTGCCGTTATCGACAACCTGGTTTACGTTTCTCTCGTCGACAGGGTCAACCATGTTGTCGATTCTCTCATGTGTGCCCGCGCCTGCCCAGGAGCCGCCCCTTGTTCACCGACCACACCGTCGAGACCGCCCCCGCCGCCGCCCGGCCCGCCATGGAGTCCGTGACCGCCGCCTGGGGGCATCTGCCGCAGGCCGTCGGCCGCATGGCCGCCTCACCGCACACGCTGGACGGCTTCCTGAAGATGAGCGCGCTCTTCGAGTCCACGACGCTCGATCCGCACTCCCGCGAGACCGTCGTCCTGACGGTCGCCACCCGCAACCAGTGCCACCTCTGCGTCCGCATCCACGAGGCGAAGCTCGCCAGGCTGGGCCCGGCGGAGGACCCGGCCCGGCTGGAGGCCGTCCGGGAGTTCACCCATCAGGTCATCGCCTCGTCGGGCGCGGTGGGCGACGAGGACCTGGAGCGCTTCTTCCGGCACGGCTACACCCGTCAGAACGCGCTGGAGGTCGTCCTCGGCATCGGCGCGTACACCCTGTCGACCCTGGCGAACCGCCTCACGCGCGCGGCGTGAGGCGGTTCCGGCCGGAACCGGGGGCGTGCTCCCGCACGCGCCCGCCGGCTCAGTAGGTGGTGGGGACGTACGTGTGGCAGTAGCCGTCGCCCGCGCCGCCGCCGGTGTAGTACGGGTCGCCGTCCATCATCAGCTGGTCGCCCGTCTGCGGCCCGACGATCCCGTCGGCCGGGAACCCGTTGCTCCGCTGGGCGAAGATCACGGCCCCCTTGGTCTTCGGACCCCACTTGCCGTCCTCGGCGACCTTGGCGAGACCGTAGTAGTAGCCCCGGTCGATCGCGTAGTTGATCAGACGCTGCACGCACCACACGGCGTGTGTGTTGTTGGTGTAGCCGTCGCCGATGTAGGGAGACGTGGTGGCCGCGGACGCGGTGCCGCCGGTCAGCGTCGCGCCGAGCAGTGCGGCCGACGTGGCGACCAGGGCGGCCTTCGTGGTGAGCCTCTTGAGCATGGGACAGGTGCTCCTGTGTGTCGTGTCCGGCAGGAGAAGTGGCGATCACTTCGGTCGCCACTCTGCTGCAGCGCCGCCCCCCGGCGGCACACGAGAAGGGGCCTCCGGCCACGTCCCGGCCGTCCCAGGGCGCTGAGCTGTGCCTTGGGACGTGTCCCGGCCTCAGAAGGGGACGGCGGCGCCGGCCTCCGCAGTCCCGCGAGGGCCGCCCGGCGGGCCGTCAGCCGCGGTGCGCGGCCAGGGCCGTGAGCAGTTCGCGCTCCCGCGCGGCGCTCAGCCCGGCCCGCCGGTCGCGGTCCAGGCCCTCCGCACGCTCCCAGCGGACCGTGTCGGCCAGCAGCTCCGCCCGCGGACGGTGCCGCAGGCCCGCCGCGGACGCCGCCGCGCCGCTCCGGCTCGACCATCCCTCCCAGCCGGGCTCGACCACCCACATCGGCAACGACCCGGGCCCCATGTACTCGGCCACCCCCTGCGCGAGCAGCCAGGCGGAGTCGGCGGTGACCACCGGGCCGGTGTGCCCGCCGGCGGTGCGGGACAGCTCGATCCACTCGGTGAACGGCACGACCGGGCCGACGGCGTCGAAGGTGCCGGCCGTGCCCTTCTCCGCACAGTCCAGCAGCCAGCCGGCGAGGTCCCGTACGTCGACGGCCTGCGTCGCGATCGCCGGTTCGTCGGGCACCAGCATCGGCCCCAGCGGATCGCGGGCGGCGCGGGCCGCCCAGTAGCCGGAGCGCCCGCTGGCGTCGCCGGGGCCGCCGATGAGACCCGCGCGGGCGATCAGGAGGCGGTCGCCCACGGCGGCCGCCGACGCCTGCTCACAGGCCGACTTCGCCTCGCCGTAGCCCTCGCGGTCCGCCTCGTCCCGGTCGGTCGGGGGCAGCAGGGCCGCGGACTCGTCCGCGCCGAGCTCGGCGTGGGAGGCGTAGGCGCTCACCGAGGAGACGTAGGTCCAGTGCCGGGCGCGGTCGCCCAGCGCGGCCAGGGCCTCCCGGACGAACCCCGGCTGCCAGGACACCTCGACGACCGCGTCCCAGCCGCGGTCGAGGAGCGGCGCGTAGGCACGCGGGCCGCCGGCCCGGTCGGCGGCCACCAGCCGGGCGCCGTCGGCGACCTCGCCGCTCTCGCCGCGGGCCAGGCAGGTCACCCGGTGCCCGCGCCCGACCGCCTGCCGGGCCAGCTCCCGGCCGAGCCATGCCGTTCCACCCAGAATCAGGATCTCCATGCCGACAGTCGAACACCCCTGCTCCGGCGGGCGCGGGCGGGTTCGCCGTCGGCGGACGCCGTACCGGGATCAGGCGCCGGCCGTCACCCCGGCGCCGTGCGCGCTGCCGTAGGCGGCGCCGATGCCCCACGCCTGGTGCATCGCGTCCGCGAACGCCGCCGCCAGCTTGTGCTCGCCGGTCGGACCGGGGTGGGTGCCGTCGTAGGTGTCCGTGTGGATGTCGTACGACTCCGGGATCGTCGCGAGGAGCAGCGGGGAGGCGGCCGTGTCCAGGTCCGCGACCGCCTTGGCGAGCAGGACGTTGAAGCGGTGGCAGTCGGCGGCGAAGGGGCCGTCGGACTCCGCCCGGACGTTCGGGATGACCGGCAGCAGCACGGCCTTGACGTGCGGGTTCGCCGAGCGCGCGGCGGCCACGAAGGCGTGCACGTTCTCCGCCGTCTGGTCGCTGTCGGTGTAGAAGCCGAGGTCGATCAGGCCCAGCGAGACGAGGAGGACGTCCGTCCGGGTGGTGGCGACCGCCTCGCCGACGACCGGCGCCATGTGCAGCCAGCCCTCGCCCCAGCCGGCGAGATGGCGGCGGGCGGGCGCGGGGAAGGCCGGGTCGGCGTAGGCGTGCGAGCGGGGGGCGTCCGCGGCGGTGTCGTACAGCTCCGTGCGCGGGCCGACGATCTCGTACCGTCCCGGCAGGACCGACTCCAGGTGCTGCCACATGCGGTAACGCCAGGTGTAGTCGCCGGCGCGTCCGATGGTCATGCTGTCGCCGACGAACATAAAACGCATGGCTCCCATCATCGCGGACGGCGGCCGAGGGCTGCGACGTGATCCGGGCCACCTCCCGGCCGCCGTGGCAGGCTTGAGGGCATGCGATCGTTTCTGTGCGCCACCGGTACGGCGGCCCTCGTCCTGCTCACGGCGGTGCCCGCCGGCGCCTCCCAGGAGGCGGGAGCGGTCGCCGGCGCCGCGGCCCCCGCCGAGGACGGCGCCGCCGACCGGGACTTCACGATCAAGGATCCGCGGATCACCGAGTCCAGCGGACTCGCCGCGAGCCGGGCCCACCCCGGCGTCTACTGGACGCACAACGACCAGGACGCGCCGCTGATCTACGGCATCGACTCCCGCACGGGCGAGACGGTCGCGACCCTCACCCTGAAGGGCGTCGGCACACCCCGCGACATGGAGGCCGTCTCCCTCGGCCCGGACGGCTACCTCTACGTCGGCGACATCGGCGACAACCTCGACGGCTCCTGGGACCACGTCTGGATCTACCGCTTCGCCGAGCCGAAGCGGCTGGGGGACCAGACGGTCCGGGCGACCCAGTACGACGTGACGTACGCGGACGGGGCCCGCAACGCCGAGGCCCTGATGGTCCATCCGAAGACAGGCCGGGTCTACATCGCCAGCAAGCGCGAGGGCGGCGGCGCCCTGTACGAGGGCCCGGCCCGGCTCTCCACCAGCGGGAAGAACGTCTTCCGGCGGGTCGGCGAGGTGCCCTGGGTGACGGACGGCGCGTTCTCGCCCGACGGCGAACGGCTGGTCCTGCGCGGCTACTTCAGTGCCCGCGTGTACGACTGGAAGAACGGGCGCATCGTGGGCGACGGGGTGTCACCCGGGGCGCCCTTCCAGGGGCAGGCCGAGTCCGTCACCTATACGGCGGACGGCTCGGCGCTGATGTTCGGCTCGGAAGGCAAGGAGAGCCGGGTCGTCCGGGTCGACGTCGAGAAGAAGGACGGGGCGAAGCCGTCCGGGGACGGCGGCGCGGGGCCGTCGAAGCCCGGGGACGGCGGCAAGGACGCCGGTGCCGGCCAGGGGGAGCAGGGCAGCTTCACGCTCGGGGTGCTCGTCCTCGGCGCGGCCACCGCCCTCGTCATCGGCGGCAAGCGCCTCCTGCGCCGCCGCTGAGACGCGGGTCGCCGGGCCCGCCCCCGCACCCTGCCCCGCACGCGCGGGGGCCCGGCATCGGCCATGTCCGATGCCGGGCCCCCGCGGGACCGGATCCGCCGTTACAGCTTCTCGATCACGTAGTCGATGCAGGCGGTCAGCGCCTGCACGTCCGCCGGGTCGATCGCCGGGAACATCGCGATCCGCAGCTGGTTGCGGCCCAGCTTCCGGTACGGCTCGGTGTCCACGATGCCGTTGGCGCGCAGCACCTTGGCGACCGCCGCAGCGTCGACCTCGTCCGAGAAGTCGATCGTGCCGATGACCTGCGAACGCTTGGCCGGATCCGTCACGAACGGCGTGGCGTGCTTCGACTCCTCGGCCCAGCCGTACAGCGCCTGCGAGGAGGCACCCGTACGGGCCACGGCCCAGTCCAGACCACCCTGGCCGTTGATCCACTTGAGCTGCTCGTTCAGCAGGAAGAGGGTCGACAGCGCCGGGGTGTTGTACGTCTGGTTCTTCAGCGAGTTGTCGATCGCCGTCGGCAGCGAGAAGAACTCCGGGATGTGCCGGCCCGACGCGTGGACGCGCGCCGCACGCTCCAGTGCCGCCGGGGAGAACGCCGCCAGCCACAGGCCGCCCTCGGCGGCGAAGGACTTCTGCGGGGCGAAGTAGTAGACGTCCGACTCGGTGATGTCGACCGGCAGACCGCCCGCACCCGAGGTCGCGTCGACCAGGACCAGCGCGCCCTCGTCGGCGCCCGCGACACGCTTGACGGGCGCGGCGACACCGGTGGAGGTCTCGTTGTGCGTGTACGCGTAGACGTCGACGCCCGCCTCGGCCTTCGGCTCCGGGTGGGTGCCCGGGTCGGAGGAAATCACGGTCGGCTCGGCCAGCCACGGGGCCAGCTTCGCGGCCTTCGCGAACTTGGAGGAGAACTCGCCGAAGGTGAGGTGCTGGGACTTGTTCTCGATGAGCCCGTGGGTCGCGACGTCCCAGAACGCGGTCGAGCCGCCGTTGCCCAGGATCACCTCGTATCCCTCGGGCAGCGAGAAGAGGTCACGCACACCGGCACGTACCTCGCCGACCAGGTTCTTGACCGGGGCCTGGCGGTGGGACGTGCCGAGCAGAGAGGCGCCGGTGGCGGCCAGGGCGTCCAGCGCCTCCGTACGCACCTTGGAGGGGCCCGCGCCGAAACGGCCGTCGGCGGGCTTGATGTCAGCGGGAATCTGGATCTCAGCCACGAGGCGGAGCGTATCGGGTCGCGGGGGTGGCGGCGGACGATGTCCGCCGGATGAGACACCCGGTGGGACATTCTGTCCCCATGGTGGAACCCGGGGATCTTGCTCAGGAACTGCGACGGGCCGTCGGCGGAGACGTCGACTTCAGCGCGGGTGCGCGGGCCCTCGTGACGATGGACGCGTCCAACTACCGCCGTGTACCACTGGGCGTCGTCGCCCCGCGGGACGCGGCGGACGTGGCCGCCGCCCTCGCCGTGTGCCGCACCCACGAGGTCCCGGTCGTCGCCCGAGGCGGCGGCACGTCGATCGCGGGACAGGCCACCGGCGCCGGCGTCGTGCTCGACTTCACACGCCACATGCGCGCCATCGTGTCCCTCGACCCCGACACCAGGACTGCCGTCGTCCAGCCCGGCGTGGTCCTCGACCGGCTCCGCGAGGCCGCCCGCCCGCACGGACTGACCTTCGGGCCCGACCCGTCCACGCACAGCCGCTGCACCCTCGGCGGAATGATCGGCAACAACGCGTGCGGCGCGCACTCCGTCGCCTGGGGCACGACCGCCGACAACGTCCGGGAACTCGACGTCCTCACCTACGGGGGCACACGCCTGCGCCCCGGCCGCGACGGGCAGGGCGCGCCGGACGGCCTGCGGGAACTGGTCGAGGCGAACCTGGCGCTGCTCAGGACCGGCTACCCCGAGGGCCTGCCCCGGCGCATCTCCGGCTACGCCCTCGACGCGCTGCTCCCGGAACGCGGCGCGGACGTGGCGCGCTCCTTCTGCGGCAGCGAGGGCACGCTCGGGATCCTGACGGAGGCCACGGTCCGCCTGGTGGCCGCCCCGGCCGAGCCCATCCTCGCCGTCCTCGGATACCCGGACGAGAGCGCCGCCGCCGACGCGGCGGCCGGCCTCGCGGCCCGTGGTGCGCTCACGGTCGAGGGCATGGCGGCCGACCTCGTACAGGGCGCGAGCGGACTCCCGCGCGGCGGCGCCTGGCTGTTCGTCGAGGCGGACGGCGAACCCGCCGCGCGGGCGCTGGTCCGGGCCGCCGACGCGCTGGACGCCGCGGTGGTGACGGACCCCGCCGCGCAACGGGCCCTGTGGCGGATCCGCGAGGACGCCGCCGGGACGGCCACACGGATGCCGGACGGGACCGCCGCCTGGCCGGGATGGGAGGACTGCGCGGTGCCGCCCGCCCGGCTCGGGGCCTACCTGCGGGACTTCCGACGGCTGTTGAAGGAGTACGGGCTGCGGGGGACGCCGTACGGCCACTTCGGTGACGGGTGCGTCCACGTCCGCATCGACTTCGACCTGTGGACCCCGGCGGGGGTGAAGCACTTCCGGCGCTTCTCCGAGGCCGCGGCCGACCTCGTGGTGGCACACGGCGGTTCGCTGTCGGGGGAGCACGGCGACGGACAGGCCCGGGCCGAACTCCTGCCGAAGATGTACGGACCCGAGCTCGTCGGGCTCTTCGGGCAGGTCAAGGACGTGTGGGACCCCCGAGCCGGCCTGAACCCCGGGATGCTGGTCCGCCCGGGGAAACTCGACCGGAACCTGCGCTTCAAGGGGCTGACCCTCGTCCCGGACGCGGCCCGCTGCGTCGGCGTCGCCAAGTGCCGGGTGGACGGCCCGAGTCCGGCCGCCGACGTCATGTGCCCCAGCTACCGCGCCACCGGCGAGGAGCGGCACTCCACCCGGGGACGGGCACGGCTGCTGCACGAGATGGCGCTCGGCGAGGTGATCACCGACGGCTGGCGGTCGGAGGAGGTCCACGAGGCGCTGGACCTGTGCCTGTCCTGCAAGGGCTGCCGCAGCGACTGCCCCGTGGGCGTGGACATGGCCGCCTACAAGGCCGAGTTCCTGCACCACTACTACCAGGACAGGCGGCGGCCCTGGTCGCACGTCACCATGGGACGGCTGCCGCAGTGGCTGCGCTGGGCGGGCCCGCTGCTGAACGCGGCCCGCGTCCTGCCGTTCTCGGCCCGCCTGGCCGGGGCGACCCCGGAACGGCCGCTGCCGCGGGTCGCGCCGCGGACGTTCGTCTCCTGGTTCGGGGCACGGCTCGGAGCGCCCTCGGACGTCCTCGTGTGGCCGGACACCTTCACCAACCACCTGTCCCCCGAGGTCGGCCGGGCGGCTGTCCGCGTCCTCGGCGCGGCCGGCGTGCGGGTGGGCCTGCCACCGGGCCGGGTCTGCTGCGGGCTCACCTACGTCTCGACGGGCCAGCTCGACCGCGCCCGCAAGGTGATGCGCCGGACGCTCGACGCGCTGGGCGACGGCCCCGAGCACCCCGTGGTCGTCCTCGAACCCTCCTGCGCGGCCACCCTCCGGACCGACCTGCCGGAACTGCTGCCGGACGACCCCCGGGCCGCCCGACTGGCCTCCTCCGTAAGGACCTTCGCCCAGGCGCTGGAGGAGTTCGCCCCCGACTGGGAACCGCCTCGCGTGGACCGCGAGGTCGTCGGCCAGACCCACTGCCACCAGCACACCGTCCTCGGCGACGGGGCCGAGCGCCGGCTACGGGAACGCGCCGGCCTCACCGGCGAACTGAGCGGCGGCTGCTGCGGCCTCGCCGGCAACTTCGGCTTCGAACCCGGCCACTACGATGTCTCGGTGGCCTGCGCGGAGGACCAGCTGCTCCCGTCGGTACGGGCGGCCGGCGAGGACGCCGTGGTCCTCGCGGACGGCTACTCGTGCCGCACCCAACTGGCCCACCTGTCGGACCGCAAGGGACGCCACCTGGCCGAGGTCCTGGCACGGAAACTGGAGGAGGAATGGGAGACGGCGGGCGGCGAGAAGGGCGCTGAACCGGGCGGTGCGAAGGGCGCTGAACCGGGCGGCGAGGCGGACGGTCCCGCCTGATCGGCCGGAGCGGACCGGTCCGGCCGCTCCGCCGCTTCTGCCGTAGGACCTCCCCGGCCTACGCGATCGAGATGCGGCCGAACGTACGGCGATAGGTGCGGGGCGGCACGCCCCGGCGGCGGACGAACTGCTCGCGCAGAACGGCGGCGGAGCCGTAGCCGACCAGCCGGGCGATCTCCTCGACCGGCAACTCCGTGGTCTCCAGAAGCTCCTCCGCCCGGCTCAGCCGCAGGCCGAGGACCCAGGCGTGCGGCGTCGTCCCGGTCGCCGCGGCGAACCGGCGGGCGAAGGACCGCCGGCTCATCAGGGCGCGCCGCGCCAGCTCCGCGACGGGCAGCGGCTCGTGCAGGTGCGCCCGGGCCCACGCGAGCACCTCCGCGAGCCGCTCGTCCTCGCCGTCCTCCGGAACGGGGGCGACGAGGTACTGGGCCTGCCCGCCGTCCCGATGGGGCGGCAGCACCAGGTCGCGGGCCACGGTGTTGGCGGCGGCGGCGCCGTACTCGCGGCGCACCAGATGCAGGCACAGGTCGAATCCGGCGGCCGCGCCCGCGCCCGTCAGGACCCGGCCCTCGTCGACGTAGAGGGCGTCCGCCTCGACGGTGACGGCCGGGTGGCGACGGGCCAGCAGCTCGGCGAACCGCCAGTGGGTCGTGGCCCGCAGACCGTCGAGCAGCCCGGCGGCGGCGAGGGCGAACGCGCCCACGCAATGCGCCCCCACCAGCGCGCCGCGCGCGTGCGCGGCACGGAGCGCGTCGAGCACCGGGTCGGGCGGCGGCACCCGGAAATCGGCCCAGGGGAGGACGAGTACGAGATCGGCGACGGCGAGCCGGTCGAGGCCGTGCTCGACCGCCAGCGGCACCCCGAGATCGGTCGAGACCTGCCCCGGCCGGTCGGAGCAGAGCGCGAAGTCGAAGCGGGGAAGACCCGCCGGGGGAGCGCCGAAGACCTCCGCGACGACACCGACGGCGAGCATGCCGACGCGGGGCGGCGCGTACGCGGCGACGGAGAGGAACGGCATGGCGCGGAGTGTGGCACAAAACCCGCGATGGGTGGCAGCAAGGCCACTCACGGAACTCCGCTACGGGGGACGAAGCTTGAGGCATGACAGAGCGAGTGATCGACCGAGAGACCGCCCGGGACAACGACCGGCCCCGCGGCAACAGCGCCGTCCACAAGATCCTGACCACCGGCTACACCCTCTCCACGGGGCCCGGGGTCGCCGCCACCGTCTCCTACGTCTCCGACGGCGACCGGCACGTGATCATCGACCCCGGCATGGTGGCGAGCCGCGACCGCATCCTCGGGCCGCTCGCGGAACTGGGCCTCGGCCCCGACGACATCACCGACGTGGTGCTCAGCCACCACCACCCCGACAACACCATGAACGTGGGCCTGTTCGGGCAGGCGCGGGTCCACGACCACAAGGCGGAGTACCTGCACGACCAGTGGACCGACCGGGACGCCGAGGGGTACGAGCTGACGCCGTCGCTGCGCCTGATCCGGACGCCCGGGCACAGCCCCGAGGACATCACCCTGCTCGCGGGCACGGCGGACGGGGTGGTCGCCTTCGTGGGCGACCTCTGGTGGCGCCCGGACGGGCCGGCCGAGGACCCGGTGGCCCCGCACCGCGACACCCACCGCACCTCGCGCCTCCGCGTCCTGGCGGCCGCGGACACCATCGTCCCGGGCCACGGGGGCCCCTTCCCGGCGGGGGAGGACGTGCCGCTGTAGGGGGTGGGGGTCTGGCTCTTGGGGCGGGCGTTCCCCGTTTGTTTCTGGTGGTTGGCCGCCCTCTCTCCGAGTGTGGCAGCCGGGTCCGTGCCCTCAAGGGCGCTCCTCGTTCCTCGTCGCGTCGCTGCGCGATGGGCTGCGCCCACCCTTGACCGCCCGGTCCCGGCTGCCTTTTCACACTCGGAGGGCGGCCCGGGGAAGGGGCCAGGCGGGGGGTTCGGGGTGCCCCGGGCGCCGTAGGCGGCCGTCGGGTCCGGGGGTGGCTTCCCGCTCCCATTGAATGGGGTGACCCGGCAGGGCTTAGCGGCAATCCGTCGTGTCTTGGCGGGGATTCATGCCCCGCTGGTCATTCTCCGGTGGTGGTGAAGCCGAATCCGCAGCCAGCATTGCTAGGACGGGCCAGGGGCAGGGGCAGGGGCAGGCGCAGGGGTCGCGCGGGGTGGCAGGCCGGGTGGGTCCCATCCGTCACGCCGGTCCCATCGCCCGTCGGTATTCGACCGTGCAATGACGCTACGGCGTACATTAAGCCTCCCGAGAGTCCGAAATGACCCGCGAAGTCCCATATCCCGTCCAGTTACCGCGAGTAATGTACGCGCTAGCGTCATTCGGGATGACTCCGCCTGCCGGGATGGACCGGGCCGGGTGGAGAGGCCCGCCCGGGTCGGCAACCATCCCAAGGGCTCTTGGATTCGGCTTCACCCACCACCGGACATTGACCAGCGGGGCATGAATCCCAGCCAGGAATCGAGTCGCATCCGCTAAGCCGTGCCCGACTGCCCCATTCAATGGCTGCGCTGAACCCCCCCGGACCCGACGGGGGCCGACGGCGCTGCGCGCCCCCGGCCCCCCGCCTGGACCCCTTCCCCGGGCCGCCCTCCGAGTGTGAAAAGGCGGGTGGAGGCGACGGGTCAAGGGTGGGCGCAGCCCATCGCGCAGCGACGCGACGAAGGAGCGCCCTTGAAGCGGCGCCGCAACCCGCCACACTCGGAGAGAGGGCGGCCAACCACCAGAAGCAAACGAAGACCTGCCCGCCCCAAGCACCTCCGCCAAGTCCCCGCCCCCTCCCGGGCCCTCGGCGCGAAGACCCCCATCCTGTCCGCCCGCCTCGGGTGACGCTCGACGCCGAAGCGCGCCCACCCCGTCGCCCCAGGCCCCCGGCCCACCTCCACCCCAAGCGCTCCCCGCTCCCCGCTCCCCGCTCCCCGCTCCCCGCTCCCCGCTCCCCCCTCCCCCCTCCCCCCTCTCCCCTCCCCGCTCACCCCTCCCTCGCGAGTTCGTGGGCCAGCGCCACCAGCAGTGGGGTCGCCGGGTGTGGGGAGGTGTCCCGCCAGGCCAGGACCACGTGGATGGGCGGTGCGTCCGTCAGGGGGCGGTAGGTCACCCCGGGGTGCGGGTGCATGTCCGCCGTCGAGACGGATGAGACGCCGATGCCCCGGCCCGCCGCGATCGCGGTCAGCCAGTCGTCGGTGTTGCCGACCGTGAGGGTGCCGGCGGGTCGAGCCCCGGGCGGCCACAGGTCGAGGCCCGTCGTGCCCGAGACCGTGTTGAGGACCACGGTCTCGGTCGCCAGGTCACCCAGGGTCAGCCCCGGACGTTCCGCCAGCGGGCTGTCGGCCGGCAGTGCGGCCACCCGGGGTTCCGTGGTCAGCTCCTCCGTCGCGAGCCCCGGCGCGTCCACCGGCCCGCGCAGCAACGCCGCGTCCACGTCGCCGCGTGCGAGTCCGGCGGTTCGGTCGTCGATCCGCAGGAGTTCGAGCGGCGTCTCGGGGTGTTCGCGCTGCCATCGGCGCAGGAGAGGTGTGGTGTACGGCCCGAAGGCCGACCATGCGTGGCCGAGGCGCAGGGGCCGGTGCCGGAGGCGGGCGGGGTCGACCGCCGCGTCGAACGCGGCGACCGCGGAGGCGGCCCGGTCGCGGAAGGCGCGGCCCTCGGGGGTGAGGGAGAGGTGGTGCGTGGACCGGTCGACGAGCCGGGCGCCGAGGTGGGTCTCCAGGGCGGCGAGCGTGCGGGAGACGGCGGGCTGGGTGAGGTGGAGGCGGGCGGCGGCCCGGGTCACGTTGCCTTCTTCGGCGATGGCGAGGAAGGCGCGCAGGTGGCGCAGCTCTAGGACCATGCGTCCGGAGCATAACCGCAGCCCAATCGGCATTTCACGCGGCGCGCACGGGCTCGTAGCGTGAGAGTCGGACTCCGCTTGACGAGTCTACTATTCTGGACTGGTAGTCCAGTGAAATGAACTATCCGAGGAGTGAGCCGGTGGACAGCCCGGTCAAGGACATCGCCGCCGTCTCCGTGCCCGAGGCCGTCTCCGTACCCGCGCCCGGTTCCGTACCCGGTTCCGTGCCCGAGCCCGGTTCCGCGTCCGACGCCGCCGCGACCGGGGCCGCTTCCGCCGCCTCCCGTGCCACTCGCCTCGGGCCCGTCGCGCTCGTCGTGGCCGGTGGGCTCTCCGTGCAGTTCGGATCGGCTGTCGCCGTCCTGCTCATGCCGCGCGCCGGCGCCCTCGGCGTCGTCACCCTGCGCCTCGTCCTCGCCGCCACCGTGCTGCTGATCGTCTGCCGGCCCAAGGTCCGCGGCTACCGCCGCGCCGACTGGGGCACCATCGTCGCCTTCGGCGCCGCGATGGCCGGCATGAACATCCTCTTCTACCAGTCCGCCGACCGGATCCCGCTCGGCGCCGCGGTCACCCTGGAGGTCCTGGGCCCGCTGCTCCTGTCGGTGATCGCCTCGCGCCGGCTGATGAACGTGCTGTGGGCGGGTCTCGCCCTCGGCGGTGTCGTCCTGCTCGGCGGCGGCGGCTTCGACCGCCTCGATCCCCTGGGCGCGGCGTTCGCGCTGGCCGCCGGCGCGATGTGGGCGACGTACATCGTCTTCAGTGCCCGCACCGGGCGCCGCTTCCCGAAGGCGGACGGGCTGGCGCTGGCGATGGCGTTCGGCGCCGTCCTGTCGCTGCCGTTCGGCATCGTGGAGGCGGGCGACAAGCTGCTCGTGCCGTCGACGATCGGGTTGGGTCTGGCCGTCGCGCTGATGTCCTCGGTGCTGCCGTACACGCTGGAGCTCCTCGCGCTGCGCCGGCTGCCCGCCCCCACCTTCGCGATCCTGATGAGCCTGGAGCCGGCCATCGCCGCGACCGCCGGGTTCCTCGTCCTGAGTCAGGCGCTGTCGCTCACCGACGCGCTCGCGATCGCGCTGGTCATCGCCGCGAGCATGGGCGCGGTCCGCACCCAGACGAAGCGCGGTGCACTGCCCGCGAACGCGAACGCGGAGGCGAAAGCGCAGGTGAACGCGGAGGCGAAGGCGCAGGTGAACGGTTCGACGGAGTCGAAGGGCGAGGAGGGCTTGAAGGGTTCGACAGCCCCAACGGCCTCGACCACCTCGACGGCCTCGACGACCCCAGCTACCCCGACCACCCCGACCACCCCGAAGAAGTAGCGACCGGGCCGGGGTCGCATTCCAGCTGCCCCGACCCACCCGCCCTCCCCTCCACTCCCCCTCCCGCCCCGCTCCCCTCCCGCCCCGCTCCCCTCCCGCCCCGCTCCCCTCCCCCCCCCGAAAATTCTCAAGCAAGCACGCTTGATTGTTTCCCCCGCCGCTGCCATGCTCCTCGGCACACGCCCGTGGTTCGCCCGTGCCCCGAGGGGAGCGCACCGTGTCCGACCCCGTCGTCGTCCTCGACGATCTGCGCAGTGAGAGCGAAGAAGTCGACCGGCTCGTCAGAGGGCTGAGCGACGCGGAATGGGCGGCCCCGACTCCGGCCGCCGGCTGGAGCGTCGCGCATCAGATCGCGCATCTCGCCTGGACCGACCGGGCGGCCCTGCTCGCCGCCACCGATCCCGCCGGCTTCGCGGCCGAGACCGAGAAGGCCCTCGCGGCCCCCGACACCTTCGTCGACGCGGGCGCCGAGGAAGGTGCCGCGCTGCCGCCCGCCGTGCTGCTGGAGCGGTGGCGCACCGGGCGGGAGCGGCTTCAGGAAGCGCTGCGGGCCGCCCCTCCGGGTGCCCGGTTCCCCTGGTACGGGCCGCCGATGAGCGCCGTGTCCATGGGGACCGCGCGGCTCATGGAGACCTGGGCGCACGGGCAGGACGTGGCCGACGCCCTCGGGGTGGTGCGCGAGCCGACCGCCCGGCTGCGGCACGTCGCCTGGATCGGCATCAGGGCCCGTGACTACGCCTATCTCGTCCGTGGTCTGAAGGCGCCCGACGAGCCGTTCCGGATCGAGCTCGTCGCCCCCGACGGCGAGGAGTGGACGTACGGGCCGGCCGACGCCGTCCAGCGGATCACCGGTTCGGCCCTCGACTTCTGCCTCCTCGTCACCCAGCGGGTGCACCGGGCCGACACCGGTCTCCTGGCGGAGGGCGGCGACGCCGAGGAGTGGCTGACCATCGCCCAGGCCTTCGCCGGGCCCGCCGGTCCGGGCCGATCGCGCGGGGAGCGGCCGTGATCCTCCGTATCGGCAACGCCTCCGGTTTCTACGGCGACCGCTTCGACGCCGTGCGCGAGATGCTCACCGGCGGCGAGCTCGACGTCCTGACCGGTGACTACCTCGCCGAGCTGACGATGCTCATCCTCGGCCGCGACCTCCTGAAGGACCCGGACGCCGGGTATGCCAGGACCTTCCTGCGTCAGATGGAGGAGGGGCTGGGTCTCGCGCACGAGCGGGGCGTCAGGATCGTCGCCAACGCGGGCGGTCTCAATCCGCCGGGACTCGCCGAGGCGCTGCGCGCCCTGGCGAAGCGGCTCGGTCTTCCGACCCGGATCGCGCACGTCGAGGGTGACCGGCTGCCCGCCGCCGACGGCGTGCTGACGGCGAACGCCTACCTCGGCGGCGGCGGGATCGCCGCCTGTCTGGATGCCGGCGCGGACGTCGTCGTCACCGGCCGGGTCACCGACGCCGCCCTGGTCACCGGGCCCGCGCAGTGGCGTTTCGGCTGGTCTCCCGAGGACCCCGACTGGCACGACAAGCTGGCGGGCGCGGTCGTGGCCGGGCACGTCCTGGAGTGCGGTACCCAGGCCACCGGCGGCAACTACGCCTTCTTCCGCCCGGCCGACGTGCGCCGGCCCGGGTTCCCGGTCGCCGAGATCCATGCCGACGGCACGTCCGTCATCACCAAGCACTCCGGCACGGGCGGTTTCGTCGACGTCGGCACGGTCACCGCCCAGTTGCTGTACGAGACGGGGGGCGCCCGTTACGCCGGCCCCGACGTGACGGCCCGCCTCGACACCGTCCGGCTCGGCCAGGAGGGTCCCGACCGGGTCGCGGTCGGCGGCGTGCGGGGCGAGGCTCCGCCGCCCACGCTGAAGGTCGGGGTGAACCGGCTGGGCGGCTTCCGCAACGAGGTGGTCTTCGTCCTGACCGGCCTCGACATCGAGGAGAAGGCGGGCCTCGTCCGGGACCAGGTCGAGGACGCGTTCGAGCGGGCCGGGGCCCGGCCCGCCGAGGTGCGGTGGGAACTGGCCCGCACCGACCGGCCCGACGCGGCCACCGAGGAGACCGCGAGCGCGCTGCTCCGGCTCGTCGTGCGCGACCCGGACCCGCAGGCCGTCGGCCGGGCGCTGACCGGTGCGGCCGTGGAGCTGGCGCTGGGGAGCTATCCCGGTTTCCATGTGACGGCCCCGCCCGGGAAGGGCACGCCGTACGGGGTGTTCGAGGCGCGGTACGTGCCGGCCGCCGAGGTCCCGCACGTCGCCGTCCTGCCCGACGGGACCCGGCGGGACGTTCCCGTGCCCGCGCGGACCCGGGTCCTGGAGCCGGTGCCGGAGCCCGCGCTGCCCGCGCCCCTGCCGGCCGGGCCGGTGCGCCGGGCTCCGCTGGGGCGGGTGGCCGGTGCCCGCAGCGGCGACAAGGGCGGTGACGCCAACGTGGGCGTGTGGGTCCGGTCCGAGGCGGCCTGGCGCTGGCTCGTCCACACCCTGACCGTGGAGCGGTTCCGCGAGCTGTTGCCGGAGACCGCGGGCCTGACCGTCGTGCGTCATGTCCTGCCCGGGCTGCGGGCGGTGAACTTCGTCGTCAGCGGCCTCCTCGGCGAGGGCGTCGCCTCCCAGGCCCGTTTCGACCCCCAGGCCAAGGCGCTGGGCGAGTGGCTCCGCTCGCGGCACCTGGACATCCCGGTGGACCTTCTGGAGGAACTGCTGTGACCGTGCTCGCCTCCGCCCTCGACACCGGCGGACCCGACTACGCGGCCCACCGCGCCGCCATGCTCGACAAGCTGGCCGCCCTCGACACCGAGCACGCCAAGGCGCTCGCGGGCGGCGGCGAGAAGTACGTCGCCCGGCACCGGGGGCGCGGCAAGCTGCTCGCCCGGGAGCGGATCGAGTTGCTGGTCGACCCCGACACGCCCTTCCTGGAGCTGTCGCCGCTCGCGGCCTGGGGCAGCGACTATCCGGTGGGCGCGTCGCTGGTGACCGGCATCGGCGTGGTGGAGGGCGTCGAATGCCTGATCACCGCGAACGACCCGACGGTGCGCGGCGGGGCCTCCAATCCGTGGACGCTGCGGAAGGCGCTGCGGGCCAACGAGATCGCCTTCGCCAACCGGCTGCCGGTCATCTCGCTGGTGGAGTCGGGGGGTGCCGATCTGCCGTCCCAGAAGGAGATCTTCATTCCGGGCGGGGCGCTGTTCCGGGACCTCACGCGGCTGTCGGCGGCCGGCATTCCGACGATCGCGGTCGTCTTCGGCAACTCGACGGCGGGTGGCGCGTACGTCCCCGGCATGTCCGACCACACCGTGATGATCAAGGAGCGGTCGAAGGTCTTCCTCGGTGGTCCGCCGCTGGTGAAGATGGCGACGGGGGAGGAGAGCGACGACGAGTCGCTGGGCGGCGCAGAGATGCACGCCCGGACCTCGGGGCTCGCCGACCACTACGCCGTGGACGAGCCCGACGCCCTGCGGCAGGCGCGCCGGATCGTCGCGCGGCTCAACCACCGCAAGGCGCGGCCCGATCCGGCGGGGTTCGAGGCGGGTGCGGGGGGAGTGCTGCCGCCGAAGTACGACGAGGACGAGCTGCTCGGGATCGTGCCGGGTGACCTGAAGACGCCGTTCGATCCGCGCGAGGTGATCGCCCGGGTGGTGGACGGCTCGGACTTCGACGAGTTCAAGCCGCTGTACGGGCCGAGTCTGGTGACCGGCTGGGCGTCGCTGCACGGCTATCCGGTGGGTGTCCTCGCCAACGCGCAGGGCGTGCTGTTCTCCGCCGAGTCGCAGAAGGCGGCGCAGTTCATCCAGCTCGCCAACCAGCGCGACATCCCGCTGGTCTTCCTGCACAACACCACCGGCTACATGGTCGGCAAGGAGTACGAGCAGGGCGGCATCATCAAGCACGGCGCGATGATGATCAACGCGGTGTCGAACAGCCGGGTGCCGCATCTGAGCGTGCTCATGGGTGCGTCGTACGGCGCCGGGCACTACGGCATGTGCGGCCGGGCCTACGACCCGCGGTTCCTCTTCGCCTGGCCGAGCGCGAAGTCGGCCGTCATGGGCCCGCAGCAGCTGGCGGGCGTGCTGTCGATCGTGGCGCGGGCCGCCGCCGCGGCGAAGGGGCAGCCCTACGACGACGAGGCGGACGCGGGCCTGCGCGCGATGGTCGAGGCGCAGATCGAGTCGGAGTCGCTGCCGATGTTCCTGTCGGGGCGGCTCTACGACGACGGCGTCATCGACCCCCGCGACACCCGCACGGTCCTCGGGCTGTGCCTGTCCGCGATCCACACGGCACCGGTCGAGGGCGCGCGCGGCGGCTTCGGCGTCTTCCGAATGTGAGGCAGCTTCGATGATTCAGTCGGTACTCGTCGCCAACCGCGGGGAGATCGCCTGCCGGGTGTTCCGTACGTGCCGTGAGCTGGGCATCGGGACGGTGGCCGTGTACTCGGACGCCGACGCCTCGGCGCTGCACGTCCGGGAGGCCGACGCGGCGGTGCGGCTGCCGGGTTCGGCGCCCGCGGAGACGTACCTGCGCGGCGATCTGGTGGTGAAGGCGGCGCTGGCGGCCGGGGCGGACGCGGTGCACCCGGGATACGGGTTCCTGTCGGAGAACGCGGACTTCGCCCGGGCGGTGACCGACGCCGGTCTGGTCTGGATCGGTCCGCCGCCGGCCGCGATCGAGGCGATGGCGTCGAAGACACGGGCGAAGGAGCTGCTGGGCGTCGCCCCGCTGGCCGAGGTGACCGAGGCGGACCTGCCGGTGCTGGTGAAGGCGGCGGCGGGCGGTGGTGGCCGCGGTATGCGGATCGTGCGCGAGCTGGCCGCGCTGGAGGAGGAGCTGGCCGCCGCGTCGGCGGAGGCGGCGAGTGCCTTCGGGGACGGTGAGGTGTTCGTCGAGCCGTACGTCGAGAACGGCCGGCACGTCGAGGTGCAGGTCCTGGCCGACGGGCACGGCGCGGTGTGGGCGCTCGGCACGCGTGACTGCTCGCTCCAGCGCCGGCACCAGAAGGTCGTCGAGGAGGCTCCGGCGCCGGGTCTGGAGCCCGGGCTCGTCGAGGAGCTGCGTGAGCGGTCGGTGGCGGCGGCCCGGGCGGTCGGCTATGTCGGGGCGGGCACGGTGGAGTTCCTGGTCGCGGACGGCCGGGCGCACTTCCTGGAGATGAACACCCGTCTCCAGGTCGAGCACCCGGTGACCGAGGCGGTCTTCGGTGTCGACCTGGTCGCGCTCCAGCTCGCGGTCGCCGAGGGCGCCGCGCTGCCGGGCGAGCCGCCGCGGGCCACGGGGCACGCGATCGAGGCACGGCTCTACGCGGAGGACCCGTCGCGTGGCTGGGCCCCGCAGACGGGTGTGCTGCACGCCCTGGAGTTCCCCGACGGGCCGGACGGCGCCGGATTCCCGGGCGTCGTGACGGGGTCCCGTCTGCGGGTCGACAGCGGCTACGCCTCGGGGGACGCCGTCGGGGTGCACTACGACCCGATGCTCGCCAAGGTCGTCGTCCACGCGCGGACCCGGGCCGAGGCCGCGCGCCGGCTCGCGCACGTGCTGTCCCGGGCCCGGATCCACGGGCCGGTCACCAACCGGGACCTGCTGGTCGCCTCGTTGCGGCATCCCGCGTTCCTGGACGCGGACCGGCTCGACACCGGGTTCTACGAGCGTCACCTGGACGAGCTGACCGGCCCGCTGCCGGGGGAGGCGGAGGCGGCCGTTGCCGCCGCGCTCGCGGAGGCGGCGTCCCGCGGCGGCCGGTTCGGCGGCGCCTGGCGGAACGTGGCCTCGCAGGACCAGAGCAGGACGTACGGCGACCACGAGGTGCGCTACCGGCCCACCCGGGGCGGCGGGTACGAGGTCCTGGCCCCCGAGGGCGTCCGCGCCGTGACGGCTGCGCCCGGCCGGGTCCGGCTCGAAGTCGACGGGGTCGTACGCGACTTCGAGGTGTCCCGGTACGGCGACACCGTCCACGTCGGCCCGCACCGGCTCACCGTCCGTCCCCGTTTCCCCGATCCGACCGCGCAGCGGGAGCCCGGCTCCCTGCTCGCGCCCATGCCCGGCACCGTCGTCCGGGTCGCCGAGGGCCTGGCCGTCGGCGGCACCGTCACCGCCGGGCAGCCGCTGCTCTGGCTGGAGGCCATGAAGATGGAGCACCGCATCATCGCGCCCGCCTCCGGCACGCTCACCGCGCTCCACGCCGTCCCCGGCCGCCAGGTCGAGGTCGGTGCCCTGCTCGCCGTCGTTCAGCACGAAGCACAGGAGGAAGAGCAATGACCGGATCCGTCGTCGAGTCCGCCGAGCACGCCGCCCTGCGCGCCGCCGTCTCCGCCCTCGGGCAGCGCCACGGCCGCGATTTCGACCGGGCCACGCTCTGGGCCGAGGCCGGCAAGCTCGGCTACCTCGGCGTGAACCTGCCCGAGGAGTACGGCGGCGGGGGCGGCGGCATCGCCGAGCTCTCCATCGTCCTGGAGGAGGCGGGCGCGGCCGGCGCGCCGCTGCTGATGATGATCGTCTCGCCCGCGATCTGCGGCACGGTCATCGCCCGGTTCGGCACCGAGGAGCAGAAGCGGGAGTGGCTGCCCGGTCTCGCCGACGGCAGCCGCACCATGGCGTTCGGCATCACCGAGCCGGACGCGGGGTCCAACTCGCACCGGATCACGACGACCGTCACGCGGACCGAGCAGGGCTGGGTCCTGAACGGGCGGAAGGTGTTCGTCTCCGGCGTCGACATCGCCGACGCCACCCTGATCGTGAGCCGGACCTCGGACGCCCGGACCGGCACCCTCAAGCCGTGTCTCTTCGTCGTCCCGCGTGACGCCCCGGGCTTCGGACGACGTCACATCGACATGGAACTGGACGCCCAGGAGAAGCAGTTCGAGCTGACGCTGGACGACGTCCACCTGCCGCCCGAGGCGCTGGTCGGCGACGAGGACGCGGGCCTCCTCCAGCTCTTCGCCGGGCTCAACCCCGAGCGGGTCATGACGGCGGCCTTCGCCATCGGAATGGGCCGCTACGCCCTGGACCAGGCCGTCCGGTACGCCAAGGAGCGGCAGGTCTGGAAGTCGCCGATCGGCGCCCACCAGGCCATCGCCCATCCGCTGGCCCAGGCGCACATCGAGCTGGAGCTGGCCCGGCTGATGATGCAGAAGGCCGCCCACCTGTACGACGCCGGGGACGACGTCGGCGCCGGCGAGGCCGCCAACATGGCCAAGTACGCGGCCGGCGAGGCGTGTGTGAAGGCGGTCGACCAGGCCGTGCACACCCTCGGCGGGAACGGTCTCACCCGGGAGTTCGGTCTGGCCCGGCTCATCGCCGCCTCCCGGGTCGCCCGGATCGCGCCGGTCAGCCGGGAGATGATCCTCAACTACGTGTCCCATCAGTCCCTGGGTCTCCCCAAGTCGTACTGACACGCGCGATTCTGGCGACCACTGTCGGCAACCCGAGGGGTGCAGCATGGTGTTTCTCAGCGAGTACGCGGATGTCCCGGCCGTCTCCCAGCCGATCCACGAGGCCGTCCTCGGCCGCGCCGCCGAGCGGGGCGACACTCCCGCGCTGATCGACGGGACCGGCGGCATCACCCTGACCTACGCGCAGGTCGACCTGTTCCACCGGCGGATCGCGGCGGGCCTGGCGGAGGCGGGGCTGCGGCCGGGCGACGTCCTCGCCCTGCACAGCCCCAACACCGTCCTCTTCCCGATCGCGTTCTACGCCGCCTCCCGGGCCGGCGCCGCCGTGACCACCGTCCATCCGCTGTCCACGCCGGAGGAGTTCGCCAAGCAGCTGCGCGATTCCGCGGCCCGCTGGATCGTCACCGTGTCCCCGCTCGTCGAGACGGCCCGGCTGGCCGCCGAACTCGCGGGCGGTGTCGAGGAGATCCTGATCTGCGACCAGGCCGCGGGCCAGGACGGGTACCGCTCGCTGCAGGCGATGCTCGGCACGAACGCGCCCGAGCCCGAGGTCGCCATCGACCCCGACGAGGACATCGCCGCCCTGCCGTACTCCTCGGGCACGACCGGGATACCGAAGGGCGTGATGCTCACCCACCGGTCGATCGCCACCAACCTGGCCCAGCTCGAACCGTTCATCCCGATGGGGCCGGGCGACCGGATCCTCGCGGTGCTGCCGTTCTTCCACATCTACGGCCTGACCGCGCTGATGAACGCCCCGCTGCGCAAGGGCGCCACGGTCGTCGTGCTGCCGCGCTTCGACCTCGACCAGTTCCTGGCGGCGATCGAGAAGCACCGGATCAACGCCCTGTACGTGGCGCCGCCGATCGTGCTCGCCCTGGCGAAGCACCCGGCGGTCGCGCGGTACGACCTGTCGTCGCTGGAGTACATCGTCTGCTCGGCCGCCCCGCTGGACGGCGCGCTCGCCCGGGCCTGTTCGGAGCGGCTGAACCTGCCGCCGATCCGGCAGGCGTACGGCATGACGGAACTGTCGCCGGGGACGCACGTCGTGCCGCTGGAGGCACCGGACCCGCCGTCCGGGACCGTCGGGAAGCTGCTGCCGTCCACCGAGATGCGGCTGGTCTCGCTGACGGACCCGGACCGGGACGCGGCCGTCGGCGAGGAGGGCGAGATCGCGATCCGCGGCCCGCAGGTGATGAAGGGCTACCTGGGCCGGCCCGACGCCACCGCCGCCATGATCGACGCCGACGGATGGGTGCACACCGGGGACGTCGGCCGGGTCGACGAGGACGGCTGGCTCTTCGTCGTCGACCGGGTCAAGGAGCTCATCAAGTACAAGGGCTTCCAGGTCGCACCGGCCGAGCTGGAGGCGCTGCTCCTCACCCATGAGCGGGTCGCGGACGCGGCCGTGATCGGGGTGTACGACGAGGACGGCACGGAGATACCGAAGGCGTACGTCGTCCGGCAGGCGGGCGCCGACGACCTGACCGCGACGGACGTGATCGACTTCGTGGCCGGGAAGGTGGCCCCGTACAAGAAGATCCGGCGCGTGGAGTTCGTCGACACGGTCCCCAGGGCCGCGTCGGGGAAGATCCTGCGCCGCGAACTGAGGGAGCGAGAAGGCGCATGACCCTGGTTACCGCCGCCGAGGAGCGCGGCATCACGACCCTGACCCTGGACTCGCCCGCCAACCGCAACGCGCTCTCGGCGACCCTCGTCGCCGAGCTCGCGGCGGCCCTGGCGGCGTGCGGGAAGGATCCCGCGGTGCGGGCGGTGGTGCTGGCGCACTCCGGTTCCACGTTCAGCGCGGGCGCGGACCTGAAGGCCCCGCCGAACCCGTACACCTTCGTGGCGCTGCTCCGGCAGATCGTGGAACTGCCGAAGCCCGTCGTGGGGGTCGTACGGGGGCACGCCCGGGCCGGCGGCCTCGGCGTGCTGGGCGCCTGCGACCTGGTCGTGGCCTCCGCGGAGGCGGACTTCGCCCTCACCGAGGCGCGGATCGGGGTGGCCCCGGCGGTGATCTCGTTGACGCTGCTGCCGAAGCTGGAGCAGCGGGCGGCGGCGCGGTACTACCTGACGGGCGAGCGTTTCGGGGTGGCGGAGGCGGTCCGGATGGGCCTGGTCACGGCCCTCGACGAGGAACTGGACGGCATTCTGGACGGTCTGCGCAAGGGTTCCCCGCAGGGCCTGGCCGAGTCGAAGCGGCTGGTCACGGCTAAAGTCCTGGAGACCTTCGAGCGCGACGCGGAGGAGCTGGTCCAGCGGTCCGCGTCGCTGTTCGCGTCCGCCGAGGCGCGCGAGGGGATGACGGCCTTCCTCGAACGACGGGACCCCGAATGGGTGTGGTGACCTCTCCCAAGCAGGACCGCAGCCGGGCCACCCGGCAGCGGCTCCTGGAGGCGGCGGTGTCCTGCCTGGCCGAGCACGGCTGGGCGGGTTCCACCGTCTCGGTGGTGGCCGAGCGGGCCGGCGTCTCGCGCGGGGCGGCCCAGCACCACTTCCCGACCCGGGAGGACCTGTTCACCGCGGCCGTCGAGTACGTGGCCGAGGAGCGCTCCCAGGCGCTGCGCACCCTGCCGGTGCAGAGTCGCCCGGAGGTCGTCGCCGCCGTCGTCGGCCTCTTCACCGGCCCGCTCTTCCGGGCCGCCCTCCACCTGTGGGTCGCGGCCTCCGGCGAGGAGCAGCTGCGGGCCCGGGTGACCGAGCTGGAGGCGCGGGTCGGCCGCGAGTCGCACCGCATCGCGGTCGAGCTGCTGGGCGCGGACGAATCCGTGCCGGGGGTTCGCGAGACGGTCCAGGGGCTGCTGGACATGGCCCGCGGTCTGGGCCTGGCGACGCTGCTGACCGACGACCGGGCGCGGCGCGAGCGCGTGGTCGCGCAGTGGGCCGTGCTGCTGGACGAGGCGCTGGGCTGACGGGTCCGTCCGGGGCGGCCGCCCGGGGGCGCGGGCGAGGGCCGTGACCGGAGCCACACCTGTTCGGCGCGCGCCGCAGTACGCTGGTCGCATGCTTTCGCTCGTACGCCGCCGCCACGTGGACTTCGTCCGCGTCACGAGCATGGGCTGTCGACGCTCCGCCTGATCCCGACGCCCTCAGGGGCGAGCCCTTCTTCTCTCAGGCAGCACCCGTGGCCCCCGCCCCACCCCCGGCGGTGGCGCCCGGGCTCCCGTACACCCCGCGGATGCACACCATGACGTACACCTCCCAGCTCCCCATCGTCGACCTCGCCGCCGCCGGCCGCGGTCCCCAGGCCCGGCGTCTGCTGCACGCCCAGCTCCACAGTGCCGCCCACGACGTGGGCTTCTTCCAGCTGGTGGGGCACGGCGTCACCGCGGCGGAGACCACCGCGCTCACTTCCGCGATGCGGGCCTTCTTCGCCCTGCCGGAGGCCGACCGGCTCGCCATCGACAACATCAACTCGCCGCACTTCCGGGGCTACACCCGGGTCGGCGACGAGCGCACCGGCGGCTCGCGCGACTGGCGCGACCAGCTCGACATCGGTGCCGAGCGGCCCGCCCACGTCCCCGGCCCGGGGGAGGCCCCGTACTGGTGGCTCCAGGGGCCCAACCAGTGGCCCGCCGCCCTGCCCGAACTGCGGATCGCCGCCCTGAACTGGGTCGAGCGGCTCAGCGGGGTCGCCGAGCGGCTGCTGCACGAGCTGCTCGTCTCGATCGGGGCGCCCGAGGGCTTCTACGACGACAACTTCGGCCCCCACGCCCATCCGCACCTCAAGCTGGTGCGATACCCGGGAAGCGCCGGCGACGGCGCCGACCAGGGCGTCGGCGCCCACAAGGACTACGGCTTCCTGACCCTGCTCCTACAGGACCACGTCGGCGGCCTCCAGGTCGAGCGCGAGGACGGCGTCTTCCACGACGTGCCGCCGCTGCGCGGGGCCTTCGTCGTCAACCTCGGCGAGCTCCTGGAGGTCGCGACGAACGGCTATCTGGTCGCGACCAAGCACCGGGTGGTCTCCCCGCCCGGGGCGACGGAACGCTTCTCGGTCCCGTTCTTCTACAACCCGCGGCTCGACGCCCGGATCACGCCGCTGACCTTCCCGTACGCCTCGGCGGCGCCCGGCGTGACGACCGACCCGGCGAATCCGCTATTCGCCGAGTACGGCCGCAACGAGCTCAAGGGCAAGCTGCGCGCCCACCCGCTGGTCGCGGCCCGCCACCACGCGGACCTGCTGGCCGCGGAGGGCCGCCAGCTGACCACCGCGGGGTGACGGCGGGGGCTGTGCGGCGCGCCGACGCGCCGGGGCCCGGCAGGCGGTCGCCTGCCGGGCCCCGGCACGTGGGGGATGCGTTCTAGCCCGCGAAGGAGGCCAGGTCGGCGTACCCGTCGATGTCGCGGGGGTCGCGCCGGCTCGGGCCGGTGTAGCGGGCGGAGGGGCGCACCAGGCGGCCCGTGCGCTTCTGCTCCAGGATGTGGGCCGACCAGCCGGCCGTGCGGGCGCAGGTGAACATCGAGGTGAACATGTGCGCCGGGACCTCGGCGAAGTCCAGCATGATCGCCGCCCAGAACTCCACGTTCGTCGCCAGGACCCGGTCCGGGCGGCGGGCGTGCAGCTCCTCCAGCGCGGCCTTCTCCAGTGCCGCCGCCACCTCGTAGCGCGGCGCGTCCAGCTCCTTGGCGGTACGGCGCAGCACGCGGGCGCGCGGGTCCTCCGCGCGGTAGACGCGGTGGCCGAAGCCCATCAGGCGCTCGCCCTTGTCGAGGGCCTTCTTCACGTACGCCACGGCGTCGCCGGTCCGCTCGATCTCCTCGATCATGCCGAGGACGCGGGACGGGGCCCCGCCGTGCAGCGGCCCGGACATGGCGCCGACCGCGCCCGAGAGGGCCGCGGCCACGTCGGCGCCGGTGGAGGCGATGACGCGGGCGGTGAAGGTGGAGGCGTTCATGCCGTGCTCGGCGGCGGAGGTCCAGTACGCGTCGACGGCCTTGACGTGCCGGGGGTCGGGCTCGCCGCGCCAGCGGATCATGAACCGCTCGACGACCGACTCGGCCTTGTCGATCTCGCTCTGCGGGACCATGGGCAGGCCCTGGCCGCGCGCCGACTGGGCGACGTACGACAGCGCCATGACGGCGGCCCGGGCGAGGTCCTCGCGGGCCTGCTCGGCGTCGATGTCGAGAAGCGGCTTGAGGCCCCAGACCGGGGCGAGCATGGCGAGCGCGGACTGGACGTCGACGCGGATGTCACCGGAGTGCACCGGGATGGGGAAGGGTTCGGCGGCCGGCAGGCCCGGGTCGAAGGCGCCGTCGACGAGGAGGCCCCAGACGTTGCCGAAGGAGACGTGGCCGACCAGGTCCTCGATGTCGACGCCGCGGTACCGGAGCGCGCCGCCCTCCTTGTCCGGTTCGGCGATCTCCGTTTCGAACGCGATGACTCCTTCGAGTCCGGGTACGAAGTCGGACATCAGGCGGCTCCTCTATCGATGATCAATCATCCGGGTGTTGGTCGGGATCTAACAGTCGTCCAGCGAAAGAGTCTGTACGGTTCCGATGATGCGGGGAAGCGTGACATCCGGCACACTGCGCCGATCCGGCGACGGAGGATTACCGTCAGGCGGTGCCGGGCAGACTGCGCCACTGCGGCAGGATGATGTCCGTGACCGACGCTCTCGATCCCGCCGACATGCGCGAGCAGTACCGCACCCCGCAGCTGACGGTGGGCGACCTCGCCCCCGCACCCGTCGAACAGTTCGCGCGCTGGTTCAAGGAGACGGCCGACAGTCCGGCGATCCACGAGCCGAACGCGATGGTCGTCTCGACGGCGGCCCCCGACGGCCGCCCGTCCTCCCGCACGGTGCTGCTCAAGCACTACGACGAGGCCGGGTTCGTCTTCTACACCAACTACCTCTCCCGCAAGGGCGCCGAGCTGACGGCCAACCCGTACGTCTCGCTGCTCTTCCCCTGGCACCCGCTGGCCCGCCAGGTCATCGTCACCGGCCGGGCGGTCCGCACCGGCCGCGACGAGACGGCCGCGTACTTCCGTACCCGCCCGCACGGCTCGCAGCTCGGCGCCTGGGCCAGTCACCAGTCCTCGGTCATCGCGTCGCGTGAGGAGCTGCTGGCCCGCTACGAGGAGCTCGCCGCGCGCTACCCGGACCGCGAGCAGGTGCCGGTGCCGCCGGAATGGGGCGGTTTCCGGGTCGTGCCGGAGACGGTGGAGTTCTGGCAGGGCCACGAGAACCGGCTGCACGACCGGCTGCGGTACGCGCGGGTCGGCGACGGCGGAGACGGCGCGGGCACGGCCGAGTGGCGGGTGGAGCGGCTGTCGCCCTGATGCCGGGCGGTGCGCGCGTGCCGCCCGTCCCGGCGGCGGTGCGGGCGCGGGGTGGCGCGCCCGAGAACGCAGACGACCCGTGGGCCTGGTCCCGTCCGCTCGAGTTCGGACGGAAGCCGGCCGGACTTACCGGCGGCCCACGGGTCGGGTGACTGCGTTGTTGTCGGCAGAAGGCCTGCCGAGGTGCACAGAGTGCGACGGCAGGCCTTAGCCCGCAGTCACCTCACGAGTCCGAAAAGAAACCATGTTTTCGGATCACCTCCTTTCAGCGTGTGAGACCACACTAGGAAGCCCGGTGCGCGGGCTCAAGCGATTTACGGGACCGCTGCCGAAAGAGTCCCGGCGGACGGGTCCGGATCCCGCCTGGACCGGTTCGTTTCCGCGGTGCAACGATTTCCTCGAACCGGGTGTGTCCTGGGTCACGTTCCAGTTGAATTGCCGGGGGCGTGCGGATGCACGCGCGTACACCGTCCTGCCAGGGGGTTCGGGATGAGTGCTTCCACGAGCGAGACCGCGCGACGGGCGGCCGACGGGCCCGGTCCGGGGGCGGATCTGCTGGCCGCCCTGCTGGACGGGATGGACGCCGCACTCTGCGCGCTCGACGCCGGCGGGCACGTCACCCACTGGAACCGTGAGGCCGAGCGGATCCTCGGCTGGTCGGCCGGGGAGGCCGTGGGGCGGCACGGGTTCGACGGCTGGGCGGCGCGTACGGCCGACGCGGAACAGGCGCTCGCGCGGCTCATGGGCGCGATGGGGGCACCGGGGCGCCAGGTGCACGAGTTCGCGCTGCTGCGCAAGGACGGCGGCCGGGTGCTCGTGCGGACGCAGTCGGCCGGCGTGCGGGGGCCCGACGGCTCTCCGGCCGGGGTGTACTGCGCGTTCAGCGAGGTCCACGCGCAGATCGACCTGGAGCGGTCGATCGCGCTGAGCGAGGCGCTGTTCGAGGACGCGTCCTGGGGAGTCGTCCTCGTCGACGTCGATCTGCGGCCGGCCGTCGTCAACGCCCACGCGGCCCGGGTGATGGGCGTCGGGCGCACGGCGCTGCTGGGCCGGCCGCTCGGCGAGCTGATCGTCCAGGGCGTGGAGGACCTGGAGGGCGCGCTCCAGCACGTCCTCGCGGAGGGGGCGCCGCGGGCGCTGTCCGAGGTGTGGGTGACTCTGCGGACCGCACAGGGCGAGCGCCGGCGGTGCTGGCGGAGCGGCTTCCTGCGACTCGCCTCACCCCTGGCGGAGGAGCCGGTGCCGCTGGGTGTGGGCTGGCTCTTCCAGGACGTGACGGAGGAGAGGCTGGCCGAGCAGGAGGCGGACCGGCTGCGCTTCCGCTACAGCCAGCTGCACCGCGCGGGCGCGGCGGCGGCCGAGTGCGAGGACCCGATGGAGGCGGCCACGGTACTGCTGGACTTCGCCCTGGCCGGCTTCGCGGATCACGCGCTCGTGGACGTGACGGCGGGCTCGGACAGGCTGTTCCGGGTGGCGGCCACACCGGCGGGAGCGCCGGGCCCGGTCGCGCCGGTCGCGGGCGGCGGGATCCCGCTGCGCTACGCCTCGGGTCATCCCGCCCTGCAGGCCGTGAACCGCCTGGGTCCGGTCCGTTGCTCCGCCTCGGCGGGGAACGCGAAGGCCGCCGAGGACTGGGCCGGAGAACGCCGGTGGCCGCGCGACGCCGTCCACGCCCTGTGCATGCCGTTGCGCAGCCGGGGCCGTACGGTCGGGGTGCTGACGCTGCTCCGCGCGGCCTCCCGCCCCGCTTTCGAGCGCCCGGACGCGGTCTACGCGGAGACCGTGGCGGTCCGGGTCGCGGCCTCCCTGGACCTGGCGGGGAAGGACCCGGCGGGCGCGCCCGGCCCGGGGGCCTGAGGGCGCCCGCCGCGCGTCACACCTGGTACTGCACGTACAGCGAGTAGCCCACGGCGTAGTTGCCGGAGCAGTAGTACGAGTGAGCCCCGTTGTAGTGGACGTACATCGCGCCGGTCCGCTGGCAGTCCGACAGGTAGCGGTAGGAGGCGACGTAGTCCGAGGCCGCCGCCTGTGCCGGGCTCGCCACCGCGGCTCCCAGTCCGAGCGCCGCCGCCGCCGTCACGGCCACCAGGCCGGCCGTTCTCCGTGCCGTCTTCGCCATGTTCCTCAACCCCGTTCGTTCGCAGGCCCGTTCGGACGCGGAACATGCTTCATCCGGGGGCGGACGAAGGTCAAGGGAGTTCCGTCCACCGGCGGGTCGCGGGTCGCGGGGGACGGCAGGGGCCGGCGGGGCGTCCGTGCCGACGGGTCCGCTCAGTGCCGGTAGAAGATCCGGTCGCGGTACTCCGTCATCACGCGCCCGTTCCACTCGTGCCCGCCGTCCACGTTCCCCGAGCGCAGCAGCGGCGGCTCGACGCCCAGGCGGACGAGCTCCTCGGCGGCGGCCGCCATCATGGCCTGCATCAGGGCGCTGGTGACGACCGTCGAGGCGGGCGCGAAGGGGGCCTCGATGCCCTCGTGGGTGAGTTCCGCGTCGCCGACGGCGATCCGGGAGTCGAGGACGATGTCGCAGTGGTCCTTCAGGTACGTCCCCGAGACGTGCCGGGACTTCGTCTCCGTCGCGTACGCCACCGACGTCACGCCGATCACCTTGAGGCCGAGCGCGCGGGCGTTCATGGCCATCTCGACCGGCAGGGCGTTGCGGCCCGAGAGGGAGATGATGACGAGCACGTCGCCCGCCGCCGCGGGGGAGGAGTCCAGGACCGCGCTCGCGAGGCCGTCCACCCGCTCCAGCGCCGAGCCGAGGGTCGCGGGCATCACGTCGACGCCGACGACGCCCGGCACGACCAGCAGGTTCATCAGGGCCAGTCCGCCCGCCCGGTAGACCACGTCCTGGGCGGCGAGCGAGGAGTGGCCGGCGCCGAAGGCGAAGAGCCGGCCGCCCGCGGCGACGGTCTCGGCGATCGCGGCGCCGGCGGCGGCGATCTCCCCGGAGTCCTCGTCGCGCACCTGCTGGAGCAGGCCGATCGCGGCGTCGAAGAACTGTCCGGCCAGCTTGCTCTCGCGCGCGCCGTCGCCCATTCCAGAAGCTCCTTGTCGTCGTGTCGCGGATCACGGTGCGGTCTGGACCATTGCTCTGTCAATACCGCCTCACCCCGGCGCGGCACGGTTGTCGGCGGGATGCGTCAGAATTGGTGCAGGGCCAGCGCACAACTCATCGAGGGGCACGTATGTCCGGACTGATCGACACAACGGAGATGTATCTCCGCACCATCCTCGAGCTCGAGGAAGAAGGTGTGGTCCCGATGCGTGCCAGGATCGCGGAGCGGCTGGACCAGAGCGGTCCGACCGTGAGCCAGACGGTCGCCCGCATGGAGCGGGACGGTCTGGTGACCGTCGCGGGCGACCGGCACCTGGAGTTGACGGACGAGGGCCGGCGGCTGGCCACGCGCGTGATGCGCAAGCACCGGCTCGCCGAGTGCCTGCTCGTCGACGTCATCGGCCTGGAGTGGGAGCAGGTCCACGCCGAGGCGTGCCGCTGGGAGCACGTGATGAGCGAGGCCGTCGAGCGCCGCGTGCTGGAGCTGCTGCGGCACCCGACGGAGTCGCCGTACGGCAACCCGATCCCGGGCCTGGAGGAGCTGGGCGAGAAGGCCGAGGCGGAGTCCTTCCTGGACGACTCCATGGTGTCGCTGGCGGACCTGGACGCGGGCAACGAGGGCAAGACGGTGATCGTCCGCCGCATCGGCGAGCCGATCCAGACCGACGCCCAGCTGATGTACACGCTGCGTCGGGCGGGCGTGCAGCCCGGCTCCGTCGTCAGCGTGACCGAGTCTCCGGGCGGTGTCCTGGTCGGCAGCAGCGGCGAGGCCGCCGAGCTGGAGGCCGAGGTCGCCGCGCACGTCTTCGTCGCCAAGCAGTAGGTCCTGTCCTGGCCGGCGGCCAGGATCCCGTCCCGGTCCTTCGGGCTCGTCGCACGGCGGCGAGCCGACGCGTGTCCGGGGCCGTGCACGTGCCCACGCCCGTCCGGCGGACCTCTTTCAGGGGGTTCGCCGGACGGGCGTTCGGCGTATCGGACAGGGCCGCCGCGCGGGGTCAACCGCCCGGCCCGATTTACGTCGGAATCACCACGGCCGAAGGCGCGGCGTGCCACGCTGGTGGCACGGGAGCGAGCCGGACGTGCCGGGGAGGGTGCGATGAGGGCGGTGCGCCGAACGACAGAGGGCCCCGGCGCCCATGGGCGCCGGGGCCTGTCCTCCCCTGTGCTGACCCGGAGCCCCGAGCTCCCAGGGTCATTCCCTTCGGACCGTCTTCCCCGAGCGGCCCGCCTCCCGCTGAACATCTCCCCTCGGCGACGCGCGCCAATCCTTGAGCACCGTCACTCGAACGAGGGGTGTTGCGTGGCAGATCCCCATTTTCGAATACAGGTTCGATAGTCTGGCGGAGCTCGACACGCTCGATGGAAAGAAGGGGGTGCCAGGGAACATGGTGCGACGTATCGACGTCACCGGAGCCGACGGCGTACGCCTGGCTGCCTGGGAGTTCAGGGAAGAGCGTGTGCAGGGGGGCGCCTCGGGCGTCTTACTGCTCCACGGTCTGATGGGGCGCGCCTCCCACTGGGCGCCCACCGCTCGCTGGCTCGCCGAACGCCATCGGACCGTCGCCCTCGACCAGCGCGGTCACGGCCGCAGCGACAAGCCCGCCGCCGGCCCGTACACGCGCGAGGCGTACGTCGCCGACGCGGCGGCAGCCGTCGAGCAGCTCGACCTCGGACCGGTCACCCTCGTCGGCCACTCCATGGGTGCCCTCACCGCCTGGCAGCTCGCCGCCGAGCGCCCCGACCTCGTCCGCGCCCTGGTCATCTGCGACATGCGGGCCTCCGCCCTCGGGGCCGCCTCCCAGCGGGAGTGGCAGGACTGGTTCCGCCGGTGGCCCCTCCCCTTCACCTCCCCCGACGCGGTGCGGAAGTGGTTCGGCGAGGACGACCCCTGGGTCGAGCGGCCCCACCCCGCCCGCGGCGAGTTCTTCGCCGAGGTGATGACCGAGCACGCCGACGGCTGGCGGCCGGTCTTCGACCCCGCCCAGATGCTGACCTCCCGCGAGACCTGGGTGCACGACGCCCACTGGGACTCGCTCGCCCAGGTCCGCTGCCCCACCCTCGTCGTCCGTGGTCTGGACGGCGAACTGGGCCGCGCCGAGGCCCAGGAGATGGTCCGGGTACTGCCCCGCGGGGCCTACGCCGAGGTGCCGGACGCCGGGCACCTCCTCCATTACGAGGCCGAGCACGCCACCGCGTGGCGCGAGGCCGTCGAACCCTTCCTCAACGGCGTCCTCACGTCCTGACCAGGCCCCGCCGGACGCGGGGGAGGCCGGGCCCCTCGGGGCCCGGCCTCCCTGGACGCGGTCGCGGATCAGAACGCGAACACGCTGTTCCGGGCCATCCCGGCGTGCATCTCGCACGTGTTGGCGTACGTGGCGGACCAGCTGACCCGCCGGCCCTGCCACACGCCGTCGCCGGTGACCGTCACCGGGTCCCACTGGCGCGTACAGGGGCTGTCGCCCCACATCACGCTCAGCTGCGCGAGGTCGCCGCCGACCCCGGCCAGCTCCTTGCAGGCGGCGGCGGGCGCGGGGTGGGTGCCGCTGGGGCGCGGGCTGCAGTTCAGGGTCACCGCCCTCTCGACCGTGGCCGTCGCGGCGTCCTCGCCCTTGCCGACCGTGAGCACGAGTGCCGACGGCGGGTACAGGCTCGCGGGAGCGGCCGGGGCGGCCTGGGCGAGGCCGGCGCCGGCCGTGCCCAGGAGGGCGAGACCGGTCACGGTGGCGAGGGCGGTGGCGACGGATGAGCCGCGGAGGTAACGCACGGGTATGTCTCCTTCGGATGTTTGTGCGGGTGACTTGCGATTGCGGACGGGAGTCTTGCTGATGCGGAGGGTGATCGCACATCGCTCGCCGCTTTCCGGCCGTGGGCCCCGGACGGCACCCGACCGATTGGTCGTTCGGGCAGCTGGGAGAGGGTGCGCCGAGACGCGAGGGCGGGCCCGTGACGCCGAAATCGGGCATTGGTACAAGCCCGAACGAAGCGCTGAGCTGCGAAGACGTCGAATTGGTTCGGTCTTGGAGCATTACGACGGCGGCCGGGTAGGCCGGAAGACCCCAGTCCGAAGGGTCCGCGCGCCCGTGAATCCGTCGGGTCGGGAGACGCGAAGAGGGCGGGAGCGGACGTGTCCCGTCCGGCCCCGCCCTCTCGTCCCGCGCGCGGGACGGCCCTCGGGTCGTGTCCGCCCGGACACGGCCTTCGGCCCGCTTCAGCCCTTGCTCACCGCCACGAGGATCTCCGGCAGCCGCCGTGCCGTCCGGGGCGCCGCCATCCGCAGGCCCGCCCAGGCGATCAGTGCCCCGTACGCCGTGCCGCCCGGGAGGAGGATCCAGAGCAGCGACTCCCGGTCCGTGAGGTGGAGGAAGACCGTCGCGCCGATCACCGGCGCGCACAGCACCGCCGCCGCGAGCATCCCGCCGAAGATCGAGATCCAGGCCAGCCCGGCCTGCCCCGGCGCGACGTTCTTGTAGGCGCTGTCCTGCGGGATCGAGTACGGGAAGTTCGCCGACGCCACCGCGCCCGTCGCCAGCATGGCGCCGAGCAGCGCGAAGGCCAGGCCGAGTGCCTGCGGCAGCGCCGACCAGTCGCCGAGGACCGCCGCCGTCGCCGCCGTCACCAGCGCCGTGTACGGCAGGGTGATCGTCAGCAGGGCCAGCGCCCGCGCCCGCAGTTCGGCGTACGCGTCCGCCGTCGTCGAGATGGTCTGCGCGACCATCCAGAAAGCCGAGGTGTCCTGCCCGAACTGGTTGTACATCTGGATGCCGAGCATGCCGGAGGCGAAGCAGGCGAAGTAGATCGAGCCGGTGCCCTGGAGGGCGTTGACCATCGGGACGATCAGGCCGATCGCCAGGGAGGTGATCCACGCGGCCTTCGTCTTCGGGTCGCGCCAGATGTAGCGCAGGCTGCGCTCCATCACCGTGCCGGTCCGCCCGCCGGGCAGGAGCCGGTTCAGCAGTCCGCGGCCGGCCCTGTCCTTCGCCGACGCCTCGCCGGCCGCGCCGACCGTCGAGCCGTCCGGCGCCGTCATCAGCTTCACCAGGCTCCGCTGCCACCAGTACAGCAGCGCCCCCAGCGCGGCCGCCGTCAGCAGCAGCCGGGCCGCGGCCGACGTGTGGTCGCCCGCGCTCGCCGCGTCCACCGCGGCGACGGCGGAGGCGGGCGGCAGCCAGCCCGTCAGCTCGGCGACCGGTTCGAGCGCGGACAGCCCGCCGGCCCGGCTGAGCCGTTGGACGCCGAAGTTCACCAACTGGATGCCGACCGCGATGACCAGGCCGCTCAGCACCGCCAGGTCCCGGCCCTTGCGCGAGGTCAGCAACCGCACGTTGGCCGCCGCGACCGCTCGCGACAGCGCCACGCACACCAGCGTCACCAGGGGCACGGCCAACACCGAGACCACGATCCCGGCGGCGCCCCGGGCCAGCGCGAAGGCCGCGCCCAGCGCCGCACAGACGGTGAACAGCGGGCCGATCCCCACCAGTGAGGCGACCAGCAGCGCCCGCACCAGCGACCGCGGCCGCAGCGGCAGCATCACCAGCCGCGAGGGGTCGAGCGTCTCGTCGCCGCTCGGCACGAACAGCGGCATCACGGTCCACGCGAGCGCGAGCACCGCCGTCATCGGCACGGCGACCGAGACCGCGTCCTCGTTCCCGCGCAGCAGCACGAAGGCGAGCACCATCCCCGCCGCGAAGACGGCCGCCACGACGATCGAGGTGACGTAGGCGGCAGTACGGCCCGCGGACTGGCGCAGTCCGTTGCGCAGCAACGCGAGCTTGAGGCGTACGAACACCGAGGTCAGCGACGGAGCCGCGGCCGTCGGGGCGGGGGAGGCGGAAGTGGCGGTCGTCATCGGGCGGAACCGCCCAGCCAGTCCAGGGACTCCCCGGTCTCCCGTCCCTGCGCGCCGACCAGTTCGAGGAACGCGGTCTGCAGCGACGGCGCCTCGCCCCGTACGTCCGCCAGGGTGCCCTGCGCCCGGATCCGGCCCGCGGCCATCACCGCCACCCAGTCGCACAGCGACTCCACCAGCTCCATCACGTGGCTGGAGAAGACGACGGTCGCGCCTGAGCCGGTGTACCGCTCCAGTACGCCCCGGATGGTCTGCGCGGACACCGGGTCGACGCCCTCGAACGGCTCGTCGAGGAAGAGGACTTCGGGGTTGTGCAGCAGTGCCGCCGCCAGCCCGATCTTCTTGCGCATGCCGGTCGAGTAGTCCACGACCAGCTTGTTCTGCGAGCCGGCCAGGTCCAGTACGTCGAGCAGCTGGGCGGCCCGCTTGTCGACCTCGGCACCGGGCAGCCCCCGCAGCCGCCCGGTGTACGCCAGCAGTTCGCGGCCCGAGAGGCGCTCGAAGAGCCGCAGGCCCTCGGGCAGGATGCCGATCCGGGCCTTGACCTCGGCCACCGACTCGGGGTCGCGCCAGACGTCGTGTCCGGCCACGAGGATGCGTCCGTGGTCCGGGCGCAGCAGTCCGGTGATCATGGACAGGGTCGTCGTCTTGCCGGCGCCGTTGGGGCCGACGAGCCCGATGAACTTCCCCGCGGGCAGGACGAGGTCGATCCCGTTCACCGCGATCTGCGGGCCGAAGCGCTTCCACAGCCCCTCGACCCGGACCGCGGGCACCGCGCCGTCCTCCGGCGCGTGGCCCGCTTGTTCGAACACTCCGTCAAATGCCTGGTCAGGCATGATCCGTCACCTCTTCGGTCGTCCCCGTACGCGACGGGGCCAACCTTACGGCGGCGGCTTCAGGGGGAAGGGGTCATGACTGACGTGCCCGTTCGGCCGCCGCCTCCCGCCCGCAGGCGTAGGCGAGCGGGCTGATCAGCTCCTCCGCGTCCGGCAGCCAGCGGTTCGCCGGGGTGGGCCGGCGCGCCCACTGCACGGCGCCGATCCCGCCGACCCGGGTGGGCGGCGCCGCGACGTAGTGGCCCTCTCCACGCGTGATCAGGTCGATCGAGGCCGGGGCCCAGCCGAGCTTGCGGACCAGGTCGGGGACCTTGGTGGCGGCGCCCGGCAGGACGAAGAAGAGCATCCGGCGGTCGGGGGTGCACGTCACCGGGCCGAGGGTCAGCTCCATGCGCTCCATGCGCGCCAGCGCCAGGAAGCCCGCCGACTCCGGCACGTCGATCGCGTCGAAGGTGCGGCCGGTGGGCAGCAGGATCGACGCCTTGGGGTGCTTCGACCACATGCGCCGTGCCCCGACCGCGCTGCCGGTGGCCTGGGTCGACCAGTCGGGCCTGGCCGGATGGGCGCCGGGTGTCACGCAGGCGTCGGCGCCGCAGGAGCAGCGCTCCCCGCCCTCGATCGCCTCCAGCCAGGTGCCGGGGAACACGTCCCAGTGCCGCTCTTCCGCGTACCGCACGGCGCTGTCCAGCAGCAGCTCCCCCCGCTGCTGGGGGATCTGCGCGGCCTCCGTGACTCCGATCGTCTCTTCCACGGTGATCTCAACTCCCGCCGCCACCTGGGGTTACGGGCGGGACGGAGAGCGGCGTGGAGCATCGATCCTGCATGCGGGGCGCATCGGTGCACGGGCGGGGGCGCGCGTGCGGCAGGGAAGCGGCGAACGGGTAGCCGGTGAAGGGGGGTGCCGGCCACAGGGCAGTGGTCGATGCGTCCGGTTTCGCGTGTTCACATCTGCATTGACCGGATATCCGCCGGGCAGTGATCAGTCCTATCGCTCGCACACCGGCCTCAGGGGGTAGTCATGGCAGCCAGGCCACTCGTTGCCCGTCAGCCGAACGAACGGCTGCAGGTGCTCATTCAGGAGGCCGCGTGTTCCAACGCCGGCCTCGCGCGCAGGGTGAACATGGTCGGAGCGGAACGGGGCCTCGACCTGCGCTACGACAAGACGTCGGTGGCGCGATGGCTACGGGGCCAGCAGCCGCGTGGCCGGGCGCCGGGGATCATCGCGGAGGCGCTGGGCCGCAAACTGGGCCGCACGGTCACGATCGACGAGATCGGCATGGCGAACGGCCGGAACCTGGCCTCCGGTGTCGGGCTGCAGTTCGCGCCGACCGTGCTCGGCGCGATCGAGCAGGTCTGCGAGCTGTGGCGCAGCGACGTGGGGCGCCGGGACTTCCTGTCGGGGTCGACCGTGGCCGCTTCCGCTCTGGTGGAGCCGAGTCGGGACTGGCTGATCACCGGCGCGGACGCGCAGGTGGCGCGGTCGGCCGGGGCGCGCGTGGGGATCGCGGACGTGGAGGCGGTCCGGGCGATGACGGCCGCGCTGGTCGATCTGGACCGCCGGTTCGGCTCCGGTCACGTCCGCCCGGTGGTCGTGCACTACCTGAACAGCGTGGTGTCCGGGATGCTGTCGGGCTCGTACCGGGAGTCGGTGGGCCGCCGGCTCTTCGGGGCCGTCGCGCGGCTGACGGAGCTGGCCGGTTACATGGCGGTGGACACCGGGCAGCCGGGGCTCGCCCAGCGCTACTACATCCAGGCGCTGCGGATGGCGCAGGCGGCCGGGGACCGCGGCTACGGCGGGTACGTGCTGGCGGCCTCGATGAGTCATCTGGCGGCGCAGCTCGGCAACCCGAGGGAGATCGCGCAGCTGGCGCGGGCGGCGCAGGAGGGCGCGCGGGGCCGGGTGACGCCGCGGGCGGAGGCGATGTTCTGCGCGGCGGAGGCCCGCGGGCACGCGCTGCTGGGGGACACGCGGGCCTTCGAGGTGGTGGCGGGGCGCGCGGTGCGGGCGCTGGAGCGGGCGGATCCGGACTCGGGGGACGACCCGGCGTGGATCGCGCACTTCGACCACGCCTACCTGGCCGACGAACTGGCCCACTGCCACCGGGACCTGGGCCAGGCGGAGGCGGCGGCGCGGGCCGCGGAGGACTCCCTGACCGGTCACCCCGAGACGCGGGCCCGGCGCCGTGCGATCGGCCTGGTCCTGCTGGCCTCGGCCCAGGTCCAGCGGCGCGAGGTGGAACAGGCCTGTCACACGGGCACGCAGGCGCTCGAACTCCTGGGCACCCTGAGGTCGTCCCGGGGCGCGGAGTACCTGGACGACCTGAAGGAACGCCTCGAACCCTTCTCCCGGGAGCCGGTGGTCCGCGAGTTCGGCACCAGGCTCGCGCTCCACGCGGCCTGAGGCGCGGCCCGGCCCGCGGAAGCGGGGAGACCGGGGGACGGGGCGGACGGGAGGGCGGGGAAGAAGGGGAGGGGGGAAGAAGGGGAGGGGGAGGGGGAGGGGGAGGGGGAGGGGCGTGCTGCTCGGCCCGATCGGGGGTTCGGCCCCCTTTCGACCAGGACGTGAGCGTCGTCACGTCCGCTCACCAGGGGCGTGCGTGACGGGAGTTGTCCCAGGTGTGTAATCGGAATCACACGCGTGTGCACGCCGCCGGACGCACCCGGTAGCGTGAGCCGACGATTCCGTAGGTCCATCAGTAGGAGTCCCGGTGACGCAGAGCGGACAGGGTCCGGAGCCGCAGTACCCGGCGGGGCGGCCCACGCACGAAGGTGTCGTGCTGCCCGCCGACGGCGGTGCGGCGGGCGGCCAGGCCGCCGGGCCGGCCGGCGGGCAGCCGTGGAGCGGCGGCTGGGGCCCCGGTGGGCAGCAGGGGCAGCCGCTGCCGCCGGAGGCCGTGCCGGGCGGCGCCGCGGACATGCAGGCGACCCAGTACATGCCGCCGGTCCCGCAGGGCGGGCCGCCGGGGCCGATGCCGGGCGCCATACCCGGGGCGCAGCCGCCGCAGGGGGGCTACGGCTACCCGTCGGCAGCCCCCGACGCGCAGGCGCAGCCGCCGCAGGCGGGCTACGGCTATCCGCCGGCCGCCCCGGCCGCGGACATGCAGGCCACCCAGTACATCCCGCCGGTCGCCGGGCAGGGTGGCGGCCCGGACACCCGGTTCCTCGGGACGGGCCCGCTGCAGCAGCCGGCTCCGCCGGCGGGCGCGTCCGACGCGACCCAGTACATCGCTCCCGTACCGGCGCAGATGCACGGCGAGCGGCAGCCTCCCGCGGAGTTCGACAACCTCTTCCGCAGCGACACGACGTCGCAGATGCCGCAGCCGCAGCAGCAGGCCCCGAGGCAGCCGTACCAGCAGGCCCCGTACGCGCAGCAGCCGCCGCCGCAGCAGTTCCAGCAGCCGCCGTCGCCGTACCAGGACGCCTACCAGGACGGGTACGACGACGAGCCCGAGCCGCGCCGCAGGTCGCCCGTCGCGCTGATCGCCGCCGTGGTCATCGGCTGCGCGGTCGTCGGCCTCGGTGCCGGCGCGCTGCTCAGCGGTGGCGACGGCGACAAGGACAAGAAGTCCGGCCAGCCCGTGGCCGCCACCACCGGCACGCCGTCCACCGCCCCCACGGAGAAGGCGGCCGACCCGGCCGAGCCGCAGGCGAAGGCGCTCGACAAGCTCCTCGCCGACAGCAACGACAGCCGTGACGCGGTGATCCGTTCGGTCGAGTCCATCAAGAAGTGCAAGAACCTCGACCAGGCCGGTTCCGACCTGCGGGGCGCGGCCGAGCAGCGCCGCGGTCTGGTGACCCGCCTGCAGGCGCTGTCGGTCGACCAGCTGCCGAACAACTCGGAGCTGACGGCGTCCCTGACGAAGGCGTGGCAGGCGTCCGCCTCGGCGGACGACCACTACGCGGCCTGGGCCGACCAGATGAAGAACAAGAAGCTGTGCAAGGGCGGCAAGGCGCGCAGCACCGGCGAGACGCTCGCCGCGGGCAAGGCGAGCAGCGACGCCACCGTCGCCAAGCGCGAGGCGGCCGGGCTGTGGAACCCGACCGCCGAGAAGTACGGGCTGTCGAAGCGGACGCCCACCCAGCTCTGACCGTCGCCGACCCGCCGGGCGCTGCCCCGCCCGGCGGTCGGACGGTCCGGCGCGGCCCTACGGGGCGGTGAGGACGGTCTGGCCGACGTCGACGAAGCCGGGCTTCTGGGCCACCAGGCGTCCCTGGCGAACCACTTGGAAGGTCACCTGGTGGTTGACGATCCGGGGGAAGCCGGTGGCGCCGAGCAGGTCCTCGTGTCGCCAGCGCAGCGGCGGCGTGAGGCCGCCGGTGTCGATCTCGACCCCGCGGTCGAGGGCCATCGAGAGGGCGTGGGCGTCGACGGTGTCGGTGTCGAGCGACTCGACGACCTGCTTCAGGACGGTGTAGGCGATCCAGGTCGTCTGCACGCCTGCGTCGGCCGGGTCGACCCGGTTGTCGACGAAGGCCTGCTCCTTGATCACCTTGCGCATCGGGGCCCAGCTCGGGTCGTTCTCCTCCGGGTACCAGCCGGTCACGTACGCGCCCTCGAAGGGGCTGTGGGGGCCGCCGGTGCGGTCGATGACCGGCTGGGCGACGCTGCCGAGCACCGAGGAGATGCGGACGCCCTCGTCGCCGTCACCGGCCTTCGCGTTCTCGGGCAGCCGGCGGAACGAGTCGAAGAACGTCTGGGTGCGCTCGCCGAGCACGGCGGTGACGCAGCCCTTGTCGTTGCCGGCCTTCGAGCGGGCCCGGCCGGCCTGCCGGGTGTACTCGGTGGAGTCCTCCGCGGCCGGGATGTCGATGGCGCTGCCGTGACGGGACTTGCGCAGGCCGGAGTTGAGGAGGTCGGGCAGCTTGTCGCCGGCCGCGTTGTCCGGCCGGACGAGGGAGACCTTGCGGCAGGACTCGGCGAGCTGGATCCCGTTGCCGGCGAGCAGGGACGCCTGGCCGCCGTTGACGGGGTAGGAGAGCGGGCTGGTGAACTCGTCCTCGGTGACGCCGTAGCCGCCGATGTACGGGATCCCCGCGGCCTCCAGGGGGGCGAGGAAGGCATGTGCGTGCCTGCTGTAGGAGCCGACGACGGCCACGGCGCCCTCCTTCACGGCACGGCGCGCGCAGGCCGCCGCGCCGGCGGAGGTGTTCTCCTCGTTGCAGGTGAGGACGCGGAGCTCGTGGCCGTCGATCCCGCCGGACTCGTTGATCCAGCGGGCGTACGCCTTGGCCATGGCGGGCATGCCCGGCATGTTGGTGGCCCGGGTGCCGTCGGGTGCCCAGGTCATCACCGTGACGGGCTCCCTGGAGCCCCCCGTGGCACCAGGGAGCACGCCACATCCGGTGAGCAGCGACGCTCCGGCCGCCGCGGTCGTGACGTGCGCGAGGAATGAGGTCAGTCGCCTACCGGTCATGGGCATGCACAATTCCGCCTCATGGGTAACGCGGGAGTGAGCATGGTTCAACGTTGGGTGACGTGAAGGTGAATTACGGGGGCCGGTCGGGAACGGTCGGCGGGGAACGTACGATCGAAACGTGTCCAGTCCACTCTCCGGTTCGATGAACTCTTCCCGTCGCGGCCGTCGCTCCTCCACCATGGGCGGCATGCCGCTCAACGACGTGCCTTGGTGGCGCTGGCGCAGCAACGTGCGCTCGGCGCTGCACATGCTTTCCGACCCCGGGTTCCACGAGACCACCTGGCTGGCCGGCCACGAGGGGTACGGCGACGTCACCGACGCCGTCTACCGACTGGTCGAGGACACCTGGCTCGACAACTGGTCCGCCGAGAAGTACGTGGGCACGGTCTTCCGAGACTCGGGGGAGGCCGCGCTCGTCGACGTGGCCGTGCTCCGGGTGCTGAGGATCATGCACCAGGTGGGTCCGGACGCCCCCGTCTCGGCCTACATGGACCATCACGGGTGGCCGGAGGCCGTCCGTGCCGCCCGTGAGGCACACGTACGGCTGGCGTCGGCCGACGGCGAGGACCCGGACGCGCCCCCGCGTTCGCTGGACGTGCTCCGGATCATGACCCGGTCCGCCTGACGGACGGCGGCCGGGGCGTCCTCCCCGCGTGTGGCACGCTACGGGGATGACCGACCAGTACGTCCTCACGCTCTCCTGCCCGGACAAACAGGGCATCGTGCACGCCGTGTCGAGCTATCTCTTCATCACGGGCTGCAACATCGAGGACAGTCAGCAGTTCGGGGACCGGGACACCGGCCTCTTCTTCATGCGGGTCCACTTCTCGGCCGAGGCGCCGGTGTCGGTGGACAAGCTGCGGGCCAGCTTCGCCGCGGTGGGTGACGCCTTCGAGATGGACTGGCAGCTCGACCGGGCCGACGAACGCATGCGTATCGTGCTGATGGTGTCGAAGTTCGGGCACTGCCTGAACGACCTGCTCTTCCGCTCCCGCATCGGGGCGCTGCCGGTCGAGATCGTCGCCGTGGTGTCCAACCACACCGACTTCGAGGAACTGGTGGGCTCGTACGGCATCCCGTTCCGGCACATTCCGGTCACCAAGGACACCAAGGCGGAGGCGGAGGCGGAGCTCCTGGAGCTCGTCCGCGCCGAGGAGGTGGAGCTCGTCGTCCTCGCCCGCTACATGCAGGTGCTCTCCGACGACCTGTGCAAGCAGCTGTCGGGCCGGATCATCAACATCCACCACTCCTTCCTGCCGAGCTTCAAGGGCGCGAAGCCCTACCACCAGGCGCACACGCGCGGGGTGAAGCTGATCGGAGCGACCGCCCACTACGTGACGGCCGACCTCGACGAGGGCCCGATCATCGAGCAGGAGGTCGAGCGGGTGGGCCACGAGGTCACCCCGGACCAGCTGGTGGCGATCGGCCGCGACGTCGAGTGCCAGGCTCTGGCGCGGGCCGTGAAGTGGCACGCGGAGCGCCGCATCCTGCTCAACGGGCGCCGCACGGTCGTCTTCGCCTGACGGGCCGCGCCGGAGCGGGCAGGGACGCGCACGCCCCTGCCCCCTACAGCCGGCTCAGCGACGCCGCCGCGAACAGCACGTCCCGGATCGCCTCGCGGTCGCCGTCCTGGCCCGCCGCGGCCTCCTCGGGCGGCACGTGTCCCGCCACCAGCTGGCAGAACTCGACACCGTCCATCGCCACCTGGGCCACCGCGTGGTCCGGGGAACCCATGGCCGCCGGCGAGTCGAGGGCGATGTACCAGTGGCCGCCGCCCGCGCCCTCGACCTCCAGATGGAGCGAGCGGCCCGGGGCACCCGCCTCGACCAGGTGGCGGGCCGGAGCGGCCAGACCCGCGCGGCGGCGCCCGGCCAGGGCGGCCGGCAGCAGCCGGGCGGCCAGGTCGATCATGCCGTGCAGGTGCGCCCCGCTCGGCGGCTCGTACGGGTACGCCACGGCGTTGGCGATGTCGTCCGCGTGCACCCAGCACTCGAAGGCCCGCTCCAGCAGCGAGTCGCGCATCGGGAGCGCGAAGTCCCCGTACGTCACGGTGAGGTCCGCGACGCCGCGCCCGGCGAAGGAGACCGTGCGGATCAGGGTGTGACTCTGGTCGCGCCACGGTTCGCGCACGCCGCGCGTCACCGGATGGTCCGAGCTCTGCCAGTACGCCTCCGTCCGCGCGGTCGGCGAGGCCGGGGACGCGGCCCGGGTGCCGCCGAGCGGGTCGTCCAGGCCCAGGGCCGTCGCCACCAGGCCGTCGACCGTGAGCAGGTGCCCGATCACGCCGGCCACCGTGGTCCGGCGGCTGGCCGGGCGCTCCTCCTCGAACCACTTCAGCCGGACCGGGGCGTGCCACTCCGACTCGCCGATGTCCTGGAGCAGCGCGTCGAGCCGGGCCGTCTCCGCGTCGTACGGGGCGGCCCAGGCCGGCACCGGGATCCGGGCCGGGCGGCGGCCGAGGCAGTTCTCCAGGACCCGGGAGCGCAGCAGCGGGTCGAGGTCCAGGTCGCGTTCCGCGTGCAGCAGGCCGACCGCGTCCCGCAGGCGCAGGGCCTCGTCGGCGCACGGGGCGCATTCGGTGAGGTGGTTCTCGACCGCTTCGGTCTCCTCCACCGAGCATGCCGACAGCGCCCAGGCCCCGAGCAGGGACTTCAGCACGGTGTGCGAAGGCGGCGGCGGGGGAGGCGGGGGCGCCTGCGGGAGGTCCGGCACCGGGCCGGGTGCGTCCGCGGGCGGGACGGCGCGCGACAGGTCGGCGTGGTCGTCCGCCGCCCAGCGCGGTCCCGGTATCCGGGGCGCGCGTGCGACCTCGTCGGGCGTGTCGTCGGAGCCGTTCGACCCGGTCACCGGGCACGTCCGTGACCGGGTGGCGAAGACCCCTCCAGCGGGCGGGTGTTCGCGGACGACAGCAGCTGGAGCCCGAGCCGCAGCCGGCGCCGCGCCTCGTCCTCCGTCACACCGAGGTCGGCCGCGGTCTGCCGGTAGTCGCGCCGCTGGAAATAGGCCAGTTCCAGTGCGGCTCGCAGCGGCGCCGGCATCGACGTCACGATGTAGTCCGCGCGGGCCGCCACCGAGGCCCGGAGCACCTTCTGCTCCAGCTCCTCCGCGGACCCCTCGCCGCTCTCCTCGTAGGCCACCGCCTCGGTCTGGCGCAGCCGGTGCACGGCCTGCCGCTGGGTCAGCCGGGCGACCCAGGAGCGCATGCTGCCCTCCTTGGGGTCGTAGGCGTCGGGGTTCTCCCAGATGTACCCGAAGACCTCGCGGGTGACCTGGTCGGCCGCGTCGTCGTCGTCGAGCACCCGGTGGGCGAGGCTGTGCACCAGGGAGGCGAAGCGGTCGTACAGCTCCCCGAGCGCGGCTGCCTCGCCCCGCGCCAGCCGCTGCTGCATCCTGCGGTCCCAGCGCGGTGGTGTGTCCTTCGCCATACGAAGCCCTCCGGAGCTCTGCGGCGGCCCTCCCGACCCGAGTTCATACTCCAAAGTAATGCGCCGCGGCACTGGCGCACTCCTCTTTGCCGCAAGTGCGCTCTTGACGGAATTCCCGATGGTAAGGAAAGCGTCAATCACGATACGGGGGGTTTCGCGCGGTTCCCCCGGGGCAGCGGGAGAGGCACGGGAAGGACTCCCTCCGTTTGAAGGGCGCGATCGGTGACGCTCCACGTCGAGGAAGACGAAGACGAACAGGGCCCGTGGACGGTGCTGCGCATCCGCGGGGAGCTGGACCTGGTGACCTCTCCTCTGGTCCGCAGACGGGTCCACGACGCCGTCGCCGACGGGCGCCACGATCTGGTCCTGGACCTCTCGGGCGTGGTGTTCTGCGACTCCAGCGGGGTGGGCGTGCTGATCGCCGCCCGCCGGCTCATGTACTCCTGCCGCGGCCGGCTGCACGTCGTGCTGCCCGCGCCGGACGCCATGGAGGGCGCGCACGTCAACCGGGTCCTGGCCGCGCTCGGGGTGCGGCGCCTCTTCGAGGTGTACGGGGACGTGGACGCCGCCGTGAGCGAGGACGCCCGGCCCCTCTCGGCATAGCGGGCCCGGTCGTCGTAGTCTCCGAGGATGGAGCACACGCAGCACACGGAGCACCCGGACCGCGAGCGGCTTTTGCAGCGCCGGCTCGCCTCCCGCTTCGCCGCCTTCGACCAGGACGGCGACGGGACCATCTCCCGCGAGGACTTCTCCACCGCGGCGAAACGGCTTCTCACCGAGTTCGGCGTCACGTTCCGCTCCGACCGCGGGCAGGCCCTGTGCGACGGCGCCGAGGCGTTCTGGCAGGGCATGGCCGGGATCGCGGACGTCGACGGCGACCAGAAGGTGAGCCACGAGGAGTTCCTCGGCGGCGCGGTCAAGCGACTGCACGACCACCCCGAGCGCTTCGCGGAGATCGCCCGGCCGTTCCTGCACGCCGCCCTCGCCATCGCCGGGACACCCGCGGAGGTGGAGCGCGCCCTGCTGGCGCTCGGTGTCTCCCCGGAGGCGGCCGCGCTGAGCGCCCGTACGCTGCCGACCGCGGACTCGGGAGCCGTCGACGAGCAGGCCGCCGTGGGTGCCTTCGCCCGGTACTTCATGACGGAGGAGCGCGACTCCTGAGCGGCCTTCAGGGGCGGGTCCGCACGGGGAAGCCGGTCGGGTGGCCCTGCTCCTTGAGCCAGGGCAGGACCTGCTCCAGCGCGGCGACGGTCTGACTGCGGTCGCCGCCGCCGTCGTGGAAGAGGATCGTCGGCCCGTTGGGCAGCTCGTTGCGCACGGTGTCGACGATCGCCTGCGTGCCGGGCCGGTGGAAGTCCTTCGTGTCGACGTTCCAGCCGAGCGGCCGCATGCCGGCCGCCGCGGCGATCCGCCGGCTGTCGGGGGTGAAGGCGCCGCCCGGGGCGCGGTAGTACTCGACCTTCGCACCGCCCGCCGCGTCCTCGATCATCTTCTTCGCCGCGAGGATCTGCTGCTTCTGGTACTCGGGCGACTTCCGGTCCATCGTGGTGTCGTGGTCCGTGGTGTGGTCGCAGAGCCGGTGTCCGTCGGCGACGACCTGCTTCACCAGTTCGGGGTGCTGCCGGGCCTGCGGGCCGATCATGCAGAAGACGGCCTTGACGCCGTTCTTCTTCAGGATCCGCAGCACGTCGGGGGTCCACCGCGGGTCCGGGCCGTCGTCGATGGTGATGTTGACGGCCTGTCCGCCCGACTCGGAGGCGTGCGCGATGCTCTCCGGGACCCTGGCGGGCGGGCGCGCCGGGTTCTGCGTCGAGGGGCCCTTGCCCTGCGCGGCCGGCCCGCGCGCCGTGTCGGCCGCCTCCGAGCGGGTCAGGACCGACGCGCCCCACACCGCTCCGGTGAGTGCGACCGCCGACGTGACGACGGCTATGTGCGCGGTGTACTTCCTCAGTGCCATGAACGTCCACTCCCCCGCTGGCCCGTGACCGGCTTCCGAGAGGAGGACGTCGGAAAGCCCGGGAAGGTTTCACTCAAAAGGGACGTACCGTGGAGCGGGTCTCCCGGTGTTCAGGCCGTGTCCACCGTGGTGAACCGTTCGCGCAGTTTGTACTTGAGGACCTTCCGCAGGGTGTCGTTGCGCGGCAGTTCCTCGACCACCTCCAGCTGCTCCGGCAGCTTGTGGACGGAGAGCCCCTCGCCGCGCAGGAAGTCGGTGACCGCCGCCAGGGTCAGGGGGGCCGCGCCCGGCGGCCGTTCGGCGGGTTCGACCACCGCGCAGACCCGCTCGCCGCGTTCCGGGTCCGGCAGGCCGATGACGGCCGCGTCGCCGACCGCCGGGTGCCGGTGGAGGAGGTCCTCGATCTCCTTGGCCGAGATGTTCTCCCCCTTGCGGATGATGATGTCCTTGATCCGGCCGGTGAGGACCAGGTGCCCGGACGGGGTGAGGTGTCCCACGTCGCCGGTGATCAGGAAGCCGTCCTCGTCGAAGGCGGTGGCCGTCTGCGCGGGGTCCAGGTAGCCCCGGCACACCGCCTCGCCGCGCAGGCGCACCTCGCCGTTGCCGGAGGCGTCCCGCGCGATGCGTATCTCCATGCCGGCCGGCGGCCTGCCCTCCGTGGTGGCGAGGTTCTCGGCGGTGTCGTCCGGCGAGCCCATGGTGATCATCGGGACCTCGGTCATGCCGTAGCCGTGGGTCAGCTGGCATCCCATCTCGCGCACCACCGCGTGGTAGACCTCCGGGGGCTTGGGCGCCCCGCCGCCGGCGAGCAGCCGCAGGCTCGGGATGAGCTTCTCGCCCGGGGGCAGCTTGCGCTGCTCGGCCAGGAACATCGCGTAGAAGGCGGTGGACCCGCCCGCCACCGTCACCCCGTGCTTGCGGTACTCCTCCAGGGCGCCGGGCAGCGCGAACTGCTCGAACATCACCGCGGGGAAGCCGTAGAGCAGCAGCATCACCGTGTAGTCGGGCCCGGCGATGTGGGCGTACGGGAAGGCCATCGAGCCGACGTCGTCCGAGGTCAGGTGCAGGGCGTGGGCGAGGCAGGAGCCGCCCGCGATCAGCGAGCGGTCGGTGTGCAGGACGCCCTTGGGGTCGGAGGTGGTCCCGGAGGTCCAGTAGATCCAGCGCACGTCCTGCCCGGATTCGGGCGCCGGCGGGGGCGGCAGGACCGCCGGGTCGCCGTCGGGAAGGGAGTCGTAGGCCTCGAAGACGCCCCGGGCACCGAGCCGGCGTGCCAGCTCCGTGTGGTCGAAGCCGCGCCAGACCCCGGGTACGGCGAAGAACTCGGCCCGCGACGCGCGCAGCGCGAAGCCGACCTCGCGGTCCCGGTAGAAGGGGATGACCGGGGACTGGACGGCTCCGACGCGGGTCAGCGCGAAGGACAGGATCGCCGTCTCGATCCGGGTCGGCAGCTGCCAGGCGACGACCGTGCCCGGGCGCACCCCCATCTCCCAGAGGCCGGCGGCGCACCGTTCGGCGCGGTCGCGCAGTTCGCCGAAGGTCAGCGTCCGGTCGCCCTGGAGCAGGACGGGATGGTCGGGGGTGAGGGCGGCGCGGCGGGCGACGAGCTCCCAGAGCGTGCGGGAGGCGCCCAGGGCGTGTGCGGTGTCGGTCATTCTCGACTCCGAGCGGCTCGATCGAACTGACGGACTGTCAGATCGTGCGGAGAGCGTAGGGCCATGCTCCTTGTCGGTCCAGGGGTGCGGGGCTAGCCTGCTATCTGACGACCCGTCAGAAGAGGAGTGCGCCCATGGACCAGGAACTGCCTCGGATCATCAGCGTCGACGACCATGTGATCGAGCCCGCGCACCTCTTCGACACCTGGCTGCCGGCGCGGTACCGCGACCGCGGACCACGGCCCGTGACCGCGGGCATCGGGGAGCTGGAGTACGTCGGCGGGAAGTACCGGATCACCATGGACCCCGACGGCCCGCCCACCGACTGGTGGATCTACGAGGACCTGAAGTTCCCGTACAAGCGCAACATCGCCGCCGTCGGCTTCGACCGCGACGACATGACCCTGGAGGGCATCACCCGCGCGGAGATGCGCCGCGGCTGCTGGGACCCCGCCGAACGACTGAAGGACATGGACCTCAACCACGTCGAGGCGTCCCTGTGCTTCCCCACCTTCCCCCGCTTCTGCGGCCAGACGTTCGCCGAGGCCCACGACAAGGAGGTCGCCCTCGCCTGCGTCCGCGCCTACAACGACTGGATGGTCGAGGAATGGTGCGGCGGCAGCGGCGGGCGGCTGATCCCCCTCTGCATCATCCCCCTCTGGGACATCGACCTCGCCGTCGCCGAGATCCGGCGCAACGCCGCCCGCGGGGTGCGGGCCGTGACGTTCTCCGAGATCCCCACCCACCTGGGGCTGCCGTCGATCCACTCCGGCCACTGGGACCCGTTCTTCGCCGTGTGCCAGGAGACGGGGACCGTCGTCAACATGCACATCGGCTCCTCCTCCCAGATGCCCGCCGCGTCCCCCGACGCCCCGCCCGCCGTGCAGGCGTCGCTCAGCTTCAACAACGCGATGGCCTCGATGATGGACTTCCTCTTCAGCGGGGTCCTGGTCCGCTTCCCGACGCTCAAGCTGGCCTACAGCGAGGGCCAGATGGGCTGGATCCCGTACGCCCTCGAACGGGCCGACGACGTGTGGCAGGAGCACCGCGCCTGGGGCGGCGTCCGCGACCTGATCCCCGAACCGCCCTCGACGTACTACTACCGGCAGATCTTCTGCTGCTTCTTCCGCGACAAGCACGGCATCGCCTCGCTCGACGTGGTGGGGCGGGACAACGCCACCTTCGAGACGGACTACCCGCACGTCGACTCGACGTTCCCGCACACCCGCGAGGTCGCCCTCGACCACGTCAAGGACCTCGACGACGAGACCGTCTACAAACTGATGCGCGGCAACGCCATCCGGATGCTCGGCCTGGGCATCGTCTGATGGACCTCGCGTACACCGCCGAGGAGGAGGACTTCCGGGCGCGGCTGCGCGCCTGGCTCGCGACGGTCCTGCCCACCCTGCCGCCCCGGCCCGACCCGCTGGACTGGCCGGGCCGCCGCGCCTACGACTGCGGCTGGCAGCGCCGGCTGTACGAGGCGGGGTACGCGGACGTCCACTGGGACGCCTCCCCGACCCATCGGCTGATCTTCCTGGAGGAGACCGAGCGGGCCGGCGCCCCCTACGTCGGCGCCAACTTCGTCGGACTGCTGCACGCGGGACCGACGATCGCGGCCGAGGGGACCGCCGAGCAGCGGGAGCGCTGGCTGCCGCCCGTCCTGCGCGGCGAGGAGGTCTGGTGCCAGGGCTTCAGCGAGCCGGACGCCGGCTCCGACCTCGCTTCCCTGCGCACCAGGGCGGTCCGGGACGGCGACGACTACGTGGTCACCGGCTCCAAGATCTGGACCTCGCACGCCGAGGTCGCCGACTGGTGCGAACTGCTCGTCCGCACCGACCCGGAGGCCCCCCGGCACCGGGGCATCAGCTGGCTCGCGATGCCGATGGACGCTCCCGGGATCACCGTCCGGCCGCTGCGCACGCTCGCCGGGTCCGCCGAGTTCGCCGAGATGTTCCTCGACGAGGTCCGGGTGCCGGCCGCCCACCGGGTCGGCGCGGAGAACGACGGCTGGCGGGTGACCATGGTGACGCTGTCCTTCGAACGCGGCACGGCCTTCGTCGGCGAGGTCGTCGCCTGCCGCCGCACCCTCGGCGAACTCGCCGCCGCGGCACGACGCAACGGCACCTGGGACGACGACGTGGTGCGCCGCAGGCTGGGCGCGCTGAGCGCCGAGTTCCGCGCCCTGTGGCGCCTCACCCAGTGGAACGTCAGCGAGGCGCAGGCCGGCGGCGGCGTTCCCGGCGTCGGCGGCTCCGTCTTCAAGCTCCGCTACTCCCACGCCCGCCAGGAGCTCTACGACGCGGCCGCCGCCGTCCTCGGCCCGGACGCGCTCGACCTCGGCCGGGAGTGGAACCAGGACCGGCTGTCCTCGCTCTCGTACACGATCGCCGCGGGCACCTCGCAGATCCAGCGGAATATCGTCGCCGAGCGGATCCTCGGCCTTCCGAAGGGAGGGTGATCCGAGTGGACTTCCGGCTCACCGAGGACCAGAGGGCGCTGAGGGCGGGCGTGCGGGAGCTGCTCGCCGGACGCTTCGGCGCGCAGGAGCTCCGGACGGCCGTCGCCGCGGGGACGCTCGACCGGGCGCTGTGGCGGGAACTGGGCGAGGCGGGCCTCTTCGCGCTCCGGCTGCCCGAGGAGGCCGGCGGTGTCGGCCTCGGCCTCCCCGAGGCGGTGCTCGTCTTCGAGGAGGCGGGACGGGCCCTGCTGCCCGGGCCGCTGGTCGCGACGCACCTGGCGGCGGGGGAGGTGCCCGGCGCGGCCGAGGGCAAGACCGTGGTCACCGGGCCCGACGGAGGGCTCGTGGAGTGGCTGGACGAGGCGGACGTCGTCCGCGGGGACGTCTCCGGCGCCGTCCCGGTGCGCTCGGTGGACCCGCTGACGCCCCTGCACCGGCTGCCGGGCCCCGACGGCGGCGCCCGCCGGGAACGCGCGTCCGCCACCGGCCCGGTGCCGGACGCGCTCGTCGCGACCGGCGCACTGCTGACCGCCGCCGAACAGCTCGGCAGCGCCGGGCGCACGACCGAGGCGGCCGTGCGCCACGCCCGCGAGCGGGAGCAGTTCGGCCGGCCGATCGGCGCCTTCCAGGCCGTCAAGCATCTGTGCGCGCAGATGCTCGTACGAACGGAAGTAGCCCGGGCCGCCGTCTACGCGGCGGCCGTGACCGGTGACCCGGTCGAGATCGCGGGGGCCAAACTGCTCGCCGACGAGGCCGCGACCGGCTGCGCCCGCGACTGCCTCCAGATCCACGGCGGCATGGGCTTCACCTGGGAGGCGGAGGTCCATCTGCATCTGAAACGGGCCTGGGTCCGGGCCGAACGGTGGATCCCGAAGGTCCTCGCGGAGGAGGTGGAGGCGGCACGGTTGTAGCCGGCGTGGCCGGTGACGCTCACGGAGCGTCGATATCGGGTTGTGTCCCCCGGCCGGGCCGTCACGGCCCGGAGTCGGGGTCCCGCTCCGGTACGCTCCGTGGGATGCGAGTGGTTGTGGGTCCGGTCCGTACCGGTGTCGCCGGTGCGGCGGCTCCGTGCCCCGGAATGCCCGCCGTTCGCGCCCCCTGGAGGCGCCTCGCGCGCCCCTGTTCGACTCCCCGCAGCGTGCGTCGCACAGTATGGACCATGCGTACTCCTTCGCGCTGGAATATGCCTGAAGCGCTTGTTGCGGTGACTGTACGTCAACCATGCTGTCTCGCAAGGAAATCACGTTCCGTGAGGGCGTCGATGGCTGTGAGGCGCGAGGCGATGTGTCCGCCGGTTCGGATGGTGTGAACGGTGCAGGTGCTTCAGGTTCAGTTGGAGGTCGGGGCCGACCCGGCAGAGGTGGGACGAGCCCGGCGATGGGCCCGTTCGAGGCTCGCCGGATCGGGCATAGGGGTGGACGAGCCGCTGGCCGAGACGCTGGTGCTGCTCATCTCCGAGCTGGTGACCAACGCCGTGGTGCACACGGGCTGTCCGGCCGTCCTGAGGATGCTGTTCGGCGCCGGCTGTCCGGACGCCGGGACGGTCCGGGTCGAGGTGGCCGACCGCAGCGACCGGCCCCCGCTCCAGCGGCACGCCCAGGGTGAGGACACCAACGGCCGCGGCCTGGAGCTGGTGGACGGACTGGCCGACCGCTGGGGCTGGCAGCGCGAAGGCGCCGGCAAGAGCATCTGGTGCGAGGTGGACCGGAGCGTTCCGGTCTCGGCGCAGGTGGTGCGGGAGCCGATCGCCTTCGACCGGGCCTCCTGCTGACGCTTCGCCGGGGGCACTGTTGACGGTTCGTGCCGCTTTGTTCACCCTGGGGTGAGCGATGCGTCGCGAGGGGACGCCGAGGGTGCCGCACCCTCGGCGAGTGCGGGTCGCGACCGGGGTGGCGGCCCGCCGTGCCGTGCTCGGGGCGGGCGCGATGCTCGCCGCCACCCGTGAGTCCCTCTTCCCTCACCGCGGCCCTGCGCGCCGGCCTGCTCCTACAGGATCGCGACCGGTGCCACCGGTGTGCCCGTGCCGCCGACGAAGGGCTCGGGCATCGCGGAGAGCAGGAACGCGTACCGCCCGCTCTGTGCACAGGCTGTGGACAGACTTTCCAGATTCCAGTTCTGCCCCTGGAGCATGCCCATCTCGACGAGGTCGAGGGCGTGCACGGGCAGCCACAGGTCCTCGATCTCGGGCGGGAAGATCTCGAAGGTGAGCGTGTCGTTCGCGACGGCGGCGACGTCCCGGGCGTGGAACCACTCGGGCGTCCGCACGGAAAGCCCGGGGGACGGGAAGGCGTACCCGTGCTTGTCCCCGGCCAGGTACTGCCGCACCTGCCCGGTCCGTACGAGCACGATGTCGCCGGCCCGGACCGTCACCCTGCCGAACTCCGCCGCCTCGTCCAGGTCCTCGGGGGTCACGGCGTGGTCGCCCGGCAGCCGGTCGAGTCCCTTGGCCGCGGCCACGTCCAGCAGGACACCGCGACCGACGATGTGGCGCGCGGTGTGGATGCCGCTGAACTCGGAGCGCCCGTGCGGCGTGATGGAGGCGGCGGGCCGCCCGTTGTAGATCTTTCCCGAGTGCGAGACGTGCGTGAGCGCGTCCCAGTGCGTCGCCGCCTGGAGGCCGAAGGTCACGGCGTCGTCGCTGGTGGCGACCGTTCCCGGGCCGAAGAGCTCCTGGTTGACCTGGACCATGACGTGCAGCGGGTTGACCCGGCCGGGGATCATGCCGGTCTGTACGCCGTCCTGCTCGAGGTCGAGTGCGAGGGGGACGCGCTGTCCCGAGCGGACGGTCGCGACGGCCTCGCGCACCACCTCGTCGGTGATCAGGTTCAGCGTCCCGATCTCGTCGTCCCGGCCCCAACGGCCCCAGTTGTTGACGCGCTTGGCGATGTCGTGGAACGCGGCGGGGAGAGCCGGGGGAGTTGACATCGGGGCCTCCAGGGGTCTTGTTCTCCGGTATCTGACGGGTCGTAGAATCCTGTTGACGAATCTAACGGACCGTCAGAAACCGCGGGAAGGGGCCGGGCGTGGGGAACTTCTTGGCTGGCAAGGTCATCGCCGTGACGGGCGCGGGGAGGGGGATCGGCCGTGCGGTCGCCCTGGCGTGCGCGGCGGAGGGCGCGAAAGTCGTCGTCAACGACTACGGCGTCTCCGTCGAGGGCGGGGAGCCGACCTCCGAGGTCGCACTCGCCGTCGTGAAGGAGATCGAGGCGGCGGGCGGATCCGCGGTCGCGGTCGCCGACGACATCTCGACGATGGAGGGCGGCGCGCGGATCGTGGACGTGGCGCTCGCGGAGTACGGGCGCGTGGACGGAGTGGTGTGCGTGGCTGGCATCCTGCGCGAGCGGATGCTGTTCAACATGTCCGAGGAGGAGTGGGATCCGGTCGTCGCGACCCACCTGAAGGGCACCTTCACCGTCTTCCGGGCCGCCTCGGCGGTGATGCGCAAGCAGGGCGGCGGGACCCTGATCGGCTTCACCAGCGGCAACCACCAGGGCTCGGTGGCGCAGGCCAACTACGCCGCCGCCAAGGGCGGGATCATCTCGCTGGTGCGCAGCGCGGCGCTGGGGCTCCACAAGTACGGGGTGACGGCGAACGCGGTCGCGCCCGTGGCCCGCACCCGGATGTCGGCCAACGTCCCCATGGAGCTGAAGGAGATCGGCGAGCCGGAGGACGTGGCGGCGCTCGTGGTCTACCTCCTGTCCGAGCGGGCCAGGGCGGAGGGGATCACCGGCCAGGTCTACACGATCGCCGGGCCCAAGATCGCGGTCTGGGCGCAACCCCGCGAGCTGCGGGCCGGGTACGCCGAGGGCGGCGCGTGGACACCGGAGCGGATCGCGGACTTCCTGCCCGGCACGGTCGGCACCGACCCGATGCCGCTGCTGACCCGGCTGGAGGAGATGGCCCGCGCCGCGGCGGCCGGCTCCCGCCCCAACGCCACGGACGAGGAGCGGTCATGAGAGGCGTCGTCTTCGACGGGAAGCAGGTCCAGGTCGTCGACGACCTGGAGGTGCGGGACCCCGGACCCGGGGAGGTCCTCGTCGCGGTCGCCGCCGCCGGGCTGTGCCACAGCGACCTGTCGGTCGTCGACGGGACGATCCCCTTCCCCGCGCCCGTCGTCCTCGGACACGAGGGCGCCGGTGTCGTCGAGGCCGTCGGGCCGGGCGTCACCCATGTCGGGCCCGGTGACCACGTGGCCCTGTCCACGCTCGCCAACTGCGGCACCTGCGCCGACTGCGACCGGGGCCGTCCCACGATGTGCCGGAAGGCCATCGGCAGGCCCGGGCAGCCCTTCTCCCGCGGCGGGCAGCCGCTGTTCCAGTTCGCCTCGAACTCCTCCTTCGCCGAGCGGACCGTCGTCAAGGCCGTCCAGGCCGTGCGGATCCCCTCCGACATCCCGCTCACCTCCGCCGCCCTCATGGGCTGCGGCGTCCTCACCGGCGTGGGGGCGGTGCTCAACCGGGCCCGCGTGGCGCGGGGCGAGAGCGTGGTGGTCATCGGCACCGGCGGCATCGGCCTCAACGTGCTCCAGGGCGCCCGGATCTCCGGCGCCCACCCGATCGTCGCCGTCGACACCAACCCGGCGAAGGAGGAGGCCGCCCGCCGGTTCGGCGCCACGCACTTCCTGGGCTCGGCGGACGGCGTGCGGGAGGTCCTGCCCACCGGCGCCGACCACGTCTTCGAGTGCGTGGGCCACGTCGGTCTGGTGCGCGCCGCGGTCGACCTGCTCGACCGGCACGGCCAGGCGGTGCTCCTCGGGATGACGGCCCCGACCGCCGAGGCGAGCTTCCTGCCCGCCGCGATGTTCCTGGACAAGTCGATCCTCGGCTGCCGCTACGGCTCCTCCCGCCCGCAGAAGGACCTCGCGCTCTACGCCGAGCTCTACCGCCGGGGCAGTCTGCTCCTCGACGAGCTCGTCACCGAGACCTATCCCGTGGAGGACTTCGAGAGAGCGGCCGAGGACGCGGCGCGAGGGAAGGTGGCCCGCGGGGTGCTCACCTTCTGAGCGGCCTTCCCGGCGGGAAAAATCCCCACGGCGGAGGGCGGCGGGTCGCTACGTTCGGTGCCATGTCCTACCGAGCGCTCGCCACCCGGCCCGTCCTCGCCTGGTCCGTCGTCACCGTGGCCGGACGGATGCCGGTGGCGATGGCGCCGCTCGCGCTGGTCCTCCTGGTCCGCGAGCGGCCCGGCGGGTACACGCTCGGGGCCGTCCTCGCCGCCGTGTACGTCCTCGGCGAGATCCTCGCCGCGCCCGTCCTCGGCATCCGGATGAACGCCGAACGGGCCCGGCCGCAGCTGGCGTCCGGACTCGCGGTCGGCGCGCTCGGCTTCTCGGGGCTCGGACTGCTCGACGGCGCGCACCCCGCGGTCCTGTGCGGGCTCGCGTTCGCCGCCGGCGCCGGACCGGCGGCCGTGCCCGGCGGGCTGCGCGCGCTGCTCACCTCGCTGGTCCCGGACCATGCCGTCACCCAGGCGATGAGCATGGAGTCGGTGCTCACCTTCGGGATCTGGGCCGGTGCGCCCGCCCTCACGACGGGCTTCGCGCTGGGTGTCGATCCGGCCGTGCCCCTGCTGCTCCAGGGCGGTCTGATGGCGGTGGCGGTGGCCGGGCTCCGGCTGCTGCCCGCCGGCTGGAAGGCCGAGGGCGGCCCCGGCGCCGGCGGCGAGCCGGTGCGGCGGCTCCTGGCGCGCGCCTGGCCCGTGTACGTGACCGGCGCGGCGAGCCTGACGCTGCTGGCCCTGGCCGAACTCGTCCTGCCCGCCCTGCTGGAGCAGCGCGGGATCGGCATCGGCTGGGCCGGACCGCTGCTCGCCGGCTTCGCGGCCGGCTCGGCGCTGGGGGCGTTCCTCTACGGGCTCCGCGGCGACTGGCCCGGCCGGCTCACGGCGCAGAGCCTCGTCCTCATCCTCGGCGTCTCGGCAGGGGTCGTCCTGGTGGCCCTGCTGCCCTGGACGGCCGCCATCGCCGTCGCCCTGGTCCTGGCCGGTCTGCTCCAGGCACCGGCCATGCTGACCCGGAACCTGGCCCTGCGCCGGATCCTCCCCCCGAGCGTCCTCGCGGCCGGCTACTCGGTCATGTACGCCGCCGTGGGAGCCGGCTACGCGGCGAGCGGCTCCCTGGCGGGCGGCCTGCTGCAGGTGGTGGCACCCTCGACCGCGATCCTGTGGGGTGTCGGCCTGACCCTGCTGCTGACCGCGGTCGGGGCCGTGGGGGAGCGGCGGTTCGCGGAGGCCGCGCCCGCGGCTCAGCCCGTGGCGCCCGCGCGGAAGGTGCGGCGGTAGGCCGTCGGCGTCACACCGATCGCCGTCTGCAGGTGCGTCCGCAGGGACTGGGGCGTGCCGAAGCCGGCGTCGCGGGCGATCCTGTCGACCGGGAGGTCCGTCGACTCCAGGAGGTGGCGGGCGCGTTCGATCCGCTGCCGGGTCAGCCACTGGCCCGGGCTGACCCCGACCTCCTCGCGGAACCGGCGGGTGAAGGTCCGTACGCTCATCGACTCCCGCACGGCGAGGTCGCGCAGCTGCAGCGGCTCGTGCAGATGGGCCAGCGCCCAGGCGCGGGCGGCCGTCGTGGTCGCGGTGCCCGGGTCCGGGAGCGGGCGCTCGATGTACTGGGCCTGGCCGCCGTCCCGGTGCGGCGGGACGACCGTCCGGCGCGCCACCTCGTTGGCGACGGCCGTGCCGTGGTCCCGGCGCACGATGTGCAGGCAGAGGTCGATGCCGGCCGCCACGCCGGCCGAGGTGAGCACGTCCCCGTCGTCGACGAAGAGCACGTCCGCGTCCACCCGCACGCTCGGGAAGAGCCGCTGGAAGTGCTCGGCCGAGGACCAGTGGGTGGTGGCCGGACGCCCGTCGAGCCAGCCGGCGGCGGCCAGCACGTAGCCGCCGGTGCAGATGGACACGAGCCGCGTCCCGGGCCTGATGTGCGCGAGGGCGGCCGCGAGCTCCGGCGTCAGGCGGCCCTCCTCGTAGACCGGGCCGAGTTCGTACGAGGCAGGGACGACGACCGTGTCCGCCGTCGCCAGCGCCTCCGGCCCGTGCTCGACGTTCACGGCGAAGTCCGCGTCCGTCCGGACCGGTCCGGCGACCGGCGCGCAGGTGACGATCTCGTACAGCGGGCGGCCCCCGGAGTCCTTCGCCCGCCCGAAGATCCGGTGCGGAATGCCCAGTTCGAAGGGGAGCAGGCCGGGCAGGGCCAGGACGGCGATGCGGTGCGGCACGGTGGTTCCTCCGAAAACCCCTTGGTGGTCCAGACCATTTGTTGATACATCTCGGGTCCGTGACGGACAAGTACACGTACAAGTCTGAGGCCGACGCGGTCATTCCCGACGCGGTGCCCGCCGAGGCGCCCCCCGGACCGGATGTCGTCCCCGCCGCGCCCCCGACGCTCTGGAGCCGCAACTTCCGGCTGTTCTTCGTCGCCCGGTCCGCCGCCGTCTTCGGTGAGGGCATGGTCCCGGTCGCCCTCGCCGCCGGTCTGCTCGGCGCCGGTCACTCCGGTTCCTCCGTCGGCTACGCGCTGGGTGCCTGGATCGGCCCCTTCGCGCTGTTCGTGGTCTTCGGCGGCGTCCTCGCCGACCGCTTCACCGCCCGTCGCATGATGATCACGGCGGACGTGCTGCGACTGCCCGGAGCCGCCGTCCTCGCGGTCTCCTTCGCGCTGGGCGGCCCTCCGCTGTGGTCCGTGTACGCGCTCAGCGCCGTCAGCGGGGTGTGCGCCGCCCTCTTCCAGCCCGGGGTCGCGTCCACGATCCCGCGCATCGCCCCGGACGTGCAGCGCGCCAACGCCGTCCTGCGGGTCGTCGAGTCCCTGATGACGATGGCGGGGCCGGCCGTCGCCGGTCTGCTCGTCGCGCTCCTGGGCGCCGGGGCCGCCTTCGGCGCCAACGGCGCGACCTTCGCGGTCAGCGCGCTCTGCCTCACCCTCATGCGTCTCCCCGCAGCCCCCGGCGACACGGCCGCACGCGGCTCGCTGCGGGCCGAGCTGGCGGTCGGCTGGCGGGAGTTCCGGGCGCGGAGCTGGCTGTGGGGGGTCATCGCGATCTGGACGGTGTACGGCCTGACGGTCGCCGGCCCGATGGTCCCGCTGACCGCGACCCTGGTCACCGGCGACCACGGCTCGGCCGCGTACGGCGTCCTGATGGCGGTCAACGGCGCGGGCAGTGCGGCCGGTGGTCTGCTCGCCCTGCGGCTGCGCCCGCGCCGGCCGCTGGCGTCGGGCGCCGTGGCGCTGCTCGGCCTGCCGGTCAACCTCGTCCTGCTCGGCTCCGGGGCGTCCGTGGTGCTGCTCGGCGCCGGTCAGTTCGTCGGCGGCGCGGCCTTCGCCTTCTGGCTGGTGATGTGGTCGACCTCGGTCCAGACGCACGTGCCGCAGGACGCGCTGAACCGGATGCACGCCTACGACGTGGCCGGATCCCTGCTGATGATGGCGGCGGGCCGGACGCTCGCCGGCCCGGTGGCGGAGGCGGTGGGCACCGAGACGGTGCTGCTGACCGGGGCGGGGATCGCGGTGCTGGTGGTGGTGGCGCTGCTGGTGGTGCGGCCGATCAGGACCCTGCCGCGGGTGCAGTGAGGCGCCGCCCGCGGGGGCGGAGGGGGAGGGGCCGGGCGGGGCCGGGAGCGAGGCCCGAAGGGGTGGCCCGATTCTTGCGAAAGCTGTCGGTCGGGCCAGTGGCTCGGGCGGCGGGGCCCCACGATGCTGTGTGACGTGACCCAGACAACCGAGACTTCCGCCGAGGCTCCCGCGCCCTCCCCGCCCCCCGGACCCCGAATCCACCGCGCCTGGTTCGTCGCGGCCGTCGCCTTCGTCACGATCATCGGCGCGGCCGCGTTCCGTTCCCTCCCGGGCCTGCTCATCGACCCGCTCCACGGCGAGTTCGGCTGGTCCCGGGGCACGATCGGTCTCGCGGTCTCGGTCAACCTCGCGCTGTACGGCCTGACGGCGCCCTTCGCCGCGGCCCTGATGGACCGCTTCGGCATCCGCAAGGTCGTCGCGACGGCCCTCACGGTCATCGCCGCCGGTTCGGGCCTCACCGTCTTCATGACGTCGAGCTGGCAGCTCATCCTGTACTGGGGGCTGCTCGTCGGCCTCGGCAGCGGCTCGATGGCGCTGGCGTTCGCGGCGACGGTCACCAACCGCTGGTTCACCGAGCGCCGGGGCCTGGTCACCGGCATCCTCACGGCCGCGAGCGCCTCGGGCCAGCTGATCTTCCTGCCGCTGCTCTCCTGGCTGGTCGAGGAACACCGCTGGCGTCCGGCCTCCGTGACCGTCTCGCTCGCCGCCCTCGCGGTCGTCCCCTTCGTCTGGCTCCTGCTGCGCGACCACCCCGCGGACGTGGGACAGGCCCCCTACGGCGGCGTGTACGCCGAGAAGCCCGCGCCGGTGACGGGGGCGGCGCGCCGGACCGTCACCGTCCTCGTCAAGGCGGCCCGCACCGGCCCGTTCTGGCTGCTCGCCGGCACCTTCGCGATCTGCGGCGCCTCGACCAACGGCCTCGTCCAGACCCACTTCGTGCCCGCCGCCCACGACCACGGCATGCCCATCACCGCGGCGGCCTCGCTCCTCGCCGTGATCGGTGTCTTCGACGTGGTGGGCACGATCGCCTCGGGCTGGTTCACGGACCGCTTCGAGGCGCGGCGGCTGCTCGCGGTCTACTACGCGCTGCGGGGCGTGTCCCTGCTCTTCCTGCCGATGCTGCTGGCCCCCTCGATCCACCCGCCGATGATCTTCTTCATCGTCTTCTACGGTCTGGACTGGGTGGCCACGGTCCCGCCGACGATCGCCCTGTGCCGCGAGCACTACGGCGACGACAGCGCGATCGTCTTCGGCTGGGTGCTCGCCTCCCACCAGGTGGGCGCGGCGGTGGTCGCCTTCGCGGGCGGCGTGGCCCGGGACGTCTTCGGCTCGTACGACGTCGTCTGGTACGCCTCGGGCGCCCTGTGCGCGGCCGCCGCCCTGATGGCCCTGGTGATCCGCCGCCGGCCGCAGCCGGTGACGGTGCCGGCGGTCCGGGTGTAGTGCCCCCGGGCGGGGCTCAGGTCGCGAGGCGGCCGAAGCGGCCGCGGTGGAAGACGAGGGGGTCGCCCTCGGCGGCGCCGTCGAGGGCCTCGACCCGGCCCACCACGATCAGGTGGTCGCCGCCGGTGTGGACCGTGGCGATCGTGCAGTCGATCCAGGCCGGGGCGCCGGCCAGGCGGGGCGAGCCGGTCACCGGGGCCGGGGTGTGGGTCACCCCCGCGAACTTGTCCGCGCCGCTCTTCGCGAAACCCAGGCACAACGGGCCCTGGTCCGCGCCCAGGACGTTGACGCAGAAGGCGCCGGCCCGGGCGATGCGGGGCCAGGTGGTCGAGGTGCGGGCGACCATGAAGGCGATCAGCGGCGGGTCGAGGGACAGCGAGGCGAAGGACTGGCAGGCGAAGCCGGCCGGTCCTTCCTCGTCCCGCGCGGTCACCACCGTGACGCCGCTCGCGAAGTGGCCCAGCACGCGCCGGAACTCGGCCGGGTCGACGGGCAGCCGTTCGTCGTCCCGTACCGCCCGCAGCAGCGGCCGGGGGCGGATGCCGGAGCGGGGCTCCACGGCCGTGGGCGCCCCGGCGGACCTGAGGTATCGGACGGCGGTGGCCGCCATCCCAGCGTGTCCCATCACATCGTCCATTGAAACTGACGCAGCGTCAGATAGGAACCCTCGTGCGCCGGTTCCGTCGCCGTGCCGTGCCTCAGCGGCCCTCGTAGCGCGGGGTGCGCCGTTCGGCGAAGCTCGCGACGCCCTCGTTCGCGTCCCGGGTCGTCATGTTGATCTCCTGCGCCGCCGCCTCCGCCGCGAACGCGTTCGCGCGGTCGGCCTCCAGCGAGCCGTTCACCAGCTGCTTGGTCAGGGCGATCGCCCGGGTCGGGCCCTGCGCCAGGCGTTCGGCCCAGGCGCGGGCCGTCTTCTCCAGCTCGCCGTCGGGGACGACCCGGTTCACCAGGCCCATGGTCCGCGCGTCGGCCGCGTCCAGCGCGTCGCCGAAGAACATCAGCTCCTTGGCGCGCTGCGGGCCGATCAGCCGGGGCAGCAGGTAGGCCCCGCCCCCGTCCGGCACCAGGCCGCGCCGGACGAACACCTCGATGAAGCGCGCCGACTCGGCCGCGAGCACCAGGTCGCAGGCGAAGGCCAGATGCGCCCCGATCCCCGCCGCCGTGCCGTTCACGGCCGCGACGACCGGCTTCTCGCAGTCCAGTACGGCTCCGATGAAGCGCTGCGCCCCGCGCCGGATGGTCCGTGCCACGTCGCCGGGGACGCGTTCCCCGGACGCGGTGCCCGCCCCGCCCGCCGGGGGAGACCCGCGCAGGTCCGCGCCCGCGCAGAAGCCCCGGCCGGTCGCGGTCAGCACCACCGCCCGCACGTCCGGGTCGGCGGAGGCGTCGGAGAGCAGCCCGATGATCTGCTCGCGCTGGTCCCAGGTGACGGCGTTCATCGCCTCGGGACGGTTCAGGGTGATCCACGCGACGCCGTTCCCGACGGTGTGCAGTACGTCGTCCACGGGGCTCCTATCGGCAGACCGCGAGCGCGTCCAGGGCGACCGCGCCCTGTCCGCGCGGCAGCACCATCAACGGGTTGATGTCCAGTTCGGCGAGGTCGCCGTCGAGTTCGAGGGCCATCCGCTGCACCCGCAGCACGACCTCCACCAGTGCGTCGACGTCCGCCGGCGGCGCCCCTCGCACGCCCTCCAGCAGGGCCCGGCCGCGCAGTTCCCCGAGCATGGCCCGCGCCTCGTGCTCGCCGAACGGCGGCACGCGCACGGCCGCGTCGTTCAGCACCTCGACCAGGACGCCGCCGAGGCCCACGGTGACCGTCGGCCCGAAGAGCGGGTCCCGGGTCACTCCGACCACCATCTCGACGCCGCGGCCGACCATCTGGCAGACCAGGACGCCGTCGAGCTCGACGCCTTCGTAGCGGGCGATGTCGGTGAGCTCCCGGTAGGCGTCGCGCACCTGGCTCGCCGAGGTCAGCCCCACCTTGACCAGGCCCAGTTCGGTCTTGTGGGCGAGCTGGGTGCCCGACGCCTTCATCACCACCGGATAGCCGACCAGGCCGGCCGCCCGCACGGCCGCGGCGGCGCTGGTCACCAGCTGCTCGCGCGGCACCCTGATCCCGTACGCCCGCAGGAGCTGCTTCGCGGAGTGCTCGCTGAGCTGCCGGCCGGGCAGCATCAGGGCCCGGGCCTTGCGGAAGGACGGCGACGGCGTGCGCGGGGCCTCGTCGAAGGGTGAGCGGTAGCCGGCGGAGAAGCGGTGGTGGTCGAGGTAGGACTTCACGGCCCCGATGCAGTTGGAGAAGGTCCGGAAGGTCGCGACGCGCGAGGAGCCGAGCAGGGTCTCGCGGTAGGCGGCCTCGGTCCCCACCGGCGACCCCCACACGACGCACACCAGCTTGTCGGTGGCCTCGGCCGCGTCCACCAGGTCCTGTGCCAGCCGGTCGCTCATCGGCGGGAAGGGGCCGGTGATGGGACAGATGAGGACCCCGACGGAGGGGTCGGCGAGGATCGCGTCGATGATCTTCCGTCCGCGCCAGTCGCCGACCGGGTGCCCGCCGTTGTCCACCGGGTTCGCCACGCCGAGGTAGGACGGGATCCACGTGTGCAGCTCGGCCTGCTTGGCCTCGGAGAGCGTGGGCAGGGTCAGGCCCGCGGCGGTCGCCAGGTCGGAGAAGTGGGCGCCGGTGCCGCCGGAGATCGAGTAGACGACGACGCCCTCGGCCACCGGCTTGCGGGCGCGCGCCAGCAGCGCCGCGGTGTCCTGGAGTTCGTCGAGCCCGTCGACCCGGATCACGCCGAACTGGCGCATGGCGGCGTCGACGACCTGGTCCGCGCCGGTCAGCTTGCCGGTGTGGGAGGCGGCCATCCGCGCCCCGGTCTCGGTGCGCCCGACCTTCACCGTGACGACCGGCACCCCCTCGCGGGCGGCGCGGTCGGCTGCCAGCAGGAAGGAGCGGCCGTCCTTGAGGCCCTCCACGTAGCAGGCGATGGCGCCGACCTCCGGCCGTCCGGCGAAGTACGAGATGAAGTCGGCGGTCTCCAGGTCGGCCTCGTTGCCGGTCGGGGCCCAGTGGGAGAGCCGTACGCCCAGCTCCTGCAGGGTGTGGACGGGGCGGCCCTGGTGGCCCGACTGCGTGATGAGCGCGATCGCGGGCCCGTCCAGGTCGTCCCGGAAGCGCTCGAAGGCGTTGAGGTTCGTATTGGGTCCCAGGAGCCGGATGCCGGAGCGCCGGACGGCGTCGGCGAGGCGCTCCTGGGCGGCGGCGCCCTCCCGGCCGGTCTCGGCGAAGCCGGAGGCGAAGGCGACCGCGAACCGCACCTTGGCGTCGGCGAGTTCCTCGACCACGGGCAGCGGGTCGGCGACGAGCAGCACGGCGAGGTCGACGGGTTCGGCGCGGGCCGCGGACAGCGCTCCGACGGACGGCACGCAGGGGATCCCGAAGACCTCCGTACGGGTCGGGTGGACGGGCACCAGCTCCGCGCCGACGCGCTCGGCCCAGGCCACGAGCTGCCGGGTGATGCCGGTGTTGGGCCGCCCCTCGCCGTCGGAGGCGCCGACGACGGCGACCGAACGCGGCCGGAAGAAGCGGTCGAGGTCGGGGACGGGGGCGTGCAGCGGCCGGCCGCTGACGTCGTGGTCGCCCTCGGCGGCGGTTCTCCCGTGGACGGTGGTCCCGGCCTGTCCGGGGTGCTCTCCGCAGGCCACCACGCGGGCGCGGAGATCGGTGGTGAAGGTGCCGTGAGTCGATCCAAGCATCGGTCCGCCCGTCCCAGTCCCGAGTCCCTCGTCCATAACTGACGTGTAGTCAGATTACAGAACTGACGCTCAGTCAGGAACACCCGTGCAGGAACGGTCCCTTCGGGTACCCTCCCCGGGTTCCCGGGGGTCCGGTCGGGTCCGCCGTGCCGGGGCGCGTCGCGACCCCCGGCCGCTCGCCCCGCGCCCCCGAAGCCCCCGCCCCGTCTTCCCCCCGCTTGTCTTCCCCTCGCCCCCGGCCCCCCTCGCCCCCCGGCCCGTCCGCCCCGGCTAGCGGGTCGCCTTGGCGATCCGGCGCGCGATCCTCTCCGCGTCGAGCGCGAGCTCGCGGAACATCCCGCTGATCGGGTTGGTGAATCCGGTGAAGTAGAGCCCGGGCGCCCCCTCCGGCGTCCGCGCCCCCCGGGTCGCCGGCCGGCCGCGCTCGTCGAGCACGCCGAGGTGGCCCACGAGCGGTTCCAGCGCCCGCCGGTAGCCGGTCGCGGCGATCACCGCGTCGGGCGTGATCCGCGTCCCGTCGGCGAGGACGACCTTGTCGCCGTCGAAGGACTCGACCGCGCCGACCACCTCCACCGTGCCGGCCCGCACCGCGTCGATCAGGCCCACGTCCTGCACCGGGACCGCCCCCTCGCGCACGCGCGAGTACAGCCCGGTGTCCGGTCGCGGGAGCCCGTGCTCGGACAGGTCCGGCACGGCGGCCCTGGCCATCAGCGCGCCCATCCGGTCCACCAGGCGCACCGGCAGTCTGCGGACCAGGATGCCCGTGCGCTGGGCGGGCCAGCCGGCCGTGGACCGCCGCACGATGTGCGGGACCGTGCGCACCGCGAGCCGCACACGGGCGGCGCCGCCTTCGGCGAGGTCGGCGGCGATCTCGGCCCCGGTGTTGCCGGCGCCGACGACGAGCACGTCGCGGCCGGCGTACGGGGCGGGGTTGCGGTAGGCGCTCGCGTGCACCAGTTCGCGGTCGTACGTGTCGAGTCCCGGCCACTCGGGCAGCCGCGGGGTGTGGTTGTAGCCGGTGGCCACGACCACCGCCCGCCCGGTCAGCCGGCGTCCGCCGGTCGCGTGCAGGGTCCAGTCGTCCCCGGCGCGCTCGACCCGGGAGACCTCGACGCCGGTCACGATCTCCAGTTCGTGGACCTCGGCGTACTTCTCCAGGTAGCGCACCACGTCCGCGCGGGCGACCCAGCGCCCGAAGGAGCGGGGCATCGGCAGTCCGGGCAGTCCGGAGAGCCGGCGGGTGGTGTGCAGGCGCAGCCGGTCGTAGTGCGCGCGCCACGAGGCGCCGACGGCGTCGGACTTCTCCAGGACGACCGCCCGGACGCCCTGCTCACGCAGGGCGGCGGCGACGGCGAGTCCGCCGGGTCCGCCGCCGATGACGTAAACGGGATGGTCGGGGCGGTCTTGGGGGGTATGGGCCATGAATGCTGAGCGTAATGACATGCTCACTTGTTGGGTCTCGGTCAAGAGGGGAATTGGTTGCGAATCGGTCACGCCTGCCGACCTCTTGCGGGATCGGGGTGCCATCCGCTGAACTGACGTATCGTCAGATCCGTTCGGGAGGGGCAGGTACCGACAGATGCAGACCGTCTGGCTCACCGGCGCCGAATGGCTCGCCGTCCTCCGCATCGGCCTCGGCCTGTGGTGGCTGGAGAGCTGGCGCCACAAGGACAGGAAGGGCTGGTTCGAGCGAGGCACCGGCATCGCCTGGGCCGCCGGCGTGGCGGCCGAGCACCGCTGGGGCGCGGTGCGGACCGGCTTCGAGAAGGTCGTCGCCCCTCGGCCCCGGCTCATGGCGTACATCGTCGTGTACGCCGAACTCGCCCTCGGACTCGGCCTGGTGGCCGGCTTCCTCACCCCGATCGCCCTCGTCGGCGGCCTGCTGCTCAATCTCCTCTACCTCGTCCTGATGATCCACGACTGGGCCGAGCAGGGGCAGAACGCGATGATGGCGCTCATCTCGCTGGTCGCCCTCTTCGCGCTGTCCTGGCAGACCTGGTCCCTCGACCACGCGATCGGACTCTTCGGATGAGCCCGCGCTTCGACCTTCCCGACGTCGACGCCTTCACCCGGCCCTACTGGGACGCGGCGGCCGAGGGCCGGCTGCTCCTGCGGCGCTGCGCCGGGTGCGGACGCGCCCACCACTACCCGCGCGAGTTCTGCCCGCACTGCTGGAGCGAGGACGTCGCCTGGGAGCCGGCCGGCGGCCGTGCCACGCTCTACACCTGGTCCGTCGTCCACCGCAACGACCTCCCGCCCTTCGGCGAACGGGTGCCCTACGTCGCCGCGGTGGTCGACCTCGCCGAGGGCCCCCGGATGATGACCGAGGTGGTCGGGGTGGCGGAGGCCGACCTGCGGATCGGCATGGACCTGGAGGTGGCCTTCCGCGCCCGGGAGGACACCGTGATCCCCGTCTTCACCGCCCCGGGCGGCCGGCCCGACTGAACGGGTCCGGCCCGGAGCCGGTGCCCGACCGGCAGGACACGGCCGACCGGACCGGGGCCCCGGACCCGGGGCCGCCCCGGAGGGCCCGTCCGCGCCTACACGCCCAGGTACGGCGCCAGGGTCGCGGCCGTCGTCGCCGACCGCAGGTAGTTCACCGCGTTGTGCAGGTCGAAGTGGAAGCCGACGACCGAGGTGTGGTCCACGGCGATCCCCTCGAAGTACCCGCTCAGACCCGGCGGCACGGCCACCGGGTCGCCCGGGTCCGCGATGTTGACCCAGCGGGTGGCGCCCGCCGGGCGCGTGCCCCGGTACTCCGGGCGCGGGACGAGCCGGTCGAAGACCGCCCGCGGCATCGCGAGCGGTGAGCCGAGCGTGAGGAAGAGCTCGGGCCGCAGTTCCGGATGGGCGTGCAGCGCCTCGTAGGCGACGACCGAGCCGAGCGAGTGGGCGATCACCACCCGCGGCCGGTGCGCCGCGATCCGCGCGGCCACCTCCTCACGGGCCGCCAGCCGCTCCGGCGCGTCGTCGGCCCGCAGGTAGGTCGCCACCTCCCGGAACAACAGCCGGATGAAGATCCGCAGCGGGCCCTCGGCCAGGTCGAACTTCCGCGCCACCCACGACGACAGCGCCCGCACCGGGATCCCCGCGTGCCCCTGGGACACCTCGTCGGCGACGCCCAGCTCCCGCGCCCACTCCTCCAGCATCCGGCGGGCCAGCGGGTCGTCCAGCAGCTCGTCGTCGTCGCCCTGCGCCACCGGCCGGCCGGCGGCCAGCCGGTCGGCGTAGTACGCGAAGTCCAGGTCGAGCCGGCCGGGGCCCACGCCCAGGCCCTTGGCGATCTCCTCGGCCCACACGGCGGCCCGGCGGCCCCGCAGGTCCTCGAGCAGCTCGCCGCCCACGTCGGCGCCGAAGCTGTTGCCGACGCCGTGGACGGCCACGATCGAAAGAGGGGGGGAACCGGTCAACGAAGCCTCCGTGCCAGGGGTTCGAGACTGAGGGCGACGACCTCGTGGCCGACGCCGAGGAGCACGGTCGAGTCGGAGCCCACGGTCGCGGCCCGCGCCTCGTCCGGAAGGTGGAACGCCGAGACGCACGTCCGCGTTCCCAGGTCCCACAGCCGCACCGTCCGGTCGAGGCCGGCCGTGACGGCGCAGGGACGGCCGTCGACCGTTCCCATCGCCACCGCGTGGACGGTCAGTTCGCCGTCGATCAGCGTCCCGGCCTGCCGGCCGGTCGTCAGGTCCCAGAGGTGGACCCGCCCGGCTCGATGGCTGGTGAGCGCGTGCGGGCGGCCGTCCACCTCGCCGGCCACGGCCGCGATCACCGCGCTGTGGCCGCCGACCAGCGACCGCGTCCGCTCCCCGGTCGTCAGGTCCCACACCTTCAGAGCGCCCTGGCTGGTCCCCGTGACGACGCACGGGACCCCCTGCACCCGCGCCACCGCGAGGGCGGTGACCGAGCCCCCGTGGCCCGTCATCCGGCCCACCTCGGCCGCCGTGTCCAGGTCCCAGACCCGGACCGTGCGGTCGTGGCTGCCGGTCACGGCGTGCGGCCGGCCGTCCAGCTCCGTCACGGCCAGCGCCACCACCGCGCTCTCGTGGCCCACCAGCGACCGGGTCCGCCGCCCGGTCGTCAGGTCCCACATCCGGACCGAGCGGTGGGTGCCGATGGCCAGCGCGTGCGGACGCCCGTGCACGACCGCGGTCCCGATGGTCTGGATCGCGCTGCCGTGCCCGCTCAGTTCGCGCACCTGCCGGCCGCCGGCCACGTCCCAGACGCGGACCGCCCCGGCCCGCTCGCCGGTGATCGCGTACGCCGAGCCGTCCACGTCCGCGAACGCGACGGCGTCGACCCGGTCCGTCCGCCCCTTCAGCGCGCTGGTCTCGTGCCGGGCGGTCAGGTCCCACACCCGCACGGTGTGGTCGTGGCTGCCCGTGACGGCGTGCGGCCGGCCGTCCAGCACCGCCACCGTGACCCACATGACCGCCTTGGTGTGGCCGATCAGCACCCGCCGCTGCCGGCGGGTCACCAGGTCCCACACCCGCACCGCGCCCGAACGGTCCCCGGTGAGCGCGTGCGCCCGGCCGTCCAGCGTCGCCCCGGTCACCACGTCGACCGCCTTGGTGTGCCCGGTCAGTTCCCCCAGCCGCGCCCCGGTGGCCAGGTCGTAGACGCGGACCGTGCCCGTCGTGTCCGTGGTCAGGACCTGGGGGCGGTCGGCCACCACCTCCGTCGCCACGGACACCACCCAGTCGCGGTGGCCGGTCAGTTCCCGGACCCGCCGGGCGCTCGTCAGGTCCCACACCGAGACCGTCCCGGACCGGTCGCTGACGACGACGTGCGGGCGCCCGAAGAGCTCCGCGACGGCCAGCGAGATGACCATCTTGGCGTGCCGGCCCACCAGCCTCCTCAACCGCCCGGTGGCCAGGTCCCACACCCGCACCTCGCGGTCCTTGCCCCCGGTCACGGCGTGCGGGCGGCCGTCCAGCTCCGTCACCAGCACGGCGGTCACCGCGCGCGTGTGGCCGATCAGTTCGGCCACCTTGCGTCCGGTGACCAGGTCCCACACCCGGACCGTGCTGCCCTGGTCGACCGTGAGGGCGTGCGGGCGACCCTCGATCAGGGCCACCGCGAGCCCGCCCACCTCCCCGTCGTGGCCGTCGAGCGTGCCGACCTGGCGTCCGGTGGTCAGATCCCACACCCGGGCCGTCCGGTCCGCGCTCCCGGTGACCGCGTGCATCCGCCCCTCCACCGACGTCACCGCCACCGCGGTGACGGCCGCGGCGTGCCCGACGAGCGTGCGGACGAGTTCCCTGGTCACCTGGTGCCCGGTCGCCCACCGCACGCGCCAGTCCGCGTCGCCCGGCAGGTCCGCCTGCATGCGCGTGTCCCGGAACCGGGCCGCGTCGAGGGCCAGGAGCTGCCGGCGCTCCGCGGGCGGCATGCCGTGGTGCAGTCCCCAGGACGCGCGGTAGACCGCCGCCGTGTGCCGGGCCTGCTCGGACTCCACGTTCCGCAGCGCGTCGGCGAGCGCGTGCGGGTCGGCGTGCAGCAGGAACTCGCTGTCCCGCACGAGGTCGTCGAGCCGCCCGGCGGCGAGCGCGTGCTGGGCGGTGTGCCGCCAGAGGTAGGGGGCCGCCAGATGCCAGAGCCTGCGGCCCGCCCCGTCGCGGGGGACCGACTCCAGGAGCCGGGTGTAGAGGGCGGCGGTCACGGGGTGCCTTCCTGGACGTGGGGGGTCTCGGAGCGGGGGGCCGGGGCGGGGCCGGCCCCGCCGGCGCGGGTGCCGTCGGCCGGCCCCGGGGCGTTGGCCTGGAGCCACTGGGCGAGGCCCTCGTGGAAGAGGCGGTAGAGGGTCGTGCCGTCGTCGTCCACCTCGCGCCGCAGATAGAAGCGCGCCTTGCGGTCCAGCACCTCGTACAGCTGGGGCAGCGGCAGCGGCTCCCCGCCGGGATCCTCGGTGAAGGCCGAGGCGGCGTGCGCCAGGACACGCTCGGGCATGCCACGGCCCTGGGCGAACGCCAGAGCGGTCAGCACCGGACGCAGATGCGGCTCGTCGGAGTGGCGCATCAGGTCGAGTTCGAGGAGCTCGGGCAGCCCGAGCGGCACCCGCCCGCCCAGCGCCGCCGCCTCCTCCGGGGTGTCGCACGGCTCCTCGGCCGCGAGCAGGTAGTGCACGTACAGTCCGGCGGCCAGGAACTCGCCCCACTGCAGCTCGTCCCCGCGGCCCACCAGCCGCTCGGCGACGGCGTCCGCCAGCGCGGTGCGGGCGGCGCTGCGGCTGCCCCGGGCGTACGGGCCGTCGTCCCGCAGCAGCCGCTCCACGTAAGCGGCGACGCCCTGGCGGACGGTGTCGGGGGAGGCGGCGCTGAGGTCGGTGCACCCGCCGCCGTCGCGGGCCAGGGCGAGCAGCGAACGGAAACGGCCGTCCTCGCGGGTGGAGACCAGCAGCCGAAGCCTGCTGCCCGGTTCCCGGGCACGCTGGGCCAGCGGCAGCAGCAGGGCGGCGACGATGTCCTCGGGCCGGTCGGCCTCGTCGAGCGCGTCGACGACGACGGTGACCGGGGCGCCGTCGTCGGGCAGCAGCCCGTACAGGTGGTCGGCCGGGTTCGCGGCGCCGCCGGACGCGGCGGCGGGGGAGTCCGGGCGGAGCTGACGGGCGAGAGCGGCGGTGATCTGGTCGAGCCCGAGACGCCGCGCGTGCACCACGGCCAGCCGTTCGTTCTCGCCCGGCACCGGGCCGTCCAGCCGGTGCCACAGACGCCGGGTGTGCCGGCGCAGCAGGGGGTGGGCGGCGCACACCAGGACGCCGAGCAGGGCCGACTTCCCCGACCCCGGCTTGCCCGTGACCGTTCGCACCGGCGGCCCGGCCTCGGCGTCGTCGAGCCAGGCCGACAGCTCGCCCAGCTCCTTCTCGCGCCCGGAGAAGTACCCCTCGCTCCAGTCGCGGCCCACCGGCTCGCCCCCGCCGCCGCGCCGCATGAAGTGCTCGGGGTCCCAGGCCCAGTCGGTGAGCCGGGCGATCTCCGGGGGCAGGTCGCCGGGCAGACCGTCGGCGGGGGTCTCGCCGTAGGCGGGGTTCGGGAAGAACGGGAGCTGCGACAGGTCCACGTGGGCGGGCACCAGGCTGGTGATGATCGACTGCGGCAGGCTCCCCGGCACCTCCGCGATCAGGTCGTTCACCGTGCGGTCGATCTCCTGGTAGACCGTGCTCGGCGGGATGTACCGCACCGAGGGGTCGAAGCGCACCTCGCGGTTCCGGTACTTCTCCAGGACCCGGACCACGGCCCGGCTCAGGCGGTAGCCGAACGCGGTGTCCTTCGGCCCGGTCGCGGCCAGCACCCAGGCCCGGCGCCTGGCCACGTTCATCCGGCCGTGCCAGGCCCGTACGGCCGGTTCGCCCGCGTAGCAGACGTCGAGGATGAACAGCGTCATCGGCCGGTGGTCGTCCGGATGGTCCTCGATCAGCTCGATCCACGAGGCCACCGGCCGGGCCAGGCGCCTGCCCGCGCCGTCGAGGACGTAGAGCTTCTCGCTGCGCTCCTCGGCGAGTTCGCCGTGCCCGACGATGTGCACGATCAGCACGTCGACGTCCGGGCTGACCACCGCGGAGTCCACCCGGCCCAGGTGGTCGACGGGATCCCCGTCCGTCCCCGGCAGCAGGGCGTAGCGGAAGTCCCGCAGTACCGTCGTGACGCTCTCGGAGTGCCAGGGGGCCTGTTCGAGCAGATCGAGACCCAGGCGCGGGGAGGATCCGTCCTCGGTCCGTACCAGGGGAATGCCCAACGACAGCACGGCGTGCCGCCGTTCCTCGGTCATGTGCCGTCCCCGTTCCCCCGCCCCGCGCGGGCCTCCTTCGACGATAGTCAAGGAGGCGGCCGCAGTCGGGGTGATCGGCGAGGTCCGCGGACCGGCTCAGGCGGGTCCGGCGAACGCCAGGACGTCGTCGGCCGCGGCTGCCAGGGAGGCGAAGTGCCGATGGGAACCCGCGGCCGGTGCGGGGGTGTTGACCGTCCATACGGTCATCCCGGCGTCGAGCCCCGAACGGACCCCGGACGGCGCGTCCTCGACGACGAGGCAGTCCGACGGCTCGGCCCCCAGCTTCCCCGCCGCCAGCAGGTACGGGGCGGGCGACGGCTTCCCCTCGCCCACCGACGCCGCGTCGACGATCAGCGACGGCAGCGGCAGCCCGGTCCGCTCGAAGCGCCCCCGGACCCGGTGCTCGTAGTTGGACGTGACGAGCGCCCAGCGGTCGGCGGGCAGGGCGCGCAGGAGGGCGGCGGCGCCGTCGAAGGCCGCGTACGTGCCCGAGCGCACGTCCTCGTCCTCCAGGGAGTGCAGGAGGGCGAGGCAGGCGTCCGGGTCCTGCCCCGGCGCGACGGCCGCGAAGGTCTCGACCGGCCGTGTCCGGAGCGCGACGGCGTACACCTCGTCCCCGTCGAGCCCGTGATGAGCCGCCCAGGCGTGCCAGACGCGGCGCTGGTTGGCGACGGCGTCCATGAGGGTGCCGTCGACGTCGAAGAGAACGAACCTTCTACTGGTCACGCCCGGATGCTACGGCGGCGTACGCGGCGAAGGCCGCCCAGGAGGAGGGCGCGACGGAGACCAGGGGGCCGCCGGGCACCTTGGAGTCCCGGACGTGGACGGCGGCGGGGTGGGCGGCGACCTCGACGCAGTTGCCGCCTTCGGAATCGCTGTAGCTGGACTTGCGCCAGGTGTAGGCGACTTCGACGCACTCGCCGCCTTCGCCCCCGCTGTAGCTGCTCTTGAACCAGGTCGGTTCCTCGGTGCTCATAGCTCTCCCAGCATCTTCTCGATGGCAGTCAGGGACTCGTGAGGCGTGAGTGCCTGCGCCCGGATGATCCCATAGCGCTCGGTGTACTGACGGACCTCCTCCGGGTCGGTGATGAGCCGGGAGTGGCCATAGATCTCGGTGTACGCGACCTCGCGCCGGCCCTTCGGGGTGAGCAGGGTGAACGAGCCCTCCAGGCCCGGGTGTTCGGTGCGGTCCTGCGGCATCAACTGGAGGTGGACGGTGCGGAGGCCGGCGATCTCGCGGAGGTGCCTCAGCTGCTCCCGGAAGGCTTCGTGGCCACCCATCGGGCGGTTCAGGACGGCCATCTCCAGGACGAAACTGAAGGTGGTCGCGGGCCACTTGTCGAACACGGTCTGGCGAGCCAACCGATCCGCCACCCGCTTCTCGACTGTTTCTTCGTCGTACAGGGGGCGACGTTCCCGGAACACCGCCCGCGCGTATGAGGGGGTCTGGAGCAGGCCCGGCACTGCCTGCGCGGCGTAGTAGTGCAGAGCCACCGCCTCCGCCTCCGCCTTCGCGAAGTCGCGGAACCAGTCCGGGTGACGTGTCCGCGCCCGCGCCAGGGCCTCCCGGACGTCCTCCACGGCCGCCGCCAGCACCCCGCCGGCCGCCAGTGCGCGGTCCGCGCGCAGCAGGAAGTCGGGTTGCGGGGTCCGCACCCCGCGTTCCACCGACGAGACCAGGTCCTCGCTGCAGTGCGTGGCCTCGGCCAGTTCCGCCTGGCTCAGGGCGGCGTTCCTCCGCAGCACCTTGATGATCTTTCCGAGCGCACTGAACAGGTGCGCCGTACCGTCGATCTCGGACGGCCGCTCCGGCCGCTCCCCCTGGTTCCCCGACATCCGTACCGCCCTCTTGGCGTACCCGTACAGTTACTCAGCGTCGTGGCGTCGCTGCTGGTCAGCGTAGAGCGGGCGCACCAGGCTCAGGGGCATGAAGTCCGAAATCGTCACCCCGAACGGTGAGTTCGGCGGCGTGTCCGCCGACGTGTTCGTGCAGCGCCTGTCGGCCACCCGCCGGGGTGCCCGGCTCGCCCGGCTGCTCGCCGCGCAGCAGCTCCGCGACTGGGGCGTGGCCGCCGCCACCACCGACACGGTCGAGCTGGTCGTCGCCGAGTTCGCCTCGAACGCGGTCCGGCACGGCCGGGTCCCCGGCCGCGACTTCGAGCTGCGGCTCGTGCCGGCCCGCGACCACGTCCGGATCGAGGTCAGCGACGCCCGCGCCGAACGCGAACCTCAGCCGGCGGGGTGTCCCGACGAGGGCGGCTACGGCCTGCTGCTCGTCGCGGCCCTGGCCACCGCGTGGGGCGTCAGGAGCCGTTGCGTGGGCAAGACCGTCTGGGCGACGGTCCCCTTGCCGTGAGACCGCGCCCGGCAAGACACCACCTAGCGGCGTTCCAGCACGCCGCGGACGTAGGCCGCCTGGCCCGCGTGCTGGTTGTCCTCCGCGATCACGCTCACCAGCCGGACGCCGAGCGTCACCGGCGGATCCCACGCCTCGTCCACCACCCGGTCGAGGTCGCTGTTCGTGAGGCCCCCCAGCTGCTCCAGGGAGCGGGCGTGCACCGCGTCGTAGTAGCCGAGGAGCAGGTCCGCCGGGGCCCGGACGGCGGCGACCTGCGCGCTGGAGTGCCCGTAGCCGGTGGCACCCTTCGGGAAGCCGAGGCCGAAGCGGGAGATCCAGTCCTGCTCGGTCCACACCTGCTCCGTGCCGAACGCGCCGGCGACGTGGTCGTCCTGGATGCGGGTGAGGTGCCAGACCAGCCAGGCGATCGAGTTCGCCTCGTCGTCGATCCGCGCGGTCAGCTCGTCCTCGGACAGGCCCTGGACGGCCCCGTGCACGGCGTCCCGGACGCGGTCGAACGCGTCGAGCAGCAGGTCGGCGCTCTTCATGGGGCGGGGCTCCTCGCGGGTCGGGTCGGGCTCCGTTCGGTCCCGTCAGGCTCCCCGAGGCGCCGCGGCCCGCATGGTCGACGGGGCAGCCGGACGGGCGAGATTCACCCGTCCGGTCGTGCCGCCCACGGCGGCGCGCGGACATCTCACCGCCCCCGGGCGACCCGTGCGGCGCTCGCCCGGGGCCGCTTCGAAGCGCCGGAACCGGGGTGACGGACCTGGGGGTTTCCTGTCGATCAGGCCGGGAGCCCGGCCGCCACCCCCCTAGGGCCTGTCTTCAAAGTAGCGCCGGTCGGGCTCGCGGTGTCCGGTGCCGTGCATCGCAAGGCGGAGGAGCGTCCGCGTACTGGACGTACTCGGACGCTTCGACAACGCAGCGAGGCGCGGTACCGGGCGCCGCGAGCCAGGCGGGACTTTGAAGACAGGCCCTAGGGGGCGTCCGGCCGGCCCGCCCGCCACTCCCGGACCACCGTCTCGACGTCGAACGGCGTGAGGTTCAGCGGCGGGCCCGCGGGCGGCCGGCGCAGCGCCTCGGCGATCTTGGTGTTGATCTCGCCGAGGATCCGCCGCACCTGGCTCTCGGAGACCGCCCGGCCGACCGCCTCGACGGCGTCCTCGGCCTCCTTGCGCAGAGTCAGCGACGGCGGCAGGACGGACGCGCCCTCGCGGTGCATCTTGCCCTTGATCCACCACAGCTCGTCATAGGGGGCCCGGTCGTCGTCGAGCGGCTTGCCGAAGCCGGACAAGCGCGAGAACTCACCGCGTTCGGCGGCCTCGCGGATCTGCTTGTCCACGAATGACTCGAAGCTGACGCCGGGCGGTTTGCGTTCGGTCATGACTCCAGACTACGAGTCCGCCCCCGGAACGGGGGAGACGGCAGGGGCCCCCGTGAAAAGGGGGAGACGAGGGTCTACTGCGAAACGTGATCTTCCGGCACGCTGTCGTCCGCGCACCCGCACGCACCCCCACGACCGCACACGCACGGCCCCACCCACGGGCCCCGCGGAGGCCCCCCACACCCGGAGGACGGATGCGTTCCCCTCGCACCTTACGGATCACCCTGGCCGGCACCCTGCTCACCCTGCTGGCCGGACTGCTCACCGCCCTCACCGCCGGGACGGCCCACGCGGCCCCCGTCTTCAAGGCGCCCTTCCCCTGCGGCCAGAAGTGGACCTACAGCCACCACTCCGCCGAGGTGCGTCAGGCGCTCGACTTCGTCAGGTCCGACGGCGGGACGACCGCGGGCACCCCGGTCCTCGCCTCGGCGTCCGGCACGGCCACCCGCCACTCGCAGCCCAGCGGCGCGGGCAACTACATCGTGATCGACCACGGCGGCGGCTGGAAGACGTACTACTTCCACCTCAGCGCCTACTCGGTCGCGAACGGGGCCTGGGTGAACCAGGGCGGGCAGGTCGGCACGACCGGCTCCACCGGCAACAGCTCCGGCGCCCACATCCACTACGAGCAGCTCTACAACGGCGTGGGCCAGCCGATCGCGATCAACGGGGTCTCCCTCGCGCCCTATCCGGGCTCGTACGGATCCAAGCACCTGACCAGCGACAACGGCTGCTCGGGCGGCGGCGGCACGTACTGGGTCGACACCTTCGCCAACGCCACCGGCTACGCCCAGGCGAACACGGCCGACGCCCAGGGCGTGCTGAACGCGGGCACGAACTACGTCTACTGCAAGGTCTGGGGCCAGGAGATCAGGGACGCCTCCGGCAACTACAACCACTGGTGGCTGCGGACCGACCTGGACACCGTCCACGCCGGCAAGAACGGCCGGGGCGCGTACGTCTCCGCGTACTACCTCTCCCGCTGGGGCAACGACGAGGCCCGCGACAACAACGGCACCGTGATCCCGAACTGCTGACACGGGATCCGTCTGCCGCGAAGGCAGGAGCCCCGCTCGTGCCCGAAGACACGGAGCGGGGCTCCTTGGGTACTTCTCTAGCCGTGCGCGATCGCCGACCCGGGCAACTTAGGCCGGGGTGACGTTCTCCGCCTGCGGGCCCTTCGGACCCTGCGTGACGTCGAAGTTCACGACCTGGTTCTCCTCGAGGGAGCGGAACCCGGACGCGTTGATCGCGGAGTAGTGGACGAAGACATCCGGGCCGCCGCCGTCCTGGGCGATGAAGCCGAAGCCCTTTTCAGCGTTGAACCACTTGACGGTTCCGGTAGCCATAAGCCCTCCTTGGGCCAAAGGGTTGCCCTGCTCCAGAACCTGCAAAGAAGTCTGAAAACTACAAAAGCCTGCGGGTCACATGCTCCGCAGGCTCTGTACTGCAAGGGAAACCAAACTGCAACTTGCGATGAGCGTAGCACGCAGGGTGTGCGGCGCACTAGAGGGAAAGATCACGTCACCCGCACGTTTGACGTGCGACGGCGTGCTGACGCGCGCCCCGGCGATGTCCACCGTACGAGACGGGTCTAGCCTCGCGATGTGGACAATGCAACCGATGACCACCAGCGCAGCCGACCCCGCGTCGGGCACATCCAGTTCCTGAACTGTCTGCCCCTCTACTGGGGCCTGGCCCGTACCGGAACGCTTCTCGATCTGGAGCTGACCAAGGACACCCCGGAGAAGCTCAGCGAGCGGCTGGTCCGGGGCGACCTCGATATCGGCCCCATCACCCTCGTCGAATATCTCCGGAACGCGGACGACCTGGTCGCCCTGCCGGACATCGCGGTGGGCTGCGACGGCCCCGTGATGTCCTGCGTGATCGTCTCCCAGCGCCCGCTGGACCGGCTGGACGGGGCGCGGGTGGCCCTCGGCTCGACCTCCCGCACCTCCGTACGGCTGGCCCAGCTGCTGCTGGCCGAGCAGTACGGCGTCCGCCCGGACTACTACACCTGCCCGCCCGACCTGGGGCTGATGATGCAGGAGGCGGACGCCGCCGTCCTGATCGGCGACGCGGCCCTGCGGGCCTCGCTGCACGACGCCCCGCGGCTCGGCCTCCAGGTCCACGACCTGGGGCTGATGTGGAAGGACTGGACGGGGCTCCCCTTCGTCTTCGCGGTGTGGGCGGCGCGCAAGGACTATCTGGCGGAGCAGCCGGAGACCGTCCGCGAGGTCCACGAGGCGTTCCTGGCCTCGCGCGACCTGTCGCTCGTGGAGGTCGCCAAGGTCGCCGAGCAGGCCGCACGCTGGGAGTCCTTCGACGCGGAGCTCCTGGAGCGGTACTTCCGGACGCTCGATTTCCGCTTCGGGCCCGAGCAGCTCGCGGGTGTGCGGGAGTTCGCCCGCCGGACCGGTCCGACGACCGGCTTCCCGGCGAACGTGCAGGTCGAACTGCTGGGCCACCGGTAGCCCGGCGGCGGCCGGCCGCCGCTCCGGTGGCGTCCGGACACCCCCTACGGGGCGGCGACCGGACCCTGCATGTGGCGGCTGATCCACTCCATCGAGCCCTCGTCCATGCCCCGCATGTAGCTCCTGGCGTCGTGCCCGCCGTCCTGGATCACCTGGAGGCGGGACTTCACCGGGCCCTTGGTGTACTTCTTCATGAACGCCTTCAGCCGGGCCATCCCCGACTCCTTGGTCCCGATCTGGAACGCGAGGTAGGTCTCGTTCGCCCGGGTGTCCGGCTTCGCGCCGAGGGCCTGGGCGAGCTTCTCCGGGTTGTTCGCCTGGCGTTCGGTCTCGTGCCCCGCCCACAGCGGTGAATCGGGGACCGTGTCGGGCCCCGAGGCGATGACGGCCTTGAACTTGTCCGGGTGCTGGAGCACGGACTTGAGTCCGACGAAGGCACCCGAGGACGACCCCATGAACCCCCAGCCGTCACGGGACTTGAAGGTGCGGAAATTCGCCCGCACGAAATCCGGCACGTCCTCGGCGAGCCAGGTGCCCATTCGCGGCTGCCCCGGAATATCGCTGCCGTCGTAGTAGAACTTGGCGTCCGGGTTGAGAACCGGCATCACGACGATGAACGGCAGGCTCTTTCCCTCCCGCGACCACGTGCTGATGCGCTGCTGGAGTTTGAGGTCCCCGCCCATCCAGTAATTCACCGGATAGCCCTTTCCTCCCGGCAGCGCGACGAGGACCGGGAAGCCGCTCTCCGCGTACTTCGGGTCGAAATACTGCTGGGGCGCCCACACCCACACCTTGCCCGTGAAACCGGACTTCTCGCCCCGGAGGGTGGTCACGCCCACCTTGGTGCCGTCGTCCAGGGTGTTGGCCGTGGTGAAGCTCGCCCGGGGGCCCGTCGGGAAGACGGTCTCGGGCCCGCGGGCGTGCACGGGCCGTCGCCCACCGGTCTCCCCGGCCCGCCCGGCGCTGCCGGACGAGGCCCTCGGGGTGTCGAACGTCAGCGGGGCCTCCTCCTCGGAGCAGCCGGTGACCAGCGCGGCGACGGAGCCGAGCGCGAGAGCGGCGGCGAGGATCCTGGGCAGGCGTTTCATGGAGCGGCTCCGGGTGCTTTCGGACACGACGGGTATCAAGGGGGTCGACGACAAGGAGGAGGGGCCTGACGCCCCTTCGGTTGGCTCGGCGGGGCCGCGAATCCTCACGAATCCGCCCACCGGGAGCTCCACGCTGCTAGAAGAGGAACCATGCAGCCGCTCGAAGCAGGGGAACCGACGACCATCGGGGCCTACCGTCTCCTCGGCAGACTCGGCGCCGGCGGCATGGGGCGCGTCTACCTCGCCCGCAACGCGGGCGGCCGGACCGTCGCCGTGAAGGTCGTGCACCCGCACTTCGCGCTGGACGAGCAGTTCAGGGAGCGGTTCCGGCGCGAGGTCGAGGCCGCGCGCAGGGTCGGCGGAGCGTGGACCGCGCCGGTCCTGGACGCCGACACCGAGGCCGCCGTGCCCTGGGTGGCCAGCGGTTACGTCGCCGGTCCGACCCTGGCCCGGGCCGTCGAGACGCTCGGCCCGCTGCCCGAGCACACCGTGCGGACCCTCGGCGCGGGCCTCGCCGAGGCGTTGTCCGGTGTGCACGCGCTCGGCCTCGTGCACCGCGACGTGAAGCCGTCCAACCTGATCCTGACCCTCGACGGGCCCCGGCTCATCGACTTCGGCATCGCCCGCGCCACCGACGGCACGGCCTCGCTCACCGCGACCGGCGTCTCCGTCGGCTCGCCCGGCTACATGGCGCCCGAACAGATCCTCGGCGCGGGCACCACCGGCGCCGGCGACGTGTTCTCGCTCGGCGCGGTCCTCGTCTACGCGGCCACCGGCGCCCCGCCCTTCCCCGGTGACACCTCGGCCGCCCTGCTCTACAAGGTCGTCCACGAGGAGCCCGAACTGGGCGCGCTGACCGGCGAGCTGCGCGCACTGGTCGGCGCCTGCCTGGCCAAGGACCCGGCCGCCCGCCCGTCCCCGGCACGGGCCGCGGCCGTCCTCGCTCCGGGCGGCGCCGCGTCGCTGGTCGGGGGTGGCTGGCTGCCTGGCCCCCTCGTGGAGGAGGTCAGCAGGACCGCCGTACGGCTCCTGGAACTGGAACCGGCCGCGCGGGACGCGGGCCTGTCCGGCCCGGTGCCCTTCAGCTCGCCGTCCGTCGGGACCTTCGGGCCGCCCTTCGAACCGGTCGGACCGGGCGAGGTCCCCCCGCCCCGGGCCGGCGGGCCGACCGCCCCCGGAACCGGCGGGGCCCCGGGCGCCGGCGGGCGGCCCGAGGGCGGCACGGGCCGGAGCCTCACCCTGTCCGTCGCCGCGGGACGGCGGGTCAGCTGCTCGGTCGCCCTCGCCGTCGCCGGGGCGCTGGCCGCCGTCACCCTGGGCGCCGGGTTCCTCTTCGACCTGATGCCCGGCGGCGGTGACGACACGAACGCCGGCGACTCCGGCGGGCGGACGTCGAGCCCGCCGGCCGCGACCGCGCCGACCACGGCCGCGCCCTCCGCCTCGGCGGAGAGCGGCAGCGTGCCCGCCGCCTTCGTCGGGACCTGGACCGGCCCGACCACCGAACGCAACGGCTCGCCGCACGGGGACTTCACCGCCGTCGTCGCCGCGGGCCGGACCGGCGAGGACGTCGTGCGCACCACGCACGAGATCACCCTCCTCGGCACCACCGTGCGATGCCACGGCATCGGGAAGCTGGCCTCCGCGTCCGCGACCGAGCTGCGGATCACCGAACGGACCGACCCCGACCGGCCCGGCACGGCCGGCCTGTGCACCACCGGGACCTCGTCCCTCACCCTCACGCTCGGCGAGGACGGCACCCTCGCCTACCGTTCCGAGGAGGAGGCCGCCGGGAAGCCGACGGGCACCCTGCGAAAGTCCTGAGAACCGCTGGCGTAGGCTGGTTCGGTCCGACCAGAACCCCTCCGAAAGGGACTCACCCGGTGACCGAGAAGGCCGACCTTCAGTCCGTCCTCGACCGCGCCGCAGAGGGTGGCCGGATCACCCCCGAGGAGGCGCTCGACCTCTACCGCTCGGCGCCGCTGCACGCGCTGGGCGCGGCCGCCGACGCCGTGCGCCGCCGTCGCTACGCGGGTACCGAGCACATCGCCACGTACATCGTCGAGCGGAACATCAACTACACGAACGTGTGCGTCACGGCGTGCAAGTTCTGCGCCTTCTACGCGCCGCCCAAGGACACCGCCAAGGGCTGGACCCGCGACCTCGACGACATCCTGCGCCGCTGCGCGGAGACGGTGGAGCTCGGCGGCACCCAGATCATGTTCCAGGGCGGTCACCACCCGGACTACGGCGTCGAGTACTACGAGAAGCACTTCTCCGCCATCAAGAAGGACTTCCCGGAGCTCGTCATCCACTCCCTCGGCGCGTCCGAGGTCGAGCACATGGCCCGGATCAGCGGGGTCTCCGTCGAGGAGGCGATCACCCGGATCCACGCGGCCGGTCTCGACTCCTTCGCCGGTGCCGGCGCCGAACTCCTGCCCGCCCGCCCGCGCAAGGCGATCGCCCCGCTCAAGGAGAGCGGCGAGCGGTGGCTGGAGATCATGGAGATCGCGCACGGCCTGGGCGTGGAGTCCACCTCCACGATGCTGATGGGCACGGGCGAGACGAACGCCGAGCGCATCGAGCACCTGCGGATGATCCGCGACGTGCAGGACCGGACGGGCGGCTTCCGGGCCTTCATCCCGTACACCTACCAGCCCGAGAACAACCACCTCAAGGGCCGGACCCAGGCGACGATCTTCGAGTACCTGCGGATGATCGCCATCGCGCGGCTCTTCATGGACAACATCGCGCACATCCAGGGCTCCTGGCTGACCGTCGGCAAGGAGGTCGGCCAGCTGTCGCTGCACTACGGCGCGGACGACCTCGGCTCGATCATGCTGGAGGAGAACGTGGTCTCCTCGGCGGGTGCCAAGCACCGCTCGAACCGCCTGGAGATCATCGACCTGATCCGCAAGGCCGGCCGGGTCCCCGCGCAGCGGGCGACGACGTACGAGCACCTGGTCGTGCACGACGACCCGGCGAACGACCCGGTCGACGAGCGGGTCGCCTCGCACATCTCGTCGACGGCGCTGGAGGGCGGCACGGCCCACCCGGAGCTCCAGATCATCGCCGCCACCTGACGCGGCCGTGCTGACGATCCACGCGGCGGACCTGGTCCTGCCCGGCGGGCGCCACGCGCCCGTGCCGGGCGGGGCCGTCGTCGTCCGGGGCTCGCTGGTCGACGCGATCGGCCCGTACGAGGACCTCGCCGCCGCCCACCCCGGCGCGCGGGTGCGGCGCTGGCCCGGCGTGCTGACCCCGGGGCTGGTGAACCTCCACGGCCCCGAGCTCCTGGAGCGGGCCTACCACCCGGACCCGCGCGAGGCCGCGGAACTCGGCACGGAGCCGATCACGGGCGCGAGCGCCCTCGCCGCCCTGGGCATGACCGACGCCCGCTGGGGCGCGAGCGCCCGCCGGGGCGTCCAGCGGATGCTCGCGCACGGGACGGTCGCGGTGGCCGGCGACCTGTGGCGACCCGCGGTCGTGGACGCGGTGACACGCGCGGGCCTGAGCAGGGAGCAGCGCTTCCACGAACCCCCGGGTCCTCCGTCGCTGGACCCGCTGGCGGACGGCCGCCCGCTCGCGGACGCGGTCCTGATGCCGCTGGGTCCCGTGGGCGTCGACGCCGGCTTCGCCGTCTTCGACGTGCGGGACGAGGCCGAACTCGCCGCCCGCGGCGCGGGGACCTGCGTCGCGACCGTGCTCTCCGGCCGGCTGGTCTTCCGGCGCCGCTGAACCCTCCGGCCGCCTCCCCGCCCCGTGCCGTGCCCGAAAGGCCGAAGCGGTTCGAGAACGGATTCACCGGGCTGCGACAATGGCCGCGTGACGCGAGCAACCCTGGACAAGCAGCCGCACGAAGTCGCCTCGATGTTCGACGACGTGGCGGCGAACTACGACCTGACCAACGACGTGCTCTCGCTCGGCCAGGACCGGCGCTGGCGCAAGGAGGTCGCCAAGGCGGTCGACGCCCGCCCGGCGCAGCGGATCCTGGACCTGGCCGCCGGTACCGGCACCTCGTCGCTGCCCTTCGCGGCGACCGGCGCGTACGTCGTGCCCTGCGACTTCTCGCTCGGCATGCTGCGCGAGGGCAAGAAGCGCCACGGCTGGCTGCCGCTGACCGCCGGCGACGGCACCCGCCTGCCCTTCCGTGACGACGTCTTCGACGCGGTCACGATCTCCTTCGGCCTGCGCAACATCCAGGACACGGACGCGGCGCTGCGCGAGCTGTACCGCGTGACGAAGCCGGGCGGCCGGGTCGTGATCTGCGAGTTCTCCCACCCGACGTGGGCGCCGTTCCGCACGGTGTACGAGGAGTACCTGATGCGGGCGCTGCCGCCGGTGGCCCGCGCGGTCTCGTCCAACCCGGACGCCTACGTGTACCTCGCCGAGTCCATCCAGTCCTGGCCGGACCAGCCGTCCCTCGCGGGCCTGCTGCAGAAGGCCGGCTGGTCGAAGGTCGCCTGGCGCAACCTGAGCGGCGGCATCGTGGCGATGCATCGGGGCTTCAAGACCGTCTGACGCCCCCGGCGACGGCCCGCGCGACCCGCGGCCGCCGGCCGCCCCGTCCGCGGGGTGGCCCTCGGCTCGGGCCGCGGGACGCCCCCATAGACTGGGCCGGTATCAACGCCGTCCAGTCTTCGGGAGACCCCGCCGTGACCGAGCCCCTCTCCGAGCACAGCGCAGACGTGATCGTCGTCGGGGCAGGCCCGGCCGGCTCCACGACCGCTTACTACCTCGCCAAGGCCGGACTCGACGTCCTGCTGCTGGAGAAGACCGCGTTCCCCCGCGAGAAGGTCTGCGGCGACGGCCTCACCCCGCGCGCCACCAAGCAGCTGGTCGCCATGGGCATCGACATCTCCGAAGAGGCCGGCTGGCTGCGCAACAAGGGCCTGCGGATCATCGGCGGCGGCGTGCGCCTCCAGCTCGACTGGCCCGACCTCGCCTCGTACCCGGACTACGGACTCGTCCGCAAGCGCGACGACTTCGACGAGCAGCTCGCCCGGCAGGCGCAGAAGGCCGGCGCCCGGCTGTACGAGCGCTGCAACGTCGGCGCGCCCATCGTCGACGAGCGCACCGGCCGGATCACCGGCGTCCACGCCAAGCTCGGCGAGGACAAGCGCGAAGTCACCTTCCACGCGCCGCTCGTCGTGGCCGCCGACGGCAACTCCACCCGGCTCTCGCTCGCCATGGGCCTGCACCGGCGCGAGGACCGGCCGATGGGTGTCGCGGTCCGCACCTACTTCACCTCGCCCCGCCACGACGACGACTACCTGGAGTCCTGGCTGGAGCTCTGGGACCGGCGCGGCCCGCAGGACCGGCTCCTGCCCGGCTACGGCTGGATCTTCGGCATGGGCGACGGCACGTCCAACGTCGGCCTCGGCATCCTCAACTCCTCCTCGGCCTTCAAGGAGCTGGACTGGCGCGAGGTCCTGAAGGCCTGGTGCGCCTCCATGCCGGAGGACTGGGGCTACACCCCGGACAACATGACGACGCCGATCCGCGGCGCCGCGCTCCCGATGGCCTTCAACCGCCAGCCGCACTACACCAAGGGCCTGCTGCTCGTCGGTGACGCGGGCGGCCTGGTCAACCCCTTCAACGGAGAGGGCATCGCCTACGCGATGGAGTCGGGCCAGATCGCGGCCGACGTCATCGTCCAGGCACACGCCCGGGCGACCCCGGCCCAGCGCGAGCTGGCGCTGCACAACTACCCGAAGATCCTGAAGGACACCTACGGCGGCTACTACACGCTGGGCCGCGCCTTCGTGAAGATCATCGGCAATCCGAAGATCATGAAGATCGCGACGCAGCGGGGCCTGACCCACCCGGTCCTGATGAAGTTCACGCTGAAGATGCTGGCGAACCTCACGGACCCGACGGGCGGCGACGCGATGGACCGCATCATCAACGGGCTCTCGAAGGTGGCCCCGAAGGCCTGAGCCGGACCTCCCGCCCTTCGCAGGGTGCGGGGAGGGGTCCGGAGAGCCTCACGCGGCTCCCGGACCCTCACCCGCCCCGAGGGCCTTCGCCCCGGCCGGGGCGGCCCGAACCGCGAAAAGCCGTCACTCCCCCGAGGAGTGACGGCTTTTCACTGTCTTGGCAAGGAAAGCGACGGAGAATCCCGAAGCGTCCGAAATCAGAGGATACGCACGGCTCCGGACGGCATGTCCCAGTCCAGGGAGCGCTCGACCACGCCGGTGGACGGGTTCTGCGCGCCGACGTACTTGCCGCCGCCCACGTAGATGGCCACGTGGTACGAGCCGCTGCGGCTGCCCCAGTAGAGGATGTCGCCCGGCTGGAGGCTGCTCAGCGAGACGGACGTGCCCATGCTGGACTGCGAGCTGGAGACGCGGGGCAGGTCGATGTTGGCCTGGCGGTACGCGGCCTGCACGAGGCCCGAGCAGTCCCAGGAGTTCGGGCCGGTGCCGCCGGACACGTAGGCGTCGCCGAGCTGCGCCTTGGCGAAGGCGACGATCGCCGCGGCGGAGCCGGTGGCGACCTGCGAGGTGCTGTCGGAGGAGTCGCTCGCGGAGTACGCGGACAGCGAGGTGCGGCTCGCGGTGCGCGAGGCGCGGTCACGGGCCTCTGCGCGGGCCTTCTCCGCCTTCTCGGCCTCGGCCTTGCGGTCGGCCTCCGCCTTGGCCTTCTTGGCCGCCTTGGCGGCCTTCTGGAGGGCGGCGTCCTCCTGAGCGCGCAGGCTCTGGTCGAGGGCCTCCTGCTGGGACGCCTCCGCCGACGCGGAGACGACGCTCGCCAGGTCGGTGTCGAGCGAGCCCAGCGTGGGCATCTCGATGGTCTCGGTCAGCGGCTCGGCGTTGGCCGGCCCGGCGGCACCGGCCACCGCGATGGTGCTGAGTACGCCACCGGCAACTCCGGCCCGGAACGCGAGCTTCGAAGCGCTGCGGCGGGGCTTCCGGTGGCTGGGTATATGAGCGGTCTGGGACATAGGGACAACCGCTATCAGGCGATCGCGGTTCCCATCAAGAAACGTGTGTTGCGCCACAGTTACGACCGGAACCTCTCAATCCGCTTCTCTGAGGCCCTTATTGACGCCTTAACGGGCAAATCGGGCATCGGCGATCAAGCCCTTGATCATGGGTTTTCCGCGAAACGTCCGAATTGACCGCCACTTACCACCTCTTCACACCGATGGCCAAGCCCCGCTTTCCCGGGATGGGTGCGGGTGTGGCGCAGGTCACATGGAGGCGCCCTCCGGGCGCCGACGGCCCTCGTGAACGGCTGCACGCGTCCACTTCGGTACGCGGAGGCCCCCGACCGGGCGACGGCGGGATCCTTTATCACTCGGTCGACCAGTGTCGCCAATTTGCTTGTACAGCCCAACTCTTGATAGTGCACACCCCCTTCGACCAGCGGTTTCGGGTCCGGATGTCACAACTGGTGATCACCTGGGCGCTTCGCGTGCCAAGATCACCGCTCATCCGACTTGATGATCGTTCGTCAGGTGGTGGAGATCACAAAGTCCTTGGTGCACCCCGTGTCGCAGATCACAGAGGGGCGGGCATAGGATGCGGGACAGTCGGGCTTGTGAACTGCCTCACATGTACGCGATCTTCGCGTGGCTGTGGGCTGCTGAACGAGGAAGACCCCGACGGTGCGGTCCAACGGTCAAGGACGACTGGAAGGAGCGAGGAGCGTGAATGCGTACGCGCCCATCCTCGTGCTCGGCGCCCTGGGTGCGGGGTTTGCGATCTTCTCCGTGGTCATGGCCACGCTAATCGGCCCAAAACGGTATAACAGGGCGAAGCTTGAGGCGTACGAGTGCGGTATCGAGCCGACGCCCAAGCCGGTCACGGGCGGTCGCTTCCCCATCAAGTACTACCTGACGGCGATGCTCTTCATCGTCTTCGACATCGAGATCGTCTTCCTCTACCCCTGGGCGGTCACCTTCGACGCCCTGGGGCTTTTCGGGCTCGTGGAGATGCTGCTCTTCGTGCTCACCGTCTTCGTCGCCTACGCCTACGTGTGGCGGCGCGGCGGCCTGGAATGGGACTGAGGGGCTGAGGGGCACCTATGGGACTCGAAGAGAAACTGCCGAGCGGTTTCGTGCTGACGACGGTCGAACAGGCCGCGGGCTGGGTGCGCAAGGCGTCCGTCTTCCCCGCGACCTTCGGCCTCGCCTGCTGCGCCATCGAGATGATGACGACCGGCGCCGGGCGGTACGACCTGGCGCGCTTCGGCATGGAGGTCTTCCGCGGCTCGCCGCGCCAGGCCGACCTGATGATCGTGGCCGGCCGGGTCAGCCAGAAGATGGCGCCCGTCCTGCGGCAGGTCTACGACCAGATGCCGAACCCCAAGTGGGTCATCTCCATGGGCGTCTGCGCCTCGTCGGGCGGGATGTTCAACAACTACGCGATCGTGCAGGGAGTCGACCACATCGTCCCGGTCGACATCTACCTGCCGGGCTGCCCCCCGCGCCCCGAGATGCTGCTGGACGCGATTCTCAAGCTCCACCAGAAGATCCAGGGCTCCAAGCTCGGCGTGAACGCGGAGGAAGCGGCCCGCGAGGCGGAGGAGGCGGCACTGAAGGCGCTGCCGACGATCGAGATGAAGGGCCTGCTCCGGTGAGTGACGAGACACCCAATCCCGAGAAGGACCTCTCCTCGCAGAACCTGCCGGGGCAGCGTGGGGAGCACGGTGAGGAGGTCCGCGTCCAGCGCGGGATGTTCGGCGCGAACGACGGCGGCGACACCTCCGGCTACGGCGGCCTCGTCCGCTCGGTGCGCCTGCCCGGCGAGGCCGCCCGCCCGTACGGCGGCTGGTTCGACGAGGTGGCCGACGAGCTCGAGGGCGCCCTGGACGAGCAGGGACTGCTCCCGGAGAGCGCGATCGAGAAGACGGTCGTCGACCGCGACGAGCTCACGTTCCACATCGCGCGCGAGCACCTCGTCCGGGTGGCGAGGACCCTGCGCGACGACCCGGCGCTGCGCTTCGAGCTGTGTACGGGCGTCTCCGGTGTCCACTACCCCGGGGACAAGGGCCGCGAGCTGCACGCCGTCTACCACCTGCGGTCGCTGACCCACGGCCGGCTGATCCGTCTGGAGGTGTCCGCCCCGGACACCGACCGGCGCATCCCGTCGCTCACCGCGGTCTATCCGACGAACGACTGGCACGAGCGCGAGGCGTACGACTTCTTCGGCATCGTCTTCGACGGCCATCCCGCCCTCACCCGGATCATGATGCCGGACGACTGGCAGGGCTTCCCGCAGCGCAAGGACTACCCCCTCGGCGGCATCGCCGTCGAGTACAAGGGCGCCCAGATCCCGGCTCCCGACCAGCGGAGGTCGTACTCGTGACTACCCCATCGGCAAGCGCGCGCGAGACCACCGAGGGCACCGTCTACACGGTCACGGGTGGGGACTGGGACGAGGTCGTCCAGTCCGCGGCCAAGGCGGACGACGAGCGGATCGTCGTCAACATGGGTCCCCAGCACCCGTCCACGCACGGCGTGCTCCGGCTGATCCTGGAGATCGACGGCGAGACCGTCACCGAGGCCCGATGCGGCATCGGCTACCTCCACACCGGCATCGAGAAGAACCTCGAGTACCGGACGTGGACGCAGGGCACCACCTTCGTCACGCGCATGGACTACCTCACCTCGTTCTACAACGAGACGGCGTACTGCCTGGGCGTGGAGAAGCTGCTCGGCATCACCGAGCAGATCCCGGACCGCGCCAGCGTCATCCGCGTCCTGCTCATGGAACTCAACCGGCTCTCCTCCCACCTGGTGTGCATCGCCACCGGCGGCATGGAGCTGGGCGCCACCACGATCATGATCTACGGCTTCCGGGACCGCGAGATGATCCTGGACCTGTACGAGCTGATCACCGGCCTGCGCATGAACCACGCGTACATCCGCCCCGGCGGCCTCGCCCAGGACCTCCCGCCCGGCGCCGTCGACGCCGTGCGCGAGTTCGTGAAGACCATGAAGAAGAACCTGCCGGAGTACGACAAGCTCGCCACCGGCAACCCGATCTTCAAGGCCCGCATGCAGGACGTGGGCTACCTCGACCTCACCGGCTGCATGGCGCTCGGCGCCACCGGCCCGATCCTGCGCTCCGCGGGCCTCCCGCACGACCTGCGCAAGACGGACCCGTACTGCGGCTACGAGAACTACGAGTTCGAGGTCCCCACCGCCGACACCTGCGACTCCTACGGCCGCTTCCTCGTGCGGCTGGAGGAGATGCGGCAGTCGCTGCGGATCGTCGAGCAGTGCCTGGACCGCCTGGAGCCCGGCGACGTCATGGTCGGCGACAAGAAGATCGCCTGGCCGGCGCAGCTCGCGCTCGGCACGGACGGACTCGGCAACTCCCTCGACCACATCAAGAAGATCATGGGCACCTCCATGGAGGCCCTGATCCACCACTTCAAGCTGGTGACCGAGGGCTTCCGCGTGCCGGCCGGACAGGCCTACGCGGCCGTCGAGTCGCCCAAGGGCGAGCTCGGCGTGCACGTCGTCAGCGACGGCGGCACCCGCCCCTACCGGGTCCACTTCCGCGACCCGTCCTTCACCAACCTGCAGGCCATGGCGGCGATGTGCGAGGGCGGCCAGGTCGCCGACGTCATCGTCGCCGTCGCCTCCATCGACCCCGTGATGGGAGGCGTCGACCGATGACCGACAACGCTTCGTCGACGAACCTGGGCATGCCCCAGCTTCCCGCCCCCGCCTACCCGGCCGACGTCCGGGCCCGGCTGGAGGCGGACGCCAAGGAGATCGTCGCCCGCTACCCGGGGTCCCGCTCCGCGCTCCTGCCGCTGCTGCACCTGGTGCAGTCGGAGGAAGGTCACGTCACCCGCACGGGCATGCAGTTCTGCGCGGACGTCCTCGGCCTGACCACGGCCGAGGTCACCGCGGTGGCGACCTTCTACACCATGTACCGCCGCAAGCCGTCGGGCGACTACCAGGTCGGCGTCTGCACCAACACGCTCTGCGCGGTCATGGGCGGCGACGCCATCTTCGAGGAGCTCAAGGAGCACCTCGGCGTCGGCAACGACGAGACCACCGCCGACGGCAAGGTCACGCTGGAGCACATCGAGTGCAACGCGGCCTGCGACTTCGCGCCGGTGGTGATGGTCAACTGGGAGTTCTTCGACAACCAGACGCCCGAGACCGCCAAGCGGCTCGTCGACGACCTGCGGGCCGGACGTCCCGTATCACCCACCCGCGGCGCGCCCCTGTGCACGTACAAGGAGACCGCCCGCATCCTGGCCGGTTTCCCCGACGAGCGCGAGGGGGCCGTCGAGGCCACCGGCGGGGCCGGCCCGGCCTCGCTCGTCGGGCTGCGCCTGGCCAAGGGCGAGACCCCGCACCACAAGATCGTCCACCCGCGCGGCGAGTCAGCCAGTGGGGAGGGGGAGTGATGACCTTGGCAGCCGAGATCAACAGCAGCAGCCCCGAGAAGCTTCTCGCGCCCGTCCTGTCGGCGTTCTGGGACCAGCCGGACTCCTGGACCCTGGAGACGTACAAGAGGCACGAGGGCTACCAGGGCCTGAAGAAGGCGCTCGCGATGTCGCCCGACGACCTCATCGCGTACGTCAAGGACTCCGGACTCCGCGGACGCGGCGGCGCCGGCTTCCCCACCGGGATGAAGTGGCAGTTCATCCCGCAGGGCGACGGCAAGCCGCACTACCTCGTCGTCAACGCGGACGAGTCGGAGCCCGGGACCTGCAAGGACATCCCGCTCCTCTTCGCCAACCCGCACTCCCTCATCGAGGGCATCGTGATCGCCTGTTACGCGATCCGCTCCCAGCACGCCTTCATCTACCTGCGCGGCGAGGTCGTCCCCGTACTGCGCCGGCTGCACGAGGCCGTGCGCGAGGCGTACGAGGCCGGCTATCTGGGCGAGAACATCCTCGGCAGCGGACTCGACGTCGAGCTCACCGTGCACGCGGGCGCGGGCGCGTACATCTGCGGCGAGGAGACCGCCCTGCTCGACTCGCTCGAAGGGCGCCGCGGCCAGCCCCGGCTGCGTCCCCCGTTCCCCGCGGTCGCCGGTCTGTACGCCTGCCCCACCGTGGTGAACAACGTCGAGTCCATCGCGTCGGTTCCCGCGATCATGAACCGCGGCAAGGACTGGTTCAAGTCGATGGGCAGCGAGAAGTCCCCCGGCTTCACGCTCTACTCGCTCAGCGGCCACGTTGCCTCGCCCGGCCAGTTCGAGGCCCCGCTCGGGATCACCCTGCGCCAGCTGCTCGACATGAGCGGCGGGATGCGGCCCGGCCACCGGCTCAAGTTCTGGACCCCCGGCGGATCCTCCACACCGATGTTCACCGACGAGCACCTGGACGTCCCGCTGGACTACGAGGGCGTCGCCGCGGCCGGCTCGATGCTGGGCACCAAGGCGCTGCAGTGCTTCGACGAGACCACCTGTGTGGTGCGGGCCGTCACCCGCTGGACGGAGTTCTACGCCCACGAGTCCTGCGGCAAGTGCACGCCCTGTCGTGAAGGCACCTACTGGCTGGTCCAGTTGCTGCGCGACATCGAGGCGGGCAAGGGACGGATGTCCGACCTCGACAAGCTGAACGACATCGCCGACAACATCAACGGCAAGTCGTTCTGCGCGCTCGGCGACGGCGCCGCCTCCCCGATCTTCTCCTCGCTGAAGTACTTCCGCGAGGAGTACGAGCAGCACATCACCGGCCGCGGCTGCCCCTTCGACCCGGCCAAGTCGACCGCCTGGGCGGACAACCACAAGGAGGTGACCGCATGACCGTCATCGCGTCCACCCCCAGCGGCGGCGGCAGCGCGGCCGTACCGCCCGAGGACCTCGTGTCGCTGACCATCGACGGCGTCGAGATCTCCGTCCCCAAGGGGACGCTGGTCATCCGCGCCGCGGAGCAGCTCGGCATCGAGATCCCGCGCTTCTGCGACCACCCCCTCCTCGACCCGGCCGGCGCCTGCCGCCAGTGCATCGTCGAGGTGGAGGGCCAGCGCAAGCCGATGGCCTCCTGCACCATCACCTGCACCGACGGCATGGTGGTCCGCTCGCAGCTGACCAGCCCGGTCGCCGAGAAGGCCCAGCACGGTGTGATGGAGCTGCTGCTCATCAACCACCCGCTGGACTGCCCGGTCTGCGACAAGGGCGGCGAGTGCCCCCTGCAGAACCAGGCGATGTCGCACGGCCAGGCCGAGTCCCGCTTCGAGGGGCGGAAGCGGACCTACGAGAAGCCGGTCCCGATCTCCACCCAGGTGCTGCTCGACCGTGAGCGCTGCGTGCTGTGCGCGCGGTGCACCCGCTTCTCCAACCAGGTCGCCGGCGACCCGATGATCGAGCTGATCGAGCGCGGCGCGCTCCAGCAGGTCGGCACCGGCGAGGGCGACCCCTTCGAGTCGTACTTCTCCGGCAACACCATCCAGATCTGCCCGGTCGGCGCGCTGACCTCGGCGGCGTACCGCTTCCGCTCCCGGCCCTTCGACCTGGTGTCGACCCCCGGGGTCTGCGAGCACTGCGCCGGCGGCTGCGCCACCCGGACCGACCACCGGCGCGGCAAGGTCATGCGACGTCTGGCGGCCGAGGACCCGGAGGTCAACGAGGAGTGGGTGTGCGACAAGGGGCGGTTCGGCTTCCGGTACGCGCAGCAGCGCGACCGGCTGACGACCCCCCTCGTCCGCAACGCCGAGGGCGTCCTCGAACCCGCCTCCTGGCCCGAGGCCCTGGAGGCGGCGGCCCGCGGCCTGGTCCGCGGCCGCACCGGTGTCCTGGCCGGCGGCCGGCTGACCGTCGAGGACTCCTACGCGTACGCCAAGTTCGCGCGGGTCGCCCTCGACACCAACGACGTCGACTTCCGGGCCCGGGTCCACTCCGGCGAGGAGGCCGACTTCCTGGCCTCCCAGGTCGCCGGACGCGGACGGGACCTGGACGGCGCGGGCGTCACCTACACCTCCCTGGAGGCCGCCCCGGCGGTCCTCCTGGTCGGTCTCGAAGCCGAGGAGGAGGCCCCGGGCGTCTTCCTGCGGCTGCGCAAGGCCTGGCGCAAGCACGGCCAGCGGACCTACGCGATCGCCTCGCACGCCACCCGCGGTCTGACGAAGGCGGGCGGCACGCTGCTGTCCGCCGCACCCGGCACCGAGACGGAGTGGCTCGACGCGCTCACCTCCCGGGTCGGTCTCGACGAGGCCGGCGCGGACGCGGCCGAGGCCCTGCGCCTCGACGGCGCCGTCATCGTGGTCGGCGAGCGGCTCGCCGCCGTGCCGGGCGCGCTGACCGCGGCCGTCCGCGGCGCGACGGCCACCGGGGCGAAGCTGGTGTGGATCCCCCGCCGGGCCGGCGAGCGCGGCGCGCTCGAAGCCGGCGCCATCCCGACGCTGCTGCCCGGCGGCCGTCCGGCCACCGACCCGCGGGCGCGGGAGGAGGTCGCCGCGGCCTGGGGCGTACGCGAACTCCCGCACGGCTACGGCCGTGACACGGGCCAGATCGTCGAGGCCGCCGCCGTCGGCGAACTGGGCGCGCTGCTCGTCGGAGGCGTCGAGGTCCGCGACCTGCCGGACCCGGCACGGGCCCGCGAGGCGCTCGACGCGGCCTTCGTGGTGTCGCTGGAGCTGCGGCCGAGCGAGGTCACCGACCGGGCGGACGTGGTCCTGCCGGTCGCGGCGGTCGCCGAGAAGCCCGGCACGTTCCTCAACTGGGAGGGCAGGGCACGGCTCTTCGAGGCCGCGCTCAAGCCCGAGCAGATGACCCGGCGTCTCGCACCGTCGGACGCCCGGGTGCTCCACATGCTCGCGGACGCCCTCGACGCGCACCTGGCGCTGCCCGACCTGCGGTCCGTCCGGAGGGAGCTGGACCGGCTGGGCGGCTGGGCGGGGGAGCGGGCCTCGGAGCCCGCCGAGCCCGCGCAGCCCGCGGCCCGGCCGGGCGACGGCGAGGCCGTCCTCGGCGGCCACCGGCTGCTGCTCGACCTGGGCCGCCTGCAGGAGGGCGACACCGCCCTGGCCGGCACCCGGCACGCGGCACCGGCCCGGCTGTCGGCCGCCACCGCCGCCGAGACCGGCGTCAAGGACGGCGACCTCCTCGCGGTGACCGGCCCGGCGGGCTCGGTCCACCTCCCGCTCCAGGTCACCGAGATGCCGGACCGGGTGGTGTGGCTGCCGCTGAACTCCACCGGCGGCGGCGTCCTCTCCGACACCGGCGCCCACCCGGGCGACCTGGTACGCATCGGTCCCGCGGGTGCCGCCGACGCGGCGGAGGTCCGGTCATGACCGCGCCCCTCGCCCGCCCGGCCGCGGGCCGCGGGCCCGCGGGGCGGCGCCCCCGCTTCCCCCTCGTCAGGCCGGGCACAGCCCGGGCCGTAGCCGCTCCGGAGGTGCGCGCATGACCGCCCTCGCTCCACTCGCGGAGGCACAGCGCAGCGTGCTCGCCGCCGAGGACCTGTCCATGTTCGGCACGGACCCCTGGTGGCTCGTCGCGATCAAAGCGGTCTTCTGCTTCGCCTTCCTGATGATCACCGTGCTCTTCTCCATCGTGTGGGAGCGCAAGGTCGTCGCCTGGATGCAGCTGCGCATCGGCCCGAACCGGCACGGCCCCTGGGGCCTCCTCCAGTCCCTCGCGGACGGCATCAAGCTGATGCTGAAGGAGGACGTGATCGTCAAGCGGGCCGACAAGGTCGTCTACATCCTCGCGCCGATCATCGCCGCGGCCCCGGCGTTCATGGCGATCGCCGTGATCCCCTTCGGCCCGGCCGGCAACGAGGTCTCGATCTTCGGCCACCGCACCTCGATGCAGCTCACCGACCTGCCGATCGCCATGCTCTACGTGCTGGCCATCGCCTCCGTCGGCATCTACGGCATCGTGCTCGCCGGCTGGTCCTCCGGCTCGACCTATCCGCTGCTGGGCGGTCTGCGCTCCTGCGCGCAGATGATCTCCTACGAGATCGCGATGGGCGCCGCGTTCGCCTCCGTCTTCCTCTACTCGGGGTCGATGTCGACCTCGGCGATCGTGGAGGCGCAGGCCGACCGCTGGTTCATCGTCCTGCTGCCGGTGTCCTTCATCATCTACGTGGTCACGATGGTCGGCGAGACCAACCGTGCCCCGTTCGACATGCCGGAGTCCGAGGGCGACCTGGTCGGCGGCTTCAACACCGAGTACTCCTCGATCAAGTTCGCGATGTTCATGCTCGCCGAGTACGTGAACATGGTGACGGTCTCGGCCGTCTCGGTGACCCTCTTCCTGGGCGGCTGGCGGGCTCCGTACCCGATCTCGACCTTCTGGGAGGGCGCGAACCACGGCTGGTGGCCGCTCCTCTGGTTCGTCGTCAAGGTCCAGCTGCTGCTCTTCTTCTTCATCTGGCTGCGCGGCACACTGCCCCGCGTCCGCTACGACCAGCTGATGAAGCTCGGCTGGAAGGTCCTCATCCCGGTCTCGGTGCTCTGGCTGATGCTGGTCGCCACCGTCCGCGCGCTGCGGAACGAGAACTACGGGTTCCAGACGATCGTGCTGTACGTCGCCGGAGCGGTCATCGCCGTGCTGCTGCTCTCCTTCATCGCGGACATGTTCCGCGACAGGAAGGCCAAGAGCGAGGCCGCCGGTGCCGCACCCGAGGACACCCGCCCCTTCGACCCGATGGCCGGCGGATTCCCCGTACCGCCCAAGCCGGGACAAGCCCTGCCGCCGGTCCCGCGGCGCCGGTCCCGCCGCGACCGCGACCTGGTCGTCAGCGGCGGCCCCGATTCTGCTACTGCGAGCGATGGAAAGGAGACGGACGGTGTCTGATTTCCAGAACCCGGTGGCCGGCTTCGGCGTGACCTTCAAGGCCATGTTCAAGAAGCGGCTGACCGAGCAGTACCCGGAGCAGCAGAAGACGACGGCGCCGCGCTTCCACGGCCGGCACCAGCTCAACCGTCATCCGGACGGACTTGAGAAGTGCGTGGGCTGCGAACTGTGCGCCTGGGCCTGCCCCGCGGACGCCATCTACGTGGAGGGCGCGGACAACACCGACGAGGAGCGCTACTCCCCGGGTGAGCGGTACGGCGCGGTCTACCAGATCAACTACGCCCGCTGCATCCTGTGCGGACTGTGCATCGAGGCGTGCCCCACGCGGGCGCTCACGATGACCAACGAGTTCGAACTGGCCGACTCCTCCCGCGAGAACCTGATCTACACCAAGGAGCAGCTCCTCGCGGGCCTGGAGGAGGGCATGGTCGACTCCCCGCACGCCATCCACCCCGGGACGGACGAGCAGGACTACTACCGGGGGCTGGTCACCAAGGCCGCGCCGGGCACGGTCCGGCAGGTCGCCGCCTCCAAGGGGGAGAAGGGCGAGCCGGAGGAGGTGGACGCATGACCGCCGACCTCGCGGCGTACACCACCTCGGGTGGTGAGGCCTTCCAGTTCTGGGTCCTCGGCACCGTCGCCGTCATCGGCGCCCTGTGCACGATCCTCATGAAGAAGGCCATGCACAGTGCGCTGTGCCTGGCGGGCACCATGATCATCCTCGCCGTCTTCTACCTCGCCAACGGCGCGTACTTCCTCGGCATCGTCCAGATCGTCGTCTACACCGGCGCGATCATGATGCTCTTCCTCTTCATCGTCATGCTGGTCGGCGTCACGGCCGCGGACTCGCTGAAGGAGACCATCAAGGGGCAGCGCTGGTGGGCCGCGGCCTGCGGGCTCGGCTTCGGCGTGCTGCTCATCGCGGGCATCGGCCAGGCGTCGCTCACGGAGTTCAACGGACTCGGCGCGGCCAACAGCGCGTACGGCGGCAACGTCGAGGGCCTCGCCGCCCTCATCTTCACCAAGTACGTCTTCGCCTTCGAGATCACCGGCGCGCTGCTGATCACGGCGGCGGTCGGCGCGATGGTGCTCACGCACCGCGAGCGCACCGAGAAGGCCCGGACCCAGCGCGAGCTGTCCGAGCAGCGCGTGCGCGAGGGCAAGCACGTGCCGCCGCTGCCCGCCCCCGGTGTCTACGCCCGGCACAACGCCGTGGACGTCCCCGGTCTGCTGCCCGACGGCACGCCCGCCGAGCTGACGGTCATGCAGACCCTGCGCAAGCGCGGTCAGATCCGGGACGTGTCCACCGAGGCACTGGCCGACCTCAAGGCGCTGGAGCAGCGCTCCGAGGAGCGGCTCGGCCGGGACCGGGACGAAGAGGAGGCCACCCGGTGAACCCCGTCAACTACCTGTATCTCGCGGCCCTGCTGTTCACCATCGGCGCGGCCGGGGTGCTGATCCGGCGCAACGCGATCGTGGTGTTCATGTGCGTGGAGCTGATGCTCAACGCCTGCAACCTGGCGTTCGTCGCCTTCTCCCGGATGCACGGCAACCTCGACGGCCAGATCATCGCGTTCTTCACGATGGTCGTCGCCGCCGCGGAGGTCGTGGTCGGGCTCGCGATCATCGTGTCGGTCTTCCGGGCGCGCCATTCGGCCTCGGTCGACGACGCCAGCCTGATGAAGCTGTGAGGGGCTGAACCGTGGAGAACCTGATTGCGCTGCTCATCGCGGCGCCCCTGCTGGGAGCGGCCGTCCTGCTGTGCGGCGGCCGCCGCCTGGACAAGACCGGGCACTGGCTCGGCACCGTGCTCGCGGCCGTCTCCTTCGTCATCGGCGTCGTCCTCTTCGCCGACATGCTCGGCCGGAGCGCCGACGCCCGGGCCCTGCACCAGACGCTGTACACCTGGATCCCGGTCGAGGGCTTCCAGGCGGACATGGCCTTCCAGCTCGACCAGCTGTCGATGACCTTCGTCCTGCTGATCACCGGTGTCGGCACGCTCATCCACGTGTACTCGATCGGGTACATGGAGCACGATGAGCGCCGCCGCCGTTTCTTCGGCTACCTCAACCTGTTCGTCGCGGCGATGCTGCTGCTCGTCCTCGCGGACAACTACCTGCTCCTGTACTTCGGCTGGGAGGGCGTCGGCCTCGCCTCGTACCTCCTGATCGGCTTCTGGCAGCACAAGCCCAGCGCGGCGACCGCCGCCAAGAAGGCCTTCCTGGTCAACCGGGTCGGCGACATGGGCCTGTCGATCGCCATCATGATCATGTTCACCACCTTCGGGACCTTCGCCTTCGGGCCGGTCCTCGGGTCGGTGGACGGGGCGAGCGAGGGCACGCTGACGGCGATCGCCCTGATGCTGCTCCTCGCGGCCTGCGGCAAGTCGGCCCAGGTGCCGCTGCAGTCCTGGCTCGGTGACGCGATGGAGGGCCCGACCCCGGTCTCGGCCCTGATCCACGCCGCCACCATGGTCACCGCCGGCGTCTACCTGATCGTCCGCTCGGCCGACATCTTCAACGCCGCCCCGGACGCCCAGCTCGTGGTCACCGTGGTCGGCGCGGTCACGCTCCTCTTCGGTGCGATCGTCGGTTGTGCCAAGGACGACATCAAGAAGGCGCTGGCCGGCTCCACGATGTCGCAGATCGGCTACATGATCCTGGCGGCGGGTCTCGGCCCCATCGGCTACGTCTTCGCGATCATGCACCTGGTGACCCACGGCTTCTTCAAGGCCGGGCTCTTCCTCGGCGCCGGTTCGGTCATGCACGGCATGAACGACGAGGTGGACATGCGCCGTTACGGCGGCCTGCGGAAGTACATGCCGGTCACCTTCGTCACCTTCGGCCTCGGGTACCTCGCCATCATCGGCTTCCCGGGACTGTCCGGCTTCTTCTCCAAGGACAAGATCATCGAGGCCGCCTTCGCCAAGGGCGGCACCGAGGGCTGGATCCTCGGCGCGGTCACCCTGCTGGGCGCCGCCATCACCGCGTACTACATGACCCGCGTGATGCTGATGACCTTCTTCGGCGAGAAGCGCTGGCAGGCGGACGAGAAGGGCGACCTGCCGCATCCGCACGAGTCGCCGAAGTCGATGACCGTCCCGATGGTCCTGCTGGCCGTCGGCTCGGTGTGCGCCGGCGCCTTCTTCAGCATCGGCGACCGCTTCGTGACCTGGCTGGAGCCGGTGACGAGCTTCGAGCACGGGCACCCCCCGATCAGCGCCGGGGCCATCACCTCCGCCACGGTCGCGGTCATGGTGATCGGCGTCGCCGTCGCCTACGTCCAGTACGGCCGCAGGCCGGTCCCGGTCGTCGCGCCGCGCGGGTCGCTGCTCACCCGGGCGGCCCGCCGCGACCTCCTCCAGGACGACTTCAACCACGTCGTCTTCGTCCGGGGCGGCACCCACCTCACCCGCTCCCTCGTCTACGTCGACCACAGCCTGGTCGACGGCGTGGTCAACGGCACCGCCGCCTCGGTCGGCGGCCTGTCCGGCCGGCTGCGCAAGCTCCAGAACGGCTACGCCCGCACGTACGCGGTCTCCATGTTCGGAGGTACGGCGGTGCTGATCGCCGCGACCCTGCTGATGAGGGCGGTGTAACCGATGTCCTTTCCCCTCCTGACGGTGACGGCAGCGGTGCCGGCGGCCGGTGCGATCCTCACCGCCGCCGTCCCCGCCGCCCGCCGCACCGCGGCCAAGTGGCTGGCCCTGCTGGTCTCCCTGGTCACGCTCGTGCTCGCCGCGATCGTGTTCGTCCGCTTCGAGCCCGGTGGCGCCCGCTACCAGCTCGTCGAGTCCCACTCCTGGATCAAGGACTTCGGCGTCCGCTACGAACTGGGCGTGGACGGCATCGGGGTGGCGCTGATCGCGCTCACCGCGCTGCTCATCCCCTTCGTCGTCCTGGCGGGCTGGCACGACGCCGACCCCCTGGAGACCAAGAGCAGCCGCTGGCGCCCGACCCAGGGCTTCTTCGCCCTGATCCTCATGGTCGAGGCGATGGTGATCCTCTCCTTCGCGGCCACCGACGTCTTCCTCTTCTACATCCTGTTCGAAGCCATGCTGATCCCGATGTACTTCCTCATCGGCGGCTTCGGCGACCGGGCGCACGCGGGCTCCGACGAGAACGCCGCGGCCCAGCGCTCCTACGCGGCGGTCAAGTTCCTGCTCTACAACCTGGTCGGCGGGCTCATCATGCTGGCCGCCGTCATCGGGCTGTACGTCGTCGCCGGCAACTTCTCCCTCACGGAGATCGCCGAGGCGCGGGCGAGCGGCCAGCTGGAGATGGCCACCAACACCGAACGGCTGCTGTTCCTCGGCTTCTTCTTCGCCTTCGCGGTGAAGGCGCCGCTGTGGCCGTTGCACACCTGGCTGCCGAACGCGATGGGGGAGGCGACCGCCCCGGTGGCCGTGCTCATCACCGCGGTCGTCGACAAGGTCGGCACGTTCGCGATGCTCCGCTTCTGCCTCCAGCTCTTCCCGGAGGCCTCGAAGTGGGCGACCCCGGTCATCGTGGCGCTCGCCCTGATCAGCATCGTCTACGGCGCGCTGCTCGCGGTCGGGCAGCGGGACATCAAGCGGCTGGTCGCGTACGCCTCGATCTCGCACTTCGGCTTCATCATCATGGGCATCTTCGCGATGACCACCCAGGGCCAGAGCGGCGCCACGCTCTACATGGTCAACCACGGGATCTCGACGGCCGCGCTGATGCTGGTCGCCGGCTTCCTGATCACCCGGCGCGGTTCCCGGCTCATCGCCGACTACGGCGGCGTGCAGAAGGTCGCCCCGGTCCTCGCCGGCACCTTCCTGATCGGCAGCCTGGCCACCCTCTCGCTGCCGGGCCTCGCGCCCTTCGTCAGCGAGTTCCTGGTTCTCGTCGGCACGTACGCCCGCTACCCGGTGGCCGGCGTCATCGCCACCACCGGCATCGTCCTCGCCGCGCTCTACACCCTCGTCCTCTACCAGCGGACGATGACGGGGCCGGTGAAGGAGGAGGTGCGGACGATGCCCGACCTGCGAGCGCGTGAACTCGCGGTCGTCGTCCCGCTCATCGCCCTGCTGATCTTCCTCGGCGTGTTCCCGAAGCCGCTGACGGAGATCGTCGACCCGGCCGTCAACCACACCCTGTCCGACGTCCGGCAGCAGGACCCCCAGCCCACGGTGCCCATTCAGAACGCGGAGGCGGCCAAGTGAGTGCAACGGCTGTCCACAGCCTGTGGACGACGGCTGCCGAGCCGATCACCAAGATCCCCGCACCCCACATCGAGTACGTCCAGCTCTCACCCGTGCTGATCGTGGTCGGTGCCGCGATCGTCAGCGTCCTCGTCGAGGCGTTCGTGCCCCGCAAGGGCCGCTACCACAGCCAGGTGTTCCTCAGCGTCCTGGCACTCGCCGCCGCCTTCGCCGCGGTCGTCGGCCTCGCGGCCGGCGGATACGGCTCCACCAAGGCGCACATCGCGGCCATGGGCGCCATCGCCGTCGACGGTCCGGCGCTCTTCCTCCAGGGCACCATCCTGCTGGCCGCCGTCGTCGCCGTCTTCACCTTCGCCGAGCGCAGGCTCGACCCGGCCGACCACGGCCACAAGGTCGACTCCTTCGCCGCCGAGGCCGCCGCCGTCCCCGGCAGCGACCAGGAGAAGGCGGCCGTCAAGGCCGGGTTCACCACCACCGAGGTCTTCCCGCTGGTGCTGTTCGCCGTCGCCGGCATGCTGGTCTTCCCGGCCGCCAACGACCTGCTGACGCTGTTCGTCGCGCTGGAGGTCTTCTCCCTCCCGCTCTACCTGCTGTGCGCCGTCGCCCGCCGCAAGCGGCTGATGTCGCAGGAGGCCGCGGTCAAGTACTTCCTCCTCGGCGCCTTCTCCTCCGCCTTCCTCCTCTTCGGCATCGCCCTGCTCTACGGCTACGCGGGCTCCGTCTCGTACGCCACCATCGCGAACGTCGTCGACGGCTCGGTCGGTTCGGTCGACCCGGCCCTCGCCCAGACCATGGGCAACGACGTCCTGCTGCTCATCGGCTTCGCGCTGGTCCTCATGGGCCTGCTCTTCAAGGTCGGCGCGGTGCCGTTCCACATGTGGACCCCGGACGTCTACCAGGGCGCGCCGACCCCCGTCACCGGCTTCATGGCCGCCGCGACGAAGGTCGCCGCGTTCGGCGCGCTGCTGCGCCTGCTGTACGTGGTGCTGCCGGGTCTCACCTGGGACTGGCGGCCGGTCATGTGGGGCGTCGCCATCGTCACCATGCTGGGCGGCGCGATCGTCGCGATCACCCAGACCGACATCAAGCGGCTCCTCGCCTACTCCTCGATCGCCCACGCCGGGTTCATCCTGGCCGGTGTCATCGCGGCCACGCCCAGCGGCGTCTCCTCCGTCCTCTTCTACCTGGCCGCCTACTCCTTCGTGACCATCGGCGCCTTCGCCGTCGTCACGCTGGTGCGCGACGCGGGCGGCGAGGCGACGCACCTGTCCAAGTGGGCCGGTCTGGGGCGCCGTTCGCCGCTCGTCGCGGCGGTCTTCGCGGTGTTCCTGCTCGCCTTCGCCGGCATCCCGCTGACCGCGGGCTTCTCCGGAAAGTTCGCCGTCTTCACGGCGGCGGCGGAGGGCGGGGCCGGCGCGCTGGTCGTGATCGGCGTCATCTCGTCCGCGATCGCCGCGTTCTTCTACATCCGGGTCATCGTGCTGATGTTCTTCAGCGAGCCCAGGCCCGACGGCCCCACGGTCGCCGTGCCCTCGGGCTTCACCGCCGCCACGATCACGGTCGGCGTCGCCGTCACGCTGGTGCTCGGCTTCGCGCCGCAGTACTTCCTGGACCTGGCGAGCCAGGCGGGCGTGTTCGTCCGCTGACACCCGCACACCTCAGGGCCCGGCCCCCGCGCGTGCGGGGGCCGGGCCCTGGTGCGTGCGGCGTGCGACCCGCGTCGCCCTCGCTCAGCCGGCCGCCGGCGCGGCCGCGCGCGAGGCGTAGGCGCGGACGTCGGCGTCCGCGTCGTCCAGGGCGGGAGCCAGCGCGGCCGCGGTCCCCGGATGGCGCAGCAGGGCCAGGACCGCCGCCTTGCGGACGTCCGCGTTCGGATCACCGAGGATCCGTGCCAGCGCCGGTACCGCGGTCTCCCGGTCCGCCGCCGCCAGCCCCGCGGCCGCCCCCGCCCGCACCTGCCAGGCCGGATCGTCCAGGGCCCGGACCGCGTCCGTCGCGTACCCGGCCGGGCAGCCGAGCGTCCCGAGTGCCCCGAGGGCAGCCGCCCGGACCAGCGCGTCCCCGTCGGCGAGGAGCGGGTCGAGCGTGCCCGGCGCGGCGCCGGGCACCGCCGCGAGCCCCTTCGCCACCGCCACCCGGACCTCCCGCGACGGGTCCCGCGCCGCCCGGGCCAGCGCCCCGACCGCGTCCACCGACACCAGGCCGCCGACCGCCGCCACCCGCACCTCCCGGTCGCCGTCGCCCAGCGCGCCCGCGAACAGCGCCTCCGAACCCAGCCGGAGCACCCGCAGGACGGTCAGTGCCGCCGACCGTGACACCGGGTCGCCGGCCGACAGCGCGACGACCAGCGGCGTCCGCAGCTCCGGCGCCGCGGGCAGCGTCTCGACCAGTTCGCGCAGCGCCGCCGCCGCCTCCGCCCGTACCGCCGGGTCCTCGTCGACCAGCGCGCCGGCCAGCGCCGGACCCGTTCCCGCCGGGACGGTCTCGGTGAGGGCCGCCACCGCCGCCCGGCGTACGGCGGGGTCCGGATCCCCCAGGTAGGGCAGCAGTGCCCCGAGTTCTGGTTCCGACTCGGCCAGGGCGTGGAGCTCCAGAATGCGCGGCGCGTCGGCGACCGTGCTCCGTTCCCCCGCCGCGGACGCGGGCGTGCGGACACCGGAGCCGACCGGTGCCAGCTCGCGCGGACCCGCCGTCGCGACCTGCTCCGGCCGGACCTCGCCCAGCTCCCGCGAGGCGCCGCCGGCCGGCGCGTAGCCCTCCACCGGTACCAGGTAGGGAGCCACCGGCCGGGCCGTGAACTCCATCGCTCCCGAGGGGGACTTGCGCAGATCGAGATGGTGCAGCCAGTCCGTGTCGTCGCGCTCCGGATGGTCCGTCCGCGCGTGGTACAGGCCCCAGCGGGACTCGGTCCGCGCCAGCGAGGAACGGGCCGCCATCTCGGCGCAGTCCCGGATGAACCCCACCTCGGCGCAGCGCATCAGCTCGTGCGTGGTCGTCGCGCCCATCGCGTCGATCTCCGTCCGCATCCGCTCGAAGTGCTCGACGGCCAGCGAGAGCCGGGCTCCGGACTTGGGCGGGGCGACGTAGTCGTTCACGAATCGGCGCAGCTTGTACTCGACCTGCGGCTGCGGCGGCCCCTGCGGATGGCGCAGCGGCCGGTAGACCAGCGCGTGGGCGGCGGCCAGCTGGTCGGCCGGCAGCGGACCCTCGGGGGCGCGGTGGCGGGCCGCGTCCTCGCCCGCCAGGTCGCCGAAGACGAAGGCGCCGATCATGTAGTTGTGCGGGACGCACGCCAGGTCCCCCGCCGCGTAGAGCCGGGGCACGGTGGTGCGGGCGTGGTCGTCGACCCGGACCCCCGAGGCGGAGTGCCCGCCGCACAGGCCGATCTCGGAGATGTGCATCTCGATGTCGTGGGTGCGGTAGTCGTGGCCGCGGTTGGCGTGGAAGGTGCCCCGGGTGGGGCGCTCGGTGGTGTGCAGGATCGACTCGAGCGCGCCGACGGACTCCTCGGGCAGATGACTCAGCTTGAGGTAGACCGGGCCGCGGTCCGAGGCCAGTTCCTCGGCGAACTCCGCCATCATCTGGCCCGACCAGTAGTCGGAGTCGACGAAGCGCTCGCCGTGCCGGTTGACCTGGTAGCCGCCGAAGGGGTTGGCGACGTAGGCGCACGCGGGCCCGTTGTAGTCCTTGATCAGCGGGTTGATCTGGAAGCACTCGATCCCGGTGAGTTCGGCGCCCGCGTGGTACGCCATGGAGTAGCCGTCCCCCGCGTTCGTGGGGTTCTCGTAGGTCCCGTACAGATAGCCCGACGCGGGCAGTCCGAGGCGCCCGGCCGCGCCGGTCGCCAGGATGACGGCGCCGGCGCGCACGGTGACGAAGCGCCCGGTCCGCGTGTGGAAACCGGCGGCGCCGACCGCCCGGCCGTCCTCGCCGGTCAGGATCCGCACCGGCATCACCCGGTTCTCGATGCGGATCCGTTCCCGCATCTCGCGGCGGCGCAGCTGCCGGTAGAGGACCTTCTTGACGTCCTTGCCCTCGGGCATGGGCAGCACGTACGAGCCGGAGCGGTGGACCTGGCGGACCGCGTACTCGCCGTGCTCGTCCTTCTCGAACTTCACGCCGTACGACTCCAGCCGCCGGACCATCGCGAAACCGCGCGTCGCGGTCTGGCGGACCGTGGACTGGTCCACGACACCGTCGTTGGCGCGGGTGATCTCCGCGACGTAGTCGTCCGGTTCGGCGCGGCCGGGGATCACGGCGTTGTTGACGCCGTCCATGCCCATGGCGAGCGCGCCCGAGTGCCGGACGTGCGCCTTCTCCAGGAGCAGGACGTCGGCGCCGTGTTCGGCCGCGGTCAGCGCGGCCATCGTGCCGGCGGTGCCGCCGCCGACGACGAGGACGTCGCAGGAGAGCTCCTCCGCGTCCGTGAGGGAGGGGATGTCCATCCGGGGGCCTTTCGGGGGATCAGGAGGCGAGGGCCTTGAGAGCCTGGCGGCGCAGGCCGGAGAGGTCCGCCCCGCGCTCGCGCGGCCGGGGGTTCTCCAGGACGACGCCCGTCCCGAGGACGGCGACCCGGTCCCCGAGGAACAGCGCCTCGTCCACGTCGTGCGTGACGAAGACGACGGTTGCGCCGGTGCCGCGCAGGACCTCGACGAGCAGGTCCTGCATGTCGGCCCGGGTACGCACGTCCAGCGCGCCGAACGGCTCGTCCATGAAGACGGCGCGCGGCCGAGGCGCCAGGGCCCGGGCGAGCTGCACGCGCTGGCGCTGCCCGCCGGAGAGCTGGTGGGGCAGCCGACGGGCCTCGTCGGCGAGCCCGACGCGGCCGAGCCACTCCGTCGCCAGCGCGCGCCGCTCCGCCCGGGGCGTGCGGGCGATCGCCAGCGGCAGTTCGACGTTGGCGCGCGCGGTGCGCCAGGGCAGCAGCGCGTCCTCCTGGAACACCAGGGCCCGGTGGTCACGCGGTGCGGTGACCGTCCCGGACAGCGGTGGGAGCAGCCCGGCGAGGGTGCGCAGGAGCGTGGACTTGCCGCAGCCGGACGGGCCGACGACGGTGAGGAGCTCGCCGGGGTCGACGCGCAGGTCGACGCGGTGGGGGAGCGGGTGGCGCGGCCGGCCGAGGGTGACGGCGTCGAGCACGAGGGCGGTCATGACGCCGCCTCGGCTCCGGCGGGGGCGGGTGCTGGGGCGGGTGCGGGGGCGGGTGCCGTCCCGGCCCGGGACGGCCGGGCCCGGCCGACGGGTGCCGCCGCCCGGACACCGGCCGGAGCGGACCGAGGGCCCACCACGCGGCGGCCCAGCCACTCGACCGCCGTGGACGTCAGCCAGCCCAGCGCGCCGATGGTCACCATGCCGACGAAGACCGCCGGATAGTCCACGACCGTGTAGTCCTGCCAGGTGCGGTAGCCCACCCCGTACTCGCCGGAGATCATCTCCGCCGAGATCACGCAGATCCACGAGACGCCGATCCCCACCGACAGACCGCTGAAGATGCCCGGCAGGGCGCCGGGCAGCACCACCGACACCAGCACGCGCGCCCGGCCGCCGCCCATGGTGACGACCGCCTCCTCCCACAGCGGGGGCAGCGCGCGGACCGCGTGCCGGGTGGAGACCAGGACGGGGAAGAACGCCGCCGCGCCGGTGATGAACACGATGCCCTGCTCGTTGCTCGGGAAGAGCAGGATCGCCACCGGCACCAGCGCGATCGCCGGGATCGGCCGCAGAACCTCGAGGATCGGGCCCAGCAGGTCCTCCACCAGGCGCGAGCGGGCGATCGCGGTGCCCAGGCCGATGCCCGCGAGGGCCGCCAGCGTGAAGCCCGTGACGATCCGGGTCAGGCTGTCGCCGAGGTCCTGCCAGTACGCGGCCGTCGCCAGGCGGTCGGCGAAGGCGTCCGCGACCTCCGTCACGGTCGGGAACTGCTCGAACCGCAGCCACAGCGTGACGTCGTAGGACGTCAGCGCCTGCCACACGGCCAGCGCCGCCGCCAGGGACAGCACCCGCAGCGCGTACCTCATGACGTCAGCGCCTCGGCGTAGGTGACCTGCCGTGCGCCGGGGTGGGCGGCCCGGTAGGCCCGCGCACCGGCCGGGGTCACGAACGGCTTGAGCTCCGCCCCGTCCGCCACCCACACCGCCCGGTCCGCGAACCAGAGGGTGCCGGTCACCGCGTCCGGGACGTACGCCGCCCGGACCTCCGCCCGGTGCGCCGCCACGTGCCGCAGCGCCTGCGCCGGCGTGTCGAAGGAGACGGTCCGCTGGGCCCCCTTCAGCCACACCTCGCTGCGCGCCGCCGGAGGCGGCGTGGCGACCTGGCGCGCGTAGCCGGAGCCGTACGCCCCGCGGACGAAGCGGTCGTCGACGAAGGTGTCCACGTCCACCTCGTCCACCAGCCCGGCCGACCTCAGCACCGGCACGTCCTCCTTGAGCGCGTCGATCAGCCGCGGCTTGAGCGACGGGTCGAAGGTCGCGATGCCGTTCGGGCCGTTGTAGAGGTGGACCACCTCCGCCGGGAGGCCGGTGGCCCTGCCGACCTTCTCGCTGGCCGCCACCGGGTGCTCGCGCAGATACGCGGTCGCCGAGATCTGCGCCCGTACGAACGCCTCGACGATCTCCGGGTGTTCGCGCGTGAACGCCTCGCGGACCGTCACCCCGTGGAAGGTCGGCAGGTCCAGCTCGCCCCCGTCGTAGAGCGCCTGCGCCCTCCCCTGGAAGGCGAGGAGTCCCGGCCACGCGACGAACTGCGAGAGGGCGTCCACGCTGCCGGCCGTCAGCGCCGAAGCGCCGACCGCGGGCTGCTGGTTGAGCTTGCGGACGTCCCGGCCGGGATCGATCCCGGCTCGCTGCAGGGCGCGGACGAGGGTGCCGTCCGCGGCGGAGCCGACGCTGGTCGACACCTTCTTCCCGCGCAGGTCCGCCAGCGAGCCGAGCCGCGAACCGGGCGCGGTCACGATGGTGTTGAGGGCGCCGCGCAGGTTGTACCCGGTCACCGAGACCAGCCGGGTCGGGCGCTTCGCGGTGACGCCGCGGGCCGCGTTGAGGAGCAGCGGGAAGTCGCCCATCGAGCCGATGTCGATCTTCCCGGCGGTCATCTGGGCGGTGATCGGCGCCCCGGTGGCGTAGTCCTGCCAGACGACCTTGTACGTCCGGCCGTCCTTGGCGCCCTGGGCGCGCAGTTCGCGTTCGAAGTGGCCGAGGGAACGCAGCAGCGTGCCGGCCGTGACGGTGTTGATGGTCTTGGACTGGTAGCCGACGGTCACGGTGACCGTCCTCTCCTCCCCGGCGCCCGCCCGTCCGCCGCACGCGGCGAGCGGGACGAGCAGGGCCAGGGCGAGGAGCGGCGCGACGCGGGCGACGCGGTTCGAGGGCATGGGATGCGGGACCTCTCAGCGGAGCAGATAGGGCATGTCGACCGTGACCGCACCGGTGGGACACCGGGCCGCGCACGGGCCGCAGTACCAGCACTCGTCCACGTGCATGTACGCCTTGCCGCTGTCGGGGTGGATCGCGAGGGAGTCCAGCGGGCACATCTCGACGCACAGCGTGCAGCCGTCGATGCACTTCGACTCGTCGATGGTCACGGGCACGTCGGCCCGCTGGGGCGCCAAGGGCATGGCTGTCTCCGGGAAGTGGCGGGAAGGGGAGGGAAAGGGTGGAGAAGGGGAAGGGCAGGGGGGAAGAGGTCAGGCCGTGCGGTGCAGCAAGCCGCTCATGGTGATCCGGTCGCCCCGGAACCGGATGAACTCCAGGTCCACGGGACGGCCGTCGGAGAGGTGGGTGAGCCGGTCCAGCATCATCAGGGCGGCGCCGCGCGGCGCCTGCAGGACGGCGGCGGAGTGCGCGTCGGCGTTGACGGCCTCCAGGGTGATGTCGGCGTGGCCGAGCGGCTGCCCGGTGAGGGTCTCGAGGAGCCGGAAGACGTCGGTGTTCTCCAGGTCGCAGTCCAGCAGACCCGCGCCGACGTCCATCGGGACGTACGTGAGGTCGAGGGAGAGCGGCAGGCCGCCGAGGCGGCGCAGCCGTTCGATGTAGAGGACGTCGGAGTGTTCGGGGACCCCCAGCCGGCCCGCGACCGGCGCGGGGGCCGGGACCGGGCCCGCGGTGCGGACCTCGTTGGTCACCGGGCCGTGTTCGTGCAGGGTCTCCGCGAGCCCCTGGAGCCGGTCCAGGCCGTGCGGGTACTTCTCGCACACCACGACCGTCCCCACTCCCGGCTGCCGCTCCACCAGGCCCTCGGCACGCAGCAGGTCGAGCGCCTGGCGGACGGTGTTGCGGGAGACGCGGTAGTCGGCGCCGATGCGGTCCTCCAGGGGGAGGACCCCGCGGGGGAAACGGGCGGCGAGGATCTGGTGGCGCAGGAGGTCGGCGAGCTGTCGCGCCTGGTCCGCGCGCAGCCGCCGACGGCGCGCCGCGGCGACCGGGACGGTGTGCTCACGAAGGCGTTCGGCTGGCATGCGACGGACCATACCGACGGGGTGCGCGGGATGGTGTTGCCACAGTGTTGCGCCACTTCGACACTCCACCGGAACGGCTCTGACCTGGGAAGACGTCATACGGGCAGGAAGATCTGCCAGGCCGCCGTCCACTGCGTGGACGGCCCGCGCGGGGCAACCGCGCACCGCACGCACGGTGGCCCGCCGCGGCCCGTCCGTGCCAGGCTGAACCCCCGAGACTGGTCTGGACCTGTACCCATGGAGTCGAGGGAGACGGACGATGCGCGGCACCACCGTGTTACCCGGAGCGCCCTGCCACATCCCGCGTGAGGGAGAGCCCCCGCTCCACCGCCTGGAACTGCCCCTGCCCGGTGCCGCGCCCTTCGCCGCCGGCACCTTCGACACGATCGGCCCGATGTCCCGGGCGGCCTTCCCCCACCGGCACACCTTCTACGAGATCGTGCACGTCACCGAAGGCGCCGGCGCCCACGTCGTCGACCTCGCCCGCAGGCGGCTGCGCCCGCCGCAGCTGGAGGTGATCCTCCCCGGCCGGATCCACCACTGGGAGGACGCCGCCGGCCTGGACGGCTCCGTCGTGCTCTTCACGGAGGACTTCCTGCTGGACCACCCCGGCGACCGGGACGTGCTGCGCCGCCTGGCCGAACTCCCCCCGGCGACCCTCGACGCCGCCGCGGACGCCGGGATCGCCCGCCTGATGACCGACCTCGCCGAGGAGTACCGTCACGGGGCCCCCGGCTTCGAGTCCGTGCTGCGTTCCCTGCTGCACGTCCTGCTCGTGCGCGCGGGACGGCTGGCCGGCCCCGGCGCACCGGCACCCGCCCCGGGCCGGCCCGCGGCGCTCGCCGCACGGTTCGCGCGGCTGATCGCCCCCACCGGGGCGGGCCCGTGGTCCGTACGGGAGTGCGCCGAGCGCCTCGGCGTCACCACCGGCTACCTCACCGAGTCCGTCCGGGCCGCCACCGGCCGCACCCCCGGCCCGCTGCTGCGCGAGGCCCGCGTCGCCGAGGCCCAACGCCTGCTGGCCCGCACCGATCTGTCGGTCCATCAGGTCGCCGTCCGGACCGGGTTCGCCGACCCCGCCTACTTCTGCCGCTTCTTCCGCCGGGAGACCGGGAGAACCCCGGGGGACTTCCGGAAACACCATGACGCCCGCGCCCGGTCCATCGAAGTGCCCGACGGCCCTGCGTAGGTTCGTGGCCGACCCCGCAGCCCCCCACAAGGAGCAGGCATGGACGGCGAGAACACCCCGGCACACCCCAGCCGCAAGACGGTTCTGCGCGCCGCGCTCGCGGCCGGCATGGCGGCGCCGATCGCCCTCATGGGCGTACCGGCCCTCGCGCGCACCCTCACCGACGGGAGCGCCGCGCCCGAGCTCACCCCCACGTGCGACGACGGCGACGACCCGACGCCGGCCCAGACGGAGGGGCCGTACTTCAAGCCGGCCTCGCCCCTGCGCACCTCGCTGCTGGAGCCGGGCACGCCCGGCACGCGGCTGACCGTCACCGGCTATGTCTTCGGGCTGGCCTGCAAGCCGATCGGGGGCGTGCTGATGGACTTCTGGCAGGCCGACGTCAACGGCGCGTACGACAACACCGGCTACCGGTTCCGCGGCCACCAGTTCACCGACTCCACCGGGGCGTTCGCCCTGACGACCGTCGTCCCCGGGCTCTATCCGGGCCGCACCCGCCACATCCACGTCAAGGTGCAGGCGCCGGGCCGGCCGGTCCTGACGACCCAGCTCTACTTCCCGGGCGAGCCCCGCAACAACACCGACACGATCTTCGACCCGCGGCTGCTGATGACCGTGCGCGACGCGGGCGGCGCGAAGGAGGCGGCCTACGACTTCGTGCTGAACGTGCCGCAGGACCCCGGCCCCACGCCCACGGCCACCGCGACCACCCAGCCGCCCGGGGGCACCTGGGCGGCCGGTACGACCTACCAGGCGGGGGCGCGGGTCGGCCACGCGGGACGGGGCTACGTCTGCCTCCAGGGCCACGTCGCCCAGCCTGGCTGGGAGCCCCCGTCCGTCCCCGCCCTGTGGCGGGCGGTCTAGGGCCTCGGTGCCCCGGGCCCTCGGCGGTGCCCCGGGCCCGCGGTGCCCGGGGCTCCCGTCCCGGCGGGTGTCAGGAGGTGGCGGGCGCCGGAACGATCCGGCCCGTCACCTCGCCCAGGCCGACCTGGGTGCCGTCCGGACCCGGCGCCCAGGCGGTCAGGGTGACCTCGTCGCCGTCCTCGAGGAACGTCCGCTTGCCGGTGGACAGTTCGAGCGCGTCGCGCCCGTTCCAGGTCAGCTCCAGCAGGGAGCCCCGCTGGTGCACCTCCGGGCCCGAGACCGTGCCGGAGCCGTAGAGGTCGCCGGTCCGCAGCGAGGCGCCGTTCACCGTCATGTGGGCCAGCTGCTGCGCGGCCGTCCAGTACATCGTCGAGAACGGCGGCTCGGACACCACCTCGCCGTTGATCCGCACCGTGATCCGCACGTCGAAGCCGCCCGGCTCCTCGTCGGCCGCGTCCTCCAGGTAGGGCAGCAGGTCGAAGTCGCGCGCCGGCGGGGCGACCCGGGCCGCGTCCAGGGCTTCCAGGGGCGTCACCCACGCCGAGACCGACGTGGTGAACGACTTGCCGAGGAACGGGCCGAGCGGCACGTACTCCCACGCCTGGATGTCGCGCGCCGACCAGTCGTTGAGCAGGGTCAGGCCGAAGACGTGCTCGCGGAAGTCCGCGAGCGCCACCGGCGTGCCCGGCGTGGACGGGGTGCCGACGACGAAGCCGACCTCCGCCTCGATGTCCAGCTTCACCGACGGGCCGAAGACCGGTGCCGGGTCGGTCGGCGCCTTGCGCTGCCCCGAGGGCCGCACCACGTCGGTGCCGGACACCACGACCGTGCCCGCGCGCCCGTGGTAACCGATGGGCAGGTGCTTCCAGTTGGGCGTGAGCGGCTCGCCGTCGGGACGGAAGATGTGCCCCACGTTCGTGGCGTGGTGCTCGCTCGCGTAGAAGTCGACGTAGTCCGCGACCTCGTACGGCAGGTGCATCGTGACCGCGCCCAGCGGGTGCAGCAGCGGCTCTATGTCCGGCCGGTGCGCGGGTACGGTCACCCAGGCGGTCAGCGCCCTGCGCACATCGCGCCAGGCGGTCCGCCCGGCGGCGAGCAGCGGGTTCAGGCTGGGCTGCGCGAGCAGTGCGGCATAGGGGGAGCCGAGCGCGTGTGCCGCGGCCCCCGCGTCGAGGACATGCCCGCCGATGCGGACGCCGACCCTCCGCCGGCCGGGCTCGTCGGCGGTCGAGAAGACGCCGTACGGAAGGTTGTGCGGGCCGAAGGGATCGCCCTCGGCCAGGTCGAGCGGGGACTGCTCGGGCATCGGTGCTTGCCTCGCTTTCCACGGGTGTGGGGGACACGTTACGGGTCGGGCGGCGTGACGCAGATGACATGGGTCACACAAAAAGTGGGGCCTCCGTGCACAACTGTCCATGTTCAGGTGCTTTATGCGTCCTGTGCGGCGGCTGTGCCTCCGGCGGCCCGCAATTCCCCCTATTCCGCGGCCATATTCGGGTCATACGATCACTGCAACGTCGTGCCGCGTGTCAGCTCCGCGGGCGCGACCCCCATTTCTTTCTTCTTCACCCAGAACCAGAAAAAGGGTCCGACTTGAAGATCCGTCGCATACTCGCCACCGCCGTGGCCGCCGCCGTGACCACGCCGGTCGTGCTCCTCTCCGCCGCGCCCGCGTTCGCCGACACGAAGCCGGCCGCGCAGACCCGGAACCAGAAGCCGACCATCGAGCAGCTCAAGCTCGCGGTCGTCGCGGCGCAGAAGGCGTACGACGCCTCCGTCATCGCCGAGTCCGAGGCCCAGAAGACCTTCGAGGCGCTGCTGAAGACGCTGGAGACCGGCGGCACGCACCCCGCCGCGATCGCGCACGACGCGGCCGTGAAGGCCGCCGAGAAGGCCGCCGAGGACAAGACGAAGGCCGACCAGGCCGTCGTGGACGCCCAGGCCAAGCTCGACGCCGCCGCCACCGACGAGGAGAAGGCCGCCGCCCAGCTCGTCCTCGACGAGGCCAAGGCGACCGCCCAGACCGCCGCCACCGCCAAGGTGACCGCCGACGCGACCGTCGTGCGGACCCGCGGCGCGGTCAGCGACGCGCGCGTGGCCGGCTCGCAGGAGCTCGCCAAGGTCCAGAAGGCCAAGGAGGACGCCCGCAAGGCCCTCGACGAGGCTCGGAAGGCGCTCGCCGACGCCGAGGAGGGCGCCGGCGAGTGCCGCGAGGACCGCGCCTTCACGGCCGTGCTCACCGGCCCGAAGAAGGTCGTCGCCGGCACCTCCGCCGACTACACCCTCAAGGTCACCAACGGGACGAAGAAGGTCGCGGACGAGGTGATCGTGGACGCCTTCGTCACCGGTTTCGACACCAAGACCTTCGGGCCGCTGGACAAGTACCTGGACCTGAAGTGGTCCACGGCCGCCAGCCCGAAGTGGCAGTCCATCGACGAGTCCGAGGGCATCGACCTCGGCACCCTGAAGCCCGGGACCCGCACCGACCTCACGTTCAAGCTGACGGTCGACGCCAAGGCCCCGGCCGGCCAGGGCCTCCTGTTCGCGATCAGCTCCTACTACAACGCGGACGAGTCCTGCGGCGTCTCGGCGCCCGCCGTCTTCGAGTTCGACATCGCCGCCAAGCCGAAGAAGCCCGCCCCGGGCACCTCCGGCGGCAACACGAACACCACCGGCCAGGGCGGCACCTCCACCACCCCGGTCAACGGCACGGGCACCACCGGCACCACCGGTTCGCTCGCCAGGACCGGTGCGAACGACGCCGTCCCGCAGATCGCCCTCACGGGTGCCGCGGCCGTCGCGCTCGGCGCCGGCGCGATGTTCGTCGTCCGCCGCCGCAAGGCCGGTTCGCAGGCCTGATCCGACGGGCACCGACGGACGAGGCCCGCATTTCCGCGAGGGAATGCGGGCCTCCCCTTTTCCGTACCGAGGGAATTCATCCCGCCGTTCGCGGAATGCGCTTCTCCCACGTCCGGTGGAAGACCACTTCGTCACCGTCCTTGCACACCACCTCGTTCGACGTCAGGAATGCGTCCGCGTCGCAGCCGATCTCCGAACGCGTCTCGATCGTGACGTCCCAGGCTGACTCCGGCCGGTGCAGCCGGATCGACCAGTCCGAGCGACTGTGCGCCGACAACGGGTCGTCCTCGACGATCGTGTACGTCTCCCGCGCGTCCTCCGTGAATTCGAGACCGTCCGGATAGACCCGCGTACCGCCGTACCGGGGGTCGACCTCCAGCCGCCACTCGCCCTTCGCCACGTCCCGCACGACCAGCCGCTCCGGCCGGGGCTCCTCCAGCGTCGCCGGGAAGCTGACCCCCAGCGGCGGAGACTGCTCCGGCTCCTCCCACGCGACCGCGTCCTCGGTGGGCCGGCGGACCGGCAGCGTCAGGTGCGAGGCGGCGGGGTCGAGGGTGAAGCCCGCCGCGTCGGGCTGCGGCCAGATCCACGGCCAGTACGCGGAGGAGACCGCGAGGCGCACCCGGTGCCCCGGCGGGAAGGCGTGGCCGATCCCGTTCAGCTCGAAGACGACGTCCTCGCTCTCGTCGACCTGCGACTCCACCGCACGGTCGCGGCCGAAGCGGGCGGACAGGTTCAGCACCCCGCGGGTCACCAGCGTCGAGGAGCCGTCCGGGGCGACGTCGCACAGCCGGGCGATCACCTGCCCGGTCGGCGCGGTGGTGCGCAGCGACAGACTCACCCGCGGCCGGCCCAGGACCTCGACGGGGCCGCCGTCCGGCGGGACGGTGAAGTCGAAGCACGCCGAGCGGGCGTCCTCGTCGCGCTGGTCGGGCGGCAGGTCGGCGTCGTTGCCGAACGGGAAGAAGCGGCCGGCGTCCAGCCCCGTCTGCTGCGGGGAGTCGACCACGACCGGCGCGCCCTGGAAGGCGTAGTCGACCGGGGTGACGTTCGGCGACGGCCAGGCGGGGTCGGCGACCCAGCGGCCGGGCAGCTCCCCGTACACGGTCGCCGGCGGGTGCGACCCGCTGATCCACGAGCGCAGCATCGGCTCGGCCATCACGTCGTTCTCGACGCCCTTCAGGTGGTGGTCCCACCAGCGCAGGGTCTCCTGCAGGAAGCCGATCGCCGGTCCGGGCGGCAGGCCGCGGTCGGGGTACTGGTGCGACCAGGGCCCGATGATCCCGCGGACGCGGTCCTGGGGCAGGTGCTCGGTCAGCCGCAGCACGGTGTCCCGGTACGGGTCGTGCCAGCCGCCCACGGCGAGGACGGCCGCGCGGATCGCCCCGTAGTCCTCGCAGACGCTGCCCCGCCTCCAGTAGTCGTCGCGGGTCTGGTGGGACAGCCAGGTGTGCACCAGCGGCTCCACGGCCGCCAGGCGCCGGAGCCACAGCGCGCGCCACTCCTCGCCGACGTGGCGCGGGTCCGGCGGCCGGCAGACGAAGGCGAGCATCGTCGCGGCCCAGGCGTGCATGTCCACGGCGAGGACGGAGCCGCCCATGTAGTGGACGTCGTTGTCGTAGCGGTCGTCGGTCGAGCAGACGGTGACGATCGCCTTCAGCGGCTCGGGGGCGAGCGCGGCGATCTGGAGCGAGTTGAAGCCGCCCCAGGAGATCCCGAACATGCCGACCCGGCCCGTGCACCACTCCTGGGCGGCGAGCCAGTGCACCACGGCCACGCCGTCGGCCAGCTCGACGGGGTCGTACTCGTCGCCCGGCAGCCCCTCGCTGTTGCCGTGGCCGCGCACGTCGACCCGCACCGAGGCGTAGCCGTGCCCGGCGTACCAGGGGTGCCGCTGCCAGTCCCGGGGCGCGGTCCAGTCCGTCAGGCGGTACGGCAGGTACTCCAGGAGGGCCGGGACCGGCTCGTCGGTCACCGGCCGCCAGATCCGGGCATAGAGCCGGGTGCCGTCCGGCAGCGGGACGCGGACGTCCTCGTGGACGGTCTCGTAGGGGAACTCGGTGCGGATCTTCGTCACGGGTACCTCACGGCTGCCTCGGTGGACGGGGTGCGTGGCAGGACGCCCCCTTGGGCGTCGGCGCGATCACGGCGGGAGCGACGGTCCCGGTGACGGTGACGGTGACGGTGCCGTTCGCGCGGAAGCCGGTGGCCGCCCGGCGCATCGTCCCGTGCCGGGGCGAACTCGGCGGCGTGCTTGCGCCCGGCCAGGTGACGGCACCCGGCGACGTACCGGATCAGGCCGGAGGCCGGGCCGACGGCGGCGGCCGGGAGGACCCGCCGCCGCCCCCGGTGCGTGCCGGGCCGTGCGGTGATCGGCGGTCCGGCGAAGGCGCACGGAGAACCACTCCCGGACCGCGGGGCCCGAAAGCGCCGGCAGCCCCCTCGCCCGGCCGAAGAAGGCATGATCGTCTTCGACGGGCGGCCGCTCGCCGCTCGTCTCCCTGCCGATCGTTGTTCGAGACAAGTCGCCCACTCCCGGTCGTATCAGCTGATCACGAACATACCGGGGGTGGCGGGAAGGCGCCCATGGTGATCGAAACGCGACCGGATACGCTGACTTGAGTGATTCCAGCGACACATCGACAATCCGTGTGATCGGCAGCAGGCTTCAGCAGACAGGAGACCCCCTCGTGACCGTCGTCGGGCCGTTCGGGCTGAGCGTGCGGGACCAGGCTCTCGAAGCCGATGTCCAGACCGGACTCGCGGCTGTGGAGGCGGGTCTCCTCGACGCCACCAAGAGCGAGATCCCCTTCATCACGGAGGCCGCGCAGCACCTCGTCCTGGCCGGGGGCAAGCGCTTCAGGCCGCTGCTCGTGATGCTCGCCGCCCAGTTCGGCGACCCCTACGCGCCGGGTGTCGTGCCCTCGGCCGTCGTCGTCGAGCTCACCCACCTCGCCACGCTGTACCACGACGACGTGATGGACGAGGCGGACGTGCGCCGCGGCGTCGACAGCGCGAACAGCCGCTGGGGCAACTCGATCGCCGTCCTCACGGGTGACTTCCTCTTCGCCCGCGCCTCGCACACCCTGGCGGATCTCGGACCCGAGGCCGTACGCATCCAGGCCGAGGCGTTCGAACGGCTCGTCACCGGCCAGATCCTGGAGACGGCCGGACCGCAGGGCGACCGCGACCCCGTCGACCACTACCTCGACGTCCTCGGCGGCAAGACCGGCTCGCTGGTCGCCGTCTCCTGCCGCTTCGGCGCGATGATGTCCGGCGCCGACGAGGGCATCGTCGACATCCTCACCCAGTACGGCGAGCGGCTCGGCGTCGCCTTCCAGCTCGCCGACGACGTCCTCGACATCGCCTCCGACTCCCACGAGTCCGGCAAGACCCCCGGCACCGACCTCAGGGAAGGCGTCCCGACCCTCCCGGTGCTCCACGTACGGGCCGCCGCCGCCGCGCACGGGCGCCCCGACGACGTGGAACTCGTCGAGCTCCTCGACAGCGACCTCACCGACGACGTACGGCACGCCGAGGCCCTGCGCCGGCTGCGGGTCCACCCCGCACTGGAGCAGGCCCGCCGCGACACCGTGCGGTTCGCGGAGGAGGCGCGGGCCATGCTGGCGCCGCTGCCCGAGGGATACGCGAAGGCGGCCCTGGAGGAGCTGTGCGACGCGGTGGTCCACCGCGCGGGCTAGGGACTCTCAGGGTCCCGTCATCCCGTAGCAGTACGTGAGGTTGAGCCCGGAGTCTGACGATTCCCCACCTCCGATTTGGTCAGATGGATGTCATCGACCACGGAGGTAGGACAGACCATGGCACCGAACGAAAACCGCAGGGCGAGCCGCTACATCGTCCCGGTCGCGGTGGCCGCAGTGGCCGCGGCGACCATCGGCCTCGTCCCGGCGCTGGCCGCGTCGGGTGACCCCGACCTGCCGGAGATCACGGCGCAGGAACTCGTCGAGAAGATCGCCGCGTCGGACACCCAGGCGCTGTCCGGCACGTTCAAGATCAGCACGGACCTCGGGCTGCCGTCCTTCGCGGGCCTGGCCGGCGGCGCCGGGGGCTCCTCCTCGGCCGACCCGCAGGAACGGCTCACCGAGCTCTTCTCCGGTACGCACACGCTGCGCCTCGCGGCGGACGGCCCGGACCGGCAGAAGGTGACGCTGCTCGACGGCTCGGACGAGTACAGCCTGATCCACGACGGCGACGACGTCTGGGCGTACGACAGCAAGTCGAACGAGGCGTACCACGAGAAGGGCGACGGCCCCGGGAAGGGCGGTCCCGACGCGGGCGGCCCCAAGGCGGGGGAGAAGCCGGAGACCCTGCCCAGCACGCCCAAGGAGCTCGCGGACGAGATCCTGAAGGCCGCCGAGGGCACCACGTCGATCACGGTCGGCGGGACGGCCAAGGTGGCCGGCCGCGACGCCTACCAGCTCGTCGTCAAGCCGAAGCAGAGCGGCTCGACGGTCGAGTCGGTGAAGGTGGCCGTCGACGCCGCCACGGGCACCCCCCTCAAGTTCACGCTCTCCTCGACCGAGGGCGGCAAGCCCGTCGTCGACGCCGGCTTCACGAAGATCGACTTCGGCAAGCCGGCCGCCTCCGCCTTCGCCGCGCCCAAGGGCGCGAAGGTGACGGAAGGCTTCCCGGAGGGCGAGGACAAGGGTCCGCAGGGCCTCGGGGACCTCACGGGCCTGGGGGACTTCGGCGGCGCGAACGTCATCGGCGAGGGCTGGACGACGATCGCGAAGCTCGACACGGGCGCCCCGGCACCCAAGGACTCCGAGGTCCCCGCGGAGGCCAAGGGCTTCCTCGACGCCCTCGGCGACAAGGTCACCGGGAAGTTCGGCTCGGGCACGGTCTTCAAGACCAAGCTCGTCAACGCCCTGATGACGGACGACGGCAAGGTCTACGTCGGCGCGGTCACCCAGGACGCCCTGGTGGACGCGGCGAACGCGGGCCGGTAGGACACCGCGGGACTGGTTGCCCGGGTGGGTCGGGGGCAGTCCTTCACCGACCCACCCGGGAGACTGTGCGTGCCGTCCGGCCAGGGGCCGGACGGCACGGACGTGTGCGGGGACGAACGGCTCAGAAGGTGAGCTTGAAGTTGTTGATGTAGCCGGTGTCCACCGACGCCTTGTCCTGGACGCGCAGCTTCCAGGCGCCGTTGGCGACCTCGCTGGAGGCGTTCACGGTGAAGGTCTGGTTGATGTTGTCGGCGCTGCCGCCGGAGCGGTTGCTCAGGCTGTAGACCGATCCGTCCGGCGCGACCAGGTCGACGACCAGGTCACCGCGGTAGGTGTGGACGATGTCCACGCCGACCGCGAGGTTGCTCGGGGCGTTGCCGGTGACACCGGTGACGTTGACCGTCGAGGTCACCGCGGCGCCGTTGTCCGGGATGGCCACGTCGGCGGTGTTCTCGAAGACCGTGCCGGGCGGCTGGGTCGTGCCGGCCGACAGCGTCCAGATCGCGTGGGCGATCGCGTCGCTGTTGCGGTCGAGGGCGGTGTCGTTGATGTTCGACGTCGTGTCGCACGACGAGTGGTAGCAGCGGTCGAAGGCCGTGGCCGTGCCGCCCCACTTCTGGACCTGCGCGCTGCTCTTCACGCGGCTGGCACCGGTGAACAGGCCGCCGACGGGCACGCCGACGTTCTTGAACGACGCGTGGTCGGAGCGGCCGTCGCCCTCGGTCTCGATCTCGGTGGGGACGCCGAGACCCGCGAAGTAGCTCTTGAAGGTCTGCTCGATGGTGGGGTCGTCGTCGTAGACGAAGTAGCCCGGGTTCGGCGACCCGATCATGTCGAAGTTCAGGTACCCGGAGAGCTTCGAGCGCTCGGTGGTGGGCAGCTGGCTGACGTAGTACTTCGACCCGACGAGACCGAGCTCCTCGGCGCCCCACCACCCGAAACGCAGGTGCTTGGTGGGCTGGAGGCCGGCCCGGGAGACGGCGAGCGCGGTCTCCAGGACGGCGGCCGAACCGGAGCCGTTGTCGTTGATGCCGGGACCGGAGCTGACCGAGTCCAGGTGGGAGCCGGCCATCAGGACCTGGTTGGGGTCGCCCCCCGGCCAGTCGGCTATCAGGTTGTAGCCGGTGGAGCCGCTGGAGGTGAACTGCTGGACGGTGGTGGTGTATCCGGCCGCGTCCAGCTTGGCCTTCACGAAGTCGATCGACGCCTTGTAGCCGGTACGGCCGTGGGCGCGGTTGCCGCCGTTGGCGGTGGCGATCGACTGGAGGTCCGCGAGGTGCTGCTTGACGTTGGCCACCGAGATGTCGGGTGCGGCGAGCGCGGCGTCCGGCTGCGCGGTGGCGGAGGGGGCCGAGGTGCCGAGCAACCCGGCGAGTGCGAGCGCGGCGACGGCGCCGACGCGTCTGGGCACGGAGAACTTCATGTGGGGGCTCCGGATTCCGAACGGGGATGGGACGGAACGTGCGAGACGCCCCGCGGCATGGGTGCCACGAGGCGCTGGAGCTGTGCATGGTGCGTTTGTGCGGCGTACGGCTGTGCGTGCTGAATGTTCAGCGAGGGTTTGACTTCCCGTCAAGAGCGGAAACCGGTCACGCGGGTTCGCTCACCGGACGCCCACGTCCGGGAGGCCGGATCGGATGGCGACTGCCCCAGGGGGGAGGGCGGGAGGGGGTGCGGGTCCTGGCTCTTGGGGTCGAGGCTCTTGCCGGCTTCTGGTGGTTGGCCGCCCTCTCTCCGAGTGTGGCGGGTTGCGGCGCCGCATCAAGGGCGCTCCTTCGTCGCGTCGGCTTCGCCGATTCCGCTTCGCTCCACCCTTGACCCGTCGCCTCCACCCGCCTTTTCACACTCGGAGGGCGGCCCGGGGGATGGGCCCAGGGCGGGGGGCCGGTGCGCCCCGGGCGCCGTCGGCCCCGTCGGGTCCGGGGGCGGTCCAGCGCAGCCATTGAATGGGGTGACCCGGCAGCGCTTAGCGGGTGCCGCTCGCTCATCGGCTGGGATTCATGCCCCGCTGGTCACTCTCCGTGGGGGTGAAGCCGAATCCGCGGCCGGTCATCGCCAGCTCGGGCCAGGGCGGATCCCATCCACCCCACCCGTCCCATCGCCGGTCCGGAATCGGCCGCCCGATGACGCTACGGCGTACATTAAGCACGCCGAGAGTCCGATATGCCCCGTGAAGTCCCATATCCCGCCCGGTTACCGCAAGTAATGTACGCGCTAGCGTCATTCGGGATGACTCCCCCTGCCGGAACAGACCGGAGCGGGTCGAATCGGCCGGGCCGGACGGGATGGCGGCCGGCTTGAGGCGTCGACCTTTCCAAGTCCTCCTCGGATCCGGGATCACCCACCACCGGGAATGACCAGCGGGGCATGAATCCCCGCCAGGAATCGAGCAGCATCCGCTAAGCCGTGCCGGGTCACCCCATTCAATGGCTGCGCTAGACCACCCCAGGGCAGACGGGCGCCGACGGCGCCCGGGGCCCACCGGGCCCCGGAGCGGATGCCCCTTCCCCGGGCCGCCCTCCGAGTGTCAAAAGGCGGGTGGAGGTGACGGGTCAAGGGTGGGCGAAGCCCATCGCGCAGCGACGCGACGAGGAACGAGGAGCGCCCTTGATGCGGCGCCGCAACCCGCCACACTCGGAGAGAGGGCGGCCAACCACCAGAAGCAAACGAAGACCGGCCCGCCCCAAGGGCCAGGACCCGCACCCCCCAAGCCCCTCCTCCCTCGCCCCCCGCCGAGGTCCTCACCCCCCCCCACCCCCACCCCCACCCCCACCCCCACCCCCACCCCCACCCCCACCCCCCGCCCCCTCAGTGCACGCAGAACTCGTTGCCCTCCGGGTCTGTCATCACCACCCATGAGCCGCCCTGTTCGTTCACCCGGCGCAGGGTCGACGCGCCCAGGTTCTCCAGGCGCTCCACCTCGGCGTCGCGGGTGTCCGGGGCCGGGTGGAGGTCGAGGTGGAGGCGGTTCTTCAACGACTTCTCCTCCGGGACCCGCTGGAAGAGGATCCGGCGCCCCAGGCCCGTGTCCGACGCCGGGTCGTGCGGGTCGTCCGGATGGCGGACGGCGGCCAGATCTCGCCATGCGAGGCGGTCGTGGACCGTGAGCGTCGCCTCGGCCGGTGCGGCGCCCATGTCGAGCAGGCGGGTGATGAGCGCGCTGTGGTCCTCCTCCCGGTAGCCGAGGGCGGCCGCCCAGAAGGCCGACTGGGCGTGCGGGTCGGCGGCGTCGATCACAAGCTTCCAGTGGAGTGGAGTCATGTAACCACTTATACTGGTTACATGACCGAACCCGCCACCGGAATGACGCTCCGGCACCGCGACGGACAGCGATTCCGCTTCGACGCCGGGGCCCTCTGTCTGGAGCTGCTGCTCACCGGTGGACCGGGCCCGGTCGCCGCCCACTACGAGGTGCTGGATCGCGTCGAGGGGCTGCTGGACTGGATACGGGAGTGCCGCCTCGCCCCCGGGCTCGACGTCACGGTCACCGCACCCGAGCTGGCGGCGGTCCGGGAGATGCGTGACGCGCTGTGGCGCCTGGCCGAGGCCCGTGCGTCCGGCGCCGCCCGGGACCGCTGCGACCCCCGGGACCTCGGGATCCTCAACGCGGCCGCGGCGCACCCCCCGCTCGTCGCCCGGATCACCGCCGACGGCACGCGCGCCTGGGCCCCGGGGGCCACCGGCACCGGCCTCCTGGCGACGCTCGCCCGGGACGCGGTCGACCTGCTCACCGGCCCCCATGCCGACCGGATCCGCGTGTGCGGCTCCGACAACTGCGCCCTGCTCTTCGTCGACACCTCGCGGCCGGGCCGCCGCCGCTGGTGCTCCATGGACCGCTGCGGCAACCGCCACAAGGTCCGGGCCCACCGGGCGCGGACCCATCCGGAGGGAGAAGCGTGATGCCCGTGGGACTCACCCGGGACGCCGGCTGGGAGATCGGCGTCTCCAGGACCCTGCCCCTGCCCGTCGAGGCCGTCTGGGACTTCCTCGTGAGCCCCGAAGGCGTCGCCCTCTGGCTCGGCCCCGGGGCCGAGCTCCCCGTGGAGGGCGACGGGGTGCTGCGCAGCCTCCGTCCCGGCGACCGCATCCGGCTCGGCTACGGCGAGACCGTCCTCCAGGTCGCCGTCTCCGCGACCGGGGACGGCCGGACCGTGCTCCGCTTCCACCAGGAGCACATGGCGAGCGCCGAGGAGCGTGAGCGTCAACGGGCCCACTGGAAGGGCGTGATGACACAGGTCGAGAGCGCCCTCGCGCCCTGAGTCCTGGCTGGGCCTCGCGCCCTGAGCCCTCGCGCCTACCTTCGGGCCCGTGCGCCCCGTGCGCCCGCCCGCCCCGTGCGCCCGCCCGCCCCGTGCCGAACCCGCCCGCCCTGCCCGCACCGCCCGCCCCGCCCGCCGCGAGTCGCTCGCCGTGGGCGCCGGCGGGTTCACGCCCCGAGCGCGGCCTCCGCCGCCTCCTTCGCGTCGTACGCCTCGCGGGCCGCCGCGATCTCGTTCTGGTGGAGTTCCGTCCACCTCACCAGGGAACGGATCGTCGTGTGCAACGTGCCGCCCAGCGGCGTCAGTTCGTAGTCCACCCGGGGCGGCACGACCGGGTGCACCGTGCGCTTCACCAGGCCGTCCCGTTCCAGCTGGCGCAGGGTGACCGTCAGCATGCGCTGGCTGATCCCGTCGATCTCGCGCCGCAGTTCGGTGAAGCGCAGCCTGCGGCGGTCGAGCAGGGCGATCACCAGCAGCGACCACTTGTCGGCGACCCGGTCGAGGATCTGCCGCACCTCGCAGTCCTCCCGCGTGTCCCACTGGAAGGGGTCGGTGTCGCCGTATTCCGTGTCCCGGGCGGTGACTTCGCAGTGACTCGGTGACTTCGAAGTGCCTTCTTCCATGGCACGCGATGCTGCCGCAGGATGCAGGTGGTTACAAGAGGGAACCGACCCTCTGGCCGGTAACCACCCCCCTTCCCCTGCCTGGAGTCAGCCATGCCCGCATCCCGGTCCGCGACCCTGCCCGTACGCGCCTGGGCCCTGCTCCTCGTCCTCTGCGGCACGATCTTCCTCGAAGGCATCGACGTCGCCATGCTCGCCGTCGCGGTGCCCTCCATCAGATCGGATCTGGAGTTGTCCACGGCCACCGCCGCCTGGGTGATGTCGGCGTACGTCCTCGGCTACGCCGGATTCACCCTGCTCGGCGGCCGGGCCGCCGACCTGCTCGGCCGCCGCCGGATGTTCCTCGGCTGGCTCACCGTCTTCCTGCTCTTCTCCGGTCTCGGCGGCTTCGCCCAGGAGGGCTGGATGCTGATCGTGGCCCGCTTCGTGACCGGTGTCGCCGCCGCCTTCATGACCCCGGCCGCGCTGTCGATCATCACCACCTCCTACGCGGAGGGGCCGCAGCGCAACCAGGCCCTGCTGGTCTTCGCGGGCACCGCGGCGGGCGGCTTCTCCCTCGGTCTCGTCATCGGCGGGCTGCTGACCCAGCTCGGCTGGCGCTGGGTGTTCTTCGCGCCGGTCCTGCTCGCGGCCGTCGTGCTGGTGGCCGCGCTGCGCCTGATCCCCGCCGAGGCGCGCCCCGCCAGGGGTGCGGGCGGCTTCGACCTGGCCGGGGCCCTGACGGCCGCGGGGGCGATGCTGCTGTCGGCGTTCGGGATCGTACGGCTGGAGCACGGCTTCGACGGCTGGGCGGTCACGGCGGCCGCCTTCGCCGCCGGGCTCGTCCTGGCCGGCGTCTTCGTCGCGGTGGAGCGGCGGGCCGCCGCCCCGCTCGTCCGCCTGGCCCTGCTCCGCAAGGCCTCCATGGTCCGCGCCGACCTGGGGGCGCTGCTGTTCGTCGGGTCCTTCTTCGGCTTCCAGTTCGTCGCCACGCTCTACCTGCAGGAGCTGCGCGGCTGGTCGTCGCTGCAGACCGCGCTCGCGCTGGTGGTCATGGGCGTGGACGCGGTCCTGGCGCCGACGCTGACACCGCGGCTGGTCGCGCGGTTCGGCAACGCGCGGGTGATCCTCGGCGGGTTCGTGCTCGCGGTCGTCTCGTACGTCCTGTTCCTGCCGGTCGGCCCGGACTGGTCGTACGCGGCGATGTTCCCGACGCTGCTGCTGACGGGGCTCGCCTTCGCCCTCGCGTACGGGCCGCTGACCATCGCCGCGACCGACGGCGTCGCGGAGGAGGAGCAGGGGCTCGCGAGCGGGCTGCTCACGACGGCGACGCAGTTCGGCTCGGCGGTGGGCATCTCGTCGGTGACCGCGGTCCACGGGATCGCCGGCGGGGGCCTCGACGGGTTCCGGGCGGCGCTGCTGGTGCCGGTGGTCATGGTGCTGCTGGGTGCGGTCGTCTCGGCGTTCGGGGTCCGGGCGCGGGTCGACCGGGTGCGCCCCCGGGCCGCGGCCGAGGGCGGGCCCCGGGTCACCGCGGTGGAGGCGCCGGAGCCGGAGGCCGGGCTCCCGGTCTGAGCGGGCGGTCCCGTCCTCCTGCCGCCGCTCCGTCCTCCGGTACGGCAGGTCGCTGACGTACCGGACCCCCGGCGCCGATCGCGCCGGGGGTCCGGTAGGTCCGTCACGCGGGTCCGCCCGCCCGGGCCGCCGCCGTCACCGGCCGTCGGTGTCGGCGGCCATCGCGGCCTCGGTTCCGTGCACCACGGCCTCGTGCGCCACGGCCTCCGCGCCGGCCGCCGCGGCCACCACGGCCTGTGCCGCCGCGGCCTTGCTCGCCGCCTCGACGGCGGCCCGGCTGCGCGTCGCCGTGCGGATCGCGTCCCAGGTGAGGATCGACAGCGCGAGCCACACCAGGGAGAAGCCCGCCCACCGCTCCGGCGGCATCGCCTCGTGGAAGTAGAGGACGCCCAGGCCGAACTGGAAGACCGGCGCCAGGTACTGGAGCAGGCCCAGCGTGGACAGCGGCACCCGGATCGCCGCGGCTCCGAAGCAGACCAGCGGTACGGCGGTCACGACGCCGGTCGCCGCGAGCAGCGCGGCGTGCCCGGCGCCCTGCCCGGTGAAGGTGGAGGTGCCGGTCCCGCTCAGCCACATCAGGTAGGCGAGGGCGGGCAGGAACTGGATCGCCGTCTCGGCGGCCAGCGACTCCAGGCCGCCGATGTTGACCTTCTTCTTCACCAGGCCGTAGGTGGCGAAGGAGAACGCCAGGGTCAGCGAGATCCAGGGCGGTCGCCCGTATCCGACGGCCAGGACGAGCACGGCGGCGAAGCCGACCCCGACGGCCGCCCACTGGGCGGGCCGCAGGCGCTCCTTGAGGAGCAGGACGCCCATGGCGATGGTGACGAGCGGGTTGATGAAGTAGCCGAGCGAGGCCTCGACGACCTGGCCGGAGTTCACGGCCCAGATGTAGAGGCCCCAGTTCACGGTGATCACGGCCGCGGCCAGGGTGATCATGCCGAGCTTGCGGGGGCTGCGCACCAGCTCGCCGATCCAGCTCCAGCGGCGCAGGGCCAGCAGGGCGATGCCGACGACGGCCAGTGACCAGACCATCCGGTGGGCGAGGATCTCGATCGCCCCGGACGGCTTCAGGAGCGGCCAGAAGAGCGGGACCAGTCCCCACATGCCGTAGGCGCCGATCCCGTACAGGAGCCCTGCTCGCCCCTCGTTGTCCGTCTTCACCGAACCTCCTGCCCTGTGCCGCGCGCCGTCCTGATGACGGTAGCGCCGCACAGGGCACGCTGTCATGTCCGTACCGCGATACGGTCATGACCTTCAGGCGCGGGCGAGCGCGCCCCCGATGGTCTCGGCGATCGGGGTGGTCGGGCGGCCGATCAGCCGGGACAGGTCCCCGGTCCGCCGGGCCAGGGCGCCGAGCGCGACGGCCCGGTCCACGTCGACGAGGATCTCGGCGAAGGGCTGCGGGACGCCCGCCCCGGTCAGGATGGCCAGGTGCGTCCCGGCGGGGACGTCGTTGTAAGCGATCTCCCGGCCGGTCTGGCGGGCGACCTCCGCCGCGTACTCGGCGAGGGACCAGGCCACGTCGCCGCTCAGCTCGTACGCCTTGTTCAGGTGCTCCTCGGCCGGGCCGGTCAGGACGGCCGCCGCGGCGGCGGCGTAGTCGGCGCGGGAGGCGGAGGCGATCCGGCCCTCGCCGGCGCTGCCGACGACGGCGCCGTGCGCCAGGACGGGCGCGAGGTTGCCGGTGTAGTTCTCGGTGTACCAGCCGTTGCGCAGGAAGGTGTGGGGGAGCCCGGCGTCGAGGATCAGCTGTTCGGTCGCCTTGTGCTCGGCGGCCAGGTCGAAGTCGGCCTCCGGGCCGCCGAGGACGCCGGTGTAGGCGAGCTGGGCGACGCCCGCGGCCTTGGCCGCGTCGATCACGGCGGCGTGCTGTGCGACGCGCTGCCCGACCTCGCTGCCGGAGATCAGGAGCACCCGGTCGCCGGGTCCGAAGGCGCCGGCCAGCGTCCGGGGCGCGCTGTAGTCGGCGATCCGCAGCTCGACGCCGCGCTCGGCGAGGTCGGCAGCCTTCTCCTTGTCGCGGACGACGGCGGCGACGGACTCGGCGGGGACCCGGGTCAGCAGCGCGTCGATGACGAGGCGGCCGAGCTGTCCGGTGGCTCCGGTGACGACGATGCTCATGGCGTTCTCTCCTGTGGGGTCGGTGAGGGGTTCGTTCCGGGGTGTGCACTCACCGTACGACAGGCGCTAACTAGTGGAAAGTACCCACTTTGAAGTAAGGTACTGGCATGGGAGTAAGTGAGAGTGTCGGCGAGAAGGCGGACGTCAACGACACGATGTGCCCCTCGCGACTCGTCCTGGAGCACGTCACCAGCCGCTGGGGTGTGCTGATCCTGGCGGCACTCCTGGAGCGCTCGTACCGCTTCAGCGAGCTGCGCCGGGAGATCGGCGGGGTCAGCGAGAAGATGCTCGCGCAGACCCTCCAGACGCTGGAGCGCGACGGCTTCGTCCACCGTGACGCCAAGCCGGTCATCCCGCCCCGGGTCGACTACAGCCTCACCGCTCTCGGGGAGGAGGCGGCCCGCCAGGTCTGGGAGCTGGCTCGATGGACGGAGCGGCGCGTGCGGGCCGTGGAGGAGGCGCGCGAGAGGTACGACGAGGCGCGTCGCGAGAGCGTCATCGTTTCGCCCCAATGATGTTGTAAACAGCCACAGTTGACCATCCGCGTCGTACGATCTGCTCACCATTCGGGGAGTATGTGAAGGACCGTGGGGGAGCTGTGGCGTACGGAGACGGAAGAGTGCTGCGCGCCTGCTGTGCCTTACTGGCAGGCGGACTGATCCTGACCGGCTGCTCGAGCGGCGGGCCGAAGACCGAGGGCAAACGGCCCGGTGGGACGCCGACGAGCTCGGGCGCGACGAGCTCGGCGACCCCGTCCGCCGCCCCCACCAGCCTCGACTTCACCCCCGACCCCGGGCGCGTGCCCAAGAACCGTGCCGACGCCCAGCGGTTGGCCCTCTTCGTCGTCGCCGGCCCGGACGCCTGGGGTCCCGGCTACGTGAAGCGCGCGCAGTACCTCAGTGATCCGGACCGATGGCCCGTCCTCGGGGACGCATGCACCTGGGAGGGGGGCAGCCTGCCCGCCTCCGTGCTGTACAGCGTGACCGCCTCCAGCGAGATCCCCGCCGCCGGCGGCAAGGGTCTGCTGCGCGTGTCCGCCACCGTCACCGTCCACCGCACCGAGGCGGACGGCGACTGGGAGATGGCCGAGACCCTGGAGGAGGCGCTCCGGTGCCCGAACCAGACGCTCCGCGAGGGCGAGACCCTCTCCGAACTCAACTCGATCGGCAACCCGTTCGGAGTCGGCGGGAACTACACGGCCTCCGACTCGCTCGGTGAGCGCGGCAAGTACGAGGTGTCCACGGTCAAGGGCAAGCAGTTCTACAGCTGGTACCAGTCCCGGATCGGCCAGGTCACCCTCGCCACCGTGGTGAAGGGTGCGCCCGGCTACGTCGAGAACGACACCAACAGCGCCCAGGTCCAGGCACTCGTCACCATGATCGAGCGCGTCAAGGCGCAGCTGGGAGTGCAGTCGTGAACCAGCCCACCCCGCCCGCCCCCGGCGCGATCCAGCCGCTGCTGCCCTCCGACCCGTCCTCGATCGCCGGCTACCGGCTCCTCGGCCGGCTCGGCGCCGGCGGCATGGGCGTCGTCTACCTCGGCCGGACGGACAACGGCGAGCTCGCCGCCGTGAAGGTCACCCATGCCGACCACGCCGACCAGCCCGACTTCCGGGCCCGGTTCCGTCGCGAGGTCGAGGCCGCCCGCCGGGTCTCCAGCCCCTGGGCCGTCCCCGTCACCGGCGCCGACCCGGACGCCCCCGAGCCCTGGATGGCCACCGCCTTCGTGCCGGGGCCCTCGCTCGGCGAGGCGGTCGCCGCGCACGGCGCCCTGCCCGAGCGGAGCGTACGGATCCTCGGCGGCGCGGTCTCCCGCGCGCTCGCCGCCGTCCACGCCGCCGGGCTCGTCCACCGGGACGTGAAGCCGGGCAACGTGCTGCTCGCCGTCGACGGACCGCGGCTGATCGACTTCGGCATCGCCCGGGCGACCGGCGAGACCGCCCTCACCTCCACCGACATGGTCGTCGGCACTCCCGGATTCCTCGCCCCCGAGCAGGCCGAGGCCCGCACCGACGAACTCGGGCCCCCCGCCGACGTCTTCGCGCTCGGCTGCCTCCTCGGCTACGCGGCCACCGGCAGACCGCCGTTCGGCAGCGGAACCGTCGACGCCCTGCTCTACCGGACCGTCCACGACGAACCCGATCTCGACGGCGTGCCGCCGGGCCTCCTGGACCTGCTGCGCCGCTGCCTCGCCAAGGACCCGGCCGAGCGGCCGACCGCGGAGGAGATCACCGGCGAGCTGACCGAGGACACCCCGGGCGAGGCCGCCGACTGGCTGCCGGCGCCCGTCGTCCGGACCATCGCCGAGCGATCGTCGCGGATGCTCGCGCTGCCCGACATCGACCGCACCCGGGCCGGTGCGCCCGCCGCGCCGCCGCAGCCGCCCGGCAGGCGCGGATTCCTCCTTGCCGCGGGCGGCGCGGTCCTCGTCGCGGCCGGCGGCTTCGGCGCGTGGGCGGCCTTCCGGGACGGGGACGAGGGCGGCGACGACGGGAAGTCGCCCACGGCCGCGGCCGGGAACCTGGCGATCGGGGTCCTCGCCGACCTGTCCGGGCCCGCCCAGGAGGTCGGCCGCGCCCAGGAGCGCGGCGCCCGGCTCGCCGTCGAGGAGTTCAACGCCCGGATCGCAGCGGCGAAGAGCGGCGACCCGCTGAAGAAGCTCTCCAGGATCGGGCTCAAGGTCGCCGACGACCAGGGGGACAAGGCGAAGGCGCCCGCCGTCGCCCGGACGCTCACCTCCGACCCGGCGGTGCTCGCCGTCCTCGGCCCCACCTCCGACTACACCGGGCAGGCCGTGCTGCCCGCGTTCGAGGAGGCGGGTCTGCCGCTCGTCACCGTCTCGGCGGGCCACAACCTGCTCACCATGCGGGACCGGACGACCCCGCCGAACGTCACCGTCCTGCGCGCGATCCCGCACCACCTCTTCGCCGGCATGCACCTCGCCTACGCGGCCCTGCTCCTCGACAGCGTGAAGCGGCCCGGAGTCCTCCAGGAGCGCACCGACGACCACTACAGCTGGCAGTACGTCCGGGGCGTCGACTACGGCCTGGGCGCCTCCGGCGTCGAGCGCCGCTACCGCGTGGTCCCCGGCCGCGCGACGGACTACCGCTCGATCCTGCGCGGCATGATCGACTCAGGCATCGACTGCTACATCCACTGCGGGGTGGCCGAGACGGCCGTCCTCGCGGCCCGCGCCCTGCGCGAACTCGGTTTCACCGGGCCGCGGTTCGGCGGGCAGCACGTCTTCGGCACGAAATTCCTCAAGGGGGCCGGCGAGGCGGCCGAGGGCTGGTTCGTCACCGCCCCGGTCAGCGATGCCGTCGCTCCCGCCCCCGACACCCCCGCCCGGACGAAGGAGCGGGGCGCCGCATTCGTCGCCGCGTACAAGAAGCGCTACGGGACGAACCCGCCCCCCTACGCGGGCGAGGCGTACGACGTCGTCGCCATGACGCTCGGACGGCTGGCCGCCGCGGCCAAGGCGGGCCGAACCCCCGCCCGCAAGGGGCTCTGGGCCGACCTGAGCAAGCAGAAGTACGAGGGCGCCATGGGCGGGTACACGTTCGGCGAGAGCGGCGACCTGACCAACGGCGGCACCTTCCTGTACGCGGTGCAGAACGGCGCCTACAAGCTGATCGGTTCCGCTCCGGCGACGCCGACCAGAAAGAAGAAGGGCTGACCGCGTGGAGCCGCTGCGTCCGGCCGACCCGTCGTCGATCGCCGGCTACCGACTCCTCGGCCGGCTCGGCGCCGGCGGCATGGGCGTCGTCTACCTCGCCCGCTCCGGCGGCGGGGCGCTCGCCGCGCTCAAGCTGATCCGCGCCGAGCACGCCGCCGACCCTGGCTTCCGGGAACGGTTCCGGCGCGAGGCGCGGATCGCCGAGAGCATCACCGGCCAGTGGGTCGTGCGGGTCCTCGGTGCCGACCCGGAGGCCCGCGAGCCCTGGCTGGCCACCGAGTTCGTCCCGGGACCGTCGCTCGCCGAGGCCGTCGGCGCGCACGGTCCGCTGACCGAGCCGTGCGTCCGTTCCCTCGGTGCCCGGCTCGCGGACGCGCTCGCCGACATGCACGCGGCCGGGCTCGTCCACCGGGACGTGAAGCCGGGCAACGTGCTCCTCGCGCTCGACGGGCCGCGCCTGATCGACTTCGGGATCGTCCGGTCCGCCGGGGCCACGGCCCTCACCGCCACCGACGCGATGATCGGCACACCGGGATTCCTCGCCCCCGAGCAGGCACGGGTCGCCGGCGCGGGCGCCGTCGGCCCGGCGAGCGACGTCTTCTCGCTGGGCTGCGTCCTCGCCTACGCCCTCACCGGACAGCGGCCCTTCGGCACGGGCACGGTGGCCGCGGTCGTCTACCGCACCGTGCACGAGGAGCCCGACCTCGACGAGGTCCCCGACACCCTGCTGCCGCTGGTCGCCTCGTGTCTCGCCAAGGACCCCGCGGACCGGCCCACCGCCCGGGAGGCGTGTGCGGTGCTGGGCCCGGCGGACGGCCCCGCCGGGGACTGGCTGCCGCCCGGTCTGCCCGCGCTCATCGCCTCCCGCTCCGCGCGGGTGCTCGACCTGCCGGTGGCCGAACCGACCCTGCTGGTGAGCCCGGAGGAGCCGAAGGGCATCTCCCGGCGCGGGTTCCTGGTGGCCGGCTCGGTGGCGGGTGTCGCGGGCGCGGGCGGCCTGGCCGCCTGGCTGGCCGGCCTCGGACCGTTCGACGCGGGCGCCGGGACCGGGACGGGCGCCGGCGGATCCCGGCCGACGTACGCGCTGGGCCTGGTCTCCGACCTGAGCGGCCCCCACAAGGCGGACGGTCTCGCCCAGGAGCACGGCGCGCGGGTGGCGGTGGAACGCCACAACGCGCGCCCGGACCGGTTGCTCACCCTGACGCTCCGGGTGCACGACGACGGCGGGGACCCCGCCCGGGCGGCGAAGGCGGCCCGCGCCCTCGGCGACGACCCCGCGGTCTTCGCGGTGATGGGGCCGACCACGACCGAGACCGCCGTCGCCGCCGCGGACGAACTCGTCACCCGCATCGTGCCGATGGTGAGCCTGGTGGCGTCCGTTCCCAGCGGCACGGTCAAGGGACAGACCGCCGGCGCGACCTACTTCGAGATGCGGGCCAGTCCCGACACCCTGATCGTGCCCTTCGCCCGCTACCTCTCCGAGCACGGCGTCCGCAGGACCGCCGTCATCGAGGACCAGGAAGCCGGCCGGTTCAGCTGGCTCGCCGTCAAGTCGCTGAAGGACAACCCGCCGGGTGCCGGCACGGTGTCCTCACATCCCGTCGCCGCGGCGGACGAGGACTTCGCGGGCGCCGTCCGCGAGGCGCTCGCCACCGGCCCGCAGGGCGTGATGTACGCGGGGACCTCGCCGCGCCGCGCCGCGCTGTGCGCCAAGGAGCTGGCGCGCCAGGGGTACCGGGGCCTGTGCGGCAGCGTCGAGCAGCCGTTGCAGCCGGAGTTCCTCACCCTGGCCGGGCCGGCCGCCGAGGGCTGGTTCTTCGGCACGAGCTTCGTCGACCCCGACGGCCTGCCGGCCGCGGCCGACTTCACCGCCGCCTACCGCAAGCGGTGGGGGCTGGCCCGCACGGCGCCTGTGCACCGGTACGCCACAGAGGCGTTCGACGTCGCCAACTGCGTCGTGCGGGCCCTGGAGCAGGTCGAGAAGGAACAGACGGAGATCAAGCGGACCGGGGTGCGGACGAAGCTGGTGGGCTCCCACGCCGCCCCGTACGAGGGCCTCGCCAAGCCCTACTCCGTCAGCCGCAACGACAACTCCTTCGTCCACCTGGCGGGGCTCTTCCTGTGGCGGGTGCAGAAGGGCGTGCCCCGGTTCCTCGGTCACTTCGAGAAGGCCGCGCTGGCGAAGTGACGCGGTGCGGACGCCCGAGGGGCCCGATCCGTCACCGGACCGGGCCCCTCGGGCAGGTGCTGTCCGGGTCAGCCCACGACCGTCCAGGTGTCACTGCCGGCCAGCAGCTGGCCCAGGTCTCCCTTGCCGTGCTGCTCGATCGCGGCCTCCAGCTGGTCCGCCATCAGCGTGTCGTACACCGGCCGGTCCACCGACCGGAAGACGCCGATCGGCGTCTGGTGCAGGGTGTCCGGGTCCGCGAGCCGGGAGAGGGCGAACGCGGTCGTCGGGGACGCCGTGTGCGCGTCGTGGACGAGGACGGTGTGCTCGTTCTCCGGTGTCACCGCGACCACCTTCAGATCGCCGGTCACCGCGTCCCGGACCACGCCCTTGGCGAGGTCCGTGCCGAAGCGGATCGGCTTGCCGTGCTCCAGCCGGATCACGGCCTCCTGCGCCTGCTCGTTGTCCTTGAGGACCTCGAAGGCGCCGTCGTTGAAGATGTTGCAGTTCTGGTAGATCTCCACCAGCGCGGTGCCGGGGTGGTCGGCCGCCTGGCGCAGCACCTCGGTGAGGTGCTTGCGGTCCGAGTCGACCGTCCGGGCCACGAACGAGGCCTCCGCGCCGATCGCCAGCGACACCGGGTTGAAGGGCGCGTCGAGCGAGCCCATCGGCGTGGACTTGGTGATCTTGCCGACCTCGCTGGTCGGGCTGTACTGCCCCTTGGTCAGGCCGTAGATCCGGTTGTTGAAGAGCAGGATCTTGAGGTTGACGTTGCGGCGCAGGGCGTGGATCAGGTGGTTGCCGCCGATGGAGAGCGCGTCGCCGTCACCCGTGACGACCCAGACGGACAGGTCGCGGCGGGAGGTGGCCAGGCCGGTGGCGATGGCCGGGGCGCGGCCGTGGATGGAGTGCATCCCGTAGGTGTTCATGTAGTACGGGAAGCGGGAGGAGCAGCCGATGCCCGAGACGAAGACGATGTTCTCCTTCGCCAGGCCCAGTTCGGGCATGAAGCCCTGGACGGCGGCCAGGACGGCGTAGTCGCCGCACCCGGGGCACCAGCGGACCTCCTGGTCGGACTTGAAGTCCTTCATGGACTGGGCGGCTTCGGCCTTGGGCACGAGGTTCAGGAGCGAGTCACTCATCGATGGCCTCCTCGAGTACCGCGGCGAGCTGCTCCGCCTTGAACGGCATGCCGTTGACCTGGGTGTGGCTGCGGGCGTCGACCAGGTACGTCGCCCGGACGAGCGTGGCGAGCTGGCCCAGGTTCATCTCCGGGATCACCACCCTCTCGTACTGCTTGAGGACCTCTCCGAGGTTCTTCGGGAAGGGGTTGAGGTGGCGCAGGTGCGCCTGGGCGATCGGCCTGCCGGCGTTCCGCAGCCGGCGCACGGCGGCGGTGACGGGGCCGTAGGTGGAGCCCCAGCCGAGGACCAGGGTCCGGGCACCGTCCGGGTCGTCGACGGCGAGGTCGGGCACCTCGATGCCGTCGATCTTGGCCTGGCGGGTGCGGACCATGAAGTCGTGGTTCGCCGGGTCGTAGGAGATGTTGCCGGTGCCGCCCTGCTTCTCGATTCCGCCGATGCGGTGTTCGAGTCCGGGCGTGCCGGGCACGGCCCACGGACGGGCGAGGGTGTGCGGGTCGCGCTTGTAGGGCCAGAAGACCTCGGTGCCGTCCGCCAGCTCGTGGTTCGGTCCGGTGGTGAACTGGACCCGCAGATCGGGGAGTTCGTCGATGTCCGGGACCCGCCAGGGTTCGGAGCCGTTGGCCAGGTAGCCGTCGGAGAGCAGGAAGACCGGGGTGCGGTAGGCGAGGGCGATCCGGGCCGCGTCGAGCGCGGCGTCGAAGCAGTCGGCCGGGGTCCTCGGGGCCACGACCGGCACCGGCGCCTCGCCGTTGCGGCCGTACATGGCCTGGAGGAGGTCGGCCTGCTCCGTCTTGGTGGGCAGGCCGGTGGAGGGGCCGCCGCGCTGGATGTCGACGATCAGCAGCGGCAGTTCCAGCGAGACCGCCAGGCCGATCGTCTCGGACTTCAGGGCGACGCCCGGGCCGGACGTGGTGGTGACGGCGAGGGACCCGCCGAAGGCGGCGCCGAGCGCGGCGCCGATGCCCGCGATCTCGTCCTCCGCCTGGAAGGTGCGGACGCCGAAGTTCTTGTGCCGGGACAGCTCGTGCAGGATGTCCGAGGCCGGGGTGATCGGGTACGAACCCAGGTAGAGGGGGAGGTCGGCCTGCCGGGCCGCGGCGATCAGGCCGTACGACAGGGCCAGGTTCCCGGAGATGTTCCGGTAGGTCCCCGGCGGGAACGCCTTGGTCGCCGGGGCGACCTCGTAGGAGACGGCGAAGTCCTCGGTCGTCTCGCCGAAGTTCCAGCCGGCCCGGAACGCGGCCACGTTCGCCTCGGCGATCTGCGGCTTCTTGGCGAACTTGGTGCGCAGGAACTTCTCGGTGCCCTCGGTCGGCCGGTGGTACATCCACGAGAGCAGTCCGAGCGCGAACATGTTCTTGCTGCGCTCGGCCTCCTTCCGGGACAGGCCGAACTCCTTGAGCGCCTCGATCGTCAGCGTCGTCAGCGGCACCGGGTGGACCCGGTAGCCGGCCAGCGAGCCGTCCTCCAGCGGGGAGGTGGTGTAACCGACCTTGGCCATCGCGCGCTTGGCGAACTCGTCCGTGTTGACGATGATCTCGCCGCCGCGCGGCACGTCGCCGATGTTCGCCTTGAGGGCGGCGGGGTTCATCGCGACCAGCACGTTCGGGGCGTCGCCCGGGGTCAGGATGTCGTGGTCGGCGAAGTGCAGCTGGAACGAGGAGACACCGGGGAGGGTGCCGGCGGGGGCGCGGATCTCGGCGGGGAAGTTCGGCAGCGTCGAGAGGTCGTTCCCGAAGGACGCCGTCTCGGACGTGAAGCGGTCACCCGTCAACTGCATGCCGTCACCGGAGTCACCGGCGAACCGGATGATCACCCGGTCCAGGCGGCGGACTTCCTTCTCGGGGCCTTCCGACGGCGCCGAAGAGCTGCGCTGTTCCCCGACGACTGCCTCGTTGGCCTCGTCGGCCTGCTCGGCCGGGCTGCTGACCTGGCTGGTCACTGAACTGGACCTCCCTCGCGGCAAGGGTCTTCTCCGCCCGAGGCGGGAGAAGGCTCGGGAGACGACCGGACGACCGGCCGTCCCGTGGCCCACCCTACGACGGCAAGGGGGCCCTTCCCGGGACTTCTCGCATCGTGGACCTCATTTTGAGACGCCTTTTCGATCGGCAATGTCACGTTCTGTCGCCCCCCGGTATGTCCGGAAAATGGTGCCTTGTTGGTCCTTCGGTCGGTGGACCCGTCATGGATCCTTATCTGACAGAGTGTCAGGTGATCAGGAGTTCAGATAGGTCAACACCGCGAGTACCCGTCGGTGATCCCCGTCACTCGGAGACAGTCCCAGCTTCAGGAAGATGTTGCTGACGTGCTTCTCCACGGCGCCGTCGCTCACGACCAGCTGCCGGGCCACCGCGGAGTTCGTGCGGCCCTCGGCCATGAGCCCGAGCACCTCCCGCTCGCGCGGGGTGAGGTTCGCCAGCACGTCCTGCTTGCGGCTGCGGCCGAGCAGTTGCTGCACGACCTCCGGGTCCAGGGCCGTACCGCCCCGGGCGACCCGCACCACGGCGTCCACGAACTCCCGGACCTCCGCCACCCGGTCCTTGAGCAGGTACCCGACACCCCGGCTGGAGCCGGCCAGGAGTTCGGTGGCGTACTGCTCCTCCACGTACTGGGAGAGGACCAGGACACCGACCCCGGGGTACTCCTTGCGCAGCCGCACCGCGGCCCGTACGCCCTCGTCCGTGTGGGTGGGCGGCATCCGCACGTCCGCGACCACGACGTCCGGCAGCGCACCCTCTCCGGCGAGCTCGGCGACGGTCTTGACCAGGGCCTCCCCGTCGCCGACCCCGGCGACGACCTCGTGCCCCCGGTCGGTCAGCAGCCGTGTCAGGCCCTCACGGAGCAGCACCGAATCCTCGGCGATGACCACCCGCACCCTGTCCACCACGTCTTCCACGCCCACGTCCCCGCAGCCCCCGTCCGATACCGGTCCCGCCTGGTCCGGCGAGCGGTCCCAAGCATCGCAGCAAGAAGGACGCGGCGGGGCCGGATGAGGTTCAGGCGTGCCGGGGCGGACCGCGCGGAGCCCGCCCGGCGCGGTGGCGCGGGCGGGCTGGGGCGAGCGCGGGCCGGCCGGGGTCAGACGCGCCAGGGGAGCTCGGCCGTGACGGTCGTCGGGCCGCCCGCCGGGGAGTCGACCGCCAGGACGCCGTCGACCGCGTCCAGCCGCTCCGTGAGTCCGGCGAGGCCGCTGCCGGCGGCCGCGTCCGCGCCGCCCCGGCCGTCGTCCCGCACCTGGAGCATCAGCCGGCTGCCGGACCGCCACACGTCGACCCACGCGCGCCGCGCACCGGAGTGCTTGGACACGTTCTGCAGCAGCTCGGACACGGTGAAGTAGGCGATGCCCTCGATCGCCGGCACCGGGCGGGCCGGAAGGTCCACCTCGACGGAGACCGGCACCGTGCAACGCGACGCGACCGCCGACAGCGCGGCGTCCAGTCCGCGGTCGGTGAGGACCGCCGGGTGGATGCCGCGGGCCAGGTCCCGCAGCTCCTGGAGCGCCGTCTTCACCTCGCCGTGCGCCTCCTCGACCATCCGGGCCGCCGCCCGCGGGTCCTCGTTCAGCTTCTCCTTGGCGAGGCCGAGATCCATGGCGAGGGCGACGAGCCGGGCCTGGGCGCCGTCGTGCAGGTCCCGCTCGATCCGGCGGAGGTCGGAAGCGGCCGTGTCCACGACGACCCCGCGGTCCTTCTCCAGCTCGGTCACCCGGTTCGCCATCCGCGAGGGGCCCAGCAGCCCGGCGACCAGGAGCCGGTCCACCACCGTCAGGGAGCGGACGACCCACGGCGTGCACAGGACGAAGAGCAGGCCGACGAGGCTGGTCACCGCGATCTCGAAGGGCGAGTCCAGGTAGAAGTCGTGCGACCCGTCGCCGTACAGCTGGAGCCCGTCCTGCCCCGCGTACATCGGGAAGACCCACTGCCACAGCGGATAGGTGAAGAGGGACCAGCCCCAGGCCATGAAGGGGACGGTCACCGAGAAGGCGAAGACCGCCCACGGCATGTGGATCAGCGCGTACAGCAGGTGCCGCCAGGACGCCCCGCTCTTCAGCATCGCCCCCATCCACGACAGCGCGCCGCCCGTGCGGCCCCGGACCGGCGCGGGAGCGGCCACGTCCAGGCCGAGCAGGCCACGCGCCCGCGCACGCTCCACGGCGCCGAAGCCCCGGCACATCGCGAGGCAGCCGGCCAGCACCGGGATGCCGAGGAAGGTGATCAGCAGGCCGGCACCCGCCGAGACCAGGGAGACGGCGAGCCCGAAGGTGAGGACGCCGATCGGCAGCCCGAGCACCAGGTAGCCGAACTCGCGCCAGGTGCGGGCCTCGAACGGCGCGCGGATCGCGGCGGGGAGGCGGTGGTCGGCCATCGCTGGTGTCCGTTTCTCTGCGAAGGGGTGATGTCCTCAAGACTTCCGCCCCCGGACGCCCCGGACCATGAGGGAGGTGGGCGTCTGCGGCGGGGGGTTTTCCCCACCATGAGGCGGGCGGTGCGGGGAGGGGCGGCCCGGCACGGCGGTCGGGGGCGTGCGCGGCGCCGGGCGGGGTGTCGTCCGGTCGGCAGGATTCGGGGCTTCGAGGCGCCGGGGTCCCGGCGCGGAGGTCAGGACGCCGGGCGGGACCGCCACGGCAGCTCGGCCGTGACCGTCGTCGGGCCGCCCTCCGGCGAGTCCAGGACGAAGAGCCCGTCCACCGCGCCCAGCCGCTCCGCCAGCCCCGCCATCCCGGTCCCGCCGTCCAGGCGCGCCCCGCCGTGACCGTCGTCCCGCACCTGCAGCAGCAGCCGGTCGTCCCGGCGCCACACCTCCACCGAGGCGGTGCGCGCGCGGGAGTGCTTGGACACGTTCTGGAGCAACTCGGACACCGTGAAGTAGGCGATGCCCTCGATCGCCTCCGCCGGGCGCTCCGACAGGTCGACGGTCACCTTCACCGGCACGGTGCAGCGCGCGGCGATCGAGGAGAGCGCGGCGTCCAGTCCGCGGTCGGTGAGGACCGCCGGGTGGATGCCGCGGGCCAGGTCGCGCAGTTCCTGGAGCGCCAGCTTCACCTCGCCGTGGGCCTCGTCGACCATCGCGGCCGCGGCCTCCGGGTCTTCGAGCAGCTTCTCCTTGGCGAGGCCGAGGCCCATGGCGAGGGCGACGAGCCGGGCCTGGGCGCCGTCGTGCAGGTCGCGCTCGATGCGGCGGAGGTCCGCGGCGGCCGTGTCCACGACGACCCCGCGGTCGCTCTCCAGCTCGGCGATCCGCCGCTCCAGTTCGTCCGAGGGCGACAGCAGCCCGCGCACCATGGCGCGGTCGGCGTGGGACAGACCGCGCGCGATCCACGGCAGGACCGGCCACAGCACGATCAGCGAGACCAGGGTGACGACGAAGGTGACGATCCCCCACGGCAACCGGATGAAGCCGTACAGCAGCGTCCGCCACGCCACCGGGTCCTTCAGGGAGGTCCACAGCCAGGGGAAGAAGCCGTGCCGCCGGGGCAGCGGACTCGGCTCGTCCACCCGCACGCCGAGGAGCGAGCGGGCCCGGGCCCGCTCGGCCCGGCCCAGCCCGCGCGCCCCGGCCAGCCCGAGGGCGAGCAGCGGCAGGCCGATCACGGTGACGGACAGGCCCACGCCGACGGCGACCGAGACCACCGTGTACACGAACCCGACCAGGGCGGTCGGCAGGTTGGCGAGGAGGAAGGAGACCTCCTTCCAGGTCTGCCCTCCGTAGGTCACCCGTGCGGGCGGCAGCCTGTCGTGGTCAGCGGTATCGGTGTCGACGCTCATGGGCCCAAGCCTGCCGGTCGGCGGGCTCGTCACGCCATGGGGTTCGTGGGGGAGGGGGAGTAGGGATATCCCCACCGTCGGGGGTCGGCCGCGCGTCGCCGCGCGCGGGACGTGACGGCCTCGCCCGCAGGACGGCCCGGCCGGTGGTTCACTGGATGACACGACCTCTTACGCTCTCTTTAGCAGGGCCTAGACTCCCGTCCGTACAGATCGTCGATACGGAGCGAGGGGCGGACGTGCCGGAACCGACCGTACGGACGGGACTTGCGGCGGATTACTTCCAGACGTACTCCGTCGTCGGACTGCTCGCCGTCCTGGGCGTGCTCTTCGTCGCCGTGGCCTTCGGCGCGGGGCGCCTGCTGCGGCCCGTGGTGCCGACCCCGGAGAAGCTGCTGACGTACGAGTGCGGCGTCGACCCCGTGGGAGAGGGCTGGGCCCACACCCAGGTCCGCTACTACGTGTACGCCTTCCTCTACGTGATCTTCGCCGTCGACTCGATCTTCCTCTTCCCCTGGGCGACGGTCTTCGCGGCGCCCGGCTACGGCGCGACGACGCTCGTCGAGATGTTCATCTTCCTCGGCTTCCTCGCCGTGGGTCTGCTCTACGCGTACAGGAAGGGCGTCCTGACATGGACGTGACCCCGCTGCCCACCCCGCTGCCGGCTCCCAAGCTGGGCCCGCTCGCGCGCCTCGCCCCCGAGCCGATGAAGGTCGTCCTGAACTGGGGCCGCCGCTACAGCCTGTGGGTCTTCAACTTCGGCCTCGCCTGCTGCGCGATCGAGTTCATCGCCGCGTCGATGGCCCGCCACGACTTCATCCGGCTCGGCGTGATCCCCTTCGCGCCCGGACCGCGCCAGGCCGACCTCATGATCGTCTCCGGCACGGTGACGGACAAGATGGCGCCGGCGGTGAAGCGGCTCTACGAGCAGATGCCCGAGCCCAAGTACGTCATCTCCTTCGGCGCCTGCTCGAACTGCGGCGGCCCGTACTGGGACTCGTACTCGGTCACCAAGGGCGTGGACCAGATCATCCCGGTCGACGTGTACGTGCCGGGGTGCCCGCCGCGGCCGGAGGCGCTGCTGCAGGGGATCCTCAAGCTCCAGGAGAAGATCGCCCGGGAGTCGCTGGCCGAGCGCTACGGGTCCGCCGCGCAGGCGCCGTCGGTCGGCCAGCTGACCAGCGGCCTCGTCGCCCCGCCGGCGCCGTCCGGGGGTGCCGGGTGAACGCGGACGAGACCGTGGACGACGGCACGAACGGCGACGCGCACGACGGCGCGGACCGGACCGCGGACGTGACCGGCGGGGGGCACCCGTACGACACGCTCCCGGACGGGGTGACCGAGGTCTTCGGGCCGGAGGCGACGGCCGAGCGGGCGTACGACCTGCTGACGGTCGACGTGCCCGCCGACGGCTGGATCACCGCCCTGCGGACCGCCCGTGACGAGCTGGGCTGCACCTTCTTCGACTGGCTGAGCGCGGTCGACGAGCCGGGTACGGGCTTCCGGGTCTGCGCGCACGTGGTGGCGCTGGGCCCGGGCACGGTCCGGCGCCTGCTGCTGCGTACGACCGTCCCGCACGCGGCGGCCGCCCTGCCGACGGCGGTGGAGGTGTACGCGGGCGCGGCCTGGCACGAGCGCGAGACGCACGAGATGTTCGGCGTGGAGTTCACCGGCCACCCGCACCTGGTCCCGCTGCTCCTCCCGGAGAACTTCGAGGGCCACCCGCTCCGCAAGGACTTCGTGCTCGCGGCACGCGTCGCGAAGGCGTGGCCGGGGGCGAAGGAGCCGGGCGAGTCCGAGCACGGCGGCCCGAAGCGCCGCCAGATGCTGCCGCCGGGCGTGCCCGACCCGAACGACTGGGGCCCGATGAAGGGCCAGCTCCCGCCGGCCCCGGCGCGTACTCCGCGGGCCGCGGGCGACCGTCCGGTGCGGCGTACCCGTACGACGGCCGAGGGCTCGGCCGGCACGCCCGCGACGCCCGAGACCACGCCGGCGGCGCCCGCCCCGGGCGAGGCGCCCGCGGCGAGGCCGCCGCGCCGTACCCGCAGCGTGAGCGAGGGCTCGGCGAGTCAGACGCCCGAGGCGGCCGGTTCGGAAGAGGCGGCCGAGGCTCCGCAGCCGGCGGCCGGTCCGCGCCGGTCGCGGTCCGCGGCCGACGGTTCCGCGAGCCGGTCCGAGGCGCCCGCCCCGGCGGGCGAGGACACGGCGCCGCGTCCGGCCCGGCGGTCCCGTTCCGCCGGCGAGGGTTCGGCGACGCAGCGTGCCGAGGAGCAGACCGGGGCCGAGACGCCGCAGCCGCCGACGCCGTCGGGTCCGCGCAGGTCGCGGTCCGCGGCCGACGGCTCCGCGAGCCAGTCCGAGGCGCCCGCCTCCTCGCCCGCCCCGCCGCGCACCCGCAGCACGGACGCCCCCTGGCACCACGCCCGCCCGGCCTTCGAGGAGAAGACCTCCGGAGAGTCCCCGCCCGACGCGGACTCCGGTCCGGCCCGCGAGCCGGACGCGGCACCCGAGCCGGGAGCGGACGCCAAGCCCGCAGCGGACACCGCACCGGCACCCGAAGCGGCCCCCGCTCGGGAGCCGGACGCCGCACCGACTCCCGAGCCGGAGCCGGACAACGCACGGGAGCCGGACACCGCTCCGGACACCGCGCCGGAGGCGGACGCCGCGCCGGAGGCGGATGCCGATGCCTCCTCCCCGCCGGACGGCCCACCCCGTACCCCGCCCACCACCGAAGACCCCGCCGGAGGCGATTCCGCGTGAACGACGCACTCGACGTCGCCCTCCGGCTGCTCGTCATCCTCGCGGTGTTCCTGGTGCTGCCCCTCGTGGTCGGGCAGACCGAGCACAAGGTCATGGCCCACATGCAGGGCCGCATCGGCCCCATGTACGCCGGCGGCTTCCACGGCTGGGCGCAGCTCGTCGCCGACGGCGTGAAGTTCGCGCAGAAGGAGGACGTGGTGCCGGCGGCCGCCGACCGCCGCGTCTTCCAGCTCGCGCCCGCCGTCGCCCTGATCCCGTACCTGCTCGTCCTCGTCGCGATCCCCTTCGGGCCGGGCGAGGGCGCCGTCGGGCAGGTCGTCGACGCCGGCATCTTCTTCGTGCTGGCCGTGATGGGCGTCGGAGTCCTCGGCAGCCTCATGGCCGGCTGGGCGTCCGCCAACAAGTTCTCCCTGCTGGGAGGGTTGCGTACCGCCGCACAGCTGCTGGCCTACGAGCTCCCGATGCTGCTCGCCGCCGCGTCCGTCGCGATGGCCGCCGGCACCGTCTCCCTCCCCGGCATCCTGAACGCCTTCGAGTGGTGGTGGCTGCCGTGGCAGATCGTCGGCGCCCTCGTCTTCTTCGTCGCCGGCCTCGCCGAGCTCCAGCGCCCGCCGTTCGACATGCCCGTCGCCGACTCGGAGATCATCTTCGGCGCGTACACCGAGTACACCGGCCTGCGCTTCGCGCTCTTCCTGCTGGCCGAGTACGCCGGCATCGTCGTCCTGTGCGGCCTGACCACCGTCCTCTTCCTCGGCGGCTGGCACGGCCCCCTCGGTGCCGACGGCCTCGGCTGGGTCTGGACCCTGCTCAAGGTCGCGGTCCTCGCCTTCGTCGTCATCTGGCTCCGCGTGAGCTACCCGCGCCTGCGCGAGGACCAGCTGCAGAAGCTCGCCTGGACCACCCTCGTCCCGCTCGCCCTCGCGCAGATCGCGCTCACCGGCATCGTGAAGGTGGCGATCCAGTAATGCCCATCCCCGGCTCCGGCCTCGCCAAGGGCCTCGCCGTCACGCTCCGCACGATGACGAAGAGGACCGTCACCGCGCAGTACCCGGACGCCCAGCCGGAACTGCCGCCGCGCACGCGCGGCGTGATCGGGCTGTTCGAGGAGAACTGCACGGTCTGCATGCTGTGCGCCCGCGAGTGCCCCGACTGGTGCATCTACATCGACTCCCACAAGGAGACGGTCCCGGCCGCCGCCCCCGGTGGCCGCGAGCGCAGCCGGAACGTCCTCGACCGCTTCGCCATCGACTTCTCGCTCTGCATGTACTGCGGCATCTGCATCGAGGTCTGCCCGTTCGACGCGTTGTTCTGGTCGCCCGAGTTCGAGTACGCGGAGACCGACATCCACGAGCTGACCCACGAACGCGACCGGCTCCGCGAGTGGATGTGGACGGTCCCCGAGCCGCCCGCGCTCGACCCGGGCGCCGAGGAGCCGAAGGAGATCGCCGCGGCCCGCAAGGCGGCCGAGAAGGCCGCCGCCCAGGCGGCGGCGGAAGCGGAGGCGGCGCGCACCGCCGCCGTGGACGAGGACCGGAAGGGGGACCAGCAGTGATGCTCGCGGCCCAGAACCCCGGCTTCCTCTCGCCCTCCGGCGTCGAGATCGCGTTCGTCCTCGTCGGCCTCGTCACCCTGGGCGCGGCCCTCGTCAGCGTCACCACCCGGCAGCTCGTGCACGCCGCCCTGTGGCTGGTCGTGGCGCTCGGCGGGATCGCCGTCGAGTACCTGCTGCTGACCGCCGAGTTCATCGCCTGGGTGCAGGTGCTGATCTACGTCGGTTCCGTCGTCGTGCTGCTGTTGTTCGGCCTCATGCTCACCAAGGCGCCCATCGGCCGCTCCCCGGACGCCGACTCGGGCAACCGCCCGGTCGCGCTCGCCGTCGCCCTGGCCGCCGCGGCCGCGCTCGTCTGGGTCGTCGTCGACGCGTTCCGCACGACCTGGATCGAGCTGGACGGGCCGGCCCAGGGCTCCACCGCGGTGTCCGGCGAGATCCTCTTCCGGCACTGGGTGCTGCCCTTCGAGGCGCTCTCCGTCCTCCTGCTCGCGGCCCTGGTCGGCGCGATCGTGCTGTCCCGCAAGGACCCGCAGACCCCGGAGGGGCCGCACTGATGCATCTCGCCTACCCCGCCGTCCTCGCCGTCCTGCTCTTCTGCGTCGGCGTCTACGGCGTCCTCGCCCGCCGCAACGCGATCCTGGTCCTGATGTCCGTCGAGCTGATGCTCAACGCCGTCAACCTCAACCTGGTCGCCTTCGACGTCTGGCTCCGCGACACCCTGCACGCCGGCCAGGCGCTCACCCTGTTCACCATCGCCATCGCCGCCGCGGAGATCGGCATCGGCCTCGCGATCGTCCTGATGGTCTACCGCAACCGCGGCACCTCGGACGTCGACCGGCTCCGCGACACCGCGGAGAACGGCACCGCCGACCGGCCCGCCGACCCGACCCGAGCGGTGTCCGACGAGAAGACCGAGGCCACCGCGTGACCACGACCACCCTCGCCGTCCTCGTCCCCCTGCTCCCCTTCCTCGGCTCCGTCGCCGGCCTCCTCCTCGGCCGTACCGCCCCCGGGTTCGTACGCCCGCTCGCGGTGCTGCCGACGCTGGCCGCGGCCGTGCTCGCCGCGCTCGTCGCCGTCCGGCAGGGCGGCGGGAAGACGATCGAGGCCGCCACCGAGCTCACGCCCACCGGATCCGTCCCCATCGACCTGGCCCTGCGCATCGACGGCTTCGCCGCCCTCGTCGCCGTCCTCGTCGGCGTGGTCGCGACCTGCGTGCAGGTCTACTCGACGGGCTACCTGCGCGACGACCCGCGCTACCCGTCGTACGCCGCGCTCGTCTCCCTCTTCACCTCCGCGATGCTGCTCGTCGTCTACTCCGGCGACCTGATGGTGCTGCTGGTCGGCTGGGAGGTCATGGGCATCTGCTCGTACTTCCTCGTCGGCCACTACTGGGAGACCCCGGAGGCACGCGCCGCGTCCCTGAAGGCGTTCCTGGTCACCAAGCTCGGCGACGTGCCCTTCCTCTTCGGCCTGTTCGCGCTCGCCGTGGACGCGGGCACCTTCCAGATCGGCGGGATCCTCGGCGCCGTCGCTGTCGGCGGCATCGACCACCCCACGCTGATCGCCCTGCTCCTGCTCGCCGGCGTGGCGGGCAAGTCGGCCCAGTTCCCGCTGCACACCTGGCTTCCCGACGCGATGGCCGGCCCCACCCCGGTGTCGGCGCTCATCCACGCCGCGACGATGGTCGCCGCCGGTATCTACTTCGTGGCCCGGCTGCTCCCCGTCTTCGCCGAGTCCGCCGCGGCCATGACCGTTCTCGCCGTGATGGCCGCGGTCACGATGGTCGGCTCGGCGCTCGCCGCGCTCGCCCAGGACGACATCAAGCGGGTCCTCGCCTACTCGACGATCGGCCAGCTCGGCTACATGGCGGGCGCCCTGGCCGTCGGCGACCGCGGCGCCGCCGTCTTCCACCTGATGGCGCACGGCGCCTTCAAGGCGCTGCTCTTCCTGGCCGCCGGCGCGGTCATCCACGCCGCCGGCACCAACTCGCTCTCCGCGATGTCCCGGATGAGCGGACTGACCAGGCGGATCCCGGACGCGTACTGGACGATGACCGTCGCCCTGCTCGCGCTGGCCGCCCTTCCGCCCTTCGCCGGCTTCTTCTCCAAGGAAGCCGTCCTCGTGGCCGCCGAGCACACCGCACTCGGCGAGCGGACCGTCGCCCCCGCCGGGGCCGGCTGGACCGTTCTCCTCGCGGGCCTCCTCACCGCTTTGCTCACCGCCGCCTACGCGGCCCGCCTCTGGCTGCTCGCCTTCCGCGGCCGGGGTGCCGAGGCCCCGGACCACGGCCGGCAGCCGCTCGCCATGACCACCGTCCTGTGGGTGCTCGCGATCCCGTCCTTCGGCTTCGGCCTCACCGTCACGTACCTGGACGACTGGTTCGACGGCAACGCCCTGACCCCGACGATCACCACCGCGGTCCTGGGCACCGGCCTCGCCCTGGTCGGCGGTCTGATGACCTACGCGACCTGGCGGGCGCTCTCCGTGCGGACCGCCGCCCCGGCGCCCGGCACCGTCCCCGCGCACGTCGCTCACCCGGACGCCGAGGCGGGCCAGGTGGAGGCCGAGGCGCTCCGGCTGCCGCACCCGGCCGACGACCCGGCCGACCCCGGCCGCCTCCTGCTCGGCCCGCTGCACCGTCACGCGGCCACCGGGTTCCACCTGGACGCCGTGTACCGGCGGCTGTTCGTGCGGCCCGTGGTGGCCGCGGCCTCGCTGGTCCGCTTCCTGGACCGCGAGGTCGTCGACACCTACGTCCGCGGCGCGGCCACCGGCACCAACTGGCTGGGGTGGCTCGTGCGCCGCGCCCAGACCGGCAACGTGCAGACCTATCTCAGCGCCCTGCTCGCCGGCTCCGTCGTCCTGACGATCGCCGCCGTCGCCCTTGTCCACGCCAACGCCGGATCGTGAGCCGTGATCGATATCAGCGCATCCGTGATGCAGGCCCTTCTCGCGTTGATCGTCGTCGGGCCGCTCGTCGGCGCCGCCGCCGCCCTGCTCCCGGCCCCGCCCGGGCTGCGGGGGAAGTCGCCCGACCAGGCCGTGCTCCGCCACGGTGTGGTCGTCACCGGCGTCGTCCTGGCAGCCGCCCTGGTCCTCGCGCTCGGCTTCGACCACGACCAGCCGTCGCGGATGCAGGCGACGACCGACGTCCCGTGGATCCCCGCCCTCGACGTGCGCATCCATCTCGGTGTCGACGGCATCTCGCTCCCGCTGCTGGTGCTGACCGCGCTGCTGACCTTCCTCTGCGCGCTGTACACCTACTTCCGGATGCCCGCGGGCCCGTCCCCGAAGGCGTTCGTCGCGCTGATCCTGGTCCTCGAGTCCGGCACGCTGGCGACCTTCGCCGTGCTCGACCTCGTCCTGTTCTTCCTGGCCTTCGAGATGGTCCTCATCCCGATGTACTTCCTGATCGCCCGCTGGGGCGGCGCGGGACGGCAGGCCGCCGCCTGGAAGTTCATCCTCTTCACGCTGCTCGGCTCGGTCGTCATGCTGCTCGGCCTGCTGCTCGTCGGCCTGCAGGCGGGCACGTTCGACATGGTGGCGCTCGCCGCCGCCGACGGCCGCGGCCTGACCACGTCCGTGCAGGTCGTCGCCGTCCTCGCGATCGGGATCGGGCTCGCGGTCAAGACGCCGATGTGGCCGCTGCACAGCTGGCTGCCGGACGCCCACACCGCCGCCCCCACGGTCGGCTCCGTCCTCCTCGCGGGCGTCCTCCTGAAGATGGGCACGTACGGCTTCGTGCGGATCGTCCTGCCGATCACCCCCGACGGCATGCGGGTCTTCGCGCCCTACCTGGCCGCCTTCGCCGTCGCCGGGATCGTCTACGGGTCCCTCGCCTGCCTCGCGCTCGCCAGGCCCGGCAACAAGGGCGACCTCAAGCGGCTGATCGCGTACTCGTCCGTCGGCCACATGGGCTTCGTCCTGCTCGGCATCGCGACCATGACCCCCACCGGCGTCAACGGCGCGCTCTTCGCCAACATCGCCCACGGCCTCATCACCGGCCTCCTCTTCTTCCTGGTCGGCGCGCTCAAGGACCGGTACGGCACCGCCGACCTCGACACCCTCGCGGGTGCCACCGGCGCGGCCCTCTACGGCCGTGCCCCGCGCCTCGGGGGGCTGCTGGCCTTCGCGGCCGTCGCCTCCCTCGGACTGCCCGGCCTGGCCGGGTTCTGGGGCGAGATGCTGGCCCTGTTCGGCGCCTTCGACCCGGCCGAGGGCCTGAGCCGCCCCGCCTTCCTCGTCTTCATGGCGATCGGCGGCTTCGGCACCCTGCTCACCGCCGCCTATCTGCTCGTCGTCGTCCGGCGCGTCTGCATGGGCGGTCCCCGCCCCGCCGGCGAACTCGCGATCGCCGACGTCCAGGGCTACGAGGTCGCCGCCTGGACGCCGCTCGTCGCCCTCACCGTCCTCGCCGGCCTCTGGCCCGCGGTCCTCCTCGGCCTCACCGACCCGGCCGTCCAGAAGCTCCTCGCGGGAGGAAAGCAGTGACCGAGACAGCCGCGAGCCTCGTCCAGTCCGTCGACTGGCTCACGATCGCGCCGCCCACCGTGACCGCGGTGGTCGCCCTGGTCGTCCTCGTCGCCGACCTCTTCGTCCCCGCGGCGCACAAGCGGCTGCTGGGCTGGACGGCGATCGCCGGACTCGTCGCCGCGCTCGCGCTGCTGGTCCCCCTGCGCGCGGGCGACCGTTCGACGTTCTGCCTGACCCCGGCGGCGGCCGAGGCGGCCGGCGCCGCCCGCGACGCCACCGGCACCGCGGCCTGCAGTTACACCGCCGACCACTTCACCCTGGTCATCCAGTTCCTGGTGCTCGGCGGGGCGCTGCTCACCGCGCTGCTCTCGCTCTCCGACACCGAGGAGAAGCTGCCTGCGGGGGAGTACTGGTTCCTGCTGCTGTCCTCGGCCGCCGGCGCCGCGCTGCTGCCCGCCTCCCGTGACCTGGCCACTCTCGTCGTCGCCCTCGAAGTGGCCTCGCTGCCCGCGTTCGCGCTCGTCGGCCTGCGCCGCGGGGACCGGATGTCCAGCGAGGCCGCGCTGAAGTTCTTCCTGTCCTCGGTGACCGCGACGGCCGTCACCCTGCTCGGCGTCAGCTTCGTCTACGGGGCGACCGGCACCCTGCACCTCACCGAGATCGCCCAGCGCCTCGACGGCGTCCCCGGCCAGTTGCAGGTCCTCGCCCAGACCGGAGTGGCGCTCACTCTGGTCGGCTTCGCCTTCAAGACCGCCGCCGCCCCCTTCCACTTCTGGGTCCCCGACACCTATGTCGGCGCTCCGCTGCCCGTGGCCGGCTACCTCTCCGTCGTCGGCAAGGCGGTCGGCTTCACCGGCCTCATCCTGGTGACCGTCGTCGCGTTCCCCTCGTACGCGGACGTCTGGGGCCCCGCGCTCGCCGTCCTCGCCGCGCTCACCATGACCGTCGGCAACGTGGCCGCCCTGCGCCAGGTCGCCACCCGGAAGTGGAGCGCGGTCCGGCTGCTCGCCTGGTCGTCCGTCGCCCAGGCCGGCTACCTCCTGGTGCCGATCGCCGCCGCCGCGTACTCCAGCGACGACCAGATCGGCTCCACGGTCGCGTACGCCCTGATGTACGCCGTCGTGAACCTCGGCGCCTTCGCGGTCGCGGTGCTGGTCTCCCGCACGCACCCGGAGAACCGGATCTCGGACTACCGGGGCCTGTACGCGAGCCGCCCGGTCGTGGCGCTCGTCATGGGCTTCTTCCTGCTCAACCTCGCCGGCCTGCCCCCCGGTATCATCGGTCTCTTCGCGAAGGTCACCGTCTTCTCGGCGGCGGTCGACGCGGGCCTCGGCTGGCTGGCCGTGATCATGGGCGTCAACGTCGTGATCGCCCTCTACTACTACCTGCGGTGGACGGCGCTCCTGTTCCGCGGGCCCCAGGACGCTCCCGAGGGCGAGACGGCGGTCCGGCACCGCGTCCCCGCCCCGGTGACCCTCGCGGTCGCGCTGACGGCCGTCGCGGGCGTCGTCCTGTCGGGCTATCCGCAGTTCGCCCTCCGCTTCGCGGCCACCAGCCTGTTCTGACCCCCACAGAGAAAGCATCAAGGAGCTTCACCCGTGCTGAACGGCTTCAAGGACTTCATTCTTCGCGGGAACGTGATCTCGCTGGCCATCGGCCTGGCCGTCGGATCGTCGTTCACGGCCGTCGTCACGGGATTCAGCAAGGCGTTCATCACCCCGCTCATCGGCCTGGCCACCGGCACGGTCGGCGACTTCAGCGAGGCCAGCTTCCACCTGCGCGGCACCGTCTTCCCGTACGGCCTGCTGATCGCCGCGTCGATAGCCTTCGTGATCACCGCCGCGGTGCTCTACTTCATGGTCGTCGTCCCCATGGCGAAGATCCAGGCGAGGTTCGCGAAGGAGGAGCTCGACATCAAGTCCGAGAAGCGCGACTGCCCCCGCTGCTACACCGAGATCCCCGCCATCGCCTCCCGCTGCGCCCACTGCACCAGCGAGGTCGAGCCGGTCGCCGCTGCCCTGGAGAAGGCCGGCTTCCCCGCCCAGCGCTGACCCCCGGCTCCTCCGCGGCCCGGCCCGCTCACCCGTACGGCCCACACCGCCGTCGCGTCGTCCCCCGCGCGGCCAGGGAACCCGCGCCTCCCGCCTGGCGTTGACCAGTACGGGAGGGTCCACTGGAACAACGGAACCAGTGACCAGCAAGCAAAGGGTTCCCCTGCCGCACCACTTGGAGGGCGTACCGTGCACCGCCGGCACAACGGGCTGAGGACCGCCGTGCTCCTCGGAGGGCTCTCGGCCCTCATCATCGTCATCGGCAGCTTCTTCGGCCGTACGGGTCTGATCGTCGCGCTCGTCGTGGCGCTCGGCACCAACGCGTACGCGTACTGGAACAGCGACAAGCTGGCTCTGCGGGCCATGCGCGCCCGCCCGGTCAGCGAGTTCGAGGCACCCGCGCTGTACCGGATGGTCCGCGAGCTCTCCACCCAGGCCCGCCAGCCCATGCCCCGGCTCTACATCTCGCCCACGCAGGCCCCGAACGCCTTCGCGACCGGCCGCAACCCGCGCAACGCCGCCGTGTGCTGCACGGAGGGCATCCTGCAGATACTCGACGAGCGCGAGCTGCGCGGTGTCATCGGCCACGAGTTGAGCCACGTCTACAACCGGGACATCCTGATCTCCTCGGTCGCCGGTGCGCTCGCCTCCGTGATCATGTTCCTGGTCAACTTCGCCTGGCTGATCCCGGTCGGCCGGTCCAACGACGACGACGGCCCCGGCCTGCTCGGCATGCTGCTGGTCATGATCCTCGGACCGATCGCCGCCTCCGTCATCCAGCTGGCCATCAGCCGCTCGCGGGAGTACGAGGCGGACGCCTCGGGCGCCCAGCTCACGGGCGACCCGCTCGCCCTCGCCAGCGCCCTGCGCAAGCTCGAAGCGGGCACGAAGCAGCTGCCGCTGCCTCCCGAGCCCCGGATCGAGACCGCCAGTCACATGATGATCGCGAACCCCTTCCGTCCAGGTCAGGGGCTGTCCAGGATGTTCTCGACGCACCCGCCGATGGCGGAGCGCATCTCCCGACTCGAACAGATGGCAGGTCGTCGACCGTGAAGACAATCCTCAACGTCATTTGGCTGATCCTGTGCGGCTTCTGGATGTTCCTCGGCTACATGCTGGCCGGCGTCCTGCTGTGCATCACGATCATCGGCATCCCCTTCGGACTCGCCGCCTTCCGTATCGGCATCTACGCCCTCTGGCCCTTCGGTTACACCGTCGTGGACCGTCACGACGCGGGCGCCCCCTCCTGCGTCGGCAACGTGCTGTGGCTGATCCTCGCGGGCTGGTGGCTGGCGCTCGGCCACATCACCACCGGCATCGTCCTGTGCATCACGATCATCGGCATCCCGCTGGGCATCGCGAACTTCAAGCTGATCCCGGTCTCGCTGCTCCCCCTCGGCAAGGAGATCGTCCGGACGGAGCAGCAGTTCGCGGGCTACTGACGGACCAGGCCGCCGACGGCCGACGGCGCCGTGTCACTCCCCCGGGTGCCCGGGGCGTCCCCGGGTGACCGCGTACGCGACGACGCCGGCCGCCAGCACCCCGAGCCCCGCGAGGACCGAGGCGAGCGGCAGTGCGAAGGCCAGCACACCGCAGCCCACGAGCCCGCACGCGGCGAGCGGGCGTTCGCGCGGCCCCAGGGTCCAGGCCGCGGCGTTGGCGATCCCGTAGTAGGCCAGCACCCCGAAGGACGAGAAGCCGATCGCGCCCCGCAGGTCCGCCGTCGCCGCCACGAGTGCCACCACCGCGCCGACCGCCGTCTCGGCGTGGTGCGGCACCTGGAACCGGGGGTGCACGGCGGCGAGCGGGGCGGGCAGATGGCCGTCCCGGGCCATCGCCAGGGTCGTCCGGGACACCCCGAGGATCAGCGAGAGCAGCGACCCCAGCGCCGCGACCGCCGCGCCCACGGTCACCACCGGCACCAGCCACGCGGCGCCCGCCGCCCGGGCCGCGTCCGCCAAGGGGGCGGGTGAGGCCGCCAGCGCCCCGGGCCCCAGGACGGCCAGCACGGACCCGGCCACCGCGGCGTAGACGAGCAGTGTGATGCCCAGCGCCAGCGGGACCGCCCGCGGGATGGTCCGGGCGGGGTCCCGCACCTCCTCGCCGAGCGTGGCGATCCGCGCGTACCCGGCGAAGGCGAAGAACAGCAGCCCGGCCGCCTGGAGCACCCCGCCCGCCGTGACGTCCGCGCCCGGCGCGAGCCGCCCGGGGTCCCCGCTGCCGGAGGACAGCAGAACGGTCACCACGGCCGTCAGGACCGCGAGCACCAGCGCCACGATCGCCCGGGTCAGGAGGGCCGACTTCTGGATCCCGCGATAGTTCACCGCCGTCAGCGCGACCACGGCCGCGACCGCGACGGCGTGCGCCTGTTCCGGCCAGAGGTACGCGCCGGCCGTCAGCGCCATCGCCGCGCAGGAGGCCGTCTTGCCGACGACGAACGACCACCCCGCCAGGTACCCCCAGAAGACGCCCAGGCGTTCGCGCCCGTACACGTAGGTGCCGCCCGAGGCCGGGTACCGGGCCGCGAGCCGGGCGGACGCGGTCGCGTTGCAGTAGGCGACGGACGCGGCCACGCCGAGCGCCGGCAACAGCCCCGACCCGGCCGCGCGCGCCGCCGGGCCGAGGGCGGCGAAGATCCCCGCGCCCACCATCGAGCCGAGCCCGACGACGACGGCGTCGAAGACCCCGAGGGTGCGGCGCAGTTGTGTCATGGGCCGCACCTTAAGGGGAGTCCGGGACGTCCCGCGTGGCGGTCCGGCAACCGCCCGGCGGCGTGCGGCGTCCTTCCTGGCATGAGCATCATCAGCTGGATCGTTCTCGGCCTCCTCGCGGGCGTCATCGCCAAGGTCCTGCTGCCCGGCAGGGACCCGGGCGGCCTCGTCGGCACGACGCTGATCGGCGTCGCGGGCGCCTTCGTCGGCGGCTGGATCTCGGCACGCTTCCTGGACCGCCCGATCAGCACGGAGTTCTACGACGGCGCCACCTGGCTCTCGGCCATCGGCGGCGCGCTGGTCCTCCTGATCGGCTACCGGATCCTCTTCGGCCACTCACGCTCACGCTGAAGCCACCGGCCGCGGCCGATCCGCCGGTTCACAGACCGGTCTGACGGAGGGTGATGTTGAGGCGCCCGGTCAGTCCGAGCGCGGGGTCGGCCGTGCCCGCCCACACCTTCGGCACCCCGTGGTACGCGAGGCGCGACGGCCCGCCGAAGACGAACAGGTCGCCGGACTCCAACTCGACGTCGCGGTAGGGCCGGCCGCGGGTCTCGGTGTTCCCGAACCGGAACACGCAACGGTCGCCGAGGCTCAGCGAGACCACCGGCGCACCGGACCGCTCCTCCTTGTCCTGGTGCATGCCCATGTGCGCGCCGGCCTCGTAGAAGTTCACCAGCGCGGTATCGGGGGCGAAGCCGTCGTGCCGTCCGTACGCCTCGACGAGGGCCTCGCGGCCCAGCTCGGCGAGCCAGTCCGGGAGTTCGGCGCCGACCGCGTCGAGGTAGCGGTACGGCTCCCAGCGCCGCCCGAGGCACAGCGACCGCACCGACATCACGCCCCCGCCCGGCAGCACGGTGTGCCGGTACGGGAACGGCCCCCGCCCCCATGCCCGGCAGGCCGCGACCAACTCCCGCTGCCGGCCGGACGGAAGCCACCCGGGCACGTGCACCGCACCCGGGGCGACGACCGCCCGCTCGCGGGGGAACAGCCCGTCCGTCACCGCGGCCTCACACCACCAGGGCGCCTTCGAGGCCGAGCAGCCGCTCCTTGCGCTCCAGACCGGCCGCGTAGCCGCGCAGAGCGCCGTCCGCGCCGATCACCCGGTGGCAGGGCCGCACCACGAGCAGCGGATTGCGGCCGATGGCGGTCCCCACGGCCCGCACACCGGCCCCGGAGGACCCCACCCGGCGGGCGATGTCCCCGTACGAGACGGTCGCGCCATACGGGATCTCCTCCAGGGCCTGCCAGACCCTGCGCTGGAAGTCCGTGCCGCTCGCCGCGTACGGGATGTCGAAGACGTCCCGGCGGCCGGCGAAGTACTCGTCCAGCTGTCGGGCGACGTCCTCGAAGGCCTCGGGCGCGAGCCGCCAGTCGTCCCGCACGGTCGCGGCGCCCTTCTGCCCGGGCAGCGAGAGCGAGGCGAGCTCCGTGGCACCGGCCCCGGTGACCCGTCCGACCAGCAGCATCTCGCCCAGCGGTCCGTCGACGTACGCGTACACGCTCTGCACGGTCATGGCTGGTTCCTCTCCTCGCACCCTCGGTCTCCGTCCAGTGTGCGAGGCCACCGCCCCGGGGACCGGCGGTTTTCGGACGCGACGCTCCGGGCCGGTGGGCCGGTGGACTACCGGTAGTTCACGAACTGGATGGCGAAGTCGAAGTCCTTGCCCTTGAGCAGCGCCTGCACGGCCTGCAGGTCGTCCCGGCTCTTGGAGCTGACGCGCAGCTCGTCGCCCTGGACCTGCGCCTTGACGCCCTTGGGGCCCTCGTCACGGATGGCCTTCGCGACCTTCTTGGCGTTCTCCTGGGAGATGCCCTCCTCGATCGTGGCGAAGATCTTGTACTCCTTGCCGGACAGCTGCGGCTCGCCCGCGTCCAGCGACTTCAGAGAGATCCCGCGCTTGATCAGCTTGGTCTCGAAGATGTCGAGGATCGCCTTCACGCGCTCCTCGCCGTTGGCCTGCATCAGGATCTTCTCGCCGGACCAGGAGATCGAGGCGTCGGTGCCCTTGAAGTCGTAGCGCTGCGAGATCTCCTTCGCGGCCTGGTTGAGGGCGTTGTCGACCTCCTGCCGCTCGACCTTGGAGACGATGTCGAAACTGGAGTCGGCCATGACGTGTGGCTCCTTGCGTCGAATGCCTGCGGTTGCTGTGGCGTACGACGCAAGCCTAGTCAACCGAGACCTCCCGAACCGCTGATCAATCCGGTGGCGAAGCACCCCCTCGGATCGGGTATCGTTTACGTCGTTGCCACGGAACACCGCCGAAAAGCGGCTCCGAGCAGCGCATCCCATGGCGGTGTGCCCGAGTGGCCAATGGGAACGGACTGTAAATCCGTCGGCTTAGCCTACCCAGGTTCGAATCCTGGCGCCGCCACATGGAAGAACGGCCCCTGATCTGCGGAAACGCGATCAGGGGCCGTTCTGCGTGTGCGGTCCCGGGTTCGGGGGAGTGACGAGGTTCATAGGCCGCGCGAGGCTCCCCGCGGACGACCCGCCGCCGGCCCCGCCGGGCCGTCCGGCCACCGGACGGGCCTCAGTTGCCCGCGACGTCCTTCACCGCGACCGACACGGGTGTCGAGCCACCGACCAGTTCGAGCGTGAGGCCCGCCGTGGCCGGGGTCTCGATCAGCTCGGCCAGGGCCGCCGCCACGTCGTCACGCGGGATCGGGCCGCGCCCGGTGGACGCCTCCAGCCGGACCAGCCCCGTCCCGGCGTCGTCGGTGAGCATCCCGGGGCGCAGGATCGTCCAGTCCAGGCCGGCACGGGCGCGTACGGCGTCGTCCGCCGCCCCCTTGGCCCGCAGATAGGCGTCGAACACCTCGTCACCCGGGTGCTCCGCGTCCGCGCCCATGGACGAGACGACGAGGAAGCGGCGTACGCCCTCGCGTTCCGCCGCCTCCGCCAACAGGACCGCCGCCGCGCGGTCCACGGTCTCCTTGCGGTCCACGCCGCTGCCCGGCCCGGCACCCGCGGCGAAGACCGCCGCGTCGGCGCCGCGCAGGACGTCCGCGACCTGCTCCGGGGACGCCGACTCCAGGTCCAGCACGGCGGGTTCGGCGCCGGCGCCACGCAGGTCCTCGGCCTGCTCCGGCTTGCGGATGATGCCCACCGGCCGGTGTCCGCGCGCGGCGAGCAGCCGCTCCAGACGCAGGGCGATCCGGCCGTGTCCTCCAGCGATGACGATGCGCATACTCACGACCGTACGACGGGACCGGCGGGAGGGCTTCCCGGCTCGGGCCGCTCGGGGCGGGACTGGCGGGGCAGGTCGAGCGCCGCCGCCGAGTCGCAGTACTCCCGCACCGCGCTCGTCCGGGCGACCACCCGGCCGCGGTGCACCACGATCCGGCTGTACGCGAGGGACAGCACGCCCGTCAGCCGCTCGCCGCGCACCGCGAGCAGTTCCGCGGGGAACCCGGCCTCGACCCGCACCTCCGGGAGGCCCATCGCCGCCCGGGCCTCCGCGCTCACCGCCCCGTACGCCTCCGTCGCCGGCAGACCGCCCAGGGAGGCCAGCAGGTACGCGGCCTCCAACGGGTCGCCGCGGCCCACCGGATTGGCTACGTCGCGCAGCGCGCCGCTGCCCGCGGCGAGCCGGACGCCCGCCGCCCGCAGCAGCCGGACCGGTGCCGTGCCGCGGGTCTCGGTCGCCCCGCAGCCGCCCTGCGGCAGGCACACCACGGTCACGCCGGCCGCGGCCAGCCGGTCCGCCGTCCGCCGGGCCTGGTCCGCGGGCAGCCGGGCGAGACCCGCGCAGGGCCCGATCGTCACCCCCGGCCGCAGCCCGCCGGCCATCGCCGCCAGCCGGGCGAGGCGCGCCGGATCGTCGCCGTCGGTGTGCAGGTCCACCGGGCAGCCGTGCTCCGCGGCCAGGCCGAGGACCGCTTCGACGTAGCCGGCCGGATCGGGGTCCAGGTCCGGACACCCGCCGACCACCCCGGCGCCCATCTTCACCGCGTCGCGCAGCATGGCGAGGCCGTCCGCGCCCGCCACCCCGGTCAGCAGCCGGGGCATCGCGACCGCCGTCAGGTCGGCCAGGCCGCGCAGCGAACGCCGGGCCTGCAGGACGGCTTCGAGCGGGCCGAGGCCCTGCACGTCCCCGACCCGGACGTGCGCCCGCAGCGCGGTCGCGCCGTGGCCCAGCTGGAGCAGGGCGGCCTCGGTGGCCCGCCGCTGCACCTCGTCGCCGGCACAGGAGACGGGGCCGGGGGAGTCGGCGCCGAGCGCGGTGTCGCCGTGGGCGTGCGGCTCGGCGGGCGCCGGGAGCAGCAGGTATCCGGCGAGGTCGACGCGGGGGCCGGTGGCGGTGAGGCTGCCGGCCGTGCCGACGGCCTCGATCCGGCCGGCGCCGAGCCGTACGTCGACGGTCCGGCCGTCCGTCAGGCGGGCGTTGGAGAGCAGGAGCGTGGCGGTGGAGTCCGCGGTGGCGGCGGCCCGGTCGTCGGGCGGCTGGGGCTGCTTGCTGTCGGCTGACATCGGGCTCCTCAAGGCTCCTCAGGCTCAAGATCACGCAGCGTGTGCCGAGCCTAGGGGCGGTCCGGCCGGCCTTCGCGGAGGAGCGCAATAGTCGTACCGACGAGGCCACGAGTGGCGTACGGGACGGCCGGAGCGAGACCGTGCGCAGGGGGTGGGAAACGGATTTGGGCGATCGGCGGAGGACCGTGTAATGTCTTCATCGCTCGCCCCAATAGCTCAGTCGGCAGAGCGTCTCCATGGTAAGGAGAAGGTCTACGGTTCGATTCCGTATTGGGGCTCTGGTGTGAAGGACCCGCCTTCGGGCGGGATCCGGAACATCAAAGCGGTGTAGCTCAGTCGGTAGAGCAAGCGGCTCATAATCGCTGTGTCACCGGTTCAAGTCCGGTCACCGCTACACACGGTAGCCGATTGTGGGGTCGGTCCTTCGATCGGCTACTCTTTTATGCGTTCATCCGTCCATCCGTCCGTCCAAGGAGCACTCACGTGGCTGCCACCGACGTCCGCCCGAAGATCACGCTGGCCTGCGTGGAGTGCAAGGAGCGGAACTACATCACCAAGAAGAACCGGCGTAACAACCCGGACCGTCTTGAGATGAAGAAGCACTGCCCTCGCTGCAACTCTCACACTGCGCACCGCGAGACGCGCTAATCAGGCTCGTACACGAGGCCGTCCCCACCAGGGGGCGGCCTCGCGTCGTTTGTCGGCAACAAATCCAGGAGGTAGCGAGCCCATGGCGCTCGACCAGTCCTTCGTGGGCCGGACCTATCCGCCCACCGCGCCGTACGAGGTCGGCCGCGAGAAGATCCGCGAGTTCGCCACGGCGGTCGGGGACGAGAATCCCGCGTACACCGATCAGGAAGCCGCGAAGGCGCTCGGTCACCCCGATGTGATCGCTCCGCCGACTTTCGTGTTCGCGATCACATTCGCCGCCGCGGGCCAGGTCGTCGAGGACCCGCAGCTGGGCCTGGACTACAGCCGGGTGGTGCACGGCGACCAGAAGTTCGCGTACACCCGCCCCGTGCGGGCGGGCGACCGGCTCTCGGTCACCTCGACCATCGAGGCGATCAAGTCGCTGGCGGGCAACGACATCCTGGACATCCGCGGCGAGGTGCACGACGCGTCCGGCGAGCACGTCGTGACCGCGTGGACCAAGCTCGTCTCGCGCGCCCCCGAGGAGGTCTGACCGTGGCTGCGAAGATCGCTTACGACGAGGTCGAGGTCGGCACGGAGCTGCCGGCGCAGTCCTTCCCGGTGACGCGCGCCACGCTGGTGCGGTACGCCGGCGCGTCCGGGGACTTCAACCCGATCCACTGGAACGAGAAGTTCGCCGTCGGGGTCGGCCTGCCGGACGTCATCGCCCACGGCATGTTCACCATGGCCGAGGCGATCCGCGTCGTCACCGACTGGGCCGGCGACCCGGCGGCCGTCGTCGAGTACGGCGTCCGCTTCACGAAGCCGGTGGTCGTGCCGAACGACGACCAGGGCGCCCTGATCGAGGTGAGCGCCAAGGTCGGCGCGAAGCTGGACGACGGCCGGGTCCGCGTGGACCTGACCGCGGTCGCGGCGGGCCAGAAGGTCCTGGGCATGTCCCGCGCCGTGGTGCAGCTGGTCTGACCCCGTACCCCGGGTGGGGGCGGCCGTCCCGAGGAGGCCGCCCCTTTTCCCGGGTTGACGAAGTTAGTGATTGAGTACTAACTTCAGATGCATGGTCAGGATGAGCGCAGAGGAACGGCGCGAGAGCGTGATCCGCGCGGCGATGCGGGAGTTCGCCCGCGGTGGCTACCACGGCACCTCCACGGAGGCGATCGCCCGCCGTGTCGGTGTCTCGCAGCCGTACCTCTTCCGTCTCTTCCCCGGCAAGAAGGCGATCTTCCTGGCGGCGTCCGAGCGCTGCCTGGAGGACACCAGGCGGGTGTTCCGGGAGGCGGCCGAGGGGCTGACGGGGGAGGAGGCCCTGCACGCCATGGCCAACGCCTACACCCGGCTCATCGCCGAGCAGCCGGACCGGCTCCTGATGCAGATGCAGGTGTACGTCGCGGTGGCCGCCGCGGAGGAGGCCGGCGACCACGAGTTCGGCGAGGTCGTCCGGGCCGGCTGGATGGAGCTCTGGGAGACCGTCCACCTGTCGCTCGGCGCGGACGTCAACGAGACCACGACCTTCCTGGCGTACGGCATGCTCGTCAACACCCTCGTCGCCATGGGATTTCCGCCGGAGCACCGGGTCTGGGAGGGCTTCTACCCCTCGGCCCGGCGGCTCGGCCGACTGGAGAAGTAGCGCACGCCCGGGCCCCCGGCCCGGGGGTCGGCCGCCACGTGTCGGGGCCGACCTCTGCTCGTAAAAGTTAGTCATCAATAACTAACCCCGAAGGGTGAGCAGTCATGAACCAGCCCGCAGCCCGCCGCGGCTCCGCCGCCTGGGCCCTCGTGATCACCAGCGTCGCCGGATTCATGGCGGCCCTCGACAACCTCGTCGTCACCACCGCGCTGCCCTCCATCCGCGAGGACCTCGGCGGCGCCCTGCACGACCTGGAGTGGACGGTGAGCGCCTACACCCTCACCTTCGCCGTCCTGCTGATGTTCGGCGCGGCCCTCGGCGACCGGTTCGGCCGGCGACGGCTCTTCATCGCCGGACTCGCCGTCTTCACCGGTGCCTCCGCCGCTGCCGCGCTCGCCCCCGGCATCGACGCCCTCATCGCCGCCCGTGCCGTCCAGGGCGTCGGCGCCGCGATCATGATGCCGCTCACCCTCACCCTGCTCACCGCCGCGGTGCCGGCCGCCCGGCGCGGGATGGCGTACGGCATCTGGGGCGCCGTGAACGGTCTGGCCGTGGCCTCCGGGCCCCTCATCGGCGGCAGTCTCACCGAGCACGTCTCCTGGCAGTGGATCTTCTGGCTCAACGTGCCGCTCGGCCTCGCCCTGCTCCCGCTCGCCCGGCTCCGCCTCGCCGAGTCGTTCGGCACCGGCGCCCGGCTCGACGCCGTCGGCACCCTGCTCGCCAGCGGCGGCCTGTTCGGCATCGTCTACGCACTGATCCGCGGCCCGATCGACGGCTGGACCGGCGCCACCGTCCTCACCGGCCTGATCGCGGGCGGCGCGCTGCTGGCCGGCTTCGTCCACCACGGCATCCGCGCCAAGGCCCCGATGCTCCCGATGCGGCTCTTCCGCAGCCGGGCCTTCAGCGGGATCAACGCGGCGAGCCTGCTGATGTTCCTCGGCATGTTCGGCTCGATCTTCCTGCTCAGCCAGTACATGCAGGGCGTCCTCGGCTACTCGCCGACCGAGGCGGGGCTGCGGATGCTGCCCTGGACCGGCATGCCGATGATCGTCGCCCCGATCGCGGGCTACCTCTCCGACCGGATCGGCGGCCGTCCCGTCGTCGCCGCCGGACTCGCCCTCCAGGCCCTCGGTCTCGCCTGGTTCGCGCTCGTCGTGACCCCCGACGTCTCGTACGCGGCCCAGCTCCCGGCCCTGATCGTCAGCGGCATCGGCATGGCCCTCTACTTCGCCCCCGCCGCCAACCTGGTCATGTCCAGCGTCCGGCCCTCCGAGCAGGGCATCGCCTCCGGCGCCAACAACGCCCTGCGCGAGGTCGGCGGCGCCCTCGGCGTCGCGGTGATGGCCTCGATCTTCGCCGCCCAGGGCGGCTACGGCTCCGCCCGGGAGTTCGTGGACGGTCTGGAGCCCGCGCTGTGGGTCGGTGCCGGGATGGTCGCGCTCGGCGCGGTGGCGTCCCTCTTCATCCCCGGGCGCAAGGCGGGGGAGCGGCCGGACGGCGGCTCCGCCGAGGCCGCGGAGAGCGAGGAGCACCGGCTGATCCCCGCGTGAGCGGCGCACCCGGGCCGCGTGAGCGGCCCCTCCGGCCACGCCGGGAACGGCCCCGCCCCTACCGGCGGGGCCGTCCCCGTACTCTTGAGCCCGTGCAGGAACTCCACGACGCCCCCCTCGCCCCCCTGACCACCTTCCGGCTCGGCGGTCCCGCGAACCGCCTCGTCACGGCCACCACCGACGACGAGGTGGTCGCCACCGTCCGCGCGGCGGACGCCGCCGGCACCCCGCTGCTGATCATCGGCGGCGGCTCCAACCTGGTCATCGGGGACAAGGGTTTCGACGGCACCGCCCTGCGCATCGCCACCCGCGGCTTCGTCCTCGACGGGACGGAGCTTGAGCTGGCCGCGGGGGAGGTCTGGACGGACGCCGTGGCGCGCGCCGTCGAGGCCGGGCTCGCCGGGATCGAGTGCCTGGCCGGCATCCCCGGCTCGGCCGGCGCGACCCCGATCCAGAACGTCGGCGCCTACGGCCAGGACGTCTCCGCCACCCTCACCGAGGTCGTGGCGTACGACCGCCGCGCCGACGAGACGGTCACCCTCGACAACGCCGGGTGCTCCTTCTCCTACCGGCACAGCCGCTTCAAGGACGACCCGGACCGCTACGTCGTGCTGCGCGTCCGCTTCCGCCTGGAGGACGCCGGCGGTCTGTCGGCCCCGGTCAGGTACCCGGAGACCGCCCGCGCCCTCGGTGTCCGGGTCGGCGACCGCGTGCCGCTCGCGCACGCCCGGGAGACCGTCCTGAGGCTGCGGGCCGGCAAGGGCATGGTGCTGGACCCGGAGGACCACGACACGTGGTCCGCGGGCTCCTTCTTCACCAACCCGATCCTGACCGCCGCCGCGTTCGAGACCTTCCTCGCGCGCGTGGCCGAGCGGCTCGGCCCCGACGTGGCGCCGCCCGCCTTCCCCGCCGGCGACGACGGCCGGATCAAGACCTCGGCGGCCTGGCTGATCGACAAGGCCGGCTTCACCAAGGGGTACGGCTCCGGCCCGGCCCGCATCTCCGGCAAGCACACCCTCGCCCTCACCAACCGCGGCGAGGCCACCACCGAGGACCTCCTCGCGCTCGCCCGCGAGGTCGTGGCCGGGGTGCGGGACGCCTTCGGGGTCACGCTGGTGAACGAGCCGGTGACGGTCGGCGTCAGCCTCTGAGACCGGCCCCGGCCCGCGCCGGCCGGACCACCGGACCCGGTCCGGGAATCCGGTGGAACCCCTCGCGCTCCCCAGGTCGTCGAGTGGGTGACAGGCTCCCGGGACGCGGGGACCGCACGCCCGGCGAGGGGGATCGGTGGAGGGGACCGGCCCGGCCGACTTCGCGCAGTTCGCGGAGTCGGCGTACGCCTCGCTGCTGCGCACCGCGCGGCTGCTGACCGGCGACCCGCACGCCGCCGAGGACCTCGTCCAGGCCGCGCTGGTCAAGGTCTACCTGCGCTGGGGCGGCTCGGCCGCCTGGGACTCGCCCCAGGCGTACACCCGCAGGGTCGTCGTCAACCTCTACGCGACCTGGCGCCGCCGCCGCTGGCACACCGAGGTCGTCCGCCCCGCGAGCGACACCGCCCCCGACGGTCACGACATGGCCGGGGGCGCCGACGCGCGCCTCGAACTGGCCCGCGCGCTGACCGTCCTGCCCCGTGCCCAGCGGGCGGTGGTGGTGCTGCGTTTCTACGAGGACCTGTCCGTGGAACAGACGGCCGAGCTGCTCGGCTGCTCGCCCGGCACGGTCAAGAGCCGTACGAACCGGGCCCTGGAGCGGCTGCGTGCCACGGGCGCGCTCGCCGGATACGCCGGAACGGGAAGGGACGCGTGATGGCCGGGACAGCCGAGGAGGAACCGCTCAGGCGCGGACTGCGCGACCTGGCGGGCGCCGGGCCGCTCGACGCCGGGCCGGCGCCGGTCGCCGCCGTCGTGGCCCGCGGGCGCCGGATCCGCCGGCTGCGGCGCTCGCTGGCGGTGGGGACGGCGACCCTGCTGGTCGCCGGCGGCGTCACCCTCGGGGCACGCTGGAGCGGCCCGGAGGCGGACACGCCGCCGGCCGGTCCCACCACCGCGACGCCCCCGCCGGCGTACCTCTTCGTCGGGAAGTACCCGCCCCAGCCGCCGTCCCGGCCCGGCGACCCGCTGGACGGCGGGCCCACCCGGCCGCGGGAGAACGTGCGCTACCGCTACGACCTGTCCACCGTGTGCGCCCTGCGGTACGCCGTCTTCGGCGGCCGGGTGTGGGAGCGCGCCGACGGCGGCGGACCGTCCGCCGGGCACGGGGCGACGGACCGGGTGCGCGGCTACATGAGCTGGACCGACGGCCGCTTCGACCGGGCCGAGCGGGACACGGCCGTCTTCGAGACGGACGAGGCCGCCCGGCCGCCCCTCACCTTCCGCCCGCTGACCGGGAGGCCGCCTGCGTGCCTGGCGCGGGAGCCCCGGCGGCGCCACGGGGACGCGCCCGCCGCGACGCGCGGCCCGGACCGCCCGAGCCCGGGGCGGCGGTACGTCTACGACATGCCCAAGGAGTGCGCGCTGCGCTACGCGGTCTTCGGCGGCCGGCTCTGGCGGGCCGAGGGGGACGAGGCGTCGCACACGGCGATCGACTGGGTGGACGACCTGCCCCTCGCCGCCCACATGACCCTGACCTCGCCGTCGACCGCGGTCCTGGAGTGGCCGAGCCTGCCGGGGCAGGAGCCGAGGACGACCACGTACCGGCCGGCCGCGGGACCCGGCACCGACTGCGCCTGACGACGCCGCCGCCGCGTAGGGCCGGCCGCGGCCCGGGGTCAGGCCGCCGGGGTCGCCAGCCAGTCGTCGATACCGGACAGCAGCTTGCTCCGGACGTCCTCCGGAGCCGCCGAACCGCGCACCGACTGGCGGGCCAGCTCGGCCAGTTCGACGTCCGTGAAGGCATGGTGCCGGCGCGCGATCTCGTACTGGGCGGCGAGCCGCGAGCCGAAGAGCAGCGGGTCGTCCGCCCCCAGGGCCATCGGCACACCGGCCTCGAAGAGCGTCCGCAGGGGGACGTCCTCGGGCTTCTCGTACACGCCGAGGGCGACGTTCGAGGCCGGGCAGACCTCACAGGTCACACCTCGCTCGGCCAGCTTGCGCAGCACCCGGGGGTCCTCCGCCGCCCGCACCCCGTGCCCCACCCTCGACGCCCGCAGGTCGTCCAGGCAGTCCCGGACCGACGCCGGACCGGTCAGCTCGCCGCCGTGCGGCGCTGCCAGCAGCCCGCCCTCCCGGGCGATCGCGAAGGCGCGGTCGAAATCGCGGGCCATGCCCCGGCGCTCGTCGTTGGACAGCCCGAAGCCGACCACGCCCCGGTCCGCGTACCGCACCGCGAGCCGCGCCAGTGTCCTGGCCTCCAGGGGGTGCTTCATCCGGTTCGCCGCGACCAGGACCCGCATGCCGAGGCCGGTCTCGCGCGCCGCCTCGTCGACGGCGTCCAGGATGACCTCCATCGCCGGGATCAGCCCGCCGAGCAGGGGCGCGTACGAGGTCGGATCGACCTGGATCTCCAGCCACCCCGAGCCGTCCCGCACGTCCTCCTGGGCCGCCTCGCGGACCAGCCGCCGGATGTCCTCGGGCTCCCGCAGGCAGGACCGGGCGAGATCGTAGAGCCGCTGGAAGCGGAACCAGCCGCGCTCGTCGGTCGCCCGCAGCCTGGGCGGGGTGCCGCTGCTCAGCGCCTCGGGCAGGTGCACGCCGTACTTGTCGGCGAGCTCGATGAGCGTCGTGGGGCGCATCGAGCCGGTGAAGTGCAGGTGCAGATGGGCCTTGGGCAGCAGGTTGATGTCACGGGAAGGGTGCTCGGAAACGTGCTCCATTGAAGGATCTTGCCGCACTCGAATGGACGAATACAGCCCCTTTCCCCGATCGGGACCTTGCTCGAACGTGAAAACGGGCCCCCGGTTCCTCGGAACCGGGGGCCCGTTCGCACGTGGCGGGAAGCGCGTCAGTCGCGTGCCTCGGCGAGGAGCTTCTGCATCCGGGACACGCCCTCGACCAGGTCCTCGTCACCCAGCGCGTAGGAGAGGCGCAGGTAGCCGGGCGTCCCGAAGGCCTCGCCCGGGACGACCGCGACCTCGGCCTCGTCCAGGATCAGGGCGGCCAGCTCGACCGAGGTCTGCGGGCGCTTGCCGCGGATCTCCTTGCCGAGCAGGGCCTTCACCGAGGGGTACACGTAGAACGCGCCCTCCGGGGTCGGGCAGAGGACGCCCTCGATCTCGTTGAGCATCCGCACGATCGTCTGGCGGCGCCGGTCGAAGGCGCGGCCCATCTCCGCGACGGCCTCCAGGTCACCCGAGACGGCGGCGAGCGCGGCCACCTGCGCCACGTTGCTGACGTTGGAGGTGGCGTGCGACTGCAGGTTGGTCGCGGCCTTCACGACGTCCTTCGGGCCGATGATCCACCCCACGCGCCAGCCGGTCATCGCGTACGTCTTGGCGACGCCGTTGACGACGATGCACTTGTCGCGCAGCGCCGGCATGACGGCCGGCAGGGAGACGGCGCTCGCCCCGCCGTAGACCAGGTGCTCGTAGATCTCGTCCGTCAGCACCCACAGGCCGTGCTCGACGGCCCAGCGGCCGATCGCCTCGGTCTCGGCCTCGCTGTAGACGGCGCCGGTCGGGTTGGACGGGGAGACGAAGAGGACGACCTTGGTCCTCTCCGTGCGCGCGGCCTCCAGCTGCTCCACCGAGACGCGGTAGCCGGTGGTCTCGTCGGCGACGACCTCGACCGGGACACCGCCCGCGAGCCGGATCGACTCGGGGTAGGTGGTCCAGTACGGGGCCGGGACGATGACCTCGTCGCCCGGGTCGAGGATCGCGGCGAACGCCTCGTAGATCGCCTGCTTGCCGCCGTTGGTCACCAGGATCTGGGAGGGGTCGACCTCGTAGCCGGAGTCGCGCAGCGTCTTGGCGGCGATCGCGGACTTCAGCTCGGGCAGACCGCCGGCCGGCGTGTAGCGGTGGTACTTCGGGTTCTTGCACGCCTCCACGGCGGCTTCGACGATGTAGTCCGGCGTCGGGAAGTCGGGCTCACCCGCGCCGAAGCCGATCACCGGACGCCCGGCGGCCTTGAGGGCCTTGGCCTTGGCGTCGACGGCGAGGGTGGCGGACTCGGAGATCGCACCGATGCGGGCGGAGACCCGGCGCTCGGTCGGAGGGGTAGCAGCGCTCATGCGGCCATGGTCCCAGACGGCCTCGGGACCCGGTACACAGGTTTCGAGGAGCGGACAGGAACGGTCATTCCCGGTCGTACGCGCGTCCGGTGGCAGGTCGGGGCGCTTTCTGTTCGACGTGGGCCCCATCACCACGTACACTCACTGCTCGTTGGCCCGCACCGACCACATCTCACGATGCGGTAGGTTGGGGGAGCCACAAAGGGTCGTAGCTCAATTGGTAGAGCACCGGTCTCCAAAACCGGCGGTTGGGGGTTCAAGTCCCTCCGGCCCTGCTACACACACCGCCAGGATGTGTGCGCATGTACGTACTTCAATGCACCGCCGTGCGGCTCCATTCGGGCACGGCACTGCCATGACCCGGGATCAGGTGAGAAGCGTGACGGACGCCGTGGGCTCCATCGACATGCCTGATGCCGAGGACGAGGCGCCGGACTCGAAGAAGAAGCCGCGCAAGGGCGGCAAGCGCGGGAAGAAGGGCCCCCTGGGCCGCCTCGCGCTCTTCTACCGCCAGATCATCGCGGAACTCCGCAAGGTCGTCTGGCCCACTCGCAGCCAGCTGACGACGTACACCACGGTAGTGATTGTCTTCGTTGTCATCATGATCGGCCTTGTGACCGTGATTGACTATGGCTTCCAGGAAGCAGTCAAGTACGTCTTCGGCTGATTTCTTGTTCCACCCATCTGTATCCAGGAAGAAGCAGCCACCGTGTCTGACCCGAACCTGAACGACGCCGTCGATTCTGTCGAGTCCGTTGAGGACGAGCTCGACATCGTCGAGGCGGCCGACGAGGACCAGGCCGAGGCTGCTGACGCCGTTGCGGGCGAGGCGGCCGAGGCCGCTGCCCTGCACGTCGAGGACACCGAAGAGGCTGAGGACGCCGACGCCGAGGAGTCCGACGAGGACGCCGAGGCCGAGGACGAGGACGGCGTCGAGGACGACGAGTCCGAGACCGAGTCCGCCGAGGGTGACGAGGAAGAGGACGAGGCCGCGGAGCCCGCCGCTCCGGTCGACCCGATCCAGGCCCTCCGCGACGAGCTGCGTGTCCTGCCCGGCGAGTGGTACGTGATCCACACCTACGCGGGCTACGAGAAGCGCGTGAAGGCCAACCTCGAGCAGCGTGCCGTCTCGCTGAACGTCGAGGAGTTCATCTACCAGGCCGAGGTGCCCGAGGAAGAGATCGTCCAGATCAAGAACGGCGAGCGCAAGAACGTCCGGCAGAACAAGCTGCCCGGTTACGTTCTCGTCCGCATGGATCTGACGAACGAGTCCTGGGGCGTCGTCCGCAACACCCCCGGCGTCACCGGCTTCGTGGGCAACGCCTACGACCCGTACCCGCTGACCCTGGACGAGATCGTCAAGATGCTCGCCCCGGAGGCCGAGGAGAAGGCCGCCCGCGAGGCCGCCGAGGCCGAGGGCAAGCCGGCGCCGGCCCGCAAGGTCACCGTCGAGGTCCTGGACTTCGAGGTGGGCGACTCGGTCACCGTCACCGACGGCCCCTTCGCCACCCTTCAGGCCACGATCAACGAGATCAACGCCGACTCGAAGAAGGTCAAGGGCCTCGTCGAGATCTTCGGTCGCGAGACCCCGGTCGAGCTCAGCTTCGACCAGATCCAGAAGAACTAGTCCCACAGGTTTCCGACCAGGTCAGAGTGGCTCTCGTAGCCGCTCTGACCTGCTCGGTTTTTAGCCGCGCGTGTATACCCGTTATCGTTGTGCGGTATGCCTGCATCCGGATGACCGGATGGCGGGCTGAACACTCTCACTAGGACCCGGAGAGAGCAATGCCTCCCAAGAAGAAGAAGGTCACGGGGCTTATCAAGCTCCAGATCAACGCTGGTGCGGCCAACCCGGCCCCGCCGGTCGGTCCCGCGCTGGGCCAGCACGGCGTCAACATCATGGAGTTCTGCAAGGCCTACAACGCCGCGACCGAGTCGCAGCGTGGCATGGTCGTGCCGGTGGAGATCACGGTCTACGAGGACCGCTCCTTCACCTTCATCACCAAGACTCCGCCGGCCGCCAAGCTGATCCTCAAGGCCGCGGGTGTGGACAAGGGCTCCGGCGAGCCGCACAAGACCAAGGTCGCCAAGCTCACGGCCGCCCAGGTCCGCGAGATCGCCACGGTCAAGCTCCCCGACCTGAACGCCAACGACCTCGACGCCGCGTCGAAGATCATCGCCGGCACCGCCCGTTCCATGGGCATCACGGTCGAAGGCTGATCAAGCCCCTTCGTGACCTCAGTGGTAGGGCCGGCGCGGCCCGCACCACGACTCCATACCTGAACCAACAGGAGCAGAAGTGAAGCGCAGCAAGGCTCTCCGCAGCGCGGACGCCAAGATCGACCGGGAGCGGACCTACGCCCCCCTCGAGGCCGTCCGTCTCGCCAAGGACACCGCCGCCACCAAGTTCGACGGCACCGTCGAGGTCGCCTTCCGCCTGGGCGTCGACCCGCGCAAGGCCGACCAGATGGTCCGTGGCACCGTGAACCTCCCGCACGGCACCGGTAAGACCGCCCGGGTCCTGGTCTTCGCGACCGGTGACCGTGCCGAGGCCGCGATCGCCGCGGGCGCCGACATCGTCGGCTCCGACGAGCTCATCGACGAGATCTCCAAGGGCAACCGCCTGAACGAGTTCGACGCCGTGGTGGCCACCCCGGACCTCATGGGCAAGGTCGGCCGCCTCGGCCGCGTCCTCGGCCCGCGTGGTCTCATGCCCAACCCGAAGACCGGAACCGTCACCCCCGACGTCGTGAAGGCTGTCAACGACATCAAGGGCGGCAAGATCGAGTTCCGCGTCGACAAGCACTCGAACCTGCACTTCATCATCGGCAAGGTCTCCTTCGACGAGACGAAGCTGGTCGAGAACTACGCCGCGGCTCTGGAGGAGATCCTCCGTCTGAAGCCGTCCGCCGCCAAGGGCCGCTACATCAAGAAGGCGACCCTGGCGACGACGATGGGCCCCGGCATCCCGCTGGACTCCAACCGCACCCGCAACCTCCTCGTCGAGGAGGACCCGGCAGCTGTCTGACCGGGCTGAGCCTTCCGGCTCGTGCAGTGCAACCAGAACCGGCCCCCCGCCCCTCTTCGGAGGAGCGGGGGGCCGGTTCCGTGCGTGCGGCGCCGTCACCGGCCGGGGGTACCGTGCAACCGAACGCCGAACCGAAGATCAAGGGGTGGGGACTCATGGGCATGTCCGCATGGAAGCGCGCGGGCGTCTCGCTGACGGCCGTGGCAGTCGTGGCCGGTGTCGCGGGCTGTCAGGACGGCGACGGGGCGAAGAAGGCCGCCGACGCGCCCGTGCGGGGGCATGCGCAGGGCCAGGAGGCCGTCACGAAGGTCATCCGGGCCGCGTACCTCAAGACCGCGGACGCCCGGTCCGCGAAGGTCCGGATGTCCCTGTCGATGCCGGCCGCCGTCGAGGGAGGCGGCGGTATCGAGCTGACGGGCATCCAGGGGTGGAACCCCGGCGTCATGGACATCACCGTGAAGGGCTCCATGCTGGGCGCGGCGGGCCCCGGCGCCCCCGAGCAGACGCGCATGATCCTGCTCGACGACGCCCTCTACATGGACGTGGGCGCGAAGCAGGCCGCCGAGATGGACGGCAAGCGCTGGATGAAGCTCGACCTCGAGGCCGCGGCGCAGGTCGGCGGGGGCAAGGGCCTCCAGAAGCAGATGACGGGCGGCCTGGAGAACATGAACCAGGACCCGGCCCAGCAGCTCGCCCTCCTGCTGAAGTCCCCCGACCTCAAGCACCTGGGCGCCGAGAAGGTCGACGGTACCGAGGCCCAGCACTACAAGGGCACGCTGACCTTCGAGGACATGCTCGACGCCAACGAGGCCTATGACGACCTGATCCCCGCGAAGGACCGCGAGACCGTCATCGCCGGCGCGAAGAAGGCCGGGATCGAGGGGTACGACACGGAGCTCTGGGTCGACGAGGACGGCTATCCGGTGAAGATGGCCGTCGGCATGACGACGCCCCAGGGCACGATGAGCATGACCGCGCACTACTCGGACTACGGCACCCGGGCCGCCGTCCAGGCCCCGCCGGCCAAGGACACCGTGGACCTCTTCGCCATGCTGAAGGACCTCGGCGGCGGCTCCTCCGGCGCCGGCCGGAGCTGAGCCGTACGGGCGGATTTGCTCGTTGCCGACACCTTCACGTACTCTTCCACAGAAGCCAAAGACCGCTGGTCGTTGCTGTGCACTCGCAAGGGGGCGCAGTGGCCGAAGGTTCGCTGAGATGCGGACGGCCCGCGTAGGTGATCGTGGAAGAGTTCCCGGATTCTCGAATCCGGTCGAGCTGTGCCCCGTGCGCCTGCGCCGGGGCGTTTTGTTTTGTATCAGCCCCTTCTGAGCGGTCCTCATCACCCGGAAGGAGGCCGACGCTCATGGCAAGGCCCGACAAGGCTGCCGCGGTAGCCGAGCTCAAGGACAAGTTCCAGAGCTCGAACGCCGTCGTGCTGACCGAGTACCGGGGTCTCACCGTGGCGCAGCTGAAGACGCTGCGCCGTTCGCTCGGTGAGAACGCCCAGTACGCCGTGGTGAAGAACACGCTGACCAAGATTGCGGCCAACGAGGCCGGGATCACCTCGCTCGACGACCAGTTCACCGGTCCGACGGGCGCTGCCTTCATCACCGGTGACCCGGTGGAGTCGGCCAAGGGTCTTCGTGACTTCGCCAAGGACAACCCGAACCTCGTCATCAAGGGCGGTGTCCTTGACGGCAAGGCGCTGTCCGCCGACGAGATCAAGAAGCTTGCGGACCTCGAGTCCCGCGAGGTTCTGCTCAGCAAGCTGGCCGGCGCGTTCAAGGGCAAGCAGTCCCAGACTGCCTCGCTCCTCCAGGCGCTGCCGTCGAAGTTCGTCCGCACCGCGGAGGCGCTTCGCGTCAAGCTCGCCGAGCAGGGCGGTGCCGAGTAACTCGGCTCGCGCAATGACCGCCACCCCACCAGGGGGGACGGTCGCAGCGGGCCGACAGTACGCCCGCCTACATGTACATCGGCACCAGCCGAATTAGTGGAAGGATCGCCCATCATGGCGAAGCTCTCTCAGGACGACCTCCTCGCCCAGTTCGAGGAGATGACCCTCATCGAGCTCTCCGAGTTCGTGAAGGCCTTCGAGGAGAAGTTCGACGTCACCGCCGCCGCGGCCGTCGCCGTCGCCGGTCCGGCCGGCCCGGGTGCCGTTGCCGAGGCCGTCGAGGAGCAGGACGAGTTCGACGTCATCCTCACGGGTGCCGGCGAGAAGAAGATCCAGGTCATCAAGGTCGTGCGTGAGCTGACCTCCCTCGGCCTGAAGGAGGCCAAGGACCTCGTCGACGGCACCCCGAAGCCGGTCCTCGAGAAGGTCGCCAAGGAGGCCGCGGAGAAGGCTGCCGAGTCCCTCAAGGCCGCCGGCGCCTCCGTCGAGGTCAAGTAACACCTCGCGAGTCTCCTGACTCGCTCAGGCGCCCTTCAGGCGCCTCGTGAAGGGCGATCACCCATCCGGGTGATCGCCCTTCGGCGTACCCGGAACAGGGCGTGGCGGGGGTCGTGGGACCCCCGCGGGGCGGAGTATGGTGATCTTCGCCGTGCGCCCCGCAGACCGGGGGGCCTTGACGAACCGCACGCAGCGCGCAATTCTCAGGACGCGTCGTCACAACGATCCGTATCCGAGGCATGGATCGACGGCGGAACGGGCAGTATCGAGGTGCGCCACACGGCGCGAGGTACCGCGGAGTTGAGAACAACGAGGGTCGCGAATTACTCGCCCTGGACATCAGTGGGCCAAGTGGCTACACTGTCCCTTTGCGCTGCCTGTTAGCTGCCCCCTGCCCGTCACCTGGGGCATACTCTCGCGAGAGCACCGTCGACAGACCCGCCTGACCTGGCTTTTCAGCCCGTTTCGGGAGTGTTCGTCCCAGTGCCCCGCAAGGGACCGGTACGCGCGTAGTGAGTCCGAGCCCTCGGAAGGACCCCCTCTTGGCCGCCTCGCGCAACGCCTCGACCAATACGAACAACGGCGCCAGCACCGCCCCGCTGCGCATCTCCTTTGCAAAGATCAAGGAGCCCCTCGAGGTTCCGAACCTCCTCGCGCTGCAGACCGAGAGCTTTGACTGGCTTCTCGGCAACGCGGCCTGGAAGGCTCGCGTCGAGGCAGCCCTTGAGTCGGGACAGGACGTCCCCAGGAAGTCGGGTCTGGAGGAGATCTTCGAGGAGATCTCCCCGATCGAGGACTTCTCCGGGTCGATGTCGCTGACCTTCCGCGACCACCGTTTCGAGCCGCCGAAGAACTCGATCGACGAGTGCAAGGACCGTGACTTCACGTACGGCGCCCCGCTCTTCGTCACCGCCGAGTTCACCAACAACGAGACCGGCGAGATCAAGTCCCAGACGGTCTTCATGGGCGACTTCCCGCTCATGACCAACAAGGGCACCTTCGTCATCAACGGCACCGAGCGTGTCGTCGTGTCGCAGCTCGTCCGCTCGCCGGGTGTCTACTTCGACTCCTCCATCGACAAGACGTCCGACAAGGACATCTTCTCCGCCAAGATCATCCCGTCCCGGGGTGCCTGGCTGGAGATGGAGATCGACAAGCGCGACATGGTCGGTGTCCGCATCGACCGCAAGCGCAAGCAGTCCGTCACCGTCCTGCTCAAGGCTCTCGGCTGGACCACCGAGCAGATCCTGCAGGAGTTCGGCGAGTACGAGTCCATGCGCGCCACCCTGGAGAAGGACCACACCCAGGGCCAGGACGACGCGCTGCTCGACATCTACCGCAAGCTCCGCCCGGGCGAGCCGCCGACGCGCGAGGCCGCTCAGACGCTGCTCGAGAACCTCTACTTCAACCCGAAGCGCTACGACCTCGCGAAGGTCGGCCGCTACAAGGTGAACAAGAAGCTCGGCGCGGACGAGCCGCTGGACGCCGGCGTGCTCACCACGGACGACGTCATCGCGACGATCAAGTACCTGGTGAAGCTCCACGCGGGCGAGACCGAGACGATCGGCGAGTCGGGCCGGGAGATCGTCGTCGAGACCGACGACATCGACCACTTCGGCAACCGTCGTCTGCGCAACGTCGGCGAGCTCATCCAGAACCAGGTCCGTACGGGTCTGGCTCGTATGGAGCGCGTCGTGCGCGAGCGCATGACCACCCAGGACGTCGAGGCGATCACGCCGCAGACCCTGATCAACATCCGGCCGGTCGTCGCCTCCATCAAGGAGTTCTTCGGCACCAGCCAGCTGTCGCAGTTCATGGACCAGAACAACCCGCTGTCGGGTCTCACCCACAAGCGCCGTCTCTCGGCGCTTGGCCCGGGTGGTCTGTCCCGTGAGCGGGCCGGCTTCGAGGTCCGAGACGTGCACCCGTCCCACTACGGACGCATGTGCCCGATCGAGACCCCCGAAGGCCCGAACATCGGTCTGATCGGTTCGCTCGCCTCGTACGGCCGCGTCAACGCGTTCGGCTTCATCGAGACGCCGTACCGCAAGGTCGTCGACGGCCAGGTCACCGACGAGGTCGACTACATCACCGCCGACGAGGAGGACCGCTTCGTCATCGCCCAGGCGAACGCGACCCTGAACGACGAGCTGCAGTTCACCGAGGCTCGCGTCCTGGTCCGCCGCCGTGGTGGCGAGGTCGACTACGTCCCGCCGACCGAGGTCGACTACATGGACGTCTCGCCGCGCCAGATGGTGTCGGTCGCGACGGCGATGATCCCCTTCCTCGAGCACGACGACGCCAACCGTGCCCTCATGGGCGCGAACATGATGCGTCAGGCGGTGCCGCTGATTAAGTCCGAGGCCCCGCTCGTCGGCACCGGCATGGAGTACCGCTGTGCCACCGACGCCGGCGACGTCATCAAGGCGGAGAAGGACGGTGTGATCCAGGAGGTCTCGGCCGACTACATCACCGTCACGAACGACGACGGCACGTACACCACGTACCGCATCGCCAAGTTCTCCCGCTCGAACCAGGGCACCTCGGTCAACCAGAAGGTCGTCGTCTCCGAGGGCGACCGGGTCATCGAGGGCCAGGTCCTCGCCGACGGCCCGGCCACCGAGAACGGTGAGATGGCGCTCGGCAAGAACCTGCTCGTGGCGTTCATGCCGTGGGAGGGTCACAACTACGAGGACGCGATCATCCTGTCGCAGCGCCTCGTGCAGGACGACGTCCTCTCCTCGATCCACATCGAGGAGCACGAGGTCGACGCCCGTGACACCAAGCTGGGCCCCGAGGAGATCACCCGGGACATCCCGAACGTCTCCGAGGAGGTCCTCGCGGACCTCGACGAGCGCGGCATCATCCGGATCGGTGCCGAGGTCGTCGCCGGCGACATCCTCGTCGGCAAGGTCACGCCCAAGGGCGAGACCGAGCTGACCCCGGAGGAGCGCCTGCTCCGCGCGATCTTCGGCGAGAAGGCCCGTGAGGTCCGTGACACCTCGCTGAAGGTGCCGCACGGCGAGACCGGCAAGGTCATCGGCGTCCGCGTCTTCGACCGCGAGGAGGGCGACGAGCTTCCCCCGGGCGTGAACCAGCTGGTCCGCGTCTACGTCGCCCAGAAGCGCAAGATCACCGATGGTGACAAGCTCGCCGGCCGTCACGGCAACAAGGGCGTCATCTCCAAGATCCTGCCGATCGAGGACATGCCGTTCCTGGAGGACGGCACCCCGGTCGACATCATCCTGAACCCGCTGGGTGTCCCGTCCCGAATGAACCCGGGACAGGTCCTGGAGATCCACCTCGGCTGGCTCGCCAGCCGCGGCTGGGACGTCTCCGGCCTCGCGGACGAGTGGGCGCAGCGCCTCCAGGTGATCGGCGCCGACGAGGTCAAGCCCGGCACGAACGTCGCCACCCCGGTGTTCGACGGTGCCCGCGAGGACGAGATCTCCGGTCTCTTCGAGCACACCATCCCGAACCGCGACGGCGACCGCCTGGTCCTGCCGTCCGGCAAGGCGCGTCTGTTCGACGGCCGCTCCGGCGAGCCGTTCCCGGACCCGATCTCGATCGGGTACATGTACATCCTCAAGCTGCACCACCTGGTCGACGACAAGCTGCACGCCCGGTCGACCGGTCCGTACTCGATGATCACCCAGCAGCCGCTGGGTGGTAAGGCCCAGTTCGGTGGCCAGCGCTTCGGTGAGATGGAGGTGTGGGCGCTGGAGGCGTACGGCGCCGCTTACGCCCTCCAGGAGCTGCTGACGATCAAGTCCGACGACGTGACCGGCCGTGTGAAGGTCTACGAGGCCATCGTCAAGGGCGAGAACATCCCTGAGCCCGGCATCCCCGAGTCCTTCAAGGTGCTCATCAAGGAGATGCAGTCCCTGTGCCTCAACGTGGAGGTGCTGTCCTCGGACGGCATGTCCATCGAGATGCGCGACACCGACGAGGACGTCTTCCGCGCGGCGGAGGAGCTCGGTATCGACCTGTCCCGGCGCGAGCCGAGCAGCGTCGAAGAGGTCTGACGGGAGTCCGGTGAGGGGCTCGTACCCACGAGCCCCCCACCGACCCCGGGACCCCCATCAGACCAAATTGAGACTCAACCCTGAGAGGGATTGACGCATAGTGCTCGACGTCAACTTCTTCGACGAGCTGCGGATTGGCCTTGCCACCGCGGACGACATCCGTCAGTGGTCCCACGGCGAGGTCAAGAAGCCGGAGACCATCAACTACCGCACCCTGAAGCCCGAGAAGGACGGACTCTTCTGCGAGAAGATCTTCGGTCCGACCCGGGACTGGGAGTGCTACTGCGGCAAGTACAAGCGTGTCCGCTTCAAGGGCATCATCTGTGAGCGGTGTGGCGTCGAGGTCACCCGCGCCAAGGTGCGCCGTGAGCGGATGGGCCACATCGAACTGGCCGCTCCCGTCACCCACATCTGGTACTTCAAGGGTGTCCCGTCGCGCCTGGGCTACCTGCTCGACCTCGCCCCGAAGGACCTCGAGAAGGTCATCTACTTCGCGGCGTACATGATCACGTTCGTCGACGACGAGCGCCGTACGCGTGACCTGCCGTCGCTGGAGGCCCACGTCTCCGTCGAGCGTCAGCAGATCGAGAACCGTCGCGACTCCGACCTGGAGGCCCGCGCCAAGAAGCTCGAGACCGACCTGGCCGAGCTCGAGGCCGAGGGTGCCAAGGCCGACGTGCGCCGCAAGGTGCGCGAGGGTGCCGAGCGTGAGATGAAGCAGCTGCGCGACCGTGCGCAGCGCGAGATCGACCGTCTCGACGAGGTCTGGAACCGCTTCAAGAACCTCAAGGTCCAGGACCTGGAGGGCGACGAGCTCCTCTACCGCGAGCTGCGTGACCGCTTCGGCACGTACTTCGACGGCTCGATGGGTGCCGCGGCGCTGCAGAAGCGCCTGGAGTCCTTCGACCTCGACGAGGAGGCCGAGCGCCTCCGCGAGATCATCCGTACCGGCAAGGGCCAGAAGAAGACCCGTGCGCTCAAGCGCCTCAAGGTCGTCTCCGCGTTCCTGCAGACCGCGAACAGCCCCAAGGGCATGGTTCTCGACTGCGTGCCGGTGATCCCGCCGGACCTGCGTCCGATGGTGCAGCTGGACGGTGGCCGCTTCGCGACCTCCGACCTGAACGACCTGTACCGCCGCGTGATCAACCGCAACAACCGTCTGAAGCGTCTGCTCGACCTCGGTGCCCCCGAGATCATCGTGAACAACGAGAAGCGGATGCTCCAGGAGGCGGTCGACGCCCTCTTCGACAACGGCCGTCGCGGTCGCCCGGTCACGGGCCCCGGCAACCGTCCGCTGAAGTCCCTCAGCGACATGCTGAAGGGCAAGCAGGGTCGATTCCGTCAGAACCTGCTCGGCAAGCGTGTGGACTACTCCGCGCGTTCCGTCATCGTCGTCGGTCCGCAGCTGAAGCTGCACCAGTGCGGTCTGCCCAAGGCCATGGCGCTGGAGCTCTTCAAGCCGTTCGTGATGAAGCGCCTGGTCGACCTGAACCACGCGCAGAACATCAAGAGCGCCAAGCGGATGGTCGAGCGCGGCCGCACGGTCGTGTACGACGTCCTCGAAGAGGTCATCGCCGAGCACCCGGTCCTGCTGAACCGTGCGCCCACGCTGCACCGCCTCGGCATCCAGGCCTTCGAGCCCCAGCTGGTCGAGGGCAAGGCCATCCAGATCCACCCGCTCGTCTGCACCGCGTTCAACGCGGACTTCGACGGTGACCAGATGGCCGTGCACCTGCCGCTCTCCGCGGAGGCGCAGGCCGAGGCCCGCATCCTGATGCTGTCCTCGAACAACATCCTGAAGCCGGCCGACGGTCGTCCCGTCACCATGCCGACCCAGGACATGGTGCTGGGTCTGTTCTTCCTCACCACGGACGAGGACGAGCGCGAGGTCGTCGGCGCCGGTCGTTCCTTCGGCTCCACCGCCGAGGCGATCATGGCCTTCGACGCCCGCGAGCTCTCGCTCCAGGCGCAGGTCGACATCCGCTTCCCCATCGGCAGCGTTCCGCCGCGCGGCTGGGTTCCCCCGGTCGCCGAGGAGGGCGAGCCGGAGTGGCAGACGGGCGACTCCTTCCGCCTGCGCACCTCGCTGGGCCGCGCGCTCTTCAACGAGCTGCTGCCCGAGGACTACCCGTTCGTCGACTACTCGGTGGGCAAGAAGCAGCTCTCCGAGATCGTCAACGACCTGGCCGAGCGCTACCCCAAGGTCATCGTCGCGGCGACGCTCGACAACCTGAAGGCGTCGGGCTTCTACTGGGCGACCCGTTCCGGTGTCACCGTGGCCATCTCCGACGTCGTCGTGCCCGAGGCCAAGAAGGCCATCGTCGCGGGCTACGAGGCGCAGGACGAGAAGGTCCAGAAGCAGTACGAGCGCGGTCTGATCACCAAGGAAGAGCGCACTCAGGAGCTCATCGCGATCTGGACCAAGGCGACCAACGAGGTCGCCGAGGCGATGAACGCGAACTTCCCGAAGACGAACCCCATCTTCATGATGGTCGACTCGGGTGCCCGAGGAAACATGATGCAGATGCGTCAGATCGCGGGTATGCGTGGTCTGGTGTCGAACGCCAAGAACGAGACGATCCCGCGTCCCATCAAGGCGTCCTTCCGCGAGGGCCTCACCGTCCTCGAGTACTTCATCTCCACGCACGGTGCCCGTAAGGGTCTCGCCGACACCGCCCTGCGTACCGCCGACTCGGGTTACCTGACCCGTCGTCTGGTGGACGTCTCGCAGGACGTGATCATCCGCGAGGAGGACTGCGGCACCGAGCGCGGTCTGAAGCTGAAGATCGCCGAGCGGGGTGCCGACGGCGTCCTGCGCAAGACGGACGACGTCGAGACCTCCGTGTACGCGCGGATGCTCGCCGAGGACGTCGTCGTGGACGGCAAGGTCATCGCGCCGGCCAACGTCGACCTGGGTGACGTGCTCATCGACGCGCTCGTCGGCGCGGGCGTGGAGGAGGTCAAGACCCGCTCGGTCCTGACCTGTGAGTCGGCGGTCGGCACCTGTGCCTTCTGCTACGGCCGCTCCCTGGCCACCGGCAAGCTGGTCGACATCGGTGAGGCGGTCGGCATCATCGCCGCCCAGTCCATCGGTGAGCCCGGTACCCAGCTGACGATGCGTACCTTCCACACCGGTGGTGTGGCCGGTGACGACATCACCCAGGGTCTGCCGCGTGTCGTCGAGCTCTTCGAGGCGCGTCAGCCCAAGGGTGTCGCCCCGATCTCGGAGGCGGCCGGCCGCGTCCGCATCGAGGAGACCGAGAAGACCAAGAAGATCGTCGTCACCCCGGACGACGGCAGCGACGAGACGGCGTTCCCGATCTCGAAGCGTGCCCGTCTGCTCGTGGGCGAGGGCGACCACGTCGAGGTGGGCCAGAAGCTCACCGTGGGTGCCACCAACCCGCACGACGTGCTGCGGATCCTCGGTCAGCGCGCGGTCCAGGTCCACCTGGTCGGCGAAGTCCAGAAGGTCTACAACTCGCAGGGCGTGTCGATCCACGACAAGCACATCGAGATCATCATCCGGCAGATGCTGCGCCGCGTGACGATCATCGAGTCCGGCGACGCGGAGCTGCTGCCGGGCGAGCTCGTCGAGCGCTCGAAGTTCGAGACCGAGAACCGTCGTGTGGTCACCGAGGGCGGTCACCCCGCCTCCGGCCGTCCGCAGCTGATGGGTATCACCAAGGCCTCGCTCGCCACCGAGTCGTGGCTGTCGGCGGCGTCCTTCCAGGAGACGACCCGGGTTCTGACCGACGCGGCGATCAACGCCAAGTCGGACTCCCTGATCGGCCTCAAGGAGAACGTCATCATCGGTAAGCTCATCCCGGCCGGTACGGGTCTGGCCCGCTACCGCAACATCCGGGTCGAGCCGACCGAGGAGGCCAAGGCCGCGATGTACTCGGCCGTCGGCTACGACGACATCGACTACTCGCCGTTCGGCACCGGCTCCGGCCAGGCCGTTCCGCTGGAGGACTACGACTACGGTCCGTACAACCAGTAAGCGAGTACGACGTGCGAAGGGCGGTCACCCCGTGGGGTGGCCGCCCTTCGGCGTTTCCGGGCCGCGGGCCCAGGAGGGTCAGCGGCCGGCCAGCTCCCAGATCGCGATCATCAGGCCCGCGCTCGCCGTGAGCGCGGCGATGCTGGTCAGAGGCCAGCGGGCGCGTTCCAGGGCGTCGAGACGGGTCTCCATGTCGGCGAGCTGCTTGTCGGTCTGGTCGCTGCGCTGGACGAGCAGCGCCAGCGAGCCGTCGACCCGGGCGAAGCCGGCCTCCAGCGTGCCGCGGAGCCGTTCCAGCTCCACGGCCACGGCGACGGGGTCGTTCGGCTCAGACTCGGTCATCGGCGCCTCCCGCAGCGCTGCGGAGCCAGGACGGCAGCAGGGTCTGGACCGCCGGCAGCGCCATGACGCGGGTCAGGGCGCCGGCGACGGCCAGGGCCCCGGCGACCCACGGGAGGGTCTCGGGGATGCCGGAGGCGTCGACGATCGCGGGCAGGACGACGGCGATACCGACGGCGGACTGGAGGACGGTGCGGGCCGTGCGCTTGGCGGCATCGGACATCGGTGGAACTCCTCGGGTAGGGCGGGACTCAGCCGCAGTAGGGGACCTTCAACGCGTTCCAGGAGGCGGGGCCCGGCCAGCCGTCGGCGTCGGAGCCGTGGAAGCCGAGCTTGCGCTGCCACTTGGCGTAGCTGCGCCGGTCGGCCTCGCCCCAGCGGGGGGAGGGGCCGACGGTGTAGGCGGAGCAGCCCTCGGCCATCAGCCGGCGGCCCATCGCGGTGACGATCGGCGAGCTCGGGTTCTTCCTGAAGAACGAGGTGCCGGGGAAGGGCTGGTAGCGCGGGGTGCTCGGGCGGGCCGGGGAGGTGGCGCCGGAGGGGGTCTTGGACGGTGCGGCTCCCAGCCGCTTCTGGACGCGGTCCCGCATGCCCGGCATGCCGAAGCCGCGCGGGTCGCTCTTCCAGTCGGACCACTCCAGGTGCCCGATGACCGACTTGGCGCCCCAGCCGTGGGCCCGGCAGAGGGCCGCGGAGACCCGTTCGACGGCGTCGAGCTGGGCCGCCGGCCACGGGTCGTTGCCGTCGCCGAGGTTGACGCACTCGAAGCCGTAGAACCGGGTGTTGCCGTCGACGGCGCCGGCGCTGCCCTGGTGCGCGCGCGGGGTGGGCGGCCGGTCGCCGTAGGTCTCGGTGATCACGGCCTGCAGGACGGAGGGGTCGCCGCCGCCGGCGTGGTTGGCGCGGCCGTTGCCGACGAGATGGACGGAGCCGTCCTTGGCGATGACGCCGTGGCACAGCGGGCCCGGCAGGCCGGCGTAGCCGTCGAAGCAGAGCTCGACGGACGAGGCGGTGCCGCTGGAGACGGTGTGGTGGATCATCACGCCGCTCACGGGGCCCCAGGGGCCGGCCTGATTGCGGTTGTGGGTGCGCCAGCCGTCGTGCTCGACGACCTTGACGCCCTCGGCGCGCAGCGCGGCGAGGAGCCGGTCGGCGGAGAGGGGAGTGGCCATGGTGGGTTCCTCCGGCGGGAAGGGCAGGGATGCCAGGAAGCGGGCATGAAAAAGGCCCGCACTCGGGCGGGCGAACAGGTGGGGTGGGGCTCCGGTTACGGGACGGGCGTGACGGGCGGCGTCGGCGGGGCGGGCGGGGTCGGGTCCCAGGCGGCGCAGAGGGCGGCGCAGGCGGCGCGCCGGCGCTCGAAGTCGTCGAGGGCGGCCGCCACGGCCCGCTGGACGGCGGTCGGGTCGGGCACCACCGGCTCGCCGCCCTGGGCGTTGACCACGACCAGTCCGGCGCCGCGCAGCGTGGTGTCCGGGCCGTCGGACGCGGTGACCTGGGCGCTGACGTACACCGACGGGTACTCGCCGGTCATCGGGTCGCGTTCCAGGGAGCCGCCGAGGGTGTTGTCGTAGACGCGGACGTCGAGTGCGTGGCCGTTCTCGGTGACGGTGGCGCGGCCCGCGTAGTCGATGGCCACGCCCCACGGCTGGGTGGGGTCGATGTTCATGGGTGTGCTCCTCGGTGGGCGGATCAGGTCTGGGTGCCGTACATCAGGACGGGCTGGGCGTAGACCGTCCCGCCGCTGCTGGCGAGGGCGTGGACCTCGATGGTCATGACCTTGCCGAACTTGGTCGGCATGTCGACGGGCAGCAGGCCGGTGTAGTCGAAGGTGGTGCCGGCGGTGACGGTGGGTCCGAACTGCTGGCCGTCGACGAGCACCTTCACCTGGCCGGTCGCGCCGCTGGACGCCTTCGTGTAGATCGACAGGCGCATCTTCGGCTGCCAGACGGGGTTGAAGGACTGGGCGACGGCGGTGAAGGTGGTGCTGCTGGTGGACGGCCAGCGGGCCGAGTTGAGGTCCACCGGGGGGAGCAGCTGGAGCCAGGGCCGGGCGAGTCCGCCGGTCAGGATGTCGTCGGCGAAGATCTCGTGGTTGTAGCCGTCGAAGATCCGGATGACGGGCCGGGTGGCCGTCGGCGAGCTGCCGCCCATCTGCAGGACGGCGGCCGTCGAGCCGTCGGCGTTGGTCCGCTTCACCGTCAGCTGGCCGTTGGCGACCTCGTTGAGGGCGGGGCGGGTGTTGACCGCGGTGGACAGCGCCTTGATCCGGCGCTCCATCTGGTTGAGCCGGTCGATGATGTCCTCGGGCAGCTGGGGCATCAGGCCTCCTCGAGATAGAGCTCGGCGGTGTCGGGGCGGCCCCGCTCCGGGGGCCGGACCTTGACGCCGATGATGCGGAAGCGCGCGTCGAGGCCCGTGGGGTGCCATTCGTCGGTGATGCGGATGCGGGCGACCCGCCCGAGCAGGGCCGGCGGGACGATGCCGCCGAGGTGGATGCTGATCTCGGGGATGACGACGGCGCCGCGTGCCTGGGCGAGTTCGGCGGCGGCCAGCGAGTCCAGGGTGAGCTGGTCGCTGATCTCGTTGTGGTCCGAGGACAGGTCGATCAGCGGCCAGCCGTCGGCGAGCAGGGCCGAGTCGACCTGCTCGGTGGAGAACAGCGGCCGGGACTCGGCCGCCGCGTTGGAGTTGGTGGACGCGCCGCGGGCCAGGGCGGTGGTGCCGCCCCGGGTCGCGTCGCGCGGGAAGGAGTACGCGAGGATCACGCCGGGCCGGTCGAAGAGCAGGTCGGTGGCGCCGGTGCGGATCTTGGGAGCCCCGAGGCGGAGCTGCCGGATCCGTTCGCCGGTGACCGGGTCGCGGTAGACCAGGATCTGGTGCTCGAAGCCGTCCTCCATCGCGGCGAGCTGGTCGAGCGCCTCCAGGTACATGGTCTCGTCGCCGAGGCGCCAGGTGACCGTCCGCCGGACGTCGGAGGTCTCCTCCCCGACGGTGACCTTGAAGCAGCGGGCCCCGGCCTGGAGTTCGGTCCACAGCCGGCGCGCGATGGCCAGCTGGTCGGTCGGCTCGGTGTACTTGATCTCCGTGCGGATGCGGCGGCGTGCCGCGTACGAGTCGAACGTCGCCGCCTGGACGGAGAGGGTCAGCACGCCGCGGTCGCTGGACTGCAGGGTGCTGGTCCAGACGATGCCGCCCCACCACAGGTCGCCGCCGCGTTCCAGGTAGACCGCGGTACGGCCCTCCTGGATCTGCCGTACCCGGTCGGCGATGGCCCGGTTCGGGATGGGGATGGTGCCGGACAGGGAGCCGGCCTTGCCTATGAAGTCGTCGAACTGGACGTCCCGCAGCGGCAGGATGTCGAGGGTCTGGTCGGTGATGAGGTCGCAGAAGATCGCCCGGTAGGGCGTGTCGATGGCCATCGCGGGCCCCCCTTACAGGACGTAGGTCGCGGAGACGCGGATGTTCCGCCCGGCGGCCAGGGCGCCGTTGGAGGACCAGGTGCGCAGGTTGACCTGCCCGCTGGTGTAGATGTTGGCGCCGCCGTCGCCGTAGCCGTCGCAGGCCGATGCCTCGAAGTCCATGCCCGGCCGCCAGCCGGCGGGGAGGGTGCACAGCGGTTCGTCGGCGATGTTGCCGGCGCTGTCGGCGTTGACCTGGGCCCCGGTGCGGGTGACGGTGACCGTGATGCTGCACAGCCCGCCCTTGGTCCGGCGGCCGGCGAACGAGACCATCCCCCAGTTGGCGAGCGCGGTCGCGCCGCTGGTGGTGGTCTCGACCTCGACCGGCGGCTGGTGGTTCACCCACGAGGTGCCGTTCCAGCGCTGGAGCGTGCCGGCGTTGTCGCGGTACTGGCCGGCGTAGCTGCCGGCGGACACCGTGCCCGTGGGGGCGATGCCGCCGATCTCCTTCGGGTAGGCGACCCAGGCGGTGCCGTCCCAGCGCTGCAGGAAGTGGGCGTTGTCGTTGTCCTGGTACTGCCCGGGGTAGGAGCCGGCGATGCCCGCGTTGTTGTAGACGGGCAGGATGCCGCCGGCGGAGACGGTCGTGGTGCGCAGGTCGGTGACGGCGTTCGCCCAGTCGATGCCGCCCGTGCCGGCGGACGCCCCGGCCTTGACCCTGACCGAGAAGAGGACGAGCGAGCGGGCGGGGGCGTTCGGGGCCACCGGGTTGGCCGCCGCGGCGCCCTTGACGATCTCGACGACCGCCTGGTACCTGCCGAGGGCGTCGACGTCGACGTCGCTGTCGTAGACGCGGACGACGACCAGGTCGATGCGCGGGTTGAGCGGGTCGCCGTCGCCGAAGGTGAGGGTGATGTCCTCGTCGAGGGCGACCGGGTACGCGCCGTCGGTGGTGCCGCCCTGGATGACGGCCCTGCCGTGGTAGACGGTGGCCGTCATCGGGGCGGTGCCGCTCATCCACAGTCCGCCGACGCGGAACTTGCCGTCGTACGTGCCGGGCAGGACGCCGGAGCGGACGCCGAGCGGGTTGGCGGGGGTGGTGGCGCCGATCGAGGTGATGCGGGTGTTCTGACGGGTCTGGCCGGTGGGCATCAGCCAGCCGGAGCGTACGGGCATGGGGATCTCCTGTGGGACGGGGCGGTCGGGCGGCTGCCGGGCTGCGCGCGGCTCAGTACTGCGGGGTGATCTGGAGGAAGGTGTTGTCGAACCAGGCCCGCACGTTGGTGTTCGTGCTCCGGTAGTACGCGGTGACGGTGTAGGTGGCGCCGGCCGTCAGGCTGTGCAGGCGCTGCGTCGTCGCGACCGAGTAGGCGTCCGTGGGATCGGCCGACTTGGAGGCCACCGCGGCCAGTTCGTCGTCCGGTTCCCGTACGACCGTGGCGCCCTGGGTGACGCGCACGCCCATGAAGGCGGAGCTGGCGATGCCCGTGGTGCCGGTGGCCAGGGAGAGTTCCATCCGGGACCCGAAGGTGAGGATCGCGGCCCGCGACGGCGGCGCCGTGAAGGTCACGCTCAGCGGGTTGTCGGCCCGGTCGATCAGCGTGTTCACGTACGTCGTGGACGTCGTGTAGCCCCCGTCCAGGGAGTCGTTGAAGTACGGACCCGGGTAGGCGGCCGCCCATGCCGAGCCGTTCCAGCGCTGGAGCTGCCCGCCCGTGCCGTCCCGGTACTGGCCGGTGTAGCTGGCCGGGGTGGAGGAGGCGGAGTTCGGGACGATGCCGCCGATCGCCGAGGAGTAGGAGATCCAGGCGCCGCCGTCCCAGCGCTGGATCGCGCTGCCGGTGTCCTGGTACTGGCCCGGGTAGGCGCCCGGGGCGACGGGACCCTCGACGGGCAGGATGCCGCCCGCGGAGACCACGGCGGTGCGCAGGTCCTTGAGCGAGGTGGCCCACGGGATGCCGCCGTTGCCCGCGCTGGCGCCGGCCGGCACGGTGACCTCGTACAGCGGGAGGCTGCGCGCCGGGGCGGGCAGGGCCTTCGGGGTCTGCTCCGGTACGCCCTCGATGATCTCGACGACGGCCTCGTTGCGGTTGCTGCCCTCGTAGAGCTTGTCGTAGATCCGCAGGACGACCAGGTCGACCCGGCCGTACTGGGCGTTGCCCGGGGAGAAGGTGACGACCTCCGAGGACGGCAGGGTCACCGGGTAGGCGCCCTGGGAGATCTCGCCCTGGACGATCGCCCGGCCCTCGGAGACGACCGCCGACATGGCGGAGGAGCCGGTCATCCAGAAGCCGGACAGCCGGTACTTGCCGTCGTAGGACCCCGGCAGGATGCCGGAGCGGACCTGGACGGGGTTGAGCGCGTTGGTCGCACCGATCTGGGTGAGACGGGTGTCCTCGCGGGTCTGGCCGGTCTCGGCGACCCAGCTGCTGCGCAGGTTCATGGGGTTCTCCAATCGGGAAGGTGCTGCGGGGGCGGGGTCAGGACCGGATCCACTGGGCGGAGAGGTTGCTGTAGTACCCGGAGCCGCCGAGGGTGCGGACCGCCGCCGTGTGGTTCTGGAAGGCGGCCAGCTGCAGGGTGCTGCCCGCCGTGAGCTTGATCAGGCCCTGGCCGCCGACGACGACGGCGCCGCCGCCCGCGGGGGTGAGCCAGGTCATCCGGGGGACGCCGACACCACCGGAGAGGATGCGGGCGCCGCGCATGTTGTTGGCGGAGTCGCCCGACCAGCAGACGTGTCCGGAGACCCGCCACCAGCCCGTGCGCGGCACGGTGTAGGTGTTGCCGCCGCTCCAGCCCCCGAAGTCGTCGATGTCGACGCCTTGGAGGGTGACGGTCGTCCATTCGTTGACCGGGATGCTCTGCATGGCGGTCTGGGAGGCGCTGAAGAGGATCGTCGCCTTGCCCTCGGCGTACTGCCAGGCCGTGCCGTCCCAGCGCTGGAGGATGCCGGCGTTGTCGCGGTACTGGCCGGTGTAGGCGCCGGTCGTCATGGTGCCGTGCGGGGCGATGCCGCCGATCGGCTTCGGATAGGAGACCCAGGTCGTGCCGTCCCAGCGCTGGAGCAGGCCGGCGACGTCGCGGTACTGGCCGACGTAGGCGCCCTTGAATCCGCTGGTCGGCATGATCCCGCCGAGCGCCGTCATCGGGTAGTGCAGGGTGGTGACGGCGGTGTTCCAGGCGATGCCGCCGGTGCCGGCCGACGTGCCGGCCGGCACCGTGACGGTGTAGAGCGGGAAGGCGCTTCCGGGGCCCGAGACGGGGGCGACCGGGGTGGCCGAGGGGGCGCCCTTGACCAGCCGGATCACCGCTTCGGTGGCACCGGTGCGGTCGTAGGCGTCGTCGAGGACGGCCAGTTCGACCAGGTCGATCCGGGCGTTCTGCGGGTCGCCGTCGGCGATGGTCAGCGTCTCGGGTGCGGTCACCGCGACCATGTACGCGCCCTGGGCGGTGTCGCCGCCCTGGACGACGGCCCGGCCGGTGCCGATCGAGCACTGCATGGGGGAGGTCCCGGTCAGCACGAGGCCGCCGGGGACGATGCCGGGGCGGGAGCGCAGCGGAGTCTCCGACGCGCTCTGCCCGTTGGGCGTGAGCAGCACGGAAAGGGCGATCCGGGTGTCCTCGCGGGTCTGGCCCGTGGGCTGGAGCCAGGCGGCCCGTACGGTCATGGTTCACCTCTGGGGATCGGGAGGGGCTTTCGGGGGACGTGCGGCACGGCGGACCGCGGGGCGGGGGCGCCCGGTCACCACTCGGCGCTGCGCCAGCGGATCGTCATCAGGGCGTCCGGGGTGGCGGTGTCGGGCCGGAAGGCCAGCTCGGTCCGGCCCGGTTCGAGGAGGAACAGCTCCTCGGGGCTGGAGTCGGCCATCGCGGTGTGGCGGCGGGACGCGGTGTTGTTGAGGGTGACCGTGCCGGCCGCGGTGTCGACGACGAGCTCGTCGCCGGCGGCCAGGTCGATCGCGTACCGCAGCCGGCGCTTGCTGACGCGCTCGGTGACGGTGGGCATGGAGCAGGGTCCGCGGAAGACGATCACCGGGTGGGTCGGCGCGGAGCCGGTGTTCTCGGCCACGGCGTCGCCGGTGGACCTGGCCTGACCCCAGTTGAGCGGCCAGACCAGCGGCCAGGTGAGGCCGGACTCGGGCTGCGGCGCGGTCGTGACGGCGGCCTGCTCGTTCACGACGTAGCGACGCGGGTCGGCCGCGAGCCACTGGATCGACATCTTCGAGCTGCCCTGCGTGGCGAAGCCCTGGTCGGCGGGGACCACCCGCTGGGCGATCCGGGCGCGCACGGCGAGCAGTTCGCCGTGCAGCCGGACGGTGAGCCAGCGCTCCTCGTCGAGCAGGGCGAGCGACTGCCGCAGGGCGCGGATGGCCTCGGTCGCGCCGTTCCACTCCGGCATCAGCACGATGGTGCCGCCGATCTTGCGCGGCTTGGCGTAGCGGGAGCCGGGCCAGGCGCCGTGCGAGGTGGGGCGGTCGGCGTCGGAGGAGTCGTACTCGGGCAGGTCCTCCCAGCCGGTCAGTCCGGAACGGTCGACGGAGAAGGGGGTGCCGGGGCCGATGAGAAGCCCGGCCCACTGCATCTGCCCGTCCTGGGTGATGAGTGAGCCGGGCGCGAGGTCGGCGGTGTAACTGTTTCCGGCGTAGGCGGTCGTGGTCTCGGCCATGGGGCCGTCACCTCGTTTCTGAAGGGGGCCAGGGCGGACGGCTCAGGCGCGTGCCGCCGCGAGGAAGAGCAGGTCCTCCGCGGTCGACCGGGGGCCGGCGCCGGGCTCCTCGTGGAAGTCCCGGATGCGGTGCGGCGGTCGGGGCGCCTCGGTGAGGGCCGGGACGCGGCGGTTGTCCAGCTGGGACAGCGGGTCGATGCGGAAGTCGTCCGCGGTGCCGGGGAGGACGATGCCGCCTTCGGCGAGCATCGGGATCTTGTCGATCTCGACGCCGAACTTCTTGCCGGTGAGGGGGATCTCGAAGCTGAGCTCGTTGAGCCCGTCGATGATCCAGTTGGCGAAGGCGATGAGGCCGTTGATCGGCCCCTTGACGACGCCGATGACCGTGCTCAGAGCACCTTCGATGAGGTCGCCGATGCCGCGCAGGGCTCCGCCGACGGCGTCCTTGGCGGTATGGAAGAACCCGGGGATCTTGTCCGTGATGAAGGACAGGATCGGCTGGACGCCGCTCTTGATCCCGCCCATGGAGCCGGAGGCGATCCCGCGCAGGGCGTTGGAGGCGGAGGAGACGCTGGTGCCGGCACCGGAGAGCCCGCCGATGCCGGAGCCGATGACCTTCAGGGCGGTGGTGAAGAGGGTCAGGTATCCCTTGAAGTAGGTCATGACCGCCTGGCCGAGGAACTCCATGACCGGCTGGAGGAACTTCCAGACCGACTGGAAGCCCTTGAGGGCCTGCTGGAAGACCTGCTGCATGATCCGCCGGCCTGCTTCGCTGTTCATCGCGTACGTGATGAGAGCGGCTGCCACGGGCAGGATGATGCCGACGAGGAAGCCGAGCGGGTTTCCCCGCATGGCGACGTTGACGGCCATCATGGCGGCGGAGGCGATGGTCATGACCGTGCCGTACTTGTCCATCAGCCCGGTGATGACATCGGTGAAGGGCAGCAGCGGCATCAGGACGGTAAGGATCGCGGCGACGCCGGCGCCCGTCTTGGCGAGCACCGACTTGGCCCTGCCCGCCCGGTCGCCGAAGGACTTGACCCCGCTCGGGGCGGCGGACCTGCCCAGCTTGGTGACCGAGCCGGCCGCGGAGGTCGCATCGGCGCGGAGGCGCCCCGCGGCGGTGGCGGCGGCTCTGGCGTCCGAGGCGAGCCGGCTGGTCCTGCCGCCGGCGTCGCGGATCGCGCGCAGCAGGCTGCCGAGCGCGGTGTTGGCCGGGTTGACGGCGCCGCGAAGGGTACCGATGGCGGCGGGAACACCGGCGAGCAGGCGGTTCGTGTAGATCGGTGTCAGTGCGACGGCACTCATCCGCGTGCCTTCGCCAGGTACATCAGCGCGTCGGCCGTGGACTGCGGGTCGCTGCTACGGGCCGCGTGATAGTGCTCGATGTGCAGAGCGCCGCCCGCGCCGCGGCCCGCCTGCATCTGCGCCGACACGCGGGCGCGCTGGGCGGTGAGGGCGAGCAGTCGGTCCAGCTTGGAGAGCGGAAGGACGGCCTCGGCCTCGCCCGCCTCGGCGAGGATCGCCGGGACACCGCCGTTGCGTGGCATGACGACACCACCGGTGGCGAGCATGGGGATGGTCGGGATGCTGACGCCGAAGGTCTTGCCGCCGACGAGCGGCACCCAGCCGGGCACGCTGACCTTGACCCGGTTGAGGCTGCCGATCATTCGATTGATCAGGCCTATGACAGCGTTGATCGGACCGGAGACCCCGCTCTTGATGCCGTTGAACGCCCGGGACGCGATGTCCTTGAGGCCGTTCCAGATGGACGACATCTTGTCCTTGACGGCTTGGAAGGCGCTGGGGATCGCCGTCCTGATCCAGTTGACCACCGGGGTGATGACGGCCTTGATGCCGTTCCAGACGGCGCTGATCACCGTCTTGATGGCCTTCATCACCGTGGTGATGACCGTCTTCCAGATGTTCACGTACGTCTTGACGACGGTCGCGACAGCCTTGACCACGGAGGAGATGGCTGTCTTGATGCCGTTCCAGACCGTCTTGATCAGCTGTCCGGCCTTCTTCATGATCGGGCCGATGGCCTTCATGACCGCGCTGATCACGACCTTGATGGCATCGAAGGCCTTCTTCATGATCGTCTGCATCGTCTTCGAGCGGGTCGCCATTTCGACGACCTTCTCGATGAGGGGCATGAACAGTTCGATCAGGCGGGCGAGGAAGTTGCCCTTCATCGACTTGTTGAGCTTGTCCTGGCCCTTGGCGGCCTTGCCCGCGCCGGACTCGTACTTGCCGAGCTTGGTGCCGGCGGACTCGCCGGTCCTGCCGGCTTTCGTCATGGACTTCTCGGCCTGATCCGTGGCGGTCTTGAGGCTCTTGAGCTGAGAAGTGGAGGACTGGGCCGATGATTTGAGCTGCTTGACCTTGCTCGAGGCGGTGTTCGCGCCGCTGCCGACGCGGCTGACGGCCTGAGCGCTCTGTTCGGCATTGGTCTTGAGGGTCTTGAGTGCCGACGAGGTCGCGGTCAGGGCACTTTTGAGGGACATGGTCACCTGATTTCAGGGGGAGGGGAGAGGAGGAGGGTGTCGGCCGGCCCGGACAGGACCTAGGGGGTGCTCTCCTGGCCGTTCAGCTCGAGAGTGACCTTTCCGACCGCGGTCCTCAGGCGGTTGAGGTCCTCGGTCAGGACCTTGTCGCCCGCGTTCTCCCACTTCTTCTTGGCCTCGGCTTCGGCAGCCACGAACTTCTTGGCGTCCTGGAAGCGCTTGGAAGCCCTTTCCTCCAGCTTCTTGGCTTCCTTCTCCGCCTTCTCGAGCTCCTTCTTGGCCTTGTCGGCGAGCTTCTTGGCCTGCTTGAACTTCTTCTCCGCCTCGAAGAAGGCCTGGAGCGAGGCGGCGCTCCTGTCCGACCGGTACTGGCGCCGCGCGTTCTCCATGTCGGTCTCGGCCTGGCTCTGCGCGGTGCGGGTCGCGCTCACGTCGGTCCGTGCCGTGTCGAGGCGGGCGAGCGCCGCCTTCAGGTCGCCCTGCTTCTTCTCCAGGGCACGGAAACGGTTCTCGGCCTTGAGGTTGGCGCTCTTCGCCGGATCGGCCCACGGCCAGCCGATCCGCTGGCGGCCGTTGATCGTGACGCCCTTTTCGTCCATCTTGAACCAGGTGTAATCGAACTTGATCACGCTGGCGCCGAGGGAGAAGACGGCAAGGCCGGCGAGCTCCGCCTTGATGAGGGTGATGTCACCCTTGATCGCCGTGACCGAGCTCGACGCGCCGACGGCGGTCTTCTTGGTCTCGCTGTAGTCCTTCTGGTCGATCCACGATGGCCAGGTCACCACGGATTCCGTGGCGTCGCGCACGGGTTGGGGAACGGTTGCCATGGCTGTCCTCTCTTCGGAGGTGTCGTGCGGGTCGCACCCCGGAAACGCCCGAGCCGCCTTCCCCGGTGGGGTGGAGGCGGCTCGTGTGCGCGGGCGGCGGGGTGATCCCGCCGGCGTGGCGTGGCGTGCGGCGTCAGCGGCGGCGGAGTTCGGCGAAGGCGTCGTTCCACCCCGCCGTGTAGGCGACCGCCTCGCGCCGGCTGACCTCGGCGCACAGGCTGCCGAGCAACGCTCTCTTGTCGAGGGCGGTGGGTCCGTCGAGGAGCTGGCGGAGGCGGTCCTGGAGCGGGATGTGCGGTCGCGATGCCTCGGCCTGCTGAGTCATGGACGCCTGCCTTCCGGTTGCTTGCCCTTGCGTGTGTGGCGGCGCCGCGGAGTGAGGCGGGGGCGCCACATGTTCGAACTACTGTGCGAACAGAGTGTGGAACATCTGTTCGGTGTTTGTCGAGCGTGAAACACCTGACGGTGTGTCTCTTCGGGTGTTCCCTGGGGTGGTTGGTCCCGGATCAGAGCTTGTGTTCGACCGGGGTACTCTGGTTGGCGCGTTCCCCGGACCCGACACAGTCGGGGGGCGGGGAACGCGAGGGGCGCGTGGGGATCCCAGGGGGCTGGAAGGCAGTGCTGACGCATGGACACGGAGCCGGGCGCTAACCGGCGGGAGCGGGCGGTCGACTGGCTCGAATCCCACCCGGATCTGCCTCACCTCTTCGCCCGGCTTGCCGAACTCGTCCACGTCGCGGGGCATGCCCCGGAGGGCCTGGTCGTGCTGCCGCGGGCCGAGGTTGACCGCCGTGAGACCGCCGCGTTCACCGCCGGCTGGGCCGAGGCCGTCTCGGACGAGCTGCCCCGCATTCGCCGGGAGTACGAGAAGCGGGTCGCCGACGCCTATGCGCAGGGACAGGGTGACGCGCGTGGAATTCGGCGCCCCCAGCGGCGCACGGACACGAGCCAGGACGGGGCCCGGGTCATCCCGCTGCCTTTCGCCCGGTTGCTCGAACCGCCGGCCGTCGTGGTCGAGGCCGAGGAGCGCGTCCGCAGGGAGCGCGAGTTGTTCGAACGGCGCCCCGAGCGCGAGTACGTACCCGAGCCGGAGCCGCAGCCCGAACGCGTACCCGAGGCGGAGCCCGCGTCCGACCCCGAGCCCGAGGCGGACGTTCTGGTGACCGCCCAGGAGAGCCGTGCCCGCAGGAGCGCCCAGCCGGTGCGGAAGGTCGTCCGGGGCAAGGGCGGGCGCCCGATCGTGCCACCCCTCGACAGCGCCCCCGTGCAGGCGGGGGCCGCCTCCGAACGGCGCGGAACCGAAGCCGACGAACCGGACACGACGACGGACACGCGCAAGCGCCGCCTCTCCGAACGGGCCAGGGCCTTGGAGCAGGAGCTGGCCGCCGAGCGAGCACAGGAAGCGCCCCCGGAGCCCGCTCCCTGAGGGGAACGGGCTCCGGGGGCCGTGGGGAGGTGGCGTCGGCGGCGGACGCGGATCAGCCGAAGAACCGGGCGAGCTGGGACGGGGACACCGCCCCGGCTTCGTCCGTGTCGTCTGCGTCCTCGTCGTCCTCGACGGAGTCGCCCGGGCGAGGGACGGGCTTCGGCGGCTCGGGCTGGTCGCCGTCATCGCCGGTGTTGACGGCGGCGAACATCCAGTTGGCGACGGCCAGATGGTCCACCACTGCCGCGAGGAGGTGGTCGGTGACCGACCACTCCGCGGCCTCGCCGTGCAATTCCCGCTGCACGGCGCTGTTCTCCGGAAGATGCGTGATCAGCACGGCGAGACGCCGGCTGGAGAGGCTGCCGCGGTACCAGTCGAGAAGATCGACGTCGTAGTACCGCAGCAGGTCGGCTTCGAGGGCCTCGGCGTGTTCGTCGGCGAACTCGACGAGGCTCAGTCTTCCCCCAGGCCGAGCCCGGTCTCCTTGCCGTAGGCCTCCAGGATGGCGGCGATGTCCTGCATCGTGAGGTCGTGCTCCTCGAAGCGGGCGAACTGCTCCTCACCCATCAGGAGCGCGAGCAGACCGTCCACGTCGTTGTCGTCGAGCCCGCGCAGCGCCTTCGCGGTCCTGCGGGACAGCTCGGTGGGCAGCGTGTAGGACTCGCCGTCCAGCTCGAAGGACCAGGTGCGGCCGTGGGCCTCCATGCGCTGGGCGCGGGCGGCGTTGACGTCGAAACGGCTCATGGTGATGCGTACTCCTTGTTCGAGTGAGTGAAGAGGAGAGGGGTGGGGCGGGACGGCGGTGCGCCGTCCCGCCCCGGGCGGCGAAGGATCAGACGGTCGCGGAGTACTGGCTGTCCTTCATGAGGAAGGTGGCCAGCGGCTTGCCGTCGCCCTTCGACATGGCGGTGAAGGTGACGCCCAGCTGGGCGGCGGCCTTGCGGGCCAGCTTGATGTCGTCCGTGGCGGTGACCTGGCCGCGCGGGATGATGAAGCGGTACTTCACCGCGGTGGTGCCGCCGGCCTTGACGTCCGTGAACTCCAGGCCGAGGGCGCGCACGTCGGCGAACGGACGCTCCGCGATCTCGTACCGGTAGGTGTCCACGGCCGGGGTCGGCTCGGCCTTGACCGCGTCGCCGCCCATGAAGAACGGCAGCGTGTCCTCGTTGAACTGGAGCAGCGAGAACTTCAGCGACAGGTCACGGCTCGAGTAGATGTAGTGGACCGGGGAGACCGACTGCCACGAGTCGATGGCCTCCAGCTTGTCCTTCTTCGAGAACGTGACGCCGTCGCCGGAGGTGAAGCCGAGGTCCTTCCAGCCCGCACCGGACCAGTCGGCGGCGGAGTCCGTGCCGAAGGTGGCCGGGAGGGAGGTGCCGGCGTCGGCCACGTAGAGCTTGCCGATGCCTGCGACGCGGATCTCGGCGGAGTTGTTTCCTGCCATGGTGGGTTTGCTCCTTGGTGAGAGGGGTGTGAGAAGGCACCGCCCCGGCGGTGGGTCCGGGTACGGCAAAGGCCCCGCCGGACGGCGAGGCCTGGTCTGTGGGGTCGCCCGAGAGGGAGGGCGCCGGGGGAGCGTCTAGAAGACGTTCACGGAGAGGCGGATCACGCAGAGGTAGCGGTTCGCGCCCCGGTAGAGGTAGTCGGGCATCCAGCGCGGCCCGTCCTGCTCCTCGACGTCGCTGACGACGTTCGCGCCGATCTGCTTGCCGATGGTGGCGAGCAGGGCGCGCCGGGCGGCGTTGGCGAGGACGTGGGCCGCTGTCTTGGTCGGTCCGTACACCTCGAACTCGATCAGTGGCATGTCGACGTGCAGGTCGCCGAGCCAGGCGCCGCCGCGGCGGTTCACGAGGACGGCGTTCTGCGTGCCGTCGAAGCCGGCCGGCGCCTGCGCGGCGACGGTGACGCCGGTCAGGGCCGGGTCGGCCTTGAGGACGTCGACGACCAGCTTCTCGACGTCCGGGAACGCACTCGGGGGAGTGGTCATGACGGTTCTCCTCGGTGGAAGGGGAGGGCGGGACGGGGTGCCAGAGGTGCGGGTACCGCCCGGGGCGCTCGACACGGGGAAGGGGGCGCGGAGCGCTCCCGGACGGCGAACGGCGGAGACCGTGACCCCTTGTCGGGCACAGCTCCGCCGTTGCACCAACTGTGACAGAGAGCGTGCGCGCACGCAACTAGTTCGGGAGGGATCGGCTTCGGAATTCCGGCCGGAGGGCTCCTCTATGTTGAGCGCACATGCATGGAGGACAGGGGGCGCGAGGTCATGAGCTGGTACGTGCTGGTGGAGACGAACGAGTTCCACAGCGGCGGGGAGACCTGGGACCTGGTGGTCAAGCTCGCCGTCGACGGCGGACGGGACGCAGCCGTCGCCCGGGCGGAGGAAATGAGTCGGACCTACGTGCGAGGCGCCGATCCCGAGAAGTGCGGCCGTCTCGTGTTCCGGACGTCCCCTACGAGCTGGCTCGTGGAGCAGACGTGGTCGGTCTGGTACGAGGGCTCCAGCAGCCCCACCACGCTCGCCAGGCACATGCGCATCTGCGCCGCCGAATTGCTGCTCACCCGGGAGCCGGTCCCCGCCGATCCGCCCAAGAAGGGCTGGCTGCGCAGGTGACCGGCCGCCGGACACCCGAGCCCTTCGCGGTCCGCTCGGGCAACTGGTCCGGCGTCGGCCGGGGCGCTCGGCCGCGACGACGGCCACCGATCTCATCGGGATGACCGGGCGACAGGTCCGTCTTCGGGACGGCTCGGCCTGCCGCCGCCCGACCGGGGCCACCCGCGCTCGGCGGCCGCTCCCGGAGGCATGACGAAAGCGCCCCGCGTCCTTCAGGGACGCGGGGCGCTTCGAAGCGGGGGCGGGTGAGTGGGGCCGGGCAGGGCCTTCTTCGTGGCGGACTACGCGGTGCGGGTGCGGCGGCTCGCCAGGCGTTCCGCGGCGAAGACGTCCTCCAGGCGGAAGAGCTGGGCCCGGCCCGCCTTGCCGGCCGCGCGCAGGTGGCCCAGCTGGACCCACTTGCGGATCGTCGCCGGGGCGACCCCGGCCTCCGAGGCGGCCAGCGGGCCGGGGATCAGGGCCGGCAGGGCGGGGGACGTCAGCACGGGCTCTCCTCCGTCGGGTTCGGGACGGTGTCCACGGCGCTGGTGGTGTCCATCGCCGCCTCGATCTCGTCCGTACGGGCCCCGGACGCCTCGGCCAGCTCGTGCCACTCCGCCTCCGGCCACAGGTGCCGGTACGCGGGATCGTCCTGGCAGCCGCACACCTCGTCCGTGCAGAGGCAGGCCGGGTTCACGCAGAGGACCGCGCGGCGGTCCGTGAACGCCCGCAGCGACACCGAGTCGCACCAGGGGCAGCGACCGGAGACCCGGACGACCGTCTCGGTGTCGCCCAGCGTGCGGGCGCACCGGCGGGCCATTCGGCGCAGTTCGTCCCGGACGTGGCGGGCGAGCACGGGATGGCCGGCCACGGCGTCGAGGAGTCCGGCGACGCGGCGGAGGCGTTCGACGACCCCGGCCCGGCGCGGCCGGGGCAGGCCGAGGCGGGCGCAGACGGCCTCCTCCAGTTCCACGACGCCGTCGGTGATGTCACGGATGGCGTCGGACACGTGGAGCCGGATCGGGGCGGCGCCGTGGCCGGGAACGGAGAGTCCGTGCCGCTGCTGGAGGAGCAGCGCCTCGCGCCGCTCCTCGCGGATGAGCTCGTCGCGGCCCGGGTGCGGCGCGGTGGGTGCGGCCCCGGCGGGGGAGCGGCGTCCGGGGGCCAGCTCCGAGGCGAGCTCGGGAAACTGGCGTACGAGGGCGGCGGTCCAGAGCGCGATGTCCCGGACGACCTGGTCGGCGGCGAGGAGGCGGCTCTCAGTCACGTCCGCCGCCCGGGTGCGCGGCGCTCGCGGCGACGGGGACGGCGGGCGTTCCGGGGCCGGTGGCGCCGCGGGGGCCGGCCGGGGTGTCGCGTACGGCGGCCGGGGCGACCGCGCGGGGCAGATCCACCGTGCCGGTCCGCCGCGCGGTGTCGGCGGAGTGCCGGCCGCGGCGCGCGACGACGGGGCGGCCGTTGCGCCACAGGCGGCCCGCGCAGACGCCGTCGAAGTAGCTCTCCGCGGGCGCCACGGCCGTCTCGCACTCACGGCTGACGGGGCAGGCGGCGCAGGCGCGCAGCGCCGGGGCGGCCTGCTGGGCGCGGCGGGCGAAGACGACGGACGGGGAGAGGCCGACGCACGCGGCGGCGGCCTGCCATGGGGTCGAGTCGGGCAGGAGCAAGGTTCATCTCCACGGTCCGGGCCACCGAGTCCTGGGGCCGGAGGGGCTCCTGGGACTCGTGAGGCCGACGAGTGCGGCGGCGACTCAGAGAGTGACATGTTGCGTGCGAGCGCGCAACAACAAAAGGAAGGATCCTTCACCGTTTCGACACGGTTGCGTGCCCGAAAGCACGTAATTCTGCGCGCGCAAGCACGCTAGAGTGTGGGCCCGGAGGGTGGGGAGTAAGGGAGCGGTACACATGAGCACACAAGGGCTCGACGCATTCGCAGGCTGGGTGGAAAGCCTGATGAGAGAGCGCGGCTACGACATCGACAGCCCGCGTGGCGGAGGCAAGTCCCGGATCGCCGACGAGGCCGGCGTCCACCGCGCCGCCGTGACCCGGCTGCTCCAGCGGCAGAGCATGCCCGACCTGGAGACGATGCGCCGGATCGCCCCCCTGCTCGGGGTCTCCGTCCGCGACATGCTGATCCGGTCCGGCCGGGTCACTCCCGAGGAACTGCCCCTGGCCGAGGACCTGCTGCCGCCCGACGACTGGCAGCCCACCATGGAGGACTTCGCGCGCTGGCTCGGGGTCCCCGACGAGCGGATGGGCGTGTTCGTCAAGGTCGTCAACCAGTTCCTGGAGCCCGGCGAGGAGGACGCGGAGACCCGCACCCCGGGCGAGCCGCGCCGCGCCGTCCGGGACTGACCCTCCCCGCGCCGCCGGGCCCGCACCCGCCCCCGGCCCGCCCGGAAGGGCCCGCCCCGGCGCGCGGTCCGCGGCGGGTCCGCGGGCCCGCCGCGCCGGCCGCGGGCCGGGGGTGCCCGGGATTCGTTCTCCCATGTCGGCCGGGTACCGGTGCGCGTGGGCATTTGTTTTGACCGGAGTCCATGCGGTAGGTACGCTCAGACCTTGTGCCTGGGGTGTGCCTGGGCTTGCGTGCGTGTCCTCAACCGCACAGTGAGTCCGCGAACGGCCACCGCAATCTGCGCCTTTTCCGCCCTGGCGGAAGTCCGCAGCATTCGACACACCCGACCGCGTGGGTCGGCAGTGTTCCAGGTTAGTTTCACCGACGGCACACAGAAACCGGAGAAGTAGTGCCTACGATCCAGCAGCTGGTCCGGAAGGGCCGGCAGGACAAGGTCGAGAAGAACAAGACGCCCGCACTCGAGGGTTCCCCTCAGCGTCGTGGCGTCTGCACGCGTGTGTTCACGACCACCCCGAAGAAGCCGAACTCGGCCCTCCGTAAGGTCGCGCGTGTGCGTCTGACCTCGGGCATCGAGGTCACGGCCTACATCCCGGGTGAGGGTCACAACCTGCAGGAGCACTCCATCGTGCTCGTGCGTGGTGGCCGTGTGAAGGACCTGCCGGGTGTTCGTTACAAGATCATCCGCGGTTCCCTCGACACGCAGGGCGTCAAGAACCGTAAGCAGGCTCGCAGCCGCTACGGCGCCAAGAAGGAGAAGTAAGAATGCCTCGTAAGGGCCCCGCCCCGAAGCGCCCGGTCATCATCGACCCGGTCTACAGCTCTCCTCTTGTCACCTCGCTGATCAACAAGATCCTGCTGGACGGCAAGCGTTCCACCGCCGAGCGCATCGTCTACGGCGCCATGGAAGGCCTCCGCGAGAAGACCGGCAACGACCCGGTCATCACGCTGAAGCGCGCCCTCGAGAACGTGAAGCCGTCCCTCGAGGTCAAGTCCCGCCGTGTCGGTGGCGCCACCTACCAGGTGCCGATCGAGGTCAAGCCCGGTCGCGCCTCCACCCTCGCGCTCCGCTGGCTCGTCGGTTACTCCCGCGCCCGTCGCGAGAAGACCATGACCGAGCGCCTCATGAACGAGCTCCTCGACGCCTCCAACGGCCTCGGTGCTTCGGTCAAGAAGCGTGAGGACACGCACAAGATGGCCGAGTCCAACAAGGCCTTCGCGCACTACCGCTGGTAGTCGCTACCCACATCGAGACCGAGAGAAGATTGAGCCTTATGGCCACCACTTCGCTTGACCTGGCCAAGGTCCGCAACATCGGGATCATGGCCCACATCGACGCGGGCAAGACGACGACCACCGAGCGCATCCTGTTCTACACCGGTGTGTCTTACAAGATCGGTGAAGTCCACGACGGCGCTGCCACGATGGACTGGATGGAGCAGGAGCAGGAGCGCGGCATCACCATCACGTCTGCCGCGACGACCTGTCACTGGCCGCTCGAGGACGTTGATCACACCATCAACATCATCGACACCCCGGGTCACGTCGACTTCACGGTCGAGGTGGAGCGTTCGCTCCGCGTGCTCGACGGTGCCGTCACGGTGTTCGACGGTGTCGCCGGTGTCGAGCCGCAGTCCGAGACCGTCTGGCGTCAGGCGGACCGCTACGGCGTTCCGCGCATCTGCTTCGTCAACAAGCTCGACCGTACGGGCGCCGAGTTCCACCGCTGCGTGGACATGATCGTGGACCGCCTCGGCGCCGTCCCGATCGTCATGCAGCTGCCCATCGGTGCCGAGATGGACTTCCAGGGTGTCGTGGACCTCGTCCGCATGAAGGCCCTGGTCTGGTCCGCGGAAGCGACCAAGGGCGAGATGTACGACGTCGTCGACATCCCCGCCTCGCACGCCGAGGCCGCTGAAGAGTGGCGCGGCAAGCTGGTCGAGACCGTCGCCGAGAACGACGAAGAGATCATGGAGCTCTTCCTCGAGGGCGTCGAGCCCACCGAGGAGCAGCTCTACGCCGCCGTCCGTCGCATCACCATTGCCTCCGGCAAGGGTGGCGGCGAGAAGACGATCACCCCCGTCTTCTGTGGCACCGCGTTCAAGAACAAGGGCGTCCAGCCCCTGCTCGACGCGGTCGTGCGCTACCTCCCCTCCCCCCTGGACGTCGAGGCCATCGAGGGCCACGACGTCAAGGACGCGGAGCTGGTCGTCAAGCGCAAGCCGTCCGACGACGAGCCGCTGTCGGCCCTCGCGTTCAAGATCGCGAGCGACCCGCACCTCGGCAAGCTCACCTTCGTCCGGATCTACTCCGGTCGCCTGGAGGCCGGCACCGCGGTGCTGAACTCCGTCAAGGGCAAGAGGGAGCGCATCGGCAAGATCTACCGCATGCACGCGAACAAGCGTGAGGAGATCGACTCGGTGGGCGCCGGCGACATCGTCGCCGTCATGGGCCTCAAGCAGACCACCACCGGTGAGACGCTGTGCGACGAGAAGAACCCGGTCATCCTGGAGTCCATGGACTTCCCGGCGCCGGTCATTCAGGTCGCCATCGAGCCCAAGTCCAAGGGTGACCAGGAGAAGCTGGGTGTCGCCATCCAGCGTCTCGCGGAGGAGGACCCCTCCTTCCAGGTTCACTCTGACGAGGAGACCGGCCAGACCATCATCGGTGGTATGGGCGAGCTTCACCTCGACATCCTCGTCGACCGTATGCGTCGCGAGTTCAAGGTCGAGGCGAACGTCGGCAAGCCGCAGGTCGCGTACCGCGAGACGATCCGCAAGGCCGTCGAGCGACTGGACTACACCCACAAGAAGCAGACCGGTGGTACCGGTCAGTTCGCCAAGGTGCAGATCGCGATCGAGCCCATCGAGGGCGGCGACGCCTCGTACGAGTTCGTGAACAAGGTCACCGGTGGCCGCATCCCGAAGGAGTACATCCCTTCGGTCGACGCGGGTGCGCAGGAGGCCATGCAGTTCGGCATCCTGGCCGGCTACGAGATGACCGGCGTCCGCGTCATTCTTCTCGACGGTGGCTACCACGAGGTCGACTCCTCCGAGCTCGCGTTCAAGATCGCCGGTTCGCAGGCCTTCAAGGAGGCCGCGCGCAAGGCTTCGCCGGTCATCCTCGAGCCGATGATGTCCGTCGAGGTCACCACGCCCGAGGACTACATGGGCGAGGTCATCGGCGACATCAACTCCCGCCGTGGCCAGATTCAGGCCATGGAGGAGCGCAGCGGCGCTCGCGTCGTGAAGGGCCTCGTGCCCCTCTCGGAGATGTTCGGCTACGTCGGAGACCTCCGCAGCAAGACCTCGGGTCGCGCAAGCTACTCGATGCAGTTCGACTCCTACGCCGAGGTTCCGCGGAACGTCGCCGAGGAGATCATCGCGAAGGCCAAGGGCGAGTAACTCTCCCGAGTTCACGCTTTAGGCTTGACACCAGTCGCCGGGGCTCAGCCCCCGAAGCCCGAGGGAATCGGGCCCCGGCGAGTGGCATCCCAGCAAAGATCACCTGGCGCCGATGAAGCAAGGCGTACAGAACCACTCCACAGGAGGACCCAGTGGCGAAGGCGAAGTTCGAGCGGACTAAGCCGCACGTCAACATCGGCACCATCGGTCACATTGACCACGGTAAGACGACCCTCACGGCCGCCATTACCAAGGTGCTGCACGACGCGTACCCGGACCTGAACGAGGCCTCGGCCTTCGACCAGATCGACAAGGCTCCCGAGGAGCGCCAGCGCGGTATCACGATCTCGATCGCGCACGTCGAGTACCAGACCGAGTCGCGTCACTACGCCCACGTCGACTGCCCCGGTCACGCGGACTACATCAAGAACATGATCACGGGTGCCGCGCAGATGGACGGCGCCATCCTCGTGGTCGCCGCCACCGACGGCCCGATGCCGCAGACCAAGGAGCACGTGCTCCTGGCCCGCCAGGTCGGCGTTCCGTACATCGTCGTCGCCCTGAACAAGGCCGACATGGTGGACGACGAGGAGATCCTGGAGCTCGTCGAGCTCGAGGTCCGTGAGCTCCTCTCCGAGTACGAGTTCCCGGGCGACGACCTGCCGGTCGTCAAGGTCTCGGCGCTCAAGGCGCTCGAGGGCGACAAGGAGTGGGGCCAGTCGGTCCTGAACCTGATGGCCGCCGTCGACGAGGCGATCCCGCAGCCCGAGCGTGACGTCGACAAGCCGTTCCTGATGCCGATCGAGGACGTCTTCACGATCACCGGTCGTGGCACCGTCGTCACCGGTCGTATCGAGCGTGGTGTCCTCAAGGTCAACGAGACCGTCGACATCGTCGGTATCAAGACCGAGAAGGTCACCACCACGGTCACCGGCATCGAGATGTTCCGCAAGCTGCTCGACGAGGGCCAGGCCGGTGAGAACGTCGGTCTGCTCCTCCGTGGCATCAAGCGCGAGGACGTCGAGCGCGGCCAGGTCATCATCAAGCCGGGTTCGGTCACGCCGCACACGAGCTTCGAGGCCCAGGCCTACATCCTGTCGAAGGACGAGGGTGGCCGTCACACCCCCTTCTTCAACAACTACCGCCCGCAGTTCTACTTCCGTACCACGGACGTGACCGGCGTCGTGACCCTCCCCGAGGGCACCGAGATGGTCATGCCGGGCGACAACACCTCCATGACCGTCGAGCTGATCCAGCCCGTCGCCATGGAGGAGGGCCTCAAGTTCGCCATCCGTGAGGGTGGCCGGACCGTGGGCGCCGGCCAGGTCGTCAAGATCAACAAGTAATTGTCGATCGTCTGACCTGCGCCGCTCCTGACGGAGCGTCATCAGAGGGCCCCCGGCCCGCCGTTCGCGGCGGGACGGGGGCCCTCGTCTGTTCCGGTGATCTTGTGTGACAGTTGTGACCCCAGTGGCGCCCGTGACAGTAGCTGCCAGTAGCATCCATCCGGTTGGCTGTGTCATGTCCATCAAGGGGTGGAGACAACTTGAGATCGGGACGTCGAGCACGACGTACGACGACGGCGACGCGGGTGCGTCGTACTGCGCTGGGGACCGCCGTGGGCGTCCTCGCGGTCCTGGGCTTCCAGGCCGCGGCGAACGGTGCCGTGTTCGGCACCGGGGACGACGGGGCGAAGGCTGCGACGCCGGGGGTGTACAGCAGCAAGGCCGCACACGGCGGCAAGGGCAGGAGCGAGCTGCACAAGCTCGCGCTGACCGACAAGGGCAAGGGCGAAGCCGTCCTCACGCAGCGGACCACCGAGCCGTTCGGTCTGCTCGGCGTCACCTGGACGGACCCTGACGAGAAGGTCAAGGGCACGATCGAGGCGCGCACCCGCAGCATCGAGACCGGCGAGTGGTCCGACTGGGTCGAGCTGGAGCCGCACCCGGCCGGCATGGACGGCCGGCGTGCCGGTGCCCCCGGCTCCACCGAGCCGGTGTGGGTCGGTGCCTCCGACGGTGCCGAGGTGCGCGTCAGCGACGGCGCAGCGGCCGGTGTGCTGCCCGCGGGTCTCAAGCTCAACATGATCGACCCGGGCGGCGCGGGCTCCGCGGCCAAGGACAGCGGCGAGCTGAACGCCGAGCCGGCGGCCTTCGCGGCCGTCGACCCGCCGACCACCCCGCCGAGCGTGCCCGGTCCGGCCTCGACCGCTCCGAAGCCCGCGATCGTCACCCGCGCCCAGTGGGGCGGGCAGGCGATCGAGGACAAGACGCCCGAGCCGGCCCAGTACCTCATCGGCGGCAAGATCAAGGCGATCTTCGTCCACCACACGACGAGCGCCGCGTACGAGTGCTCGGCCTCGGCCAGTGTCGTCCGCAGCATCCTCGACTACCACGTGGACGTCGAGGAGTGGCGCGACATCGGCTACAACTTCCTCGTCGACAAGTGCGGCACGATCTTCGAGGGCCGCAAGGGCGGCATCGACCAGCCCGTCCTGGGCGCGCACACCTACGGCTGGAACTCCGAGTCGACGAGTGTCGCGGTTCTCGGTGACTACACGAACCAGGCCGCGTCGAGCGCCGCGCTGGTCTCCGCCTCGCGCGTGGCCGCGTACAAGCTAGGCCAGTACGGCGTCGACCCCAACGGCACCGCGCAGCTGACCGCGGGCGTCACCCAGACGAACTTCTTCGGGCAGACGTTCACCCTGAACCAGGTGTACCCCTTCGCGGCGATCTCGGGTCACCGCAACGGCTTCAACACCCAGTGCCCCGGCAACATGCTCTACCCGCAGCTGCCGACCATCCGCTCCTACGCCACCGGCTCCGTCGCCGGCCTGAAGGTCGACTCGCTCGGCGGCGGGGCGACCAGGGCCGGCACCGGCTACGAGACGCCCGGTCCGGTCACGGTGAACTGGTCCACCAGCACCGCGAACTCGCTGATCAACAAGTTCGAGGTCCTCGTCGACGGCCAGGTCGTCGCGACCCCGGGCCCCGGTGCCCGCAGCGCCGCCACGACGGTGACCGGCTACGGCGCCCACACCGTGGCCGTCCGTGCCACGCACACCTCCGGCAAGGTGTCGACCTCGGCCTCGGTCGCCGTGACCGTCCCGGGCCCGAAGACCTTCAAGCCGGTCACGCCCACGCGGCTGATGGACACCCGCTCCGGCTTCGGCGTGCCGAAGGCCAAGGTCGGCGCCGGCGGTGAGGTGGTCCTCCAGGTCACCGGCGCCAACGGCGTCCCGGCTTCCGGCGTCGGCGCGGTCGTCCTCAACGTGACCGCGACGAACGCGACGGCGACCAGCTTCGTCTCCGCGTACCCCAACGGCACCGACCGCACGGCGGCCTCGAACCTGAACTTCACGGCCGGCAAGACGATCCCGAACCTGGTGGTCGTCCCGGTGGTGGACGGCAAGGTCCGCTTCTACAACCACGCCGGCACGGTCGACCTGCTCGCCGACATCACGGGCTACTACGTCAAGGACACCAGCGGCTCCACGCACACCAACCTCGGTCCGCTGCGTCTGATGGACACCCGCGACGGCACCGGTGTGGCCAAGGGCAAGGTCGGCGCCTCCGGCGTGGTCGACCTCCAGGTCACGGGCGCCAACGGCGTCCCGGCCAGCGGTGTCACGGCCGTCGTCCTCAATGTGACGGCGACCGCTCCGACGGCGACCAGCTTCGTGTCGGTCTACCCGAGCGGCACGACCCGGTCGAGCGCCTCGAACCTGAACTTCACCGCGGGCCAGACGATCCCGAACCTGGTGGTCGTCCCGGTCGGCGCGAACGGCAAGGTCAGCTTCTACAACCGCGCCGGCACGGTCGACCTGCTCGCCGACGTCACGGGGTACTTCACCTCCGACACGGCGGGGGCGTCCCACGTCAACCTCGGTCCGCTGCGGCTGATGGACACCCGCTCCGGCCTCGGTGTCCCGAAGGCCAAGGTCGGCGCGAGCGGCACCGTGACGCTCCAGGTGACGGGCGCCAACGGCGTCCCGGCCAGCGGTGTCACGGCCGTCGTCCTCAATGTGACGGCGACCGCTCCGACGGCGACCAGCTTCGTGTCGGTCTACCCGAGCGGCACGACCCGGTCGAGCGCCTCCAACCTGAACTTCACCGCCGGTCTGACGATCCCGAACCTGGTCGTCGTCCCCGTCGGTGCGGACGGCAAGGTGACGTTCTACAACCGGGCCGGCACGGTCGACCTGCTCGCCGACATCACCGGCTACTACGTCAAGTGACCTGATCCCAGGCCACGTCGGGGCCCGTCTCCCCTCAGGGGAGGCGGGCCTCCGTCGTTCCCGCCGGCCGCCACAGCCACGGGTGCGCGTCCGCGCCCAGACCGACGGCCGTCGTGCCCCACAGCGTCGCGTTCCCGACCGGCGCGACGCCCTGCGTACGGACGTGCAGCCGCCCGCCGTGCCGCAGTTGCATCCGCCCGCGCAGGTCGCGGCCGAGGAACGTCGGGCCCGGGGCGACGGCGACCGCGCCGTACCCCTCGAACTCCGGGTCGGAGCCGGCCGTCGACAGCAGCCGCCCGGCGGCGGGGCCGCGGTGGAACACCTCGATGCCTTCCGCGCCCGGGACCGGCAGCGCGGCCACCGGATCCGCCGCGAGCGGCAACGGGTCGCCCGGCAGGCCGTCGACCCACTGACGGACGGCCGTGCGGCCGGCCGCGAGGACCCGTACGCGCCCGGCGGCGTCCACCAGTGCGGTGAGGCCGTCCTGCACCTCCTCGTCACCGGGAAGGGTCCGCCACGGGCCCCAGCCGCCGGTGTCCCGCACCCGCGTCGACACCCCCCGGTCCGCGTCGCGCACGAACAGGTGCACCCGGCCGTCGGGAGCCGTCACGGCCACCGGCACCCCGATCCGGCGCCCGCGGTCGTCGCCGCGCTCCGGCCCTCCGAGCCCGCGCCAGGCGAGGAACGGACCGTCGGGGGAGCGCTGTTCCAGGAGGACGACCTCCCGCCGGTTCGGGCCGCCGTGCCCGCCGAGGGCGGCGAACCGCAGGCCGAAGAGGAGGACCCGGCCGTCGGCGAGCGCCGTCGATCCGAGCACGGGTGCCAGCGGGCCGCCGCCGAGGTCCTCCGGCGCCCCCCACTGCCCGGTGCCCCGCCCGGTCTCCCGCCAGCGGACCGCGCGCAGCCCGAGCACCCCGTACGCGTCGAGCCGGCCGTCGGGCCGTTCGGCCACGGCCGGGCCCGCCCCGGGGTAGCGGTGGTGGGTCGACCGGACCCAGCCCTTCTTGTTGGTGAGGGGCCGGTCGCCGCCGACGCCGTAGTCGCCGCAGCCGGAGGGGTTGCCGCACTCCCAGTCGGGATCGCCGCCGTACGGGACGAGATGCCCGGCCTTCTCCTTCAGGACCTGCGGCGGGAGGTTCTTGGGCCAGTGGCGGTTGTAGTAGCCGCGGAAGGCCGTCACGGCGAACGCCGGCACGGCCCCGCCCTCCGCGGGCGGCCGGCCGGTCCCCTCCGCGACCCAGCGGATCAGCGCGGCCCAGGAGAAACAGGCCGTCGCGGTGTGGTCGCCGTGGTCGGAGTAGCCCGGCTGCTCGCTGTCCCGCCTGCGGGTCGCCTCGTCGCTGTGCTGGATGTCCGGGTCCGGGTCCAGGGTGTGCACGATCGTCGGCCGGTACCGCTCCAGGAGGCCGACGAGCACGTCGGTCAGCCCCTCGTGGTCGTAGGTCTCCGAGCGGTCGACGGGGGAGTCCGCCGAGAGCCGGGTCCGCAGTTCCAGGGCGCGGTCGTGCCACAGGGCGGGCAGGGCCATGTACCGGCGCGGGGTGTGCATGGGCAGGTTCAGGAAGACCAGTTCCACGCGGCGGCCGCGATGGGTGAGTGTGTCGATCTCGGCGCGCCGGCCGCCCCGGAGGGTGACGACGTCCTTCCGCCAGGGCGCGAACCGGTCGAGACCCAGCAGCGTGGCGTAGGCCTGCCGCAGGCCCTGGTGGCGCGCGGAGGAGTAGGCGGCCTTGTCGTCCGGGCGGCTCGGCATTCCGGCGATCCGGTTCCGGCCGGTGTGCTCGCCCGCGGTGACGTACACGGAGGCCAGCGGGACACCGGCGTCGAGCAGGCGCTGGGTGTCGGGGTTCATGAAGTACAGGTCGTCGTCCGGGTGCGCGGCGATCTGCAGCAGCTGTGCGCGCCGCGAGGCGGAGATCGGCATCCCGGGCGCGGGGTCCGCGATCGGTCCGGTCCGGCGGGGCGCGGGGATGGAGCAGCCGGCGAGCGCCGGGGTCACCAGGGCGGCGCCCCCGAGGGCTGCGGCGACGACGCTGCGGCGGCGGGCCCCGGGGCGGGGGAGGGCGGGAACCGGCACGGGTCCGGCGTCTCTGGCGTCCACGTGTGTCGTTCCCCCGCGCTGCGTGCTGGTCCCTGGAAGCGGCGGAGGTCCTGGCCGGAGCCGGAATCCGCGCCCTGTCAGACGGATTTTCGACCATCGGGGTTGCGTTCCCGTCCGCGGGGCTCAGTCGGCCGTCCGGTGCAGCTCTCCGCTGCCCAGCCGGACCGTCGCCCGGACACGCATCGGGCCGTCGGCGCGGCGCGAGAGGACCACCAGCTCGGCCACCCGGGCCGTCATCGGCACGAGCAGCGCCTCGGACGCGGACGTCAGCGCGTGCGGGTCGCGGGTGCGGCCGAGGGACAGGTGAGGCGTGTAGCCCCGGGAGTCGTCGCCGCACAGGGGGAAGCGGGCCTCCAGGGCGCGCCGCAGCAGCGCCCACGGCTCCTCGCCCGCCGCCGCCGGGTCGAGCCAGACCGTGGCGTCCTCCCGGTGCCCGAACCAGTGCACGCCCTCCAGCCGGGCCGTGAACGGCACCGCCTCGGCCGCCGCGGCGGACAGCAGCGGCGCGGCCCGGGCGAAGTCGGACTCGGGGACGAAGCCGAAGACGACGTTGACGTGCGGGGGCCAGCGGTGGATCTGGCGGTCGTGCGCGCGCCGTATGTGCTGGATCGGCGGCCAGAGCCGGTGCGGCGGGATCCACGCCAGTGCGGTGCGGGGTGTCGGCGGCACCGCCAGGACGGCCGCACCGGACGCGGTCGCGCCCGCCGGACGTGACCTGTCCGTGGCGCTCGGCCCCCGGACCCTCCCGGCGACCGACTCGTCGATCCGGTCCACGCCCGAGGCCCGGTCCCAGACGAGCTCGCCGTCCGCCTCGAAGAACAGCACCCGGTGCCAGGGGATCTCCCCGCCGGGCACGAAGTCGGGCAGGGCCGTCCGCTGCGGCGCGGCGCCGCGCTCGGCGATCCCCATCACGAAGCGCTCCGGGTCGAAGCGGGGATCCCACAGCACCCGGTGGTAGATCTCGTCGCTCGTGCGCATGCGCCCGGCACCTGCCGCGTCCGACGTCGGTCCCGCGGGGGAGAGGCCGACGCCTCCCGCCGTGCGGGTTCCCTTCCATCATGGCCCCGTGGCGAGGGCCCGCATCACGACCCGGTCAACACCTCTGACCTGCAGCTTCGGCCCTCGGACCGCTGTGACATCCTCCGTCCGCAACGGAGTGCGAGGGGTGGGGATCGTGAAGGACGAGGGACGGTCGGTGTCCGACGAGGAATGGGCCGCGCTGGTCGAGGCGGCGCAGCGCGACGGGGTGGGGGGCACGGCTCCGCCGAGGCCCCGGAGGTGGCGGATCCGGAAGGGGCGGCCGGGGGCACGCCGGCCGGACAGCCGAAGGGCTGGCGCACCGGGCCGGCGTGGCAGGAGATGAACGGCCGGGCCGCCCGCAGACGCCGGATCAAGGCGGTCCTCGGCATGGCGTTGGTGGTGCTGCTGGCACTGGTCGCCGTACGGCCCCAGCTGCTGACCGACCGGTTGCCCGACGAGCTCACGGCCGCGCTGCCGGACGGTCTGAGGGGCGGGGACAGCACTCCGCTCGCCGCCGAGACGGAGCGTCCGACGGCGGCGCCCTCCCGCGAGGTGCTCCCTGACACGCCCACGCTGAAGGAGCCCTTCAAGGGCTCCCCGGCACTGCGCTGGGCCGACGGCGCCGCCGGCATCGAGCTGCCCCGGGCGAAGGCGACGAACGGGCTGTCCGAGGCGCGGATCGCCGCCGCCCTGAAGAAGGTGAAGGCCTTCCTGGTCGCAGCCAACATCGATCCCGCCACGGTCCGCGGTGACAGGCCGGCGGCGGCGCTGGCACTCCTGGACCCCCAGGGGAAGGAACTGCGCGACGCGATGACGCGGGCCGTGGAGCGGCCCACGGAGAAGGACGACCCGCTCGCGCTGTTCAGCCGCTTCGACCCTCAGCGGGTGCGCCCGGTCGGCGACGTCGTCAAGACCCGGGGGCGGATGACCGTCCGGAAGGGGAAGCGCGCCGGCGAGGTGGAGATCGTCGCCGACTACACCTTCGTCTACCCCGTCGTGAAGACCCGGCCGGGCTTCGACGAGGTGGCGCGGACGATCGTGCGCCGCCAGGTCACCTTCGGCGTGTTCGACCCCACCAGGTACCGGGTGACCGAGGGCCGCGTGATGGTGGTCGGCTACGACATGAGCTTCGGCAACGACTCCTGCGAGGAGAAGGAGGACGGCTTCCTCCATCCGGCGTTCACCGAGGACCTGGCGGCCTCGCCGCAGGGGTCCGGACCGGCCGTCGACCCGTACGACCGCAGCAAGGACCTGCGCCCGGACCGGCAGCGGGGCGGGTGCGGCACGGTCACCCGTACCTGACCGGCGCGGCCCGCGCGGTGACCTCCCGCGCGGGCCGGGCCCGGGGCGCGGACGCGGCCCGGGAGGTGCGAGGGAGTCACAGGGGGGCGGATATGGCCCTGCGTGTACCGCGACGTGACGTGGGGTACAGTCTTCCGCCCCGATTGGCGGCCGGATGGCCCCGTATGGCAGACTGTCGGGGTTGCTCGGTTGAGTGCCGATGCTGCGCGCCTCCCGTCGGGAGGACCGGAAGCGAGTCCCACAGTACTCGTCGACCCCTCGGGTCGGACGTACGGGAATCTTCTGGGAAGCGTCAGCGGGGTGCCGGCCAGGCACTCGGTGGGTGTTCTGCCCCCGGCTCGCGGTTCTGGTACCGCGCCCCCTTGGTTGGGAGATCTTCACGGATCTCTGCGTAGAGGGAGTGCGACACGCCCGACCGCGTGGGTCGGAGGCGGAGGACTGGAGAACCCCCGAGTTCCAGAGCGTTACGAGAGACAGGACTACTGAGTAGCCATGGCGGGACAGAAGATCCGCATCCGGCTCAAGGCCTACGACCACGAGGTCATCGACTCCTCGGCGAAGAAGATCGTCGAGACGGTGACCCGCACTGGTGCGTCGGTCGCAGGCCCGGTGCCGCTGCCCACTGAGAAGAACGTGTACTGCGTCATCAAGTCGCCGCACAAGTACAAGGACTCGCGCGAGCACTTCGAGATGCGCACGCACAAGCGCCTCATCGACATCCTCGACCCCACGCCGAAGACGGTTGACTCGCTCATGCGTCTCGACCTGCCGGCGGGCGTCGACATCGAGATCAAGCTCTGAGGTGACGCGCGAGATGGCAAAGAACATTAAGGGCGTCCTGGGCGAGAAGCTCGGCATGACCCAGGTCTGGGACGAGAACAACCGGGTTGTCCCGGTCACCGTCGTCAAGGCTGGGCCCTGCGTCGTCACCCAGGTCCGCACCAACGACATCGACGGCTACGAGTCGGTCCAGATCGCCTTCGGCGAGATCGACCCTCGCAAGGTGAACAAGCCCCTCAAGGGCCACTTCGCCAAGGCCGACGTCACCCCGCGCCGCCACCTGGTGGAGCTGCGTACCGCTGACGCCAGCGAGTACACGCTCGGCCAGGAGATCACCGCCGCCGTGTTCGAGTCGGGCGTCAAGGTTGACGTCACCGGCAAGAGCAAGGGCAAGGGCTTCGCCGGTGTCATGAAGCGTCACAACTTCAAGGGCCTCGGCGCCGGTCACGGCACCCAGCGCAAGCACCGCTCCCCCGGTTCCATCGGTGGCTGCGCCACCCCGGGCCGTGTGTTCAAGGGCCTCCGCATGGCGGGCCGTATGGGCAACGAGCGGGTCACCACCCAGAACCTGACCGTCCACGCCGTTGACGCGGAGAAGGGTCTGCTGCTCATCAAGGGCGCGGTCCCCGGTCCGAACGGTGGCCTCGTCCTGGTCCGTACTGCGGCCAAGGGGGTTTGAGGAACCGATGAGCACCATTGACATCCTTTCGCCGGCAGGCGACAAGGCCGGGACCGTCGAGCTCCCCGCGGAGATCTTCGGCGCCAAGATCAGCATCCCGCTGATCCACCAGGTCGTCGTCGCGCAGCTGGCCGCGGCCCGTCAGGGCACGCACAAGACCAAGACCCGTGGCGAAGTCCGCGGTGGTGGCAAGAAGCCTTACCGCCAGAAGGGCACCGGCCGCGCCCGTCAGGGTTCGACCCGTGCGCCGCAGTTCGCCGGCGGTGGCGTCGTGCACGGCCCCGTGCCGCGTGACTACTCGCAGCGGACCCCGAAGAAGATGAAGGCCGCCGCCCTGCGCGGTGCCCTCTCGGACCGGGCGAACCACTCCCGTATCCACGTCGTCACCGGCGTGGTCGAGGGCGAGGTCTCCACCAAGGCCGCCAAGACGCTGTTCGGCAAGATCTCGGAGCGCAAGAACCTGCTCCTGGTCGTCGACCGCGCCGACGAGGCCGCGTGGCTGTCCGCCCGCAACCTGCCCCAGGTTCACATCCTGGAGCCGGGCCAGCTCAACACGTACGACGTGATCGTCTCCGACGACGTGGTCTTCACCAAGGCCGCCTTCGAGTCCTTCGTGTCTGGCCCCCAGACCGCTGAGACCGAAGGGAGCGACGCCTGATGACTGAGGCCGTCGTCACCAGCAAGACCTTCTCGGACCCGCGCGACGTTCTCGTCAAGCCGGTTGTCTCGGAGAAGAGCTACGCCCTGCTGGACGAGAACAAGTACACGTTCATCGTCGCGCCTGGCTCCAACAAGACCCAGATCAAGCAGGCCGTCGAGGCGGTCTTCTCGGTCAAGGTCACCGGGGTCAACACGATCAACCGCCAGGGCAAGCGCAAGCGCACCAAGGCCGGTTTCGGCAAGCGCAAGGACACCAAGCGCGCCATCGTGACCCTCGCCGAGGGCGACCGTATCGACATCTTCGGCGGTCCGACCGCCTAAGGGCGGTCTGGATCGTCCGGAATCGGACGAGGACTGAGAAATGGGTATCCGCAAGTACAAGCCGACGACCCCGGGCCGTCGTGGCTCCAGCGTCGCCGACTTTGTCGAGATCACGCGGTCCACGCCGGAGAAGTCGCTGGTCCGCCCCCTGCACAGCAAGGGCGGCCGTAACAACACCGGTCGTGTGACCGTCCGTCACCAGGGCGGTGGCCACAAGCGCGCCTACCGTCTGATCGACTTCCGTCGTCATGACAAGGACGGCGTGCCGGCGAAGGTCGCTCACATCGAGTACGACCCCAACCGCACCGCGCGCATCGCGCTGCTCCACTACGTGGACGGCGAGAAGCGCTACATCATCGCGCCGAAGGGTCTCTCGCAGGGCGACCGCGTGGAGAACGGCCCCGGCGCCGACATCAAGCCGGGCAACAACCTGGCGCTGCGCAACATCCCGGTCGGTACCACGATCCACGCGATCGAGCTCCGTCCCGGTGGCGGCGCCAAGTTCGCCCGCTCCGCCGGTGCCTCCGTGCAGCTGCTCGCGAAGGAGGGCCAGATGGCCCACCTCCGCATGCCTTCCGGTGAGATCCGCCTGGTCGACGTGCGCTGCCGCGCCACCGTCGGCGAGGTCGGCAACGCCGAGCAGAGCAACATCAACTGGGGTAAGGCCGGCCGTAAGCGCTGGCTGGGCGTTCGCCCGACCGTCCGCGGTGTGGCGATGAACCCGGTTGACCACCCGCACGGTGGTGGTGAGGGCAAGACCTCCGGTGGTCGCCACCCGGTCTCCCCGTGGGGTCAGAAGGAGGGTCGTACTCGCTCGCCGAAGAAGGCATCGAGCAAGTACATCGTCCGCCGCCGCAAGACGAACAAGAAGCGCTAGGAGCGGGTTTAGATGCCGCGCAGTCTCAAGAAGGGACCCTTCGTCGACGGACACCTCGTAAAGAAGGTGGACGCTCAGAACGAAGCCGGTACCAAGAACGTCATCAAGACCTGGTCCCGTCGCTCGATGATCATCCCGGCCATGCTCGGCCACACGATCGCGGTGCACAACGGCAAGACCCACATTCCGGTGTTCGTCACCGAGTCGATGGTCGGCCACAAGCTCGGCGAGTTCTCGCCGACGCGCACCTTCCGGGGTCACGTGAAGGACGACCGGAAGTCGAAGCGCCGCTAGTAGCGGGGTGGAATGACCATGACAGACATCGGAAGGACAACCATGGAAGCCAGGGCCCAGGCGCGGTACATCCGCGTCACGCCCATGAAGGCCCGCCGCGTGGTGGACCTTATCCGTGGCATGGACGCCACGGAGGCTCAGGCGGTCCTGCGTTTCGCCCCGCAGGCCGCGAGCGTGCCGGTTGGCAAGGTGCTGGACAGCGCCATCGCCAACGCTGCACACAACTACGACCACACGGACGCCTCTTCGCTGGTCATCAGCGAGGCGTACGTGGATGAGGGCCCGACCCTGAAGCGGTTCCGTCCGCGTGCGCAGGGCCGTGCCTACCGGATCCGTAAGCGGACCAGCCACATCACCGTGGTCGTCAGCAGCAAGGAAGGAACCCGGTAATGGGCCAGAAGGTTAACCCGCATGGGTTCCGGCTCGGCATCACCACGGACTTCAAGTCCCGTTGGTACGCCGACAAGCTGTACAAGGACTACGTCAAGGAAGACGTCGCCATCCGTCGGATGATGACGTCCGGCATGGAGCGCGCCGGCATCTCGAAGGTTGAGATCGAGCGCACCCGTGACCGCGTGCGGGTGGACATCCACACCGCGCGTCCCGGCATCGTCATCGGCCGCCGTGGCGCCGAGGCCGACCGCATCCGCGGCGACCTCGAGAAGCTCACGGGCAAGCAGGTCCAGCTGAACATCCTCGAGGTCAAGAACCCCGAGATGGACGCTCAGCTGGTCGCCCAGGCCGTTGCCGAGCAGCTCTCCTCCCGCGTCTCCTTCCGTCGCGCCATGCGTAAGAGCATGCAGGGCACGATGAAGGCCGGCGCCAAGGGCATCAAGATCCAGTGCGGCGGTCGTCTCGGCGGCGCCGAGATGTCCCGCTCGGAGTTCTACCGCGAGGGCCGTGTGCCCCTGCACACGCTCCGCGCGAACGTCGACTACGGCTTCTTCGAGGCCAAGACGACCTTCGGCCGCATCGGTGTGAAGGTCTGGATCTACAAGGGCGATGTCAAGAACATCGCCGAGGTCCGCGCCGAGAACGCTGCGGCCCGTGCGGGTAACCGCCCGGCCCGTGGTGCAGGCGCTGGCGACCGTCCCGCCGGCCGTGGTGGCCGTGGTGGCGAGCGTGGCGGCCGCGGCCGCAAGCCGCAGCAGCAGTCCGCGCCGGCTGCCGAGGCCCCCAAGGCCGACGCTCCCGCCGCCGCTGCCGCTCCGGCTGAGAGCACCGGAACGGAGGCCTGACCGAAATGCTGATCCCCCGTAGGGTCAAGCACCGTAAGCAGCACCACCCGAAGCGCAGCGGTATGTCCAAGGGTGGTACGCAGGTCGCGTTCGGCGAGTACGGCATTCAGGCCCTCACTCCGGCGTACGTGACCAACCGCCAGATCGAGGCGGCCCGTATCGCGATGACCCGCCACATCAAGCGTGGCGGCAAGGTCTGGATCAACATCTACCCGGACCGCCCCCTCACGAAGAAGCCCGCCGAGACCCGCATGGGTTCCGGTAAGGGTTCGCCCGAGTGGTGGATCGCGAACGTCAAGCCCGGTCGGGTCATGTTCGAGCTGTCCTACCCGAACGAGAAGATCGCGCGCGAGGCCCTGACCCGTGCGGCTCACAAGCTGCCGATGAAGTGCAAGATCGTTAAGCGCGAAGCAGGTGAGCTGTGATGACTGCCGGTACCAAGGCGTCCGAGCTGCGCGAGCTGGGCAACGAGGAGCTTCTCAACAAGCTCCGCGAGGCCAAGGAAGAGCTGTTCAACCTCCGCTTCCAGGCGGCGACGGGCCAGCTCGAGAACCACGGTCGGCTCAAGTCCGTCCGTAAGGACATCGCCCGGATCTACACCCTGATGCGCGAGCGTGAGCTGGGCATCGAGACGGTGGAGAACGCCTGATGAGCGAGAACAACGTGACTGAGAAGACCGAGCGCAACGCCCGCAAGGTCCGTGAGGGCCTCGTCGTCAGCGACAAGATGGACAAGACCGTCGTCGTCGCTGTCGAGGACCGCGTCAAGCACGCGCTGTACGGCAAGGTGATCCGCCGTACCAACAAGCTCAAGGCTCACGACGAGCAGAACGCTGCCGGCGTCGGCGACCGCGTCCTCCTGATGGAGACGCGCAAGCTGTCCGCCTCGAAGCACTGGCGCGTCGTCGAGATCCTCGAGAAGGCCAAGTAATTACTCGAGGGGTTTCCCTCGGGTCAGTTCCGCCAGGCTCGGCCGGGGCTTCCTCTGAAGCCCCGGCCGGGAACCGGCAGACAATCAGGAGATAGACGTGATCCAGCAGGAGTCGCGACTGCGTGTCGCCGACAACACTGGTGCCAAGGAGATCCTTTGCATCCGTGTTCTCGGTGGTTCCGGTCGCCGCTACGCGGGCATCGGTGACGTCATCGTCGCCACCGTCAAGGACGCGATCCCCGGTGGCAACGTGAAGAAGGGTGACGTCGTCAAGGCGGTCATCGTTCGCACCGTGAAGGAGCGCCGCCGCCAGGACGGCTCGTACATCCGCTTCGACGAGAACGCCGCTGTCATTCTCAAGAACGACGGCGACCCTCGTGGCACCCGTATCTTCGGCCCGGTCGGCCGTGAGCTGCGCGAGAAGAAGTTCATGAAGATCATCTCGCTCGCGCCGGAGGTGCTGTAAGCATGAAGATCAAGAAGGGCGACCTGGTCCAGGTCATCACCGGTAAGGACAAGGGCAAGCAGGGCAAGGTCATCACGGCCTTCCCCCGCGAGAACCGCGTCCTCGTCGAGGGTGTCAACCGGGTCAAGAAGCACACCAAGGCCGGCCCCTCGCAGGCCGGTGGCATCGTGACGACCGAGGCCCCTGTCCACGTGAGCAACGTTCAGCTCGTCGTGGAGAAGGACGGCAAGAAGGTCGTCACGCGCGTCGGTTACCGCTTCGACGACGAGGGCAACAAGATCCGCGTTGCCAAGCGGACGGGTGAGGACATCTGATGGCTACCACCACTCCGCGTCTCAAGACGAAGTACCGCGAGGAGATCGCGGGCAAGCTGCGTGAGGAGTTCTCCTACGAGAACGTCATGCAGGTTCCCGGCCTCGTGAAGATCGTGGTCAACATGGGTGTCGGCGACGCCGCCCGTGACTCGAAGCTCATGGACGGTGCCGTCCGTGACCTCACCACGATCACCGGTCAGAAGCCGGCCATCACCAAGGCTCGGAAGTCCATCGCGCAGTTCAAGCTGCGTGAGGGTCAGCCGATCGGTGCGCACGTCACCCTCCGTGGCGACCGCATGTGGGAGTTCCTGGACCGCACCCTGTCGCTCGCGCTTCCGCGCATCCGCGACTTCCGTGGTCTGTCCCCCAAGCAGTTCGACGGCCGTGGCAACTACACCTTCGGTCTCACGGAGCAGGTCATGTTCCACGAGATCGACCAGGACAAGATCGACCGTGTCCGGGGTATGGACATCACCGTGGTGACCACGGCGACCAACGACGACGAGGGCCGTGCCCTTCTGCGTCACCTCGGCTTCCCGTTCAAGGAGGCGTAAGCGAGATGGCGAAGAAGGCTCTCATCGCGAAGGCTGCCCGCAAGCCCAAGTTCGGCGTGCGTGGCTACACGCGCTGCCAGCGTTGTGGTCGTCCCCACTCCGTGTACCGCAAGTTCGGCCTGTGCCGCGTGTGCCTTCGTGAGATGGCTCACCGTGGCGAGCTGCCGGGCGTGACCAAGAGCTCCTGGTAACTCCCTTCCGTCCACTGGACGTTAGGGGCAACAGGAGTCTCTCGGTAAGCATTGGGTCGGCGGAAGCCCACCCCCGCATGCCTTAGGCTAGTGGGGTTGGGCGTCCGCCGCCCGTACGACTTACTACGCCGTAGGTCCCCGCGCCGCACCCGTCCCGCCCCTGTGTGGGGAGAGGGATGGCGCATACAGGAAACCCCGGCGAGAGAGGCCGAAGGCCAATTCATGACCATGACTGATCCGATCGCAGACATGCTCACGCGTCTGCGTAACGCGAACTCGGCGTACCACGACTCCGTGACGATGCCGCACAGCAAGATCAAGTCTCACATCGCGGAAATCCTCCAGCAGGAGGGCTTCATCACGGGCTGGAAGGTAGAGGACGCCGAGGTCGGCAAGAACCTCGTCCTCGAGCTCAAGTTCGGTCCGAACCGTGAGCGCTCCATCGCGGGCATCAAGCGGATCTCGAAGCCGGGCCTCCGGGTTTACGCGAAGTCCACCAACCTGCCGAAGGTCCTCGGCGGCCTGGGCGTGGCGATCATCTCCACGTCCCACGGTCTCCTGACCGGCCAGCAGGCAGGCAAGAAGGGCGTAGGTGGGGAAGTCCTCGCCTACGTCTGGTAGTCGGGAACGGAGGAATAGCTAATGTCGCGTATTGGCAAGCTGCCTATCCAGGTTCCCGCCGGCGTGGACGTCACCATCGATGGCCGCACGGTCACGGTCAAGGGTTCCAAGGGCACCCTGACCCACACCGTCGCCGCGCCGATCGAGGTCGCTAAGGGCGAGGACGGCGTTCTGTCCGTCACCCGCCCGAACGACGAGCGTCAGAACAAGGCCCTTCACGGCCTGTCCCGCACGCTGGTGGCCAACATGATCACCGGTGTGACCCAGGGGTACGTGAAGGCGCTCGAGATCAGCGGTGTCGGTTACCGCGTGGCCGCGAAGGGCTCCGGTCTGGAGTTCCAGCTCGGCTACAGCCACCCGATCCTGATCGAGGCGCCCGAGGGCATCGCGTTCAAGGTCGAGTCGCCGACGAAGTTCTCGGTCGAGGGCATCGACAAGCAGAAGGTCGGCGAGGTCGCGGCGAACATCCGCAAGCTGCGGAAGCCCGACCCGTACAAGGCCAAGGGCGTCAAGTACGCCGGCGAGGTCATCCGCCGCAAGGTCGGAAAGGCTGGTAAGTAAGCCATGGCATACGGTGTGAAGATCGCCAAGGGCGACGCTTACAAGCGTGCCGCCAAGGCGCGCCGCCACATCCGCATCCGCAAGAACGTGTCGGGTACGGCGGAGCGTCCGCGCCTCGTCGTGACGCGTTCCAACCGCGGTATCACCGCTCAGGTCATCGACGACCTCAAGGGTCACACCCTTGCGTCCGCGTCGAACCTGGACGCGTCGATCCGTGGCGGCGAGGGTGACAAGTCCGCGCAGGCCAAGCAGGTCGGCGCTCTCGTCGCCGAGCGCGCCAAGGCCGCCGGTGTCGATGCCGTCGTGTTCGACCGTGGTGGCAACAGGTACGCCGGGCGCATTGCCGCTCTGGCTGACGCCGCCCGCGAAGCCGGGCTGAAGTTCTAAGCCCCGGTTCCGGGACTAACGGACGTAACAGAGAGAGGTAATCCAATGGCTGGACCCCAGCGCCGCGGAAGCGGTGCCGGTGGCGGCGAGCGGCGGGACCGGAAGGGTCGCGACGGTGGCGCTGCCGCCGAGAAGACCGCGTACGTTGAGCGCGTTGTCGCGATCAACCGCGTCGCCAAGGTTGTCAAGGGCGGTCGCCGCTTCAGCTTCACCGCGCTGGTCGTGGTGGGCGACGGTGACGGCACCGTAGGTGTCGGTTACGGCAAGGCCAAGGAAGTTCCCGCGGCCATCGCCAAGGGTGTCGAGGAAGCCAAGAAGAACTTCTTCAAGGTTCCGCGCATCCAGGGCACCATCCCTCACCCGATCCAGGGCGAGAAGGCCGCGGGCGTCGTCCTGCTCAAGCCGGCTTCCCCCGGTACCGGCGTCATCGCCGGTGGCCCGGTGCGTGCCGTGCTCGAGTGCGCCGGCGTTCACGACATCCTGTCGAAGTCGCTCGGCTCCGACAACGCCATCAACATCGTGCACGCGACCGTGGAGGCCCTGAAGGGCCTGCAGCGTCCCGAGGAGATCGCGGCTCGCCGTGGTCTGCCCCTCGAGGACGTCGCTCCCGCGGCTCTGCTTCGTGCGCGTGCCGGGGCGGGTGCGTAATGGCTCGCCTCAAGGTCACGCAGACGAAGTCGTACATCGGCAGCAAGCAGAACCACCGCGACACCCTGCGTTCGCTCGGCCTGAAGAGGGTCAACGACGTGGTTGTCAAGGAGGACCGCCCCGAGTTCCGCGGCATGGTGCACACCGTCCGCCACCTCGTGACGGTTGAGGAGGTTGACTGACATGGCGGAGAACAGCCCGCTGAAGGCCCACAACCTCCGGCCTGCCCCGGGCGCCAAGACCGCCAAGACCCGTGTGGGTCGTGGTGAGGCGTCCAAGGGTAAGACCGCTGGTCGTGGTACCAAGGGTACGAAGGCCCGTTACCAGGTTCCGGAGCGCTTCGAGGGTGGCCAGATGCCCCTCCACATGCGTCTTCCGAAGCTCAAGGGCTTCAAGAACCCGTTCCGCACCGAGTACCAGGTCGTGAACCTGGACAAGCTCGGCGCTCTCTACCCCGAGGGTGGAGAGGTCACGGTGGCCGACCTGGTCGCCAAGGGCGCGGTGCGCAAGAACAGCCTCGTCAAGGTGCTCGGCACCGGTGAGGTCTCCGTGGCGCTGCAGGTGACGGTCGACGCCGTCTCCGGCTCCGCCAAGGAGAAGATCGCCGCCGCCGGCGGCACCGTCACCGAGCTCGTCTGAGACGACTCGATGGCCTGAACATCCGACCGGGGATGCCTCTCAAATGGGGCATCCCCGGTTGGTCGTTCCTAGGGGGGCATGGTCGCCGGTAAGGTGGCGTGCATGTCTAGGCTCCGTGCGGTATGCCCGCGCGGTTTTCATGACTCGTATCTACTCGTCGAACCTCAAGACCGTCACCTCTGACGCATAGCGCGGGGGTCGCAGGAGGCACCGTGCTCACCGCGTTCGCCCGGGCGTTCAAGACGCCCGACCTGCGCAAGAAGCTGCTCTTCACACTCGGCATCATCGTGCTGTACCGGCTCGGGGCACACATCCCCGTGCCGGGCGTCAGCTACAAGGCCGTCCAGCAGTGCGTGGACCAGGCGAGTCAGGGCAACAACTCCCTGTTCGGCCTGGTGAACATGTTCAGTGGCGGCGCGCTGCTGCAGATCACCATCTTCGCGCTCGGCATCATGCCGTACATCACGGCGAGCATCATCCTGCAGCTGCTGACCGTCGTGATCCCGCGCCTGGAAGCCCTCAAGAAGGAGGGGCAGTCCGGCACGGCAAAGATCACGCAGTACACGCGCTACCTGACGATCGCCCTCGCCATCCTCCAGGGCACCGGCCTCGTCGCGACCGCGCGCACCGGCGCGCTGTTCAGCGGCTGCACGGTCGCCAACCAGGTCGTGCCCGACCAGTCCATCTTCATCACCGCCACGATGGTCATCACGATGACCGCCGGCACCGCGGTGGTCATGTGGCTCGGTGAGCTCGTCACCGACCGCGGCATCGGCAACGGCATGTCGATCCTGATGTTCATCTCGATCGCCGCCGGCTTCCCGGGCGCCCTGTGGGCCATCAAGGAGAGCGGCAAGCTCGCCAAGGGCTGGATCGAGTTCGGCACCGTCATCCTGATCGGCTTCGTGATGGTGGCGCTCGTCGTCTTCGTCGAGCAGGCGCAGCGACGCATCCCCGTGCAGTACGCGAAGCGGATGATCGGCCGCAGGTCCTACGGCGGAACGTCCACTTATATCCCTCTCAAGGTGAACCAGGCAGGTGTGATTCCTGTCATCTTCGCCTCGTCGCTGCTCTACATCCCGGCCTTGATCGCGCAGTTCTCGAACTCCACCGCGGGCTGGAAAACCTGGATCGAAGCCCACTTCGTCAAGGGTGACCACCCCTACTACATCGCGACGTACTTCCTCCTGATCGTGTTCTTCGCCTTCTTCTACGTGGCGATCTCGTTCAACCCCGAGGAAGTCGCCGACAACATGAAGAAGTATGGTGGCTTCATCCCGGGTATCCGGGCTGGTCGACCTACTGCCGAGTACCTGAGCTACGTGCTCAACCGGATCACTTGGCCGGGCTCGCTGTATCTGGGTCTGATCGCTCTTGTGCCGACGATGGCGTTGGCAGGCTTCGGTGGCGCCAATGCCAACTTCCCCTTCGGTGGGACGAGCATCCTCATCATCGTGGGTGTGGGGCTGGAGACCGTGAAGCAGATCGAGAGCCAGCTCCAGCAGCGCAATTACGAAGGGTTCCTCCGCTGATGCGAATCGTCCTCGTCGGACCGCCCGGGGCCGGCAAGGGTACGCAGGCCGCGTTCCTTGCCAAGAACCTGGACATCCCGCACATCTCCACGGGTGACCTGTTCCGCGCCAACATCAGTCAGGGCACGGAGCTGGGACTCAAGGCCAAGGCGTACATGGACGCCGGCGACCTTGTCCCGGACGAGGTAACCATCGGGATGGCCAAGGACCGCATGGAGCAGGCGGACGCCGCCAACGGCTTCCTGCTGGACGGGTTCCCGCGCAACGTGGCCCAGGCCGAGGCTCTGGATGTGGTCCTCAAGGCAGAGGACATGCAGCTGGACGCGGTCCTGGACCTGGAGGTCCCCGAGGACGAGGTCGTCAAGCGGATCGCGGGTCGCCGCATCTGCCGCAACGACAGCGCGCACGTCTTCCACGTCACCTACACCCCGCCGAAGGCGGAGGGCGTCTGTGACGTGTGCGGCGGCGAGCTCTACCAGCGTGACGACGACTCCGAGACGACGGTCCGCCGCCGCCTGGAGGTCTACCACACCCAGACCGAGCCGATCATCGACTACTACCGGGCGCAGAACCTGGTCGTGACGATCTCGGCGCTCGGCAAGGTGGACGAGGTCACGGCGCGGGCGATGGCCGCGCTGAAGAAGAGCTGACCCACACACCACGGATACGGCCGCGGTGCCCCTCGGGGCGCCGCGGCCGTATCGTTGTTATGTCCCGTGTACTCGTATGGAAAGGCCCCCGCCACGATGGTGCAGATCAAGACCCCCGAGCAGATCGCGAAGATGCGTGAGGCGGGGCTGGTCGTCGCCGCCATCCACGCGGCGACCCGCGAGGCGGCTGTGCCCGGGTCGACGACGAAGGACCTGGACGAGGTCGCGCGCAAGGTGATCGCGGACCACGGCGCGAAGTCGAACTTCCTGGGGTACGGCGGCTTTCCCGCGACGATCTGCACCTCGGTGAACGAGGTCGTCGTGCACGGCATCCCGGACGAGAAGACCGTCCTCAAGGACGGCGACATCATCTCGATCGACTGCGGCGCGATCATCGACGGCTGGCACGGTGACGCGGCCTACACCGCGTTCGTCGGCTCGGGTCACGCCCCCGAGCTCATCGAGCTCTCCCGGGTGACCGAGGAGTCGATGTGGGCCGGTATCGCCGCCATGAGGAACGGCAACCGCCTGGTCGACATCTCGCGCGCCATCGAGACGTACATCCGGCGCCAGCCCAAGCCCGGCGGCGGCAAGTACGGCATCGTCGAGGACTACGGCGGCCACGGCATCGGCACCGAGATGCACATGGACCCGCACCTGCTGAACTACGTCTCGCGCAAGCGGGGCAAGGGCCCCAAGCTGGTCCCCGGCTTCTGCCTGGCGATCGAGCCCATGGTGTCCCTGGGCACGCCGCGCACCGAGGTCCTCTCGGACGACTGGACGGTCATCACGACGGACGGGACCTGGTCCTCCCACTGGGAGCACTCGGTCGCCGTGACGGAGGCCGGACCGCTGGTGCTGACGGCGCCCGACGGCGGCAAGGCGAAGCTCGCGGAGCTGGGCGTCACCGCGGCGCCGGACCCGCTCGCGTAGCCCGCCGCACCCCTGGTTTTCTACGGCGCGGCTCCTTGCGTAAGGATCTTCCGAGGTGGGCAAACTTCCCGGATTCGTCTTTTCCAAGGGGCTGACGTAGACTGATGCGTCGGCTCTCGTGTACCCGTGTGTCCGCATACGGCGGCGAGAGTCGATCAAGGTAGCCGATTCGAAAGGCGAAGCGTGGCCAAGAAGCAAGGTGCCATCGAAATCGAGGGCACCGTGATCGAGTCCCTCCCGAACGCCATGTTCAAGGTGGAGCTCCAGAACGGTCACAAGGTCCTCGCGCACATCTCCGGCAAGATGCGGATGCACTACATCCGAATCCTTCCGGACGACCGGGTCGTGGTGGAGCTCTCTCCCTATGACCTGACGCGTGGCCGGATCGTCTACCGGTACAAGTAGATCTTGCCCGCACCCCGCCTCCGGCGCGGGTGGTGGCACTGACCCGGAGAACCTCACATCCCATGAAGGTCAAGCCGAGCGTCAAGAAGATCTGCGACAAGTGCAAGGTGATCCGCCGTCACGGCCGGGTCATGGTCATCTGCGACAACCTGCGCCACAAGCAGCGCCAGGGCTGACGCACGCCGACCGACCTGCACCTCCGCAGTTCTTCGCGCGACGCAAGCAATTCGTACATCAGCAGAGCCCGCCCAGCCCGCAAGGGTCGGCGGCACCTCCGGCGGGGGCCGGGGACCCGATTCGTACCTCATACGGCGATCGGGAGTGGCTTTGCGGAAGACCCCCGAACACACAGGAGCCATTGAATGGCACGCGTTTCCGGTGTTGACATCCCGCGCGAAAAGCGTGTGGAGATCGCACTCACCTACGTCTTCGGTATCGGGCGTACCCGGTCCAAGGAGATCCTCGCCTCGACCGGCGTGAACCCGAACACCCGCGTTCGTGACCTGGCCGAAGAGGACCTGGTCAAGATCCGCGAGTACGTGGACGCCAACCTCCAGACCGAGGGCGACCTCCGCCGCGAGATCCAGGGCGACATCCGCCGCAAGATCGAGATCCAGTGCTACCAGGGCATCCGCCACCGTCGTGGCCTGCCGGTACACGGTCAGCGCACCAGCACGAACGCCCGTACCCGTAAGGGCCCGCGTCGCGCCATCGCCGGCAAGAAGAAGCCGGGCAAGAAGTAGTCCTCAGCGGACGCTTGACCATGCGGTCTTCGCTGTAGGACCGACCACCTCCCGTAGGAGTAATAGATGCCCCCCAAGGGTCGTCAGGGCGCTGCCAAGAAGGTGCGCCGCAAGGAAAAGAAGAACGTCGCTCACGGCCACGCGCACATCAAGAGCACGTTCAACAACACGATCGTCTCGATCACGGACCCGTCCGGCAACGTGATCTCCTGGGCCTCCGCCGGCCACGTCGGCTTCAAGGGCTCGCGCAAGTCGACTCCGTTCGCCGCGCAGATGGCCGCCGAGTCGGCCGCCCGCCGCGCGCAGGAGCACGGCATGCGCAAGGTCGACGTCTTCGTGAAGGGTCCGGGCTCCGGCCGCGAGACCGCGATCCGCTCCCTCCAGGCCACGGGCCTCGAGGTCGGTTCGATCCAGGACGTCACCCCCACGCCGCACAACGGCTGCCGTCCCCCCAAGCGCCGCCGCGTCTGACGCACGGCTGCTTGACACAGGCTTCGGGCGGTACGGCTCTTCGGGGGCGTGCCGCCCGTACCCTTGCAGTACCAGCAGTACCTCAGGGCATCAAATAGTGGGTGTCCATGACTGAAGGATTCACAACATGCTGATCGCTCAGCGTCCCTCGCTGACCGAAGAGGTCGTCGACGAATACCGCTCGCGGTTCGTCATCGAGCCCCTGGAGCCGGGCTTCGGCTACACGCTCGGCAACAGCCTCCGTCGTACGCTCCTCTCCTCGATCCCGGGTGCGGCCGTCACGTCCATCCGCATCGACGGTGTCCTGCACGAGTTCACCACCGTGCCGGGCGTCAAGGAGGACGTCACCGACCTCATCCTCAACATCAAGCAGCTGGTCGTCTCCTCCGAGCACGACGAGCCGGTCGTGATGTACCTGCGCAAGCAGGGTCCCGGCCTGGTCACCGCTGCCGACATCGCCCCGCCGGCCGGTGTCGAGGTGCACAACCCGGACCTGGTCCTCGCCACGCTCAACGGCAAGGGCAAGCTGGAGATGGAGCTGACCGTCGAGCGCGGTCGCGGCTACGTCTCCGCCGTCCAGAACAAGCAGGTGGGCCAGGAGATCGGCCGTATCCCGGTCGACTCCATCTACTCGCCGGTGCTCAAGGTCACGTACAAGGTCGAGGCGACCCGTGTCGAGCAGCGCACCGACTTCGACAAGCTGATCGTCGACGTCGAGACCAAGCAGGCCATGCGCCCGCGTGACGCCATGGCGTCCGCCGGCAAGACCCTGGTCGAGCTGTTCGGTCTGGCGCGCGAGCTCAACATCGACGCCGAGGGCATCGACATGGGCCCGTCCCCGACGGACGCCGCCCTGGCCGCCGACCTGGCGCTGCCGATCGAGGAGCTCGAGCTCACCGTTCGTTCGTACAACTGCCTCAAGCGCGAGGGCATCCACTCCGTGGGTGAGCTCGTGGCGCGTTCCGAGGCCGACCTGCTCGACATCCGCAACTTCGGTGCGAAGTCGATCGACGAGGTCAAGGCGAAGCTGGCCGGCATGGGCCTGGCCCTCAAGGACAGCCCGCCCGGATTCGACCCGACCGCCGCCGCCGACGCCTTCGGCGCCGACGACGACGCGGACGCGGGCTTCGTCGAGACCGAGCAGTACTAGTCGCTCCGTCGCCGGGGACCGGGACCCTTCGGGGTTCCGGCCCCCGGTGCGACGGACGGCTTCCCCCGGCTCCGGCCGGGACGACAGACCTCCGGGGCCTCACGGCCCCGGGTTTTCCGGGTTCCGCCCGGATCTCCGTCGGGCAGACCGCCCGCGCGGACACTGACACCGGTACCTCACACGGCCGGTGCAGATCACAAGGAGAAACACCATGCCGCGTCCCACCAAGGGTGCCCGCCTCGGCGGCAGCGCCGCTCACGAGCGTCTGCTGCTTGCCAACCTGGCGAAGTCGCTCTTCGAGCACGGCCGCATCACCACGACCGAGGCCAAGGCCCGCCGCCTGCGTCCGGTCGCCGAGCGCCTGATCACCAAGGCGAAGAAGGGCGACATCCACAACCGTCGCCTGGTGCTGCAGACGATCACCGACAAGGGCATCGTCCACACCCTCTTCACCGAGATCGCGCCGCGCTACTCCGAGCGCCCGGGTGGCTACACCCGTATCACCAAGATCGGCAACCGTCGTGGCGACAACGCCCCGATGGCCGTGATCGAGCTGGTCGAGGGCGAGATCGCCAAGAAGGCGACCGTCGCCGAGGCCGAGGCCGCCGCCAAGCGCGCGGTCAAGGAGGCCGACGAGGCCAAGGTCGAGGAGACCAAGGTCGAGGACGCTCCGGCCGAGGAGTCGAAGGACGCGTAAGCGTTCCGACGTTTCTCGTGGGCGGGCCCGTACCCCTGGGGGTACGGGCCCGCTTCCGCGTGCACAGGGTTCTGAGAGGATTTTCCGCGTGAGCGATGACGTGCAGCCCGGTTTCGTACGAGTCCGGCTCGACCTGTCCTACGACGGCAGGGACTTCTCCGGATGGGCCAAGCAGGCCCACGGGCGGCGGACCGTCCAGGGCGACATCGAGGACGCCCTGCGCACGGTGACCCGGTCCCAGGAGACGTACGAGCTGACCGTCGCCGGCCGCACCGACGCCGGTGTGCACGCCCGCGGTCAGGTCGCGCACGTCGACCTGCCGGTGGAGCTGTGGGCCGAGCACCACGACAAGCTGCTGCGCCGGCTCGCCGGGCGCTTGTCCCACGACGTGCGGATCCGACGGGTGAGCGAGGCCCCCAGCGGCTTCAACGCCCGCTTCTCCGCCGTCTGGCGCCGCTACGCCTACCGCGTCACCGACGCCCCCGGCGGTGTCGACCCGCTGCTGCGCGGGCACGTCCTGTGGCACGACTGGGCCCTGGACATGGACGCGATGAACGCCGCCGCCGAGCGCCTCGTCGGCGAGCACGACTTCGCCGCCTACTGCAAGAAGCGCGAGGGCGCCACCACCATCCGCACCCTCCAGGAGCTGCGCTGGGAGCGGCGCGCGGACGGCATCCTCGAAGCCACCGTGAAGGCCGACGCCTTCTGCCACAACATGGTCCGCTCGCTGGTCGGCGCGCTGCTCTTCGTGGGCGACGGGCACCGCCCGGTCGACTGGCCGGGCAAGGTGCTGGCCGCCGGTGTGCGGGACTCCGCCGTGCACGTCGTACGGCCGCACGGCCTCACGCTCGAAGAGGTCGGCTACCCCGCCGACGAGTTCCTGGCCGCCCGGAACCTGGAGGCCAGGAACAAGCGGTCACTCCCCGGGAGCGCCGGCTGCTGCTGAGGCCTGCGCCCGGCCGCGGGCGTAGATCTGGTTGAAGGCGAAGGAGTTCACGTCGTCGCTGGCCTGGAAGATCGGCTTGTCGGTCATCGTGACCTTCCTGCCGTCGGTGAAGCCCGCCTGGGTGAAGTAGGCGTACCGGCCGATCGAGTTCGCGCGGCGGAGGCAGACGGTGGCGCGGCAGAAGTCGCCGACGCCCGCGCCGGCCAGCGGCGCGATGCCCCCGCCAGCCTGGTTCTTCGCCTTCAGGGCCTCCGCCTCGGTGGAGAAGACGGCCACGCCGACGGTGATCGCGACCCCGTCCTTCACGTAGGTGGCGCGGATCACCCGGTCGCAGCCGTTGCGCTTCAGCACCCCGCCCAGGGCGCCCGTCGTGACACTCGCGCAGTTCGTCGTGGAGGAGGTCGCGCCCTTCTTGTACTCCCGCCCGCTCATCGTCAGCTTCTTGCCCGGGAAGAGGCCCTCGGCGCTGAGCGGGGCCTTGTCCTTCGCCTCGCTGGAGATGAAGTCCCGGGGGTTGGGCGGGGGCGGCGGAGCGACCGACGAGAAGGTCGGGCCGGGCGTGGGGGAGCCGCTCGGGGCGGCGGACCCGATGGGGGTGGGCGAGCCGTTCTTGCCGGCCTCGTCGTCCGTGCCGCCGCTGCCGACCACGGCGGTCGCGACGATCGCGCCGACGGCGAGGGTCGCCAGCGCGCCGCCGCCGATCGTCAGCCAGCGCTTGCGGCGGCTACGGGCGGCCGAGGCGTCGGCGAGAGCGCCCCAGTCCGGTGTCTGCGGCGCCTGGGCCCCCGGGAAGGGGTCGGGCTGCTGCCAGCTCTCGCGCTGCTGTCCGTTCGGCTGCTGCGGCTGCTGCGGCCACTGCGGTCCCCCAAAGCTCATGCCGCGCATCCTAAACCGGTTGGGGGAGAGCGCGGTCGGCGGCGACAATGCCCCTCATGGGACATGTCGAGGTCGCGCATCTGGAGTACTACCTTCCGGACGGGAGGGTGCTTCTCGCCGACGCCTCCTTCCGGGTGGGGGAGGGGGCGGTGGTCGCCCTGGTCGGCGCCAACGGCGCCGGGAAGACCACGCTGCTCCGGATGATCTCCGGAGAGCTCCAGCCGCACGGCGGCACCGTCACCGTCGGCGGCGGTCTCGGCGTGATGCCGCAGTTCGTCGGCTCGGTACGGGACGACCGCACCGTCCGCGACCTGCTGGTCTCCGTGGCGCAGCCGCGGATCCGGGAGGCGGCGAAGGCGGTCGACGAGGCCGAGCACCTGATCATGACCGTCGACGACGAGGCCGCGCAGATGACGTACGCGCAGGCACTCAGCGACTGGGCGGAGGTCCAGGGCTACGAGGCCGAGACCGTCTGGGACATGTGCACCATGGCGGCGCTCGGCGTCCCCTACGAGAAGGCGCAGTTCCGCGAGGTGCGCACGCTCAGCGGCGGCGAGCAGAAGCGGCTGGTCCTGGAGTCCCTGCTGCGGGGCACGGACGAGGTGCTGCTGCTCGACGAGCCGGACAACTACCTGGACGTCCCCGGCAAGCGGTGGCTGGAGGAGCGGCTTCGGGAGACCCGCAAGACCGTGCTCTTCATCTCGCACGACCGGGAGCTGCTGGCCCGGGCCGCGGAGAAGATCGTCGCGGTGGAGCCCGGCCCCGCCGGCTCCGACGTGTGGGTGCACGGCGGCGGCTTCGACACCTTCCACGAGGCGCGGCGGGAGCGGTTCGCGCGCTTCGAGGAGCTGAAGCGGCGCTGGGAGGAGAAGCACGCCCAGCTGAAGAAGCTGGTGGTCAACCTGCGCCAGGCGGCGGCGGTGAGCCACGAGATGGCGTCCCGGTACGCGGCGGCCCAGACCCGGCTGCGGAAGTTCGAGGAGGCGGGACCGCCCCCGGAGCCGCCGCGCGAGCAGGACATCCGGATGCGGCTGCGCGGTGGACGTACCGGCGTGCGTGCCGTGACCTGCGAGAACCTTGAGCTGACCGGGCTGATGAAGCCGTTCTCGCTGGAGATCTTCTACGGCGAGCGGGTGGCCGTCCTCGGCTCGAACGGCTCCGGGAAGTCGCACTTCCTGCGGCTGCTCGCGGGCGACCCGTCGGTCGCGCACACGGGCCTGTGGAAGACGGGCGCGCGGGTCGTCCCCGGCCACTTCGCCCAGACCCACGCCCATCCGGAGCTGCAGGGCCGCTCCCTGGTGGACATCCTGTGGTCGGAGCACGCCAAGGACCGAGGCGGGGCGATGTCGGTGCTGCGGCGCTACGAGCTGGAGGCACAGGGCGACCAGCCCTTCGAGAAGCTCTCCGGCGGACAGCAGGCCCGCTTCCAGATCCTGCTCCTGGAGCTCTCGGGCACCACGGCGCTGCTGCTCGACGAGCCGACCGACAACCTGGACCTGGAGTCCGCGGAGGCGCTTCAGGACGGCCTGGAGTCCTACGAGGGCACGGTCCTGGCGGTCACCCACGACCGCTGGTTCGCGAAGACCTTCGACCGGTACCTCGTCTTCGGCTCGGACGGGGTCGTGCGGGAGACGAGCGAGCCGGTCTGGGACGAGCGCCGGGTGGAACGGGCCCGGTAGCTCGGCGCGTTTTGACCCGTCCGGGGTGGCGCGGGTACTGTTGCGGTTTGTTATGCGTAGTGGCTTCGTCGTTCTCGCGCGAACGGCCCTTACGCAGGTTCCCTGGAGCAGTTACCAGTGGCTCGCATACGGGCGGTGTCCCGGCAGTGCAGGCCCCAGCTGCATGATCGCTTCAGGTGTGTCTGGACTCCATCCACTGAAGAAGCGAAGGCTACGAAGTGCGTACGTACAGCCCCAAGCCCGGCGATGTCACTCGCCAGTGGCACATCATCGACGCGCAGGACATCGTCCTGGGCCGTCTGGCGACCACGGCAGCGAACCTCCTCCGGGGCAAGCACAAGCCGATCTACGCCCCCCACATGGACATGGGCGACTTTGTCATCATCATCAACGCTGACAAGGTGCACCTCTCCGGCAACAAGAAGACCCAGAAGATGGCGTACCGCCACTCCGGCTTCCCGGGTGGTCTGCGCTCCGTCCGTTACGACGAGCTTCTGGACAAGAACCCCGAGAAGGCCGTCGAGAAGGCCATCAAGGGCATGATCCCCAAGAACTCCCTCGGCCGTCAGATGCTCTCGAAGCTGAAGGTCTACGCGGGCGAGAACCACCCGCACGCTGCTCAGCAGCCGGTCCCGTTCGAGATCACCCAGGTCGCGCAGTAGTTCCGGCCACACCCCCTAAGAACGAAAGAAATCTGAGGAGAATCGTGGCCGAGACCACTGTTGAGACCCCCGTCGAGGGCATCGAGGGCGAGGAGACCTACGCCGAGGTCACCACCTTCGAGTCCGAGGTTCCCGTCGAGGGCGAGTACACCACCGAGTCCCTGGCTTCCCGCTTCGGTGACCCGCAGCCGGCCGCCGGCCTGGGCCGTCGCAAGAACGCCATCGCCCGCGTCCGGATCGTTCCGGGCACCGGCAAGTGGAAGATCAACGGTCGCACCCTCGAGGACTACTTCCCGAACAAGGTGCACCAGCAGGAAGTCAACGAGCCCTTCAAGGTGCTCGAGCTCGACAACCGCTACGACGTCATCGCCCGCATCTCGGGTGGCGGCGTCTCGGGTCAGGCCGGCGCCCTGCGTCTCGGCGTGGCCCGTGCGCTGAACGAGGCGGACGTCGAGAACAACCGCCCGGCGCTGAAGAAGGCCGGCTTCCTCTCCCGCGACGACCGTGCGGTCGAGCGCAAGAAGGCCGGTCTCAAGAAGGCCCGTAAGGCCCCGCAGTACAGCAAGCGCTAAATCGCCTGCTCGCCTGCTTGTACGTACGCCCCGGCGGCACTGCCCGTGCTGCCGGGGCGTACGTCTTTTCATAACCTTGGGCACGTTCTGAGCGACTTGCGTCGAGAAATGGGCATGAGCCGCTCAGGGGATCGCATTTTCGAAGCAGTTTCGGAGGACAGCTGTGGGACGACTCTTCGGCACGGACGGCGTGCGTGGTGTTGCCAACGCGGATCTGACGGCGGAGCTCGCGCTCGGCCTGTCGGTCGCCGCGGCGCATGTGCTCGCCGAGGCGGGAACCTTTGAAGGCCACCGGCCGACCGCGGTGGTCGGGCGTGACCCGCGCGCGTCGGGAGAGTTCCTGGAGGCCGCCGTCGTGGCCGGCCTGGCCAGCGCCGGGGTGAACGTCCTGCGCGTCGGTGTCCTGCCGACCCCGGCCGTGGCCTATCTCACCGGCGCCCTCGGCGCCGACCTCGGCGTCATGCTCTCCGCGAGCCACAACGCCATGCCCGACAACGGCATCAAGTTCTTCGCCCGGGGCGGTCACAAGCTCGCCGACGAGCTGGAGGACCGTATCGAGGCCGTCTACGACGAACACCGCACCGGCGCGCCCTGGGAGCGGCCCACCGGCGCGGGCGTCGGCCGGGTCCGCGACTACGACGAGGGCTTCGACAAGTACGTCGCCCACCTGATCGCCGTCCTGCCGAACCGCCTCGACGGCCTGAAGGTCGTCCTCGACGAGGCGCACGGCGCCGCCGCCCGGGTGTCCCCCGAGGCGTTCTCGCGGGCCGGCGCCGAGGTCGTCACCATCGGCGCGAGCCCGGACGGCCTCAACATCAACGACGGCTGCGGCTCCACCCACCTCGGCCTGCTGAAGGCGGCCGTCGTCGAGCACGGCGCCCACCTCGGCATCGCGCACGACGGCGACGCCGACCGCTGCCTCGCGGTCGACGCGGACGGGAACGAGGTCGACGGCGACCAGATCCTCGCCGTACTCGCGCTCGCCATGCGCGAGGCCGGGACGCTGCGGGGTGACACCGTTGTCGGCACCGTGATGTCCAACCTCGGCTTCAAGCTGGCGATGGAGCGCGAGGGTCTCGCACTCGTGCAGACGGCCGTGGGCGACCGGTACGTCCTGGAGGCCATGAAGGAGCACGGCTTCGCGCTGGGCGGCGAGCAGTCCGGCCACGTGATCGTGCTCGACCACGCCACCACCGGCGACGGCACGCTGACGGGCCTCATGCTCGCGGCCCGCGTCGTCGCCACCGGCCGGTCGCTCGCCGAGCTCGCCGCCGTCATGGACCGGCTGCCGCAGGTGCTCGTCAACGTGCCGGACGTGGACAAGTCGCGCGTCGCCACCTCGGGCGACCTGGCCGCCGCCGTCTCCGACGCCGAGCGGGAGCTCGGCGCCACCGGACGGGTCCTGCTGCGCCCCTCGGGCACCGAGCCGCTGGTCCGCGTGATGGTGGAGGCCGCCGACATCGAGCAGGCGCGCGCGGTGGCCGGACGCCTCGCGGACGTGGTGAAGTCCGCGCTGGGCTGAGCCCCCGGGCCTCGGACGGTCAGCGACGTGGCGTACCCGGCGGGCGGCGGATCATCCGCCCCGCCTGGGTGCGCCACACCAGTTTCCAGCCGAGCAGGGTGAGGACCCCGGCGAGCACGATGCCGCCCAGGTTCAGCAGCAACTGCTCGGTGGAGCCCCACATCTGACCCAGATCGCCGTAGCTCAGCGCCACGGCGGCGTTCGCGGCGGCCGGGACGGTGGTCACCGAGATCGCCACGCCCACCAGTGCCCCCGACTTGGCGGAGGTGAGCGACAGGACGCCGGCCACCCCCGCGAGCAGCGCCACGACGAAGGAGAACGGGTCGGGCTGCCAGATGAAGCTGGTGTTGGGCCGCGGACTGTCGAGCATGGACTCCTCGAACAGCCCCAGGGCGTTCATCACCAGACTGAACGCCGTGGTGGCCACGATCGCCACGGCGAAGCCGATGAGCAGCGCGCCCAGCGAACGGCGGGCCTGCCGCGCCGACCGCCGCACCAGGCCCGTGCAGATGCCGGCGAGCGGACCGAACTCCGGTCCGACGGCCATCGCGCCCACGATCAGGACCGCGTTGTCCAGCACCACACCGCAAGCCGCGATCATGGTCGCCACGATCATGAACGCGGCGTAGGTGATCGTGAGGGTGGAGTCCTCCTGGGTCACCTCGGACAGCTGCTCCCAGATCACCGCGTCCGCGGCCTCGCCCGGGGCCTCCTCCTCCGCCTCGTCGGCACGCCGGGACAGGGAGAGGTCGATGTCCTCGACCGCGATCGAGCCGTCCTGGTCGATGCCCAGCTTCCGCAGCCCGTGCAGGAGTTCGTCTCCGGCCTCGCGGGCCACGTCGCAGGTCACGAGATCCCCGGCGGGGTCGCGGGCGGCCCCGGGAAGGACCACCAGGTGCGTGGTGCCGACGGTCCGGCCGATCAGGGCGAGCACCGCCTCCGTGCGCTCGGCCGGCGTGATCATCCGCAGATGCAGCATGGGCGCACCCTAACCGTGGCTCAGAGTTTGCGCAGGGACAGCCGCTGCACCTTGTGGTCCGGCCCCTTGCGGACGACGAGGGTGGCCCGTCCCCGGGTGGGCGCCACGTTCTCCAGCAGGTTCACCTTGTTGATGGTCCGCCACATCGTGCGGGCGTAGTCCAGGGCCTCCTCCTCGGAGACCTGGGTGTACTTCTGGAAGTACGAGAAGGGGTTCTGGAACGCGGTCTCGCGCAGCCGGCGGAAGCGGTTGAGGTACCAGCTCTCGATGTCCTCGGGGCGCGCGTCCACGTACACCGAGAAGTCGAAGTAGTCGGCGAGACCGACGCGGGTGCGGCCGTCCTTGCCGGGCAGGGCCGGCTGGAGGACGTTGAGCCCCTCCACGATCAGGATGTCGGGGCGGCGCACCACGAGCCGCTCGCCGGGCACGATGTCGTAGATGAGGTGGGAGTAGACGGGCGCGGTGACCTCGTCCTTGCCCGCCTTGATGTCGGCGACGAACCGGGTCAGCGCCCGCCGGTCGTACGACTCGGGGAAGCCCTTCCGCGACATCAGCCCGCGCGCCTTGAGCTCCTCCATGGGGTACAGGAACCCGTCGGTGGTGACCAGCTCCACCCGCGGGTGCTCGGGCCAGCGGGCCAGCAGGGCCTGGAGCAGACGGGCCACGGTCGACTTGCCGACGGCCACCGAGCCGGCGACGCCTATCACGAAGGGGGTGCCGCGCTGCTCGGCCCGCTCGCCGAGGAAGGTGTTGAGCGCGCCGCGCAGCCCGCTGGTGGCCTGGACGTACAGGTTCAGCAGGCGCGAGAGCGGCAGGTAGATGTCCCGGACCTCGTCGAGGTCGATGACGTCGCCGAGGCCGCGCAGCCGCTCGACCTCGTCGGCGGACAGCGGCAGCGGCGTCTTGTCCCGCAGGGCGCTCCACTCGGCCCGGGTGAGGTCGACGTACGGCGTGGCCTCGACCCGGCGATGGCCGTTGCCGTTCCCCTTGGGGTTCGGGCTTCGTGGCGGCGAAGTGATCACACCGCCATTGTCGGGGCTGCGGGCCGCTTGTGGGTGGTGGGCTCGGTCACGTGGGAGAGCCCTTGCGCCGGCCGTGCCGTCCTTCGCGGCCGGCTTCGCGGCCGACGCGAGCCGGGGCGCCTCCGGCGCGCTCACGCGGTGGCCCGGCGGGCGCCCAGGAGCGGCCTGAGCCGCCGCTCGGCGGGCTTCTCGACCCATTCGTGCAGACAGCCGGCGACCGCCACCGTCCCGACGGCGACCACGGCGATCCGGACGAGGTCCCTGCCCAGCCCGGGCCCCGGCGCCGTGCCCAGGTGCTCGAACACCTTCAGCACGATCACGTGGCAGATGTAGAAGGCGAAGGACCACTCGCCGAGCCTCACCAGCGGCCGGGAGCGCAGCAGCGACCGTTCTCCGCGCACGTCGCGCAGCGCGGCCGTCGCGATCAGCAGGGCGAACGCCGGCATGAGGACCGCGTCGAACGTGCCCGTCCGCACCTCGACGTACGGAACGGCGTCCGGATGGCGGAACCAGAGCCAGCACAGCAGCACCGTGCCCGTGGTGAGCGTCAGCGCGACGCCCGAGCCGAAGGGCGGACGCCATCCGCGCCGTACGAGCATCGCCGTGCACACGCCCAGGACGAACATCGGCGTCAGCGAGAGCGGCGAGGCCACGACGAGACGCTCCACGTCCGGCGCGAAGCCGTACCGGGGGCCCAGGATCCGGGTGGCGGCGGTCGCGGCCACGGACAGCACGGCCAGGACCGCCAGCAGCCGGGAAGGGCAGCGCGAGAGCATCCTGTGGAGCAGCGGGAAGGCCAGATAGAAGAAGGCCTCCACGGACAGCGTCCAGGTCACCACGTTCAGCGTGAAGAAGTGCTCGCTGCTCCACGACTGGGCGAAGGTCAGCGTCCACACGACGTCCGCCGCCGAGACCGGCTGGTGCCACCACCAGACGCGCAGCGCCGCGACTCCCGCGGTGGTCACCGCGAGCAGCGGCCAGATCCGCGCGAACCGGCGCCAGTAGTACCCCGTCGTGGTGTCGTCGGGGCGCGCGACCCACGCCATGACGAAGCCGGACAGGACGAAGAAGAAGGGGACGCCCTCGTATCCGATCCAGGAGAGCTGGGTCAGCGCCGCGGACTCGCTGACGTACCTCTTGGTGTGGAAGAGGAACACCCCGAGCGCCGCGAACCAGCGCAGTCCCGTCAGGGAGTCCACCCGGGTGCCGCCGAGCGTCGCCACGGGTCTCGGCTCGGTTCCGGCGCGGGTCGAGGCCCGCGTGGTGCCGGTCGTCACGGCTGCGCCCGATGCGGGCAGGCTCCCGTACGTGGTGGAGGCGGTGGTGGAAATGTCCCTGACCCCTCAATGCCCTCGGCGCGCAGGATGTGCGGCGGCGTGTCGAACTTCCCGCTCGGACGGCCTGCGGCCGCCCCTCCGGGGATTGCCCGCCTGCCCGCCATCGCTCCGGGTATTCCTGCCGTCGGACCGCCGTCGGCAGCCGCCGGACCGCCGGCCCGATCGCCCCCTCGTCGCCGTGGAAGCCTGCCTGCCTGGTCAGACGGCTGCCCGGCGGCCTCCCGGCGGAGCCGCCGCGCCGCCCCGTGTGACGTACCCCACGGCCCTTCGGGAGTGGGCGGGACGATTCGCGGACATACGGGGGCGCGCCGGGCGGTGCTGCTCCGCCCGGCGGGCCGTGCGCCGCCCTCCCGCGGCCCGGTCCGCGGCCCCGGCCGGTTGCGATCGGGTGCCGAAGCGGCACCCCGTCACCGGCGGCTCCGCCCGCTGCATAGGGTTCACACAGATTCGCGGGCCCCAGAAGAGAGTTGACCCATGAGAGCCACCGTCCTCCGCCGTTCCGTCGCCGCCACCGCCGCGGCCGCCTCGCTCGCCCTGGCCCTCACGGCCTGCAGCTCGGACGGCGACGCCAAGCCGAAGGGCGAGGACCCCGCCTCCGCCTCCGCGTCCGCGGCCCCCGACGTGAAGGCGCTGCCCGCCGCCCAGCTGGAGAAGCTCGTCGTCGAGCAGGCGGACCTCAAGGGCTACCAGGTGCAGAAGGCCAAGGCCGCGGACGTCGTCACCGCCGGCGACGTCGGCGCCGACAAGCCCGCGTGCGAGCCCCTCGCCGAGATCATGTCCTCCGCCGCGGCCGGCGACCCCGGCTCCTCCGCGCAGCGCAAGGCGATCGAGGTCCGCAAGGACACCTCCGCCTCGCCGGACGACATCATGGGCGCGCTGGGCGCGCCGGTGACCTCCGTGACGCTCGGTTCGTACGGCGGCGAGGGCGCCGTGAAGACCTTCGCCGCGCTGAAGGACGCCGGCACCGCGTGCGCGGGCGGCTTCCAGGTCACGTCGAGCGGCACGAAGACCAAGGTCTCCAAGATCGCCCCCGAGTCCGTGACCGCCGGCGACGAGGCCCTGGCCTGGACCGTCACCAGCGACCTGGACGGGGAGCCCTTCGTCAGCAAGCTCGTCGTCTTCCGCAAGGGCAACACGCTCGCGTCGTTCTCCACCATCAGCTTCTCCGGCACCGTCAAGACCCTGCCGAAGGTCGTGGTCGACGCGCAGGCGGCGAAGCTGGGCTGAGTCCGGCCCGATCGGCAGGACACCCCTCAGGGGGCGTCCTGCCGGTCTTGCCGGGCTCGCGGTGTCCTGCGACTCCGTCTCCGGCGTTGTCGTCGGTCGGCATGGCTCCGCCATGCCTCTCTCCTCCGCCTTGGATCCGAAGCCCCAGGACACCGCTCACTGA